>NZ_JBIURQ010000009.1:225013-448531 GCF_044740925.1 Streptomyces sp. NPDC088254 | reverse complement strand
GCCCTCGACGACTTCCTCCACGGCTACAACTACCATCGCTGCCACACCGCACTCGGAGGCCAGCCACCCATCAGCCGTGTGAACAACGCTGCGGGCCAATACATCTAGGGCGTGTTTCGAAGAGAAGAGACGAAGGAGGGGCGCCCGGTCGACCGGGCGCCCCTCCTTCGTCGTCGACGGGGGTCGGACTGGGGTCAGCGGGCCTTCGGGCCGCCCCTCGGCATGCGCATGCCCTTGGGCATCGGGCCCTTGGGCAGCGGCATGTTGCTCATCAGGTCGCCCATGGCGCGCAGCCGGTCGTTGGTGGACGTCACCTGGGGGCCGGTCAGCACCCGCGGCAGCTTCAGCATGGTGGTCCGCAGCTTCTTCAGCTCGACCTGTCCCTCGCCCGTGCCCACGATCAGGTCGTGCACCGGGACATCCGCGACCACGCGGTTCATCTTCTTCTTCTCGGCGGCCAGCAGGCCCTTCACCCGGTTCGGGTTGCCCTCGGCGACCAGGACGATGCCGGCCTTGCCGACGGCCCGGTGCACCACGTCCTGGCTGCGGTTCATGGCCACCGCCGGGGTGGTGGTCCATCCTCGGCCGACGTTGTCCAGGACGGCCGCCGCAGCGCCCGGCTGGCCTTCCATCTGGCCGAAGGCGGCCCGCTCGGCCCTGCGGCCGAACACGATCGCCGTCGCGAGGAAGGCGAGCAGGAGGCCCAGGATGCCGAGATAGATGGGGTGGCCGATCAAGAAGCCGATCGCGAGGAAGACACCGAAGGTGACGATTCCGACAGCCGCGAGCACAAGACCGATCTTCTTGTCGGCCTTGCGAGTCATCTTGTAGGTCAGGGCGATCTGCTTCAGTCGCCCGGGGTTAGCGGCGTCCGCCGCCGTGTCCTTCCTCGCCATGCCACGCAGTCTACGTGGCCCCGGCGGCGCCGACGACGGCAGTGTCCGGCTGCTGGAAGGCCGGGGCCGGTCAGGGGGTGACGGAGGTGAACTCCTCGAGGACGCGCTGCGCCTCGAAACGGTCCTTGGCGCGGCGGCGGTCCTCCAGCACGGAGGTCCAGGCGTTGCGCCGGGCGGTGCGCTGGCCGCCGCTCATGAGCAGGGACTCGACGGCGCGCAGGGCGTCGGTGAAGGAAGGGATCGCGGTGGCGCGGACGGGCGCGGCCTGCATGTGGAGGTCCCCCTCAGTGCGGCTTGGGCACGAAACGACGTGATCGACGTGAAGTGATACCAGCGTCACTGTTCGGTGTTACCAGGGCGTGACCGACCGGTCAAACGTCCATGAAGCCCCGGTGCGCTGGGCATAAACGCCGACGCGGCCCTGACGTATGCCCTCATCTGCGAGGACGGTCAGGACCGCGTCGTTTCGGCCGCTACCGGCCAGTAGCCGCTTGTGCCCGAATTCACACGCTTGCCCCGCGGCCATCCGGGGAACGGCGGTTGACCCGGCGTCAGACGGCCTGGGCTGCGGCGACCTCGCCGCCGCGCCGCGAAGCGGAGGACTCGCGCGACTCCATCGCCATCCCGTAGAGCCGCCCGGCGCGGTACGACGAGCGCACCAGCGGACCCGACATCACACCGGAGAAGCCGATCTCCTCGGCCTCCTCCTTCAGCTCGACGAACTCCTGCGGCTTCACCCAGCGCTCCACCGGGTGGTGGCGCACCGAGGGCCGCAGGTACTGGGTGATGGTGATGAGCTCGCAACCCGCCTCGTGCAGCTGGCGCAGCGCCTCGCTGACCTCCTCACGAGTCTCGCCCATCCCGAGGATCAGGTTCGACTTGGTGACGAGCCCGTAGTCGCGGGCGGCGGTCAGGACGCCGAGGGAGCGCTCGTAGCGGAAGCCGGGGCGGATCCGCTTGAAGATGCGGGGCACGGTCTCGACGTTGTGCGCGAAGACCTCGGGCCGGGAGTCGAAGACCTCGCGCAGCAGCTCCGGGACGGCGTTGAAGTCGGGGGCGAGCAGTTCGACCTTGGTGTGGCCGCCCTCGCGCCCCGAGGTCTGCTGGTGGATCTGGCGCACGGTCTCCGCGTACAGCCAGGCGCCGCCGTCCTCCAGGTCGTCGCGGGCGACGCCGGTGATGGTGGCGTAGTTCAGGTCCATGGTGACCACGGACTCGCCCACGCGGCGCGGCTCGTCCCGGTCGAGGGCCTCGGGCTTGCCGGTGTCGATCTGGCAGAAGTCGCAGCGCCGGGTGCACTGGTCGCCGCCGATGAGGAACGTCGCCTCGCGGTCCTCCCAGCACTCGTAGATGTTGGGACAGCCGGCTTCCTGGCAGACGGTGTGCAGCCCCTCGCTCTTCACGAGCTTCTGCATCTGCGTGTACTCGGGGCCCATTTTCGCCCGGGTCTTGATCCACTCGGGCTTGCGCTCGATGGGGGTCTGGCTGTTGCGGACCTCCAGGCGCAGCATCTTGCGTCCGTCGGGTGCGACTGCGGACACGACCGGCTCCCTAGCGATTGATTCTTCGGCGGCTTTAAGCGTACGCCCGTTGATTCGAAACCCGGTGCGGGTGTCGGCCCCGCTGGGGGCTGCCGCCCCCAGGCTCCCGCTTCGGCCTGACGGCCTCGTCCTCAAGCGCCGGACGGGCTGAGTGGTGCCGGCGTCTCCTCGATGACCCGCGGCTTCAGGTCGGCGTTCCCCAGTACGTCCGTCAGATGGCGCTCCACGACCGGCAGAACCTCCTCGATGGTCACCTCGCGGCCCAGCTCGTGGGAGAGGGAGGTGACGCCCGCGTCGCGGATGCCGCATGGGATGATCTTGTCGAAGTTGGATGTGTCCGGGTTCACGTTCAGGGCGAAGCCGTGCATGGTGACGCCCTTGGCGACCCGGATGCCCATGGCGCAGATCTTGCGGTCCTCGCGTCGCTGGCCGGCGTTGGAGGGGGCGTACTCGGGGCCGTTGAGGCGGGGGTCGAACTCGTCGTCGGTCAGCCGGGGGTCGAAGTCGAGGGAGAGCCCGCCCAGCGCGGGGCGCTGCTCCACCGGGTCGCCGAGGACCCAGACCCCGGCCCGGCCCTCCACCCGGCTGGTCTCCACGCCGAACTCCGCGCAGACCCGGATCATCGCGTCCTCCAGGCGGCGCAGGTGGGCGACGACGTCGACCGGGCGCGGGAGCTTCTGGATGGGGTAGCCGACCAGCTGGCCCGGGCCGTGCCAGGTGATCTTCCCGCCGCGGTCCACGTCGACGACCGGCGTTCCGTCCAGCGGCCGCTCGTCGTCCGCCGTGCGCCGGCCCGCCGTGTACACCGGGGGGTGCTCCAGCAGCAGGACGGTGTCGGGGACCTCGTCCGCGAACCGGGCCGCGTGCACCCGGCGCTGCTCGTCCCAGGCCTCCTGGTACTCGACGGCGTCCGCGCCGAACCCCATACGGACGAACCGCAGCTCGCTCACGGTGAAGCGCCTCCTTAGACGTGACTGGCGCGAACCGCGCCCACGCCACTGTACGTCCGCCCCCGGCACGTCAGCCGTGCGGCCAATCCTCACACGATCGGATGAATGAACGGCGAGATGTGCGACCGCATGCTCACGCTCAGCTACATTCGCGCCGTTCACGAGGCCATTAGGGCTGCTCACAGGGCAATCCGGGCACTTCAGCAGCCCGGAAGGCAGGAGACCGCACCGCAGATGACGGAACGACCCGCGCAGCGCACTCCCAACCGCCAACTCGCCGCGCTCATCGCAGAAGCGGGCTTCTCCAACGCGGGTCTGGCCCGGCGCGTCGACCAGCTCGGTCTCGAACACGGCCTGGACCTCAGATACGACAAGACCTCCGTCACCCGGTGGCTGCGCGGCCAGCAGCCCCGGGGCACCACCCCCGCCCTGATCGCCGAGGTCTTCACCCGGCGCCTGGGCCGCCGGCTGACCGCCCAGGACCTCGGCCTGGACGCCTGCGCGCCCGTGTACGCGGGGCTGGAGTTCGCCGGCACGCCCGAGGAGGCCGTCGACATCGTCGGCGGACTCTGGCGCAAGGACTCCGGCAGCCATGCCGAACTCCGCAAGATCGCCTTCACCCCGGCGGGTCTCGTGGTGCCCAGCAGGGACTGGCTGATCGGGCGCGCGGACGACAGGGTCGCGCGCGAACAACCATCGGCGGGGGTGTCGGGGCTGGCGGCGGGGGCCGTGGCCCCGGCGTCGGCCCCCGCCGTCGCGGGAGCCGGGGCGCTCCCCGCGCCGGGCGGTGCGGCCGCGGTGGCCCGGGTGCCGTCCCAGGCGCGTCCCGGGGGCAGGCCCGCCGCCCCGCCGGGCGGCGTCGGCAGGGCCGGGCCCGGCGGGTCCGGGGTGCCCCGGCAGCGGGGCCCCGTCGAGCGCGGCCCCGGCCAGCGGGTCACCGGCGGCGACATCGCGGCGCTCCGCTCCGTCGGCGAGCTCTTCCGCACCCTCGACGACATGTACGGCGGCGGCCACGCCCGCCAGGCCCTCGTGCGCTACCTGGAGCACGAGTGCGAGCCGATGCTGCGCGGCGCCTACGGCGAGCAGACCGGACGCCGGCTCTTCGCCGCCGCCGCCGACCTCACCCGCCTCGCCGGCTGGACCTCCTTCGACATCGCCGCGCACGGGCTCGCCCAGCGGTACTTCGTACAGGCGCTGCGGCTGTCGCAGGCCGCGGGCGACCGGGCCTACGGGGCGTACGTGCTGGTCACCATGAGCCGACAGGCCGTCTACCTCGGTCACGGGCGGGAGGCGGTGCAGCTCGCGCGCGTCGCCCAGCAGGGCGTCGGCGGCGGCGCGCCGCCCGTCGTCCAGGCGCTGCTGCACGCGGCGGAGGCGCGGGGGCACGGGACGCTGGGCGAGGTGCGGGCGTGCACCGCCTCCCTGGTGCGGGCGGAGCGGGCGCTGGAGACGGCCAAGCCGGGGGACGAGGTGCCGTTCTGGGCCCGGTTCTTCGACGAGGGGCAGCTCGCCGACGAATTCGGGCACTGCCACCGGGACCTGCAGCAGTTCCGGGCGGCGGCGCAGCACGCCGAACGGTCCCTGCGGCTGCGCCCCGCGGGGTACGCGCGCAGCCGGCTCCTGTGCCGGGTGGTGCTGGCGTCGGCGCGACTGGGCCTGGGGGAGCTGGAACAGGCGTGCCTGCTGGCGGCCGAGGCCGCGGGCCAGGCCGCCGAGATGCGCTCCGTGCGGGCGGTGGAGTACGTACGGGACTTCGAGCGACGCCTGGAGCCCTACCGGGACGCGGGCCCGGCCCGGGTGTACCGCGAGAGGGTGGCGGCACTGGGCTGACGGGTGGAGGCGGGGGGCGGGCGGTTGCTTCGCCCGCCCCCCGCCTGCGTGGGCGGCCTCCCCAGGGGCCCCACCTCCGCGTTCAGGCCGCTGCCTGCCGGGGCGCCGTCGGTGCGGGGTCGGCCGAGTGGAGGGACCCGGCGGCCCCGAGGTCGGCCAGGATCGCCGCCGCCGCCCGGTGAGCCGAGTGCAACGCCCCCTGCACGGTGCTGGTGTCCCGGTGGTCGCCGCACACGTACAGCCCCGCCAGCAACCGCACCGGCCGCCGCAGATCGTGCGGAGCCGGCATCGCGGGGACCGCCTCCGGGGTGTGGTGCACGGCCAGCGTCTCCCAGCGGGCGGTCGGGACGCCGTACAGCCGGGCGAGATGGATGCGGACCGCGGTGTCCACACCGGCCGGCGGCGGGCCGAGGACCGTGGAGGAGATCAGCGTCCGCCCGGCCGGCGCCCGGCTCGGGTCGACCCCGCTGACCACCGCCGTGTGGGCGACCGGACCGCCCCGGTCGGCGTCCAGGACCAGCGAGGCCCCGGTCGCCGGCGGCTCGTCGGTCGTGTGGTGCAGGACCGTCACGGGGTGGAAGTCGGGCACCCGCAGCCCGGGCAGCAGCTCCGCCGCCGTACGGGCGTCGGTCGCCACCAGCACCGCCCGGCACCGGAACACCCCGTGCTCGGCCGTGGTCACCTCGGTCGTCGACACCGAGGTGACCCGCACCCCCGTGTGCACGGTGCCCGCCGGCAGCGTCCGCGCGAGCAGCTCCGGCAGCACGTCCGCGCCGCCCTCCGGCAGGCACAGCCGCCCGGCGGCGAACGCGTGCAGCGCGAAGTCGGCGCACCGGCTGGAGGTGGTGAGCTCCGGATCGCACAGCAGCGCGGCGAGCAGCGGACGAAGGAAGCCGTCGATCGTACGGGCGGGCAGCCCGCGGGCCGCCAGGGCCTGCGCGGCCGGCGCCTCGGGGCGGCGCAGCAGCTGCTCCACGGGCGTGGCCGCGAGCCGGGTCAGCGCGGCGCCGAGCCGCGCCTGGTCCACGGCGGTGCCCAGCGGCGCCCCCGCACGCACCCGCGGCGGGGCCGCCACGGCCCCGGGCGCGGCAGGACGCGGCTTGGACAGCCCCCCGGGCCGAGGCAGCGCCCCCGGCCGAGGGGCGCTCGCCAGGGCGCGCACGGCATGAAGTGCGCCCCTCGCGCTCCGCGCACCTCCCACGCCTGGCTGTGCGCCCGCACGGTGGCGGCTCCCGTCGCTGTGCAGCAGCACTCCCGGGGCGAACGGACGCAGTACCAGCGCGTCCAGCCCCGGGGTGAGCGCCAGTTCGGGATACGCCGTGGACAGCAGCTGTCCGATGCGGTCGAGCCGGAAACCGTCGACCTTCTCGGTCGCCATGCGGCCGCCCACGCAAGGGGCGGCCTCCAGGACCGTCGTCGTCACTCCTGCGCCGGTCAGCCGATGCGCCGCGGAGAGACCGGCGACCCCGGCCCCCACGATGACGACGTCTGCCTGGTAAGCGGGCTCAAGCACGTGCCCCTCCTCGCCTCGAGGTTGCGCGGCCGGTGGAGACGTGATGCCCCCAACAGGCTTCCGGGATACCCGAGTTCGGATCGAGGGTAGGGCCGCGAACGGTCGGGAACAGTCGCACATGGACGGGGCACGGTCGCACGGCGGTCGCATACGGCCCTTGGTCGGAAGCGCCCGACCCGACAGTGAACTGACGGCACCTCAGGCAGCGCGCAGGGCGTCCTCGATCCCGGGGAACGCGAAGGTGAACCCGGACTCCAGCAGCCGCTTCGGCACCACCCGTGCGCTGCCCAGCACATCCCCGGCCATCTCGCCCAGCGCCGCCCGCAACACCGGCGCCGGCACCGGGAACAGCGTCGGCCGGCGCAGCACCCGCCCCATCGCCGCCGTGATCTCACGGTTCGTCAGCGGCTCCGGCGCGGTCAGGTTGAACGGCCCCGAGAGGTCGTCCCGGTCCAGCAGATGCCGCAGCGCCGCGACCTCGTCGTGCAGCGACACGTACGACCAGTACTGCCGTCCGTCGCCCATCCGCCCGCCCAACCCGGCCTGGAAGAGCGGGAACAGCCGCCCCCAGGCGCCGCCGCCCCGGGCGACGACCAGCCCGGTGCGCGCGAACACCGTCCGCACGCCCGCCTCCGCGGCGGGGGCCGCGGCCGCCTCCCACTCCACGCACAGCTCCGGCAGGAAACCCCGCCCGGCGGGCGCGTCCTCGTCGACGACCCGCTCGCCCGTCTCGCCGTAGAAGCCGATGGCACTGCCGTTGACGAGGACCCCCGGCCGGTCCCGCTCGGGCAGCGAGGCCACCGCACGGGCCAGCGCCGCCGTGCCGTGCACCCGGCTGTCGTGGATCCGCTTCTTGTAGGCGTCCGTCCAGCGGTGGTCGCCCACGCCCGCACCCGCCACATTGACCACCGCGTCGCACCCCGCGAGCCCGGCCTCGTCCACCCGCCCCCGCTCCGGATCCCAGCGCACCTCGCCGTCGCCCCGGGGCTCACGGCGCACCAGGCGCACCACCTCGTGCCCGTCCGCGGCCAGGGACCGCACCAGGGCGCCGCCGATGAGACCGGACGCGCCGGCCACCACGATTCGCGTAGCTACCATGCCGCCATCCTGCCCGGAACCCGCGGAAAACCCCGCCCCGAACCCGGCGGACGGACCATAGGGTGACCCGCATGCCCACCGCCCCCGACGCCCCGCGCATACGCCCGGCCCGGCCCGCCGACGACGACGCCCTCGCCCTCCTCGACCGGCTCACCTGGTCTCCGCTGCACGCCGTCACGCCCGAGCCGCAACCGCCGTACGGGCCCTTCTTCGACGAACGCCACCTCCCCGAGGACCACTTGGTCGCCGAACTCGGCCCCCGCCTCGTCGGCTACATCCGCCTCGGCTTCCCCACCGGCCTCGCCTGCAACGCCCATGTCCGGCAGATCCAGGGCCTCGCCGTCGCCGACGAGGCGCGCGGCCGGGGCGTCGGGCGGGCTCTGCTCCGCGCGGCCGTCGAGGAGGCCCGCCGACGCGGCGCACGCCGGCTCACCCTGCGCGTCCTCGGCCACAACGCCCCCGCCCGGGCGCTCTACGCGTCCGAGGGCTTCATGGTGGAGGGCGTCCTGCCGCAGGAGTTCCTGCTGCGCGGGGAGTACGTCGACGACGTCTTCATGGGGCGCCCCCTGTAGACGCCGCGCCCGGCGACGGTGGTGCGCCCGCTCACGACTCGATCAGGCCGCCCGTGTCCACCGCCTGCGTCGCCGTCGCCGCGCGTTCGGCGTCGTCGGCCACCTCCGCCGCCGTCAGGACGTAACCCGTCTCGGCGTCCGAGGTGGAGCGGGCGAAGACCACGCCGAAGACCCTGCCGTCGGTGGTCAGCAGCGGACCCCCGGAGTTGCCGGGGCGGACGGTCGAGCGGATCGAGTAGATCTCACGGGTGACCGTCGCGTCGTTGTAGATGTTCCGGCCGATCGCGTTCACCCGGCCCGCGACCGTCGCCGCCTGGAGGTCGAGGCCGCCGTCCTGCGGATAGCCCGCGACCACCGCCGCGTCCCCGCGGGAGGCCGCCTCGTCGAAGGGCAGCAGCGGCGCGCGCAGGTTCGGGACGTACAGCACGGCCACGTCCTTGGCCGGATCGAACAGCACCACCTTCGCGTCGTACGAGGGCCCCACGCCCCCGATCCGCACGGTCGGGTAGTCGATGCCCGCCACCACGTGCGCGTTGGTCATCACATGCTCGGTCGCGTACACGAACCCGCTGCCCTCGCGGCCCTGGCTGCCCGCGGCGCCCTCGACCTTCACCGTGCTCAGCTTGGCCGCGCTGGTCGCGGCCGGCGTCACGTTGTCACCGGAGGGCTTGGCGACCTCGGCCGTCGACTCCGTCTCGAACGGGTTGAACACCTGCGGGAAGCCCGCCTGGGTGAGCGCGGACGTCGCCCGCGCGAACCACGCCGGGGTGGTGTCCGGCATCGAGTGCTGCACCGTGCCCAGCAGCCGGGACTCCCGGATCGCCGACGTCACCATCGGCGACGCCGACGCGCCCAGCACGCTCGCCGCCACCCACGACACGATCAGCACCGCCGCCGCGTTCGCCGCGGCCCCGCCGACCCCGTCGGCCACCCGCAACGGTCCCCGGTCCAGCTCCCTGCGCAGCCGCAACGCCAGCCGGCTCGCCAGCTCGTGCCCGACCGCCGCCGGCAGCAGCACCGTGAGCACCGCCGTCACCGTCGCCGCCGTCGTACCCGTCGTCACCAGGCCCATCACCCACGGCAACGCCCAGACGCCCACCGCCGCGCCGCCCACGAAACCGGCGAGCGAGACACAGCCGGCCACCAGGCCGCGCCGGTAGCCCGAGGCCGCGTACGCCAGCATCACCAGCACCAGCAGGATGTCGAGCAGGTCCACGCGGCCGCCTTTCTCAGGGATCCTCTAGTACGTGCGGGACCGGCCCGGTGATCAGCCGTGATTCGGCCACACGCGCGGGGAGGACCTAACCGGTCACGCGTGCGTCTACCCGGAAAACGGTGCGGACAGGGACGATGGTTCCACCAGGTGGCACACCACACATCGCGGACCGGCACGAACCCACCGACAGTGGGACCATGCGTGCCATCCGACAGGCCGCCCACCTCAGGGCGCGAGGACGGCCCCCGGCGCGGCCGCCCAGGCCGCTGCTCCTGATCCTCGTCTGCCTGCCAGGGCTCGCCGTCCTCGCCCTGGCGCTGTGCGCGGACCGGGCCGAGCGCGCCGCCACCGCCCGCGCCCCGCACTCCGCCCGCTCCCGGCACACCGTGGCGCACCTCGCCCCACGGCCGCCCGTCGTACCCCGCTCCGTCTGGCTCGCCGATCTCGCCGGCCGCACCCAGCCGCCGCCCCGCCTCGACGACCGGGTCGTCGCCGTCTTCGTCCACCACACCGACTCGCCCAACGCCTACGACTGCGCCGACGCGCCCCGCCTCATCCGCCACCTCTACGCCGGCCAGACCGGTGCCCGGGGCTGGGACGACATCGGCTACAACTTCCTCGTCGACCGCTGCGGAACGATCTACGAGGGCCGCGCCGGCGGGATCGACCGCGCCGTCACCGGCGCGCACACGCAGGGCTTCAACCACCGCACGGCGGGCGTCGCCGCGCTGGGCACCTTCACCGCCGGGACGCACGTGCCGCAGCCGATGCTCGACGCGATCGCGGCCCTCGCCGCCTGGAAACTCGGCCCCGCCGGAATCGACCCCAGGGCGACGGTCAGGCTGACCTCCAGCAGCAGCCGCAGCCGCTACGACGCCGGTGTCACCGTCTCCCTGCCCGCCCTCGCCGGCCACGACGACGGCTTCGAGACGACCTGCCCCGGCGCCGCCCTCACCGCGCGCCTGCCGGAGATCCGGCGGACGGCGGCCCGGCTCCAGGGCCGCACCGACGCCACCTCGGTCCCCGCGTCCACAGGAACGCTCACTCCTTGAACCGCTCCCACAGCCGGGGGTAGCGCTCGGCGAGGACGCGGGCGTTCTCGAAGTCGAGTGGCGTGCCCTCGGGCTCCGCCCGTGCGGGCTGGATGCCCAGGTCCGGGGCGACGGTCCCGGTGAGCTGCTCGTAGGCCTCGTCGGCCGCGTAGCCGAGTTCCTCGCCGTCGCCGTCGATCTCCTCGTCGAAGTCGCCCAGCAGGTCGGCGAGCGAGTCCGGATCGTGCACCGCCCCCTCGTAGACCTCCCGGCCCTGGCCGATCAGCCAGCAGCGGAAGAAGTCGAAGGCGTCGTCGCTCGCCCCGTCCAGCAGCACCCAGGCGGCGCCCCACAGATCCCAGGTGTACGCCCGGTTGTAGCGGGCCTCGAAGTGACGGGCGAAGTCCAGCACCAGATCCGGGTCCAGCCGCAGCAGCCGGTCCACGAGCACCTCGGCCTGTTCCTCGGGGTCCCCCTCGGCGGCCTCACGGGCGGCGTCGACCAGCTCCCAGAACTCCGTCTCGTCCATCACGGGTCCCAGCATCGTGCCTGGAGGGGCGGGACGCACCCGGAGTGCGGCGCATTCACCGCCCCGGCACGGCTCCGCGAACGCCGCCCGTACAGGAACGGCCCAGGGGGTCGAGAAGGCGAGCCCTCTCGACCCCCTGGGCCGGTCCGGCGGAACTACAGCCCGTACCGCGCCCGGGCCTCCTTCACGGCCGTCGCCTGCACCTCGCCCCGCTTCGCCAGCTGGGCCAGGGCCGCGACGACGATCGACGGCGCGTCGACGCCGAAGTGACGGCGGGCCGCCTCACGGGTGTCGGAGAGACCGAAGCCGTCCGCGCCGAGGGAGGAGTAGTCCTGCTCGACCCACTGGGCGATCTGGTCGGGGACCTGGCGCATGTAGTCGGAGACCGCGAGCACCGGGCCCTCCGCGCCGTTCAGCGCCTGCCGGATGTACGGGACCCGCTCCTCGCCGCGCAGCAGGGCCGCGTCGGCCTCCAGCGCGTCCCGGCGCAGCTCCGTCCACGAGGTCGCCGACCACACGTCGGCTGCCACGCCCCAGTCCTCGGCGAGCAGCTTCTGCGCCGCGAGCGCCCAGTGGATCGCCGTGCCGGAGCCGAGCAGCTGGACGCGCGGCGCGTTGGCGGCCGGGGCGAGCCCCGCCGACTCCGCGGTGTTGAAGCGGTACAGGCCCTTGACGATGCCCTCGTCGATGCCGAGGCCCGACGGCTTGGCCGGCTGCGGCATCGGCTCGTTGTAGACGGTGAGGTAGTAGAAGACGTCCTGGTCCTCACCGTCGGCCGCCTCGCCGTACATCCGGCGCAGACCGTCCTTGACGATCGTGGCGACCTCGTACGCGAACGCCGGGTCGTACGTCAGCGCCGCCGGGTTGGTCGCGGCGATGACCGGGGAGTGGCCGTCGGCGTGCTGCAGGCCCTCGCCCGTCAGCGTCGTACGGCCCGCCGTGGCGCCGACGAGGAAGCCGCGGCCGAGCTGGTCGCCGAGCTGCCACATCTGGTCGGCCGTGCGCTGCCACCCGAACATCGAGTAGAAGATGTAGAACGGGATCATCGCCTCGCCGTGCGTCGCGTACGACGTGGACGCGGCGATGAAGTCGGCCATCGAACCGGCCTCGGTGATCCCCTCGTTGAGGATCTGGCCGTTCTGGGCCTCCTTGTAGTACATCAGCTGGTCGCGGTCGACCGGCTCGTACGTCTGGCCCTTGGGGGAGTAGATCCCGAGGGACGGGAAGAGCGACTCCATGCCGAAGGTGCGCGCCTCGTCGGGGACGATCGGCACCCAGCGCTTCCCGGTCTCCTTGTCGCGGACCAGGTCCTTGACCAGGCGGACGAAGGCCATCGTGGTGGCGACGTTCTGCGAGCCGGAGCCCTTGTCGAAGGAGGCGAACGCCTTCTCCGCGGGCGCGGGCAGTGGCGCGACCGGGTGCACGCGGCGGGCCGGGGCCGGGCCGCCGAGGGCGGCGCGGCGCTCCTGGAGGTAGCGGACCTCGGGCGAGTCGGCGCCGGGGTGGCCGTAGGGGACGACCCCGTCCTCGAACCGCGCGTCCGGGATCGGCAGTTCGAGCAGGTCGCGCATGGCCTTGAACTCGTCCACCGTCAGCTTCTTCATCTGGTGGTTGGCGTTCTTCGACGCGAAGCCCGGGCCGAGGGTGTGGCCCTTGACCGTCTGCGCCAGGATGACCGTCGGCGCGCCCTTGAACTCGACCGCGGCCTTGTAGGCGGCGTACACCTTGCGCGCCTCGTGGCCGCCGCGGGAGAGGTGGAAACACTCGAGGATCTTGTCGTCGCTCAGCAGCTTCGCCATCTCGGCGAGCGCCGGATCCTTGCCGAAGAAGTCCTCGCGGATGTAGGCGGCGTCGCGGGTCTGGTACGTCTGCACCTGGGCGTCCGGCACCTCACGCAGGCGGCGGACGAGCGCGCCGGTGGTGTCGAGCTGGAGCAGCTCGTCCCAGGCGGTGCCCCACAGCGTCTTGACGACGTTCCAGCCGGCGCCGCGGAACTGGGCCTCCAGCTCCTGCACGATCTTGAAGTTGGCGCGGACGGGACCGTCGAGACGCTGCAGGTTGCAGTTGATGACGAAGGTCAGGTTGTCCAGGCCCTCGCGGCTCGCCAGCGCGAGCGCGGCCGTCGACTCGGGCTCGTCCATCTCGCCGTCGCCGAGGAAGGCCCAGACGTGGGAGGCGGAGACGTCCTTGATGCCGCGGTTGGTCAGATAGCGGTTGAAGCGCGCCTGGTAGATCGCGGAGAGCGGGCCGAGGCCCATCGACACCGTCGGGAACTCCCACAGCCAGGGCAGCCGGCGGGGGTGCGGGTACGACGGGAGGCCGTTGCCCGCCGCCTCCTGGCGGAAGTTGTCGAGGTGCTGCTCGTTGAGCCGGCCGTCGAGGAAGGCGCGGGCGTAGATGCCGGGGGAGGCGTGGCCCTGGATGTAGAGCTGGTCGCCCGAGCCGGGGGAATCCTGCGATTCCTTGCCCTTGAAGAAGTGGTTGAAGCCGGTCTCGTAGAGCCAGGCCGCGGAGGCGAAGGTGGCGATGTGGCCGCCGACGCCGTGTTTGCTGCCTCTGGTCACCATCGCGGCCGCGTTCCAGCGGTTCCAGGCGGTGATCCGGGCCTCCAGCGCCTCGTCGCCGGGGGCGGCGGGCTCGGCGGAGGTGGGGATGGTGTTGACGTAGTCCGTCTCGAGCAGCTTGGGCAGCGCGATGCCGTTGCCCTCGGCACGCTCCAGCGTGCGCCGCATCAGGTACGCGGCACGGTGCGGCCCGGCCGCCTGGGCGACCGCGTCCAGCGAGGCCTGCCATTCGGCGGTCTCCTCCGGGTCCCGGTCGGGGAGCTGGTCGAGCGCGCTCGGCTGGATGGCGTGGGGGTCGGTCATGTCGCCGCCTTCCTCAGTCGAAGGGGGTTCCCTCATCGGTCGGGGGATCGGGGTGCCCTTGTTCTTGGCAGGACAGGGCGGTGGGGCTCGGGTGAGAGCCCGTCGGCGACAATAACCCGGTGATCGATGATCGATCAAAGGGTTGCGGGGCAAAACCTCTTGATCACGAGAAAGTCGGCACGGGGTGTCTCCGACGGGGGCACGGGGTGTCTTTGTGGGCGGAGTTTCTGCAGGTGAGGGTTGGCTGGGGGGTGCGGGTGCGGGTTGGTGGGGGCTGGGTGCGCAGTTCCCCGCGCCCCTTGGGGGTCCTCGCTGGGCTGGGGAGCGTTGGCGTCGGCTTGGGGGATTCGGGTGCGGGTTGTGGGGGCGTGTCGCGCAATTCCCCGCGCCCCTTGGGGAGTTGTCGCTGAGCGGGGGAGATCGTTGCCCCTTAGGGGGTTGTCGGGTCTGCTGCTCGGGGGGCGCAGCCGAGCACGTGGTTCTTCACCAGGCGGCCTATGTCGGGGTCGCGGTTCTGGAAGGCTTCCACCAGGGCCTGGTGCTCCTCCGCGTACGACTGCTGGACCGTGCCCAGCCAGCGGATCGACAGGGCCGTGAAGACCTCGATGCCCAGGCCCTCCCAGGTGTGCAGCAGCACCGAGTTGCCCGCCGCGCGCACCAGTTCGCGGTGGAAGCCCACCGTGTGCCGCACCTGCCCCGTGCCGTCGGCGGCGCGGTCGGCCTCGTAGAGCGCCGCCACATGCGTCTCCAGGGCCGAGCAGTCCTCCGCCAGCCGCGCGGCCGCCAGCTCCGCCGCGATCGCCTCCAGACCGGCCCGGACCGGGTAGCTCTCCTCCAGATCGGCCGCGGTGAGGTTCCGCACCCGGACGCCCTTGTTCGGCGCGGACTCGATCAGCCGCAGCGACTCCAGCTCGCGCAGCGCCTCCCGCACCGGCGTCTGGCTGACCTCCAGCTCGGTGGCGATCCGCCGCTCCACGATCCGCTCGCCCGGCTTCCAGCGACCGCTGACGATCCCCTCCACGATGTGCTCGCGGATCTGTTCGCGCAGCGAGTGGACGACGGGCGCGGTCATGTGTGCTCCTTAGGGAGGGGCAGCGCATCGGCCCCTGGGGCGGCGGTGACGTGGAGAAACAATACGGCCGTCAGCCCGTGCCGGAAGGTGCGCGGGGGCGCTTTCCCGCAGGTGAGACGAGGCTTACACGCTTGGGTAACACGACGGCGCCCCCACCGGAAGCCCGAGGGCTCCGACGGGGGCGCCGTACGACCGTGCGCGGGTCGGCGGAAGGGCTCAGAGGCCGAGCTCGACCTCGAACTCACCGGCCTCCAGGATCGCCTTCACCGCGGTCAGGTAACGCGCGGCGTCGGCGCCGTCCACCAGGCGGTGGTCGTAGGACAGGGTCAGGTAGGTCATGTCGCGGACGCCGATGACCGTGCCCTCCTCCGTCTCGATGACGGCCGGACGCTTCACCGTGGCCCCGATGCCGAGGATCGCGACCTGGCCCGGCGGCACGATGATCGTGTCGAAGAGCGCACCGCGCGAACCGGTGTTGGAGACGGTGAAGGTCGCGCCGGACAGCTCGTCCGGGGTGATCTTGTTGGCGCGGACCTTGCCCGCGAGCTCCGCCGTGGCCTTGGCGATGCCGGCGATGTTGAGGTCGCCCGCGTGCTTGATGACCGGGGTCATCAGGCCCTTCTCGGAGTCCACCGCGATCCCGACGTTCTCGGAGTCGAAGTAGGTGATCGTGCCCTCGGCCTCGTTGATCTTGGCGTTGATGACCGGGTGGGCCTTCAGCGCCTGGGCCGCCGCCTTCACGAAGAACGGCATCGGCGAGAGCTTGACGCCCTCGCGTGCGGCGAACGAGTCCTTGGCCTTGGCGCGGAGCTTCATCAGGCGGGTGACGTCGACCTCGACGACCGAGGACAGCTGCGCCTGCTCGTGCAGGGCCTTGACCATGTTGTCGCCGATGACCTTGCGGATGCGCGGCATCTTGACGGTCTGGCCACGGAGGGGGGAGGCCTCCAGGGTGGGCGCCTTCTTGGCGGCCGGGGCAGCGGCGGCGGCCGGGGCCGGAGCGGCGGCGGCGGCCTTCGCGGCCTCGGCGGCGGAGAGCACGTCCTGCTTGCGGATCCGGCCGCCGACGCCGGTGCCCTTGACGGAGCCCAGGTCGACGCCGTTCTCGGCGGCGAGCTTGCGCACCAGCGGGGTCACGTACGCGCCGTCGTCACCGGCGCCCGAGGCGGCGGGGGCGGGCGCGGCCGGGGCCGCCGGGGCGGGAGCCGGTGCGGGTGCGGGAGCCGGAGCGGACGGGACCGGCTCGGGAGCCGGGGTGGTCTGCTGCTGCGGGGCCGGAGCCGTGGGCGCCTGCGGAGCCGGGGCCGGAGCGGCGGGCGCGGCCGGGGCCGGAGCGGGCGCGGCCGGGGCCTCGGCGGCCGGGGCCGGGGCGGCGGGGGCCGGAGCGGCGGCCGGAGCCGCGCCCGGGGCGCCGATGACGGCCAGCTTGGCGCCGACCTCGGCGGTCTCGTCCTCGCCGACGACGATCTCCAGCAGCACACCGGAGGTGGGCGCCGGGATCTCGGTGTCGACCTTGTCCGTCGACACCTCCAGCAGCGGCTCGTCGGCCTCGACGGAGTCGCCGACCGACTTCAGCCAGCGGGTGACGGTGCCCTCGGTGACGGACTCGCCCAGCGCGGGCAGGACCACGTCGGTGCCCTCGGCGGAACCGCCGCCGGCAGCCGCCTCGGCGGTGGGAGCGGGGGCCGGGGCCTCCTGCTCGGTGGAGGGAGCGGCCGCGGCCGGCTCGGGAGCGGGCTCGGCGACCGGCTCGGCGGCCGGGGCCGGGGCGGCGGCCGCCGAGCCGGTGCCGTCGTCGATGAGGGCCAGCTCGGCGCCGACCTCCACGGTCTCGTCCTCGGCGACCTTGATGGAGGCCAGGACGCCGGCGGCGGGCGAGGGGATCTCGGTGTCGACCTTGTCGGTCGACACCTCCAGCAGCGGCTCGTCGGCCTCGACGCGCTCGCCCTCGGCCTTCAGCCAGCGGGTGACAGTGCCCTCGGTGACGCTCTCGCCGAGCGCCGGAAGGGTTACGGAAACCGCCATGGTTTCTGTTGCTCCTTACGAATTGCGGAAGTCTGGATCGTCGCTTCGTCGACCGAGGGGTCAGTCGTGCGCGTGCAGCGGCTTGCCCGCGAGGGCCAGGTGCGCCTCGCCGAGCGCCTCGTTCTGCGTCGGGTGGGCGTGGACGAGCTGGGCGACCTCGGCCGGCAGCGCCTCCCAGTTGTAGATCAGCTGGGCTTCGCCGACCTGCTCGCCCATGCGGTCGCCGACCATGTGGACGCCGACCACGGCGCCGTCCTTGACCTGGACGAGCTTGATCTCGCCCGCGGTCTGGAGGATCTTGCTCTTGCCGTTGCCCGCCAGGTTGTACTTCAGAGCGACGACCTTGTCCGCGCCGTAGATCTCCTTGGCCTTGGCCTCGGTGATGCCGACGGAGGCGACCTCGGGGTGGCAGTACGTCACCCGCGGGACACCGTCGTAGTCGATCGGTACGGTCTTCAGGCCGGCCAGGCGCTCCGCCACCAGGATGCCCTCGGCGAAGCCGACGTGCGCGAGCTGGAGGGTGGGCACCAGGTCGCCGACGGCGGAGATGGTGGGGACGTTGGTGCGCATGTACTCGTCGACGAGGACGTAGCCGCGGTCCATCGCGACGCCCTGCTCCTCGTAGCCGAGGCCCTGCGAGACCGGGCCGCGGCCGACGGCGACCAGCAGCACCTCGGCCTCGAACTCCTTGCCGTCGGCGAGGGTGACCTTGACGCCGTCCTGGGTGTACTCGGCCTTGTCGAAGAAGGTGCCCAGGTTGAACTTGATGCCGCGCTTGCGGAAGGCGCGCTCGAGGAGCTTGGAGGAGTTCTCGTCCTCGACCGGGACGAGGTGCTTCAGACCCTCGATGACGGTCACGTCCGCGCCGAAGGACTTCCACGCCGAGGCGAACTCGACGCCGATGACACCGCCGCCGAGGATGATCGCGGACTTCGGCACGCGGTCCAGGACGAGGGCGTGGTCGGAGGAGATGATCCGGTCGCCGTCGATCTGCAGGCCCGGCAGCGACTTGGGCACGGAGCCGGTCGCCAGCAGGATGTGACGGCCCTGGATGCGCTTGCCGTCCACGTCGACGGAGGTCGGGGACGACAGCCGTCCCTCGCCCTCGATGTACGTCACCTTGCGGGAGGCGACGAGTCCCTGGAGGCCCTTGTACAGGCCGGAGACGACGCCGTCCTTGTACTTGTGGACCCCGGCGATGTCGATGCCCTCGAAGGTCGCCTTGACGCCGAACTGCTCGCTCTCACGGGCCTGGTCGGCGATCTCGCCCGCGTGCAGCAGGGCCTTCGTGGGGATGCAACCCCGGTGCAGGCAGGTCCCGCCGACCTTGTCCTTCTCGATCAGGGCGACGTCCAGGCCCAGCTGCGCCCCGCGCAGTGCCGCGGCGTAACCGCCGCTGCCGCCGCCGAGGATCACTAGGTCGAAAACGGTGCTGGCGTCGTTCGCCACGTCACGTCCTCCATGCATGTGCGCCGTGCGCCGGTCGTCGCTGACCGCCGGCGGCTGGTGTCCGGCCGCTCTTTCTCCGGCCCTGTGGTGGGGGCCCTGTCCTGCCGAGCCCCATCTTTGCACTTGTGGGAGACCGACGAGACGCCGGGCTGCTGTGTGAGACACCCCACTGGTCCGACAAAAGGGGCGCGGGGAACCGCGCGACCAGCCACCCGCGGTCCGCACCCGCCGCATGACGGATCGGCCCGAGTGATCAGGCGCACAGTCCCCCGCGTCCCGTAAGCGGGCGTCAGCCCAGGTCACCCGCAGCGGTCAGCTCCGCAAGCCGCACCAGCGTCCGCACAGCCGTACCCGTCCCGCCCTTGGGCGTGTACCCGAAAGGCCCGCCCTCGTTGTACGCGGGCCCGGCGATGTCCAGGTGCGCCCAGGCGATCCCCTCGCCCACGAACTCCCGCAGGAACAGCCCCGCGACGAGCCCGCCGCCCATCCGCTCGCCCATGTTCGCGATGTCGGCGGTGGCCGAGTCCATCCCCTTGCGCAGGTGCTCGGGCAGCGGCATCGGCCACGCAGGCTCGCCGACCTCCTCCGCCGCCTCGTACACCGCGGAGCGGAACGCGTCGTCGTTGGCCATGACGCCGAACGTCCGGTTGCCCAGCGCCAGCATCATCGCGCCGGTGAGGGTCGCGACGTCCACGATCGCGTCGGGCTTCTCCTGCGAGGCCGCCCACAGCGCGTCGGCGAGGACGAGGCGTCCCTCGGCGTCGGTGTTGAGCACCTCCACCGTCTTGCCGCTGAACATCCGCAGCACGTCGCCGGGGCGGGTGGCGGAGCCGGAGGGCATGTTCTCGGCCAGCGCCAGCCACGCGGTGACGTTGACGTCGAGACCGAGCCGCGCGACGGCGACGACGGCGGCGAAGACCGCCGCGGCGCCGCTCATGTCGCACTTCATCGTCTCGTTGTGACCGGCCGGCTTCAGCGAGATGCCGCCCGAGTCGTAGGTGATGCCCTTGCCGACGAAGGCGAGGTGCTTCTTCGCCTTGGACGAGGTGTACGACAGCTTCACCAGGCGCGGGGCCGACGCGGAACCGGCGCCGACGCCGAGGATGCCGCCGTAGCCGCCCTTGGCGAGCGCCTTCTCGTCGAGGATCTGGATCTTCACGCCGTGCGCCTTGGCAGCGTCCTGCGCGATCGCGGCGAACGCCTCGGGGTTGAGGTCGTTCGGCGGCATGTTGATCAGGTCGCGGGCGCGGTTGAGCTCCTCGGTGACGGCACCGGCGCGGGCGAGCGCGGCCTTGTGAGCGGCGTCGCGCGGCTTGCCGCCGAGCAGGACGGCCTCGGCGAGCGGGGCCTTGCCGTTCTTGGCCTTGGGGTCCTTGGCCTGCTGCTTGTAGGCGTCGAAGGAGTAGGCGCCCAGTCCGACGCCCTCGGCGACGGCGCCGAGGGCGGCGGCGTCCGTCACGGGCAGGGCGAAGGCGGCCTTCTTGGCGCCGGCGAGGGTGCGGGCGGCCACACCGGCCGCCTTGCGCAGGGCTTCGGCGTCGTAGGAGGCGTCCTTCTCGGGCTCCCCGCCCAGACCCACCGCCAGCACGAGCGGCGCCTTGAAGCCGGCCGGGGCGGGCAGCTTCGTCACCTCTCCCTCGGCGCCGGTGGCCCCGAGAGTCTCCAGGACGGCGGCGAGCCGGTCGTCGTAGGCCTTGTCCACGGCCTCGGCGCCCGGGGCGACGACCAGGTTCGACGACCTGGAGGCAGGGCCCTTGGCGACACCGATCACGATCGCGTCGGCCCGCAGGCCGGGCGCCGCGGCGGTGCTGAGAGTGAGAGCAGTCACGGTGGTGAAATCTCGCTTCCGATGTGAAGTTGCGGTGGCCGAAAGTGGTGGGCCGACCGGACCCGACAGCCGACCCTAGATCCGGGCCGGGGGAGCGGTCGTCACCGGGGGTATGTCCCACCGGCGCGGCGAACCGATGGGGCGGACCCCGCAATGAGCCTACGCGTGCGCGTGCGGTGGCTCACGCACGCGGGTGTCAACCAGGCGGCGGCGTCACGGCCCTGAGCCGATCCTCGCACCCCGCGAGCCCCGCCACGCATGACAAACAGGACAGTCGTGAAGGCCCGTGGAGTTGCCCTAGCCGCCCAGGCAGAGGGCGACCAGGGACGTGGTCGTCGCGGTCTCCGCGACGGCGCCGAAGACGTCCCCGGTGACGCCGCCGAAGCGGCGGACCGAGTGGCGCAGCAGGAGTTCGGCGGCGGCGACGGCGAGGACGACCGCGAGGGCCGCGCGGACGGCGTCGTACGGGCCCGTGAGCGCGCCCCCGGCGGCCGCGGCGGCCACGCAGACGGCCGCCACGGCCGCCGCCCGCCGGGCCGGCACCGCCCCGGCGACCGCCGCGCCCAGCCCCTCCGGCCGGGCGGCCGGCACGCCGGTGCGGGCGGCCAGGGTGAGCGCCAGCCGGGCCACGACCGCCGAGACCACGGCGGCGGTCGCGCCGCGCGTCCAGGAGGCGTCGTAGAGCTGCGCCAGCGCGGCGACCTGGGCGAGCAGCGTGAACAGCAGGGTGAGCACGCCGAACGGTCCGATGTCCGACTGCTTCATGATCCGCAGCGCGTCCTCGGCGGGACGGCCGCTGCCCAGGCCGTCCGCGGTGTCGGCGAGCCCGTCCAGGTGCAGACCGCGCGTCAGGACGGCGGGCGCGGCGGCGGAGGCGACCGCGGCGAGCAGCGGGCCCGCGCCCGCGAGCAGGGCCAACAGCCCCAGCCCGGCCGCGCAGCCGCCGACGACCAGCCCGACCGTGGGGGCCGCGGTCATGCCCCCGCGCGCGGCCGAACGGTCCCAGCGGGTCACCCGGACCGGCAGCACGGTCAGCGTGCCGAAGGCGAACCGCAGGCCGTCCGGGGCGGAGGCGGCGGACGGCGGCACGGGCGGCGAGGCGGGCGGCGGGGGTGTGGACACCGGCGCAGGTTACCCGGCGGTCGGACGGGCGGCCGAGGAGCGCCGGGGCCAAAATGCGCATATGGGACATTGGTTGCAGCGCAACATCGTCGAGCCGGGCAAGCTCCCGCTGCTCCTCGCCCTCACCGCCTTCGTCCTGACCTTCGTCGTCACCCGGACGGTCACCCGCCTGATCCGCGCCGGGAAGGGGCCGTTCGGCAACGTCAGCGCGGGCGGGCTGCACATCCACCATGTCGTGCCCGGCGTGATCCTTACCGTCCTCGGGGGCTTCGGCGCGGTGGCCGGCGGTCAGCACGGCTTCGGCTCGGCCGCCTTCGCGGTCGTCTTCGGCGTCGGCGCGGGCCTCGTCCTCGACGAGTTCGCGCTGATCCTGCATCTGGCCGACGTGTACTGGACGGAGGCGGGCCGGCAGAGCGTGGAGGCCGTCGTGCTGACGGCGGCCCTCGTGGGTCTGATGCTGGTGGGCTTCTCGCCGTTCGGCGTCAACGACCTGACCGCGGACGAACTCCAGGACCGCGGCACCGTGATCGCGACCGTCGGCGGCAACTTCCTCGTCGCCCTCGCCGCGCTCACCAAGGGCAAACTGAAGATGGCGATCTTCGGGGTGATCGTCCCGTTCGTCGCCCTCATCGGCTTCGTCCGCCTCGCCCGCCCCGGCTCGCCCTGGGCCCGCCGCTTCTACCGCCACCGCCCCCGGGCCCGGGCGAAGGCCGCACTCCGCGCCTACCACCACGACCGCCGCTGGAGCGGCCCCACCCGGGCCATGGCCAACTGGCTCGGCGGCAAACCGACGCCGGAACTGGAGTCGGCGAGCCACGAGTAGGTCTGCGGTCCGGTCCGGGGGTGGCAAGGTCCTGGGCGTTCGACGGGGGCTCAGCCCTCGGCCCGAGCGGCCTTCCCCGGCTCGGCCTCATCGCCGATCGCGACCGGCTTCTCCTTGTCCGGGCTCTCGCCGGCCGCGACCGGCTTCTCCAGGACCGAGGTCTCGCCGGCAGCGGCCTGCTTCTCCGGCTCCGGCTGCTTCGGTTCCGGCTTCTCCGGGAGTTCGGCCGCCAGGGCCGACGCCGCCTGCACCAGGGGGAGGGCCAGCAGCGCGCCCGCACCCTCGCCCACCGTCACGCCCTGGTCCAGCAGCGGCTCCAGCGCCATCCGGTCCAGCGCCTTCGCCTGTCCCGGCTCCCCGCTGCGCTGCCCGGCCAGCCACCAGTCCGGCGCCCGGAACGCGATCCGCTGTCCGACGAGCGCGCAGGCCGCCGCCACCACTCCGTCCAGCACCACCGGCAACTTCCGTACGGCGCACTGCAGCAGAAAGCCCGTCATGGCCGCCAGGTCGGCCCCGCCGACCGTCGCCAGCAGCCGCAACTGCTCCCCGAGCACCGGCCGTGCCCGCCGCAACGCATCCCGGATCGCCGCGCACTTGCGCATCCAGGCGAGGTCGTCGATCGCCTCGCCGCCCCGCCCGGTCACCACCGACGCGTCCGTCCCGCACAGCGCGGCGACCAGCACGCCCGCCGCCGTCGTCCCGCCCACGCTGACGTCGCCCAGCACCACCAGGTCCGTCCCGGAGTCCGCCTCCTCGTCGGCGACGGCCACGCCGGCCAGGAACGCGGCCTCCGCCTCCTCGAGCGTCAGCGCGTCCTCGACGTCGATACGGCCGCTGCCACGCCGCACCCGGTGCCGTACGACGTCCTCGGGGAACGTGCCCGGATCGCAGTCCAGCGACATGTCCACGACCCGCACCGGCACCTTCAGCCGACGCGCCAGCACCGACACCGGACGGCCGCCCTCCAGCACCTCCCGCACAAGCTCCGCCGCGCTTCCCGCGGGCCGCGCCGAGACGCCCAGCTCGGCGACCCCGTGATCGCCGGCGAACAACACGACCCGCGGCCGCTCCAGGGGCCGTACGGGCACCGAACCCTGAGCCGCCGCCAGCCACTCGCCCAGGTCGTCCAGGCGCCCCAGTGATCCGGGCGGCACGCTCCGCCGCTCCCGGCGCGCCTCCGCGTCGTGTCGCACCCCGCCGTCGGGACGCTCGATCAGGTCGGTGAAGTCGTCGAGATTCAGCGAGCTCATTCGCCGAACAGTACCGGCACTGATCGAACGCTTCAGCGCCACTCGACCACCACACCCCCACGACGTCGTTGCACCCCCGATCGTGATCCCATACGTTCCGCTTTGCCAGGAATCTGCGTATTTGACCGCCTTCCCCCCTCTGCCCTCCCGATGTCCCAGTGCTTCCCCCTCCCCGGAGCCGCTCATGCCCCCCAGGCCCATCCACGAGCCGCGCCGCGACGACTGCCCCTGGTGCGGCTCGAAACGGCTGCGCACCCGGCTGCGCGCCCCCGACCTGCTGCACCACCGGCCCGGGACCTTCGTGGTCGACGAGTGCCTCGACTGCGCGCACGCATTCCAGAACCCGCGCCTGACCGCCGAGGGGCTCGCCCTCTACCTGCGCGAACCGGAGGCGGGCAGCGGCCGCGGCCTCACGGAGCGCGTCCTCGCCGCCCGCACGAGCCGGCGGCGCCTGAGAGCCGTCGCCCGGACGATGCTGCGCTTCCCCGAGCCGGAGAGCTGGCTGGACGTCGGCACGGGGCACGCGCTGTTCCCGCAGGCGGCCAAAGAGGTGTTCCCCTACACGGCGTTCGACGGCTTGGACCCCACGCCCCGGGTGGAGCGGGCGAGATGGGCCGGCCGGATCGAGGAGGCCCACGTCGGCCGTCTGACGACCCCCGGTATCACCGCCCGCCTGCGGGGCCGCTACGACGTCGTCAGCATGCTGCACCAGTTGGAGCACACCCCTGACCCCCGGGAGGAACTCGCCGCCGCCCTCACCGTGTTGCGGCCCGGCGGACGTCTCCTCCTCGAACTCCCGGACCCCCTCAGCGCGTTCGCCCCGCTCCTCGGCAAGTGGTGGGCGCCGCACGGCCAGCCGCGCCACCTCCACCTCCTCCCGCTCGCCAACGTCCGCGCCGAACTGGAGTCGCGGGGCTGCACGATCGTCGCGGCCGATCGCAGCGCCGCCCACGTCCCCCACGACCTCACCGCCGCCCTCGTGCTCTCCCTCCCGCGCGCCCGCCAGGTCGCCCCCCTCCTGGCGGCCGCCACAGCCCTCGACCACAGCCTCTCCCCGGTGCTGCGCCACACCCGCTTCAGCAACACCTACCGCCTGATCGCCCGGCTCCCCTGAACCGGCGGCGGGCACCATGCCCGGTGCCCGCGGCCCTCACCCCCGCAGAACGACCCCCTGCCCCGCCACCACCAGCACCACCTGCTCGCACTCGCCGGCCACCGCCGCGTTCAGCCTCCCCAGCTCGTCCCGGTAGCGCCGCCCGGAGGCCGTGGCCGGCACGATCCCCGACCCCACCTCGTTGGAGACCAGCACCACCGTCCGCCGGGTCGCCCGCAGGGCCCCCGCCAGCTCCGCGACCCGCTTGCGCAGCTCCCGCTCACCGCCGCCCGCCCACTCCGCGTCGTCCCACGCCCCGACGGAGTCCATCGCGTCCGTCAGCCACAGGGAGAGGCAGTCGATCAGCAGCGCGGGCCCGTCCTCGCCCAGCAGCGGCACCAGGTCGCACGTCTCCGCCGTCCGCCACGACCCCGGCCGCCGCTCCCGGTGCAGGGCCACCCGGGCCGCCCACTCCCCGTCCCCGCCCCGCGTCCCCCCGGTCGCCACGTACAGGACGTCGGGGAAGGACTCCAGCCGCCGTTCCGCCTCGACCGACTTCCCCGACCGCGCCCCGCCCAGCACCAGCGTCCTGCGCGGCACGTCCGGCACGGCCGACACGTTCTCGTACGAGCCGGCCGTCAGCGTCGACCCGTCCGGCACCGCCCGCGCGCCCGCCGCCGCGAGCCGCCGCCGCGTCTCCGCGCCCGGCGGCACGTCGTGGTCGAGGTGGACCGCCACGACGTCCGTCGTCGGCCCGACCGCGCCCACCGCCCGCAGCTTCGCCAGCGCGTCCGGCCGCCCCACCACGTCCGCGAGGACGATGTCGTAGCGCCCGTCGGCGTCCACCGGCTCATGGAGTCCGGCCGGCGCGCCGCCCGGCGGGAGATACAGCAGCCGCTGCCCGTCCGGCCCGGTCACCGCGTACCCGGTGCCGGGCGCGTCCAGCGCGACCGCCCGCACCCGATGCCCCGTCAGCTGCGTCAACTCCCGTCCGTCCGGCACCCGTCCGGGCTGCGGCAGCCCGGCCGGCACTTCCACCGGCGGCCCGTCGTGCGGGTGCGACAGCAGCACCTGCCGCACCCCGGTCAGCGAACGCCCCGCCCGCGCCGCCGCGAACGCCGCGCCCGGCGTCAGGTCCAACAGCAGCGCACCGTCCACGAGAACGGCGGTCGCCGCCCGCGCGTCCGCCCCGAGCGAGGTCGCGCAGACCGCGCACGGACAGTCGGGGCGGGGGAGTCCCGCGGGGGCGCCGGTACCGAGCAGAGTGACTTCCACGAACCGATTTTCGCTTGTCGCCGCCGGTCTTGCGCATCCGACTAGGCTGCGAGCAGGAGCCGGACCAAGATCCGGCTTCTGCGTTGTTCGCGCTCGATACGTTGGAGGTGTACATGGCGGCATGGACGTGGCGGTTCGAGAAGGCCGACGGCACGGAGGTCCAGCCCGCGGTGGAGCCCGAGGAGTTCACCACTCAGGGGGACGCCGAGTCCTGGATCGGGGAGCACTGGAAGGCCCTGCTCGAAGGCGGCGCAGACCAGGTGCGCCTGTTCGAGGACACCACCGAGATCTACGGCCCGATGAACCTGCACGCCGACGAGTCCTGACCCCCACGCGCTGGGGCGGCCACCCACCCCGGCCGCCCCACCTGCGGCCCACTCCGGTCGGCGTCTGTCAGCCTCTGACGCCGCACAGGTGCAGCAGTGCCGCTATCCGGCGGTACGGGTCCGTGCGGCCTGCTCGTTCTTCGGCTGCCAGCAGGTCTTCAACGTCGGCCGGGATCTCCGCCCCGTCCACCGCCAGGTCCGTGAACACCCGGACGCCGTACCAGGACTGGAGCGGCGCGCCGATGCCGGCGAGGGTCGCCGTCAGCGCGTCCAGGCGGTCCGCCCGCACCTCCAGGCCGAGCCGGTTGCGATAGGAGACGGTGTCGAAGGCGGCCTGGGCGCCCGCCCAGTCGCCGGCCAGGCCGGGCCGCAGGGCGAGCGCGTCGCCGTTGCGGACGAGCAGCGACAGCAGCCCGCCCGGGGCCAGCACCCTCGCCAGCCCCGCCAGCAGCGGGTCCGGCTCCTCGACGTACATCAGCACGCCGTGGCACAGCACGATGTCGAAACTGCCCGGCAGGAAGTGCACGCCGGTGTCCCGGCCGTCCCCCTCGATGATCCGCATCCGCTCCCGGATGCCCTCCGGCTCTCCGGACAGGGCCGTGCGGGCCGCGGCGATCATCGTCGCGTCCTGCTCCAGGCCCGTCACCCGGTGACCGAGCCGGGCCAGCCGCAGCGCCTGCGTGCCCTGGCCCATCCCGACGTCGAGTACCCGCAGCCGCTGCCCGACCGGGTAGCGCCCGGCTATCTGCTCGTCGAGCTGCCGGGCCACCAGCTCCTGCCGCACCACGTCACGCAAGCCGCCCAGCGTGTTCAGCCAGGCCTGCGCCGCACCCCCGGAGAAAGAAGCAGCGCTCAGGGCCGCGCTCCACGCTTGACCTGCGGCTTGGGCAGCCGCAGCCGACGCATCTGGAGGGAGCGCATCAGCGCGTACGCCACCGCGCCGCGCCGGTTCTCGTCGGGGAAGCGCTCGGCGAGCCGCTTCTTCAGACGGAAGCCGGTGACGATCGAGTCCAGCACGATCAGCACGATCACCACGAGCCACAGCAGCAGCGCCATGCTCTGCAGGGAGGCCACCCGGACCATGCTCAGCACGAGGATGACCACGGCCATGGGCAGGAACCACTCCGCCACGTTGAACCGCGAGTCGACGAAGTCGCGCGCGAACCGGCGCACCGGACCCTTGTCCCGGGCCGGCAGATACCGCTCGTCGCCCCCCGCCAGCGCCTGACGCTGCCGCTCCATCTGGGCGCGACGCTCGTCACGCTGACGCTTGGCGGCCTCCTTGCGCGTCATCGAAGTGTTGGCGACGCTGCGGCGCTGGGACTGGGCCACGCTGCGCTTGGGCGTGGGCCGACCCTTCGGGGCCTGCGGGTCGCGGGGCTGCTTGGAGTCGGTCAGCGGCGCCTTGTCGGCGACTGCGGCCTTCTCTTCCTTGGCACGGCTACGGAACACAAAACCCAAGGGTAAGCGCTTCTCGGGCATGGACCCCAGCCCGGCGGGGAACGATCCGGCAACACCAGTCGTCTGAAGTGGGGACAGACCGGGCGGAGGTGGGGTGAGAGGGGGCGCCCGCTGCCCGCCGCTCACCCTGAGGAGCTCCTACTCCCCAGGCGGGAGCCAAGGCTTCACCAGTCGTCCTTGGGGATGAGCGCATCCGTCTCCGAACAGTGCGTCAATGGATGCAGGGCCCGTACTGTGGGTCCTGTCGCAGACCTGTGAGCTGGAGTCCGTCAGAAGGGGGCGCGCGAAGCCCATGAGCGGTGTCATGAAGCGTATGGGGATGATCTTCCGCGCGAAGGCGAACAAGGCCCTTGACCGGGCCGAGGACCCGCGCGAGACCCTCGACTACTCGTACCAGAAGCAGCTGGAGCTCCTGCAGAAGGTCCGCCGCGGCGTCGCCGACGTGGCCACCTCCCGCAAGCGGCTGGAACTCCAGCTCACCCAGCTCCAGTCGCAGTCCTCCAAGCTGGAGGACCAGGGCCGCAAGGCGCTCGCGCTCGGCCGGGAGGACCTCGCCCGCGAGGCCCTCTCCCGCCGAGCCGCCCTCCAGCAGCAGGTCACCGACCTGGAGACCCAGCACGCCACACTCCAGGGCGAGGAGGAGAAGCTCACCCTCGCGGCCCAGCGGCTCCAGGCCAAGGTCGACGCCTTCCGCACCAAGAAGGAGACCATCAAGGCCACCTACACCGCGGCTCAGGCGCAGACCCGCATCGGCGAGGCGTTCTCCGGCATCTCCGAGGAGATGGGCGACGTCGGCCTCGCCATCCAGCGCGCCGAGGACAAGACCGCACAGCTCCAGGCCCGCGCCGGCGCCCTCGACGAGCTCCTCGCCTCCGGCGCCCTCGACGACCCCACCGGCATCGCCAAGGACGACCTCCAGGCCGAGCTGGACCGCCTCTCCGGTGGTACGGATGTAGAGCTGGAGCTCCAGCGCATGAAGGCCGAGCTCGCCGGCGGCCCCTCCGCCGGGCAGCAGGCCATCGAAGGCGGCACGAACCAGCAGGCGCAGCCCCAGCAGCAGCCGCAGGACACCCCGCGCTTCGACAAGCAGTAGCCCGGCGCCGGGACCGCACTCCGAGGAGGGCGCATGATCGTACGGATCATGGGGGAGGGCCAGTGGACGCTGGCCGACTCCCATCTGAGCGAGCTGAACATGCTGGACGACGAGCTGCTGAAGGAGATGGAGGGCGGCGACGAAGAGGGCTTCCGCCGCACTCTCGGCGCCCTCCTGCACGCCGTCCGCCGCCTCGGCGAGCCCCTCCCGGACGAGACCCTGGAACCCTCGGAACTCATCCTCCCGGCTCCGGACGCCGGCCTGGAGGAGGTCCGCGAGATGCTGAGCGACGGCGGACTGATCCCGGGCTGAAGCTTTCGGTGTCGGGGACTTCCGGCCCGTCCGGGGGTCCCCCTGAGGGAGATCGAGTCTTCAGGACCGAAGCGGGGCCTTGGGGCGGCAACCCCCGGCAACGTCCACCGGAGCGACGCTCACTCATCACCGCGACGTCCACTCGAAGCGGCGCCCACTGTAAAGGCACGGCACCTTGACACCCCTCGCCCGAGCCCAGCGCCAGTTGAGAGCCCACCCCCTGGCCGCCGACGCCACCCTCGCCGCGGGCGTCCTGGTCTGCATGCTGGCCGGCTCCTTCGTCGACCCGCACGGCGAGCGCGGCGTCAGCTGGAGCCTGCGCACCCCCGACCCGTTGAGTCTGCTGCTCATGACCCTCAGCGCCGCCGCCCTCGTCTTCCGGCGCAGCGCCCCCATGACGGTCCTCGCCGTCACCGGCAGCCTCTCCCTCGTCGAGTCCGTCACCGGCGACCCCCGCGCCCCGGTCGCGATGTCCGCCGTCGTCGCCCTGTTCACCGTCGCCGCCACCACCGACCGCGCCACCACCTGGCGGGCCGGGCTGCTCACCATGACCGTCCTCACCGGCGCGGCCATGCTCGCCGGCCCGCTGCCCTGGTACGCCCAGGAGAACCTGGGCCTGCTCGCCTGGACCGGCATCGGCGCCACCGCCGGCGACGCCGTCCGCAGCCGCCGGGCCGCACTCCAGGCCATCCGGGAACGGGCCGAACGCGCCGAACGCACCCGTGAGGAGGAGGCCCGCCGCCGGGTCGCCGAGGAGCGCCTGCGCATCGCCCGCGACCTGCACGATGTCGTCGCCCACCACATCGCCCTGGTCAACGTCCAGGCCGGGGTCGCCGCCCACGTCATGGACAAGCGGCCCGACCAGGCCAAGGAAGCCCTCGCGCACGTCCGCGACGCCAGCCGCTCCGCGCTGAACGAACTGCGCGCCACCGTCGGGCTGCTGCGCCAGTCCGGCGACCCCGAGGCCCCCACCGAACCCGCCCCCGGCCTGGACCGCCTCGACGAGCTCGCCGGCACCTTCCGCAGCGCCGGCCTCCAGGTGGAGATCGCCCGCGACGACCAGGACACCGCGCTCCCCGCCGCCGTCGACCTGGCCGCCTACCGGATCATCCAGGAGGCGCTGACCAATGTGCGCAAGCACGCCGGGGACGAGGCCAAAGCCGAGGTCAGCGTCGTCCGCGTCGGACCGCACATCGAGGTCACCGTCCTCGACGACGGCTCCGGCGACGCCCCGGCGCAGCAGGCCGGCGGCGGCCACGGCCTGCTCGGCATGCGCGAACGCGTGACCGCCCTGCGCGGGACCCTCACCGCCGGTCCGCGCTACGGCGGCGGCTTCCGCGTCCATGCCGTCCTGCCGCTCAAGACACCCAGCGCCGCCGCAGCAACGGAGGACCCCGTATGAGCATCCGTGTCCTGCTCGCCGACGACCAGGCACTGCTGCGCAGCGCCTTCCGTGTGCTCGTCGACTCCGAGCCAGACATGGAGGTGGTCGGCGAGGCCTCCGACGGCGCCGAGGCGGTGCGGCTGGCCAAGGAACGCGAGGCCGACGTCGTCCTGATGGACATCCGCATGCCCGGCACCGACGGCCTCGCCGCGACGCGCCTGATCAGCGCCGACCCGACGCTCACCGACGTACGCGTGGTGATCCTGACGACGTTCGAGGTCGACGACTACGTGGTGCAGTCGCTGCGCGCGGGCGCCTCCGGATTCCTCGGCAAGGGCAGCGAGCCCGACGAACTGCTGAGCGCCATCCGGGTCGCCGCGGGCGGTGACGCCCTGCTGTCGCCGGCCGCCACCAAGGGTCTGATCGCCCGCTTCCTCGCCCAGGGCGACCCCGACGACGTCCGCGACCCCGCCCGAGCGCGGGCGCTGGACGCCCTGACCGTCCGCGAGCGCGAGGTCCTCGTCCAGGTCGCCGGCGGTCACTCCAACGACGAGATCGCCGAACGCCTGGAGGTCAGCCCGCTGACCGTGAAGACGCACGTCAACCGGTCCATGGCCAAACTGGGCGCCCGCGACCGCGCCCAACTCGTGGTGATCGCCTACGAGTCCGGGCTGGTACGCCCGAGAGCGGACTGAGCCCGGATGCCGGCTCCGGTGGCGCCGATTCCCTTTCCAGGGCGCGGGTTTCCTATCCTGTGAGCTCGAACTGCTCTGCGGGGAAGGGGGACCGGGGCGGTGGCGCTGCACAAGGACGACCCGAAGTCGCTCGGCGGGTACCGGATCGTCGACCGGCTCGGCGCCGGCGGCATGGGCGTCGTCTACCGGGCCGTGTCCGGGTCGGGCCGAGAGGTCGCCGTCAAGGTGGTGCACGCCCAGTACGCAGAGGACGCCGTCTTCCGCACCCGATTCCGGCAGGAGATCGATGCCGTCCGCAAGGTGAGCGGCGCCTTCACCGCGCCCGTCGTGGACGCGGACCCGGAAGCCGTACGGCCGTGGATGGCCACCCAGTACGTGCCCGCGCCCTCGCTCGCCGCCCGGATCCGGGACGAAGGACCGCTCAGGCAGCCGGAGTTGCGCCGGCTCGCCCTGGGGCTGGTGGAGGCTCTGCGGGAGATCCACCGGGCCGGGGTCGTCCACCGCGACCTCAAGCCGGGGAACGTCCTGATGGCCGAGGACGGGCCCCGCGTCATCGACTTCGGCATCTCCCGGGCGACGGAGAACCAGACACTGACCGAGACCGGCCACTTGATCGGCACCCCGCCGTTCATGTCCCCGGAGCAGCTCACCGACGCCCGCACGGTCGGGCCGCCCTCGGACGTCTTCTCCCTCGGCGCGCTCCTGACGTTCGCGGCGACGGGCCGCGGCCCCTTCGACGCGTACAGCCCGTACCTGACGGCGTACCGGGTGATGAACGAGCAACCGGACCTGACCCGCCTGCCCCCGTCCCTGCGCGCGGTCGTGGCCCACTGCCTGGCCAAAACCCCGGACGAGCGCCCCGAACTGGACGACCTGCTGAAGGAGTTCGCGGCCGCGCTGCCGGAGGGCACGCAAGAGGCGCAGGAGAGCGAGGAGAACCACGGGGCGCAGGAGGACAGGGACGCCGCGGCCTCACGGCGGCCCGGCCCCGGCACGAACCCCGAGCCCGTGGTCGGACCGCCCCTCGAACAGGTCGCCGAGCCGCTCGAGGGACCCGTCGCCGAGCCGGCCGACGACCGGCGCGGCCGTGTCCGCCTGCTCGCTCTGGCCGGCGCGGCCGGGGTGCTCGCCGTCGCCCTCGCCGTCTACCTCGTCCTCGGTCCGCTGAACGACCGCGGCGGCGACCGTGCCGGCGGCTCCCCGAGCTCGGCGGACTCCCGCTGGGCGGCCGTCCCGGCCGGCTGGAAGCCCTGGACCACGACCGTGCGCGAGCCTGCCGAGCACGGCGTCACGCGCGCCCCGGAACGCACCGGCGAACAGGGCACCCCGGCCTGCGCGTCGGCCGCGGGCGCCGTCTACTGCGTCGGCGGCGGGGTCCTGCCGATCCGGGTCGACGCGCTGACCGGCCGGACCCTGTGGCGGGCGGGCGCCGCCGGCTCCGAGAAGGCGCCCGCCAGGTACGAAGGGCACATGCTCGGGGTCGAGGACGGCGTGGTGCTCGTCAGGGAGTCGGAGCCCCTGACGCCGGACAGCAGCCCGCGGCCCCCGGCCCTGACGGCTCTCGACGCCGACACCGGCAAGAGGCTCTGGTCGCGTCCGGTGTCCTCCGGGAACGGCGCCCCGGGCCTCGCCGGCGGGCTGGTCATCGTCCCCGAGGCCGACCTCCGGACGATGACCGCGCGTTCCCCGCGCGACGGCGCCCGCCGCTGGTCCGCCCCCCTGCCCGCCGACCACGCCTGCACCTTCCACGGCTTCGGCGACGCCCTGTACACCCTGTGCGGGCGGTACGACGTCGACGAGCCGAAGGCCAAGCTCCTCTCCATCGACCCGGCAGACGGCAAGACCCGTGAACTCGCGGTCGTCGCGCCGGACAGCGTGCTCCTGGGCGCGCGGGACGGTCGGCCGGTGCTCGTGGAGCCGGCCGAGGCGAGCAGGCGGGAGTCAGGCGACGACCTGGCGTACGCGCGTGTGGTGACGGTCGATCCGGCGAGCGGTGAACGGCGGGCGGTGACGGCGGCGGGGGAGCCCGTGGGACAGCCGGCGCTGATCGGCGGGGTGGTCTGCTTCGCGGCGTCCAACGGACTGGTCACCGCCGTCTCCCCGGAGACGGGCGCACGGCTGTGGCGGACCCGTACGAGCCTGGAGCAGCCCGGTCGGGCGATGGCGGGACCGCGAGGGGCGACGGTGTTCCTCGCCAGCGCGAGCGGCCGGGTGGCCGCGCTGGACGCCCGTACGGGTCGCGTCCTGTGGGAGACGCTCCCGCACGCGGCCCGGATCGGGGCGTCGGGCTGGCTCCCGGAGATGCTCCCGCTGGCGGGCGCGCTGGTGGTGGTCACCTCCGACGGGACGGTCTTCTCCGTGGACCCCGCGCACCCCGACAGCACCCCGGCCCCGGCGTGAGCGTGCACGACGGAGCCGGGGGCCGGTGAGGACTACGGCAGCGCCAGCATCCGCTCCAGGGCCAGCTTCGCGAAGGCCTCCGTCTCCTTGTCGACCTCGATGCGGTTGACCAGCTTGCCCTCGGCCAGGGACTCCAGGGTCCACACCAGGTGGGGCAGGTCGATGCGGTTCATGGTCGAGCAGAAGCAGACCGTGCGGTCGAGGAAGACGATCTCCTTGCCCTCGGGAGCGAAACGGTTCGCCAGCCGCCGCACGAGGTTCAGCTCGGTGCCGATCGCCCACTTCGATCCGGCCGGGGCGGCCTCCAGGGCCTTGATGATGTACTCGGTCGAACCGACGTAGTCCGCCGCGGCCACGACCTCGTGCCGGCACTCGGGGTGGACCAGCACGTTCACACCGGGTATGCGGGCGCGGACGTCCTCCACCGACTCCAGGCTGAAGCGGCCGTGCACCGAGCAGTGGCCCCGCCACAGGATCATCCTGGCGTTCCGCAGCTGCTCGGCGGTGAGCCCGCCGTTCGGCTTGTGCGGGTTGTAGACCACGCAGTCGTCCAGGGACATGCCCATGTCGCGGACGGCGGTGTTGCGGCCCAGGTGCTGGTCCGGCAGGAAGAGCACCTTGTCGCCCTGCTCGAAGGCCCAGTCCAGGGCCCGCTTCGCGTTCGACGACGTGCAGATCGTGCCGCCGTGCTTGCCGGTGAACGCCTTGATGTCCGCGGAGGAGTTCATGTACGACACCGGGACGACCTGCTCGGCGACGCCCGCCTCGGTCAGCACGTCCCAGCACTCGGCGACCTGCTCGGCCGTGGCCATGTCGGCCATGGAGCAGCCGGCGGCGAGGTCGGGCAGCACGACCTTCTGGTCGTCGGAGGTGAGGATGTCCGCGGACTCCGCCATGAAGTGCACACCGCAGAACACGATGTACTCGGCGTCGGGGCGCGCGGCCGCGTCCCGGGCCAGCTTGAAGGAGTCTCCCGTGACGTCGGCGAACTGGATGACCTCGTCGCGCTGGTAGTGGTGCCCCAGGACGAAGACCTTGTCCCCGAGCTTCTCCTTGGCGGCGCGGGCCCGCTCCACCAGGTCCGGGTCGGACGGGGAGGGCAGGTCGCCGGGGCAATCGACGCCCCGCTCGCTCTTCGGGTCGGCCTCCCGGCCGAGCAGCAACAGGGCGAGGGGAGTCGGCTGTACGTCGAGCTCCGGGGTTGGGGCGGTGGTCACGGCACGCACCCTTTCTACTTTTCGTCGAACTGACGTTATCTATGATAACCCGCTTCACGTCACTTTGACGATGGTCATTGCGTCGATGTGACGTGAATCCCTGACCCACCCGGGCGGACACTGTGCGCTCCCACGCGTGTGTGCGAGCATGAAGGGCAGAGGGGCGCGGTGAAGAGCGGAACACGACTCGTTCGGGCCCCTCGGCCCGGAATGAATCCGCGGCCCCGTCGGTTGCAACCGTCGGCAAGCAGTCTCCGTACAACCCGGGAGAGATGTAGATGTCCGTATCGGACGAGACCAGCACCGTCACCGACGGCATCATCCTGACCGACGCCGCCGCGTCGAAGGTCAAGGCCCTGCTCGACCAGGAAGGCCGTGACGACCTCGCCCTGCGCGTGGCCGTCCAGCCCGGCGGCTGCTCCGGCCTGCGCTACCAGCTCTTCTTCGACGAGCGGTCCCTCGACGGCGACGTCGAGAAGGACTTCGACGGCGTCAAGGTGGTCACCGACCGCATGAGCGCTCCCTACCTGGGCGGCGCCACGATCGACTTCGTGGACACGATCGAGAAGCAGGGTTTCACGATCGACAACCCGAACGCGACCGGTTCCTGCGCCTGCGGCGACTCCTTCAGCTGAGCCGTACCGGACGACGGGAAGGCGGCGGCCCCTCTTGCGGGGGTCGCCGCCTTCCGCGTTCCGTACGCCGGCCGCCCGTCACGGCAGCCGCGCGCCCGGCTTCTCCAGCGGGACCGGCTTGCCGTCCGAGCCGACCACGGTCCGGCTGCCGAGCGGCTCGTCCAGCGTCACCGTCTTGTGGAACACCTTGGCGATCTTGATGCAGACCTTGTCCGGCCACGGCGTCGCGGTCACGGTGACCTCGACCTGGTCGCCGCGCTCGGTCGCCGCCGCCGTGTAGTCGGCGCACACCCCGCCGGTGAAGGCGACCGTCAGCTCCCGCCCCTCGGCGGTGTAGCCGTCGACCTTCACGTCCTGCGTCGTCGCGCCCGAGGTGGCCGCGCCGGACGGGCTCGCCGTCGCGGGCCCGCCCAGGTACTCCGGCTCGACGGCCGGATGCGTCACCGTGTACGTGCCGTCCCCGGCGCCCCGCACCTCGAACAGCCACGACGGCACCAGGACCTGCCGCCCGCCGGAGGAGTGCGGGGCCAGCCCGAACACCGCCTCCTCGACCGTCACCGTCTGCTTGCGCGTCTGCTTCCCCGGCATGTCGGCCGACGGGGCGCACGGGCTCGCCAGCCGGTCCTCCCTGCCCTGCGGACGGCCGTCCAGCGGGGCCGAGGTGGCGCAGCCGCCGATGCCCATCCGGTGGTCGGTGCCGGGCGCGGCGTTCATCCGGTCCAGCGTCTCCCGCGCGCTCAGCACGGGGTACGAGTCTCCCTCGGCCGGCGTCTTCAGCTGCCCGTTCCCGGAGACGACCTCGCCCTGCCCGTTGACGGTGACGCCGGTCGTCCAGCCGTAGGTGGGCAGACCGCCGAACTCGGCGTCGGCGTTCACCATCCGCTGGGCGCCCGCGACCTGGCTCGCGTCGATCTCGGCGTCGCTCTGGCCGACGGCGTTGAGGACCGGCTCGGCCGCCTTCTTCGCCGCCTCCTCGCTCACCGGAGCGCCGGTCGCGGAGCCCTGCGCGCAGACGGCGGCGCCGCTCTTGCAGGAGTCGGTGCCGGGGGCGTACCGGTTGAACGTCCACAGGCCGGGCGCCTGCTTCTCCACCCGCAGCACCGGACCGGAACCGTCCGTCCCGGCGCCGACCTTCCAGCTCTGCCCCTCGGTGACCGGCGTCCCCTTCACCCCGAGCGCGGCCGCCAGCCGGGCCACCTCGGCCTCGCTGACCGCGCCCTTCGCCCAGTACACGGGCGCGGAGTCGGGACCGTCCGGGAGGGTGCCCTCGGCGCGGTAGACCACCCCGTAGGGGTTGGGCTCACCGGGGGCGATGCCGTTGCCACCGCTTTCGCCGGCGTTGCCCGAGGGAGCGGTGGCCGCGTTGTAGTCGTCCAGCACGAGCGCGGGCGGCGCTCCGTCCTTGGCGGAGGACCCGGCCGTCGACTCGCCGCCGCCCCCGCCGGCCGCGTTGGCGGCGAGATAGGCCCCGCCGCCGCACACCAGCAGCACGGCCGCGGCGACCGCGGCCACGACGGCGGGCGACCGCCGCCGCCCGCTTCGCGCCCCACCCGCCACGGGCCCCACATCCCCGAGCTCGCCCCCGGCGACTGCGGCGCCGTCAGCGGGTTCGGAGGCCGGGGCGCGCTTCGCCTCGGGCGAGCCGGCGGCGGTCGCCGCGGCCGCGGACTCGGCCGCCGCGCCAGACTCCGCGACAGCACCCGCGTCGACCTTCGGCTCGGCGTCGGCCTTCGGCTTGGCGTCGGCCTTCGGCTCGGCTTGGGCGTTCGGCTCGGCTTGGGCGTTCGGCTCGGCGTCGGCCTTCGGCTCGGCTTGGGCCTTCTGTTCCGCCTCGGCTTCCGGCTTCGGGGCCGCGTCGGCCTTCGGCTTCGGCCCGGCGTCGGCCTTCGGCTCCGCTTCCGCCTTGGCCTCCGCCTCGGTCTCTGCCTCGACCCCTGCCGCGCTCTCTTCCGCCGTGTCGGTTTCCGTCGCGTCGGCCGTCACGGGCTCGGTCCCGTCGACGGGCTCCGCCGTCTCCGTCTCCGGTGTGGCCCCGTCCTCCGGTCCGCGTGCGGCGTCGTCGTTGTCGGGTCGCTCGGTGTTCACCGCATCGCTCCTTCGGCTGCGCTGTCGTACCTCACATCCCCTTTACGGGGGACAGCGATGGGACGCAGCGGGGGAGCGCACGGTTCCCCCACGCGCTCCGACCGAAGGATCAGCCACCCGAACGGCCCAGAAGGCCGGGGGCGGTCTCAGTTCCCGTACTCGGGCATGGCCTCAAGGAGCCGGGCCGACGTGGCCGGTACGGTCACCCCGTGCAGCAGGGAGAGCGGAACCGGCCGGGAGGCGCTCCGCTCCGGGGCCGCCCAGTGCGGCGTCATCCGCGCGCAGTCGCCCCGCAGCGAGGCCAGGCCGCCGTCCAGGTCGCCGGCGAGACCGGCGGTGGAAGAGGGCGCCGGAGCGGGCGCGTACGCCTTGAGGTTCGTCATAGCGGCACCGTACGCACGGGGGTGCGAGCGAAGAAAGATCTACTATCGGGTAGTTTCTCAGGCTTCGACGACGGCGGTCGACCGGGTAGCGTGAACTGTCAATCCCGCTCCCCACACAGGAGAGTCCACGCCGTGCGCATCGCAGTCACCGGCTCCATCGCAACCGACCATCTCATGACGTTCCCCGGCCGCTTCGCCGACCAGCTCGTCGCGGACCAGCTCCACACGGTCTCGCTCTCCTTCCTGGTCGACCAGCTGGACGTACGGCGCGGCGGGGTCGGCGCGAACATCGCCTTCGGCATGGGCCAGCTCGGCACCGAGCCGGTCCTGGTCGGCGCCGCCGGCTCCGACTTCGACGACTACCGGGCCTGGCTCGACCGGCACGGCGTCGACACCGAGTCGGTCCGCATCTCCGAGACCCTGCACACCGCCCGCTTCGTGTGCACCACCGACGCCGACCACAACCAGATCGGCTCGTTCTACACCGGCGCGATGAGCGAGGCCCGCCTCATCGAGCTCAAGACGGTCGCCGACCGCGTGGGCGGTCTTGACCTGGTGCTGATCGGCGCCGACGACCCGGAGGCGATGCTCCGCCACACCGAGGAGTGCCGCGCCCGCTCGATCCCCTTCGCCGCCGACTTCTCCCAGCAGATCGCCCGTATGAACGGCGAAGAGATCCGGATACTGCTGGACGGCGCGACGTACCTGTTCTCCAACGAGTACGAGAAGGGCCTCATCGAGTCCAAGACCGGCTGGAGCGACGAGGAGATCCTCGCCAGGGTGGGCCACCGTGTCACCACCCTCGGCTCGCGCGGTGTCCGCGTCGAGCGGGCCGGCGAGACCCCGATCGAGGTCGGCTGCCCCGCCGAGGACCGCAAGGCCGACCCGACCGGCGTCGGCGACGCCTTCCGCGCCGGCTTCCTCTCCGGCCTGGCCTGGAACGTCTCCCTGGAGCGCGCCGCCCAGATCGGCTGCATGCTCGCCACCCTCGTCATCGAGACCGTCGGCACCCAGGAGTACCAGCTGCGCCGCGGCCACTTCATGGACCGCTTCGCCACGGCCTACGGCGACGAGGCGGCGGCAGAGGTCCGCAAGCACCTCGGCTAGGACACTTCAGGAGACCCGGCGGACCAGGTATGCCGTACCCCGGTCCGCCGGCTCCTCGCCCGCGTACTCCTGGCCCCGCATCTCGCACCAGGCCGGGATGTCCAGCCGGGCCGCCTCGTCGTCGGACAGGACGCGCACCGTCCCGCCGACCGGCACGCCCCCGAAGGCCTTCGCCAGTTCGATGACGGGGACCGGGCAGCGCTTCCCGAGCGCGTCCACGACCAGTTCCCCCCGCCCGACGCCGGCGGCGGCGGTCGCCGACGGCGCCCCCAGCTTCTCCCGCACCTCCGCCACCACCCCCGGCAGCACGGCGAGGAACCGCTCCACGTCCTCCTCCGCTGTCCCCGCTGGCAGCGACACCCGCACGTTCCCCTCGCTCAGCACCCCCATCGCCCTCAGCACATGGCTGGGCGTCAGCGTGCTGCTGGTGCACGACGACCCGGACGACACCGAGAACCCCTCCCGGTCCAGCCCGTGCAGCAGCGCCTCCCCGTCCACGTAGAGGCACGAGAACGTGACGGTCCCGGGCAGCCGGCGCTCCGGATCCCCGACCACCTCCACATCGGGCACCAGTCGCGGCACCCGGGCCCGGATCCGCTCCGTCAGCTCCCGCAGCCGGGCCGCCTCGGCCACCGCCTCCGCCCGCACCGCCCGCAGCGAGGCCGCCGCGGCGACGATCGCCGGAAGATTCCCGAACCCGGCCGCCCGCCCCGACTCCCGCTCGTCCACCGGCCCCCGGGCCACGAACCGCACCCCCTTGCGCACCGCCAGCAGCCCCACCCCGGGCGGCCCGCCCCACTTGTGCGCGCTCGCCGTCAGCAGCGACCAGGGGCCCGGCACCGGCCCCCACCCGAGCGACTGCGCCGCGTCCACCAGCAACGGCACCCCCGCCGCCCGGCACACCTCGGCCACCTCGGCCACCGGCTGCTCGGTCCCCACCTCGTGATTGGCCGACTGAAGGCAGGCCAGCGCCGTGTCGGAACGCAGCGCCTCCCGGTACGACCCCACGGTCACCGCCCCCGACCGCTCCACCGGAACCCGGGTCACCGAACCGCCGTCCGCCTCGAACGCCTCCGCCGAATGCAGTACCGAGGAGTGTTCGACGGCTGACACGATCAGGTGGCGTCCGACCCGCCGCCGTCCCGCCAGCGCCCCCGCGACACCGCTGTGCACGGCCTGCGTCCCGGACGACGTGAACACCAACTCGTCCGCCCGGCAGCCCACCGCCTCGGCCGCCGCCTCCCGAGCGGCGTCGAGCAGCAACCGAGCCCGCCGCCCCTCCCGATACAACCGCGAAGGATCAGCCCACCCTTCATCCAAAGCAGCCAACAGCCCCTGCCGGGCAACGGGATGAAGGGGAACAGCGGAACCAGCGTCGAAGTAGGCCACACGTCAACGCTAAGCGTCCCGAAGGGGCGCGGGGAACTGCGCGATCAACCACCACCGGGCCCGCACACGCCGAACAAGCCGCGATTCCCGGGCTGTCAGGCGCCTGTCCCCACCCCTTCGGGGTCGCCCCCGGCGCGTATGCCACCCTCCCCGCGAACCCCCGGAGGGCGTCGGCTAGGGTTTGGTCCGCATAAACATCCAAACCCCTGCCCGACGCAGGGCGGCGACCGACCAGCGAGAAGGCCGCAGCCAACCGCGCGGGCGAGACTCTCGGGAAGGCGCTACGTGAGTCCCAACGGCTCCGACCGCTCGCCGCGGCGCCCGATGCGGCGGAAGCTGCTGCAGGCACTGACCGCGGGCCTGGTCCTTGCGACCGCAACCGGTTGCACATGGAAGGACTTCCCCCGCCTTGGCATGCCCACCCCGACCACGGAAGAGGCTCCGCGGATCCTCTCCCTGTGGCAGGGATCGTGGGCGGCCGCGCTCGCCGTCGGCGTGCTGGTGTGGGGCCTGATCCTGTGGAGTGCGATCTTCCACCGGCGCAGCCGCACGAAGGTCGAGGTACCTCCGCAGACCCGTTACAACATGCCCATCGAGGCCTTGTACACGGTGGTCCCGATCATCATCGTCTCGGTGCTGTTCTACTTCACGGCCCGGGACGAGTCCAAGCTCCTCAGCCTGGAGGAGAAGCCCGACGTCACGGTCAACGTGGTCGGCTTCCAGTGGAGCTGGTGCTTCAACTACATCCAGAACGTCGACGGTTCCACCGGTGACGCGAAGACCGACGAGAACCTGGCCGCGATCCCGGACAGGTACAAGAAGGACTTCCCGGCCGACGCGGGCGGCGTCTACACCTGCGGCACCCCCGGTGAGCGGAACCCGCAGACCAACAACCCCGGGCCGACCCTCTGGCTCCCCGAGGGCAAGACGGTCCGCTTCGTCCTCACCTCGCGGGACGTCATCCACTCCTTCTGGGTGGTGCCGTTCCTGATGAAGCAGGACGTCATCCCGGGCCACACCAACGCCTTCCAGGTGACCCCCAACCGGGAGGGCACCTTCCTGGGCAAGTGCGCCGAGCTCTGCGGCGTCGACCACTCCAGGATGCTGTTCAACGTGAAGGTCGTCTCCCCCGAGCGCTACGAGCAGCACCTCAAGGACCTCGTGAAGAAGGGGCAGACCGGTTACGTTCCGGCTGGCATCGAGCAGACGAGCCACGAGAAGGAACGGGAGTCGAACATCCTGTGAGCATCCTCAACGAACCCCAGGGTGCCGCGGCAGCGGGGTCCCACTACCAGGACGAGCTGCCGGTCCGGCGCCAGCGTCGCGGTGAAGTGGTCGTCAAGTGGCTGACCACGACCGACCACAAGACGATCGGCACGCTGTACCTGGCCACGTCGTTCGCGTTCTTCATCATCGGCGGCGCCATGGCTCTCCTCATGCGCGCCGAGCTGGCCCGTCCGGGCCTGCAGATCATGTCGAACGAGCAGTTCAACCAGGCGTTCACGATGCACGGCACGATCATGCTGCTGATGTTCGCGACGCCGCTGTTCGCCGGCTTCGCGAACTGGATCATGCCGCTGCAGATCGGCGCGCCCGACGTGGCGTTCCCACGGCTGAACATGTTCGCCTACTGGCTGTACCTGTTCGGCTCGCTGATCGCCGTCGCCGGCTTCCTCACGCCGAACGGCGCCGCCGACTTCGGCTGGTTCGCCTACGCCCCGCTGTCGGACGCGATCCGCAGCCCCGGCATCGGCGCCGACATGTGGATCATGGGTCTGGCCTTCTCCGGCTTCGGCACGATCCTCGGCTCGGTCAACTTCATCACCACGATCATCTGCATGCGCGCCCCCGGCATGACGATGTTCCGTATGCCGATCTTCACCTGGAACGTCCTGCTGACCGGTGTCCTGGTCCTGCTGGCCTTCCCGGTGCTGGCGGCTGCGCTGTTCGCCCTGGAGGCGGACCGCAAGTTCGGCGCCCACGTCTTCGACGCGGCCAACGGCGGCGCCCTGCTGTGGCAACACCTCTTCTGGTTCTTCGGACACCCAGAGGTGTACATCATCGCCCTGCCGTTCTTCGGCATCATCTCCGAGGTCATCCCGGTCTTCTCCCGTAAGCCGATGTTCGGCTACATGGGCCTGATCGCCGCGACGATCTCCATCGCCGGCCTGTCCGTGACCGTGTGGGCGCACCACATGTACGTCACCGGCGGTGTGCTGCTGCCGTTCTTCTCCTTCATGACGTTCCTCATCGCCGTCCCGACCGGCGTGAAGTTCTTCAACTGGATCGGCACGATGTGGAAGGGCAGCCTGTCCTTCGAGACGCCGATGCTCTGGGCCACCGGCTTCCTGATCACCTTCACCTTCGGTGGTCTGACCGGTGTCATCCTGGCCTCGCCGCCGATGGACTTCCACGTCTCCGACTCGTACTTCGTGGTGGCGCACTTCCACTACGTCGTCTTCGGCACCGTCGTCTTCGCGATGTTCTCCGGCTTCCACTTCTGGTGGCCGAAGTGGACCGGCAAGATGCTGGACGAGCGCCTCGGCAAGATCACCTTCTGGACGCTGTTCGTCGGCTTCCACGGCACGTTCCTGGTCCAGCACTGGCTGGGCGCCGAGGGCATGCCCCGCCGGTACGCCGACTACCTGGCGGCCGACGGCTTCACCGCCCTGAACACGATCTCGACGATCGCCTCGTTCGTGCTCGGCCTGTCGATCCTGCCGTTCCTCTACAACGTGTGGAAGACGGCCAAGTACGGCAAGCCGGTCGGCGTGGACGACCCGTGGGGCTACGGCCGCTCCCTCGAGTGGGCGACCTCCTGCCCGCCGCCGCGGCACAACTTCCTCACCCTGCCGCGGATCCGCAGCGAATCCCCGGCGTTCGACCTGCACCACCCGGAGATCGCCGCGCTCGAGCAGCTGGAGTACGCCGACCACGGCACCGGCGCCATCGCGGGCAGCAAGGAGGCCGGCAAGTGAAGATCCAGGGCAAGATGTTCATCTGGCTGAGCGTCTTCGTCCTCGCCATGGCGGTCGTCTATGGCGTGTGGTCGAAGGAGCCGGCCGGCACCACGGCCCTCTTCCTGGCCTTCGGCCTGTGCATCATGGTCGGCTTCTACCTGGGCTTCACCGCCCGACGGGTCGACACCGGCGCCCAGGACAACAAGGAGGCGGACGTCGCGGACGACGCCGGCGAGCTGGGCTTCTTCAGCCCGCACAGCTGGCAGCCGCTGTCCCTGGCCATCGGCGGCGCCCTCGCCTTCCTGGGGGTCGCGGTCGGCTGGTGGCTGCTGTACTTCGCGGCACCCGTGATCCTCGTCGGCCTGTTCGGCTGGGTGTTCGAGTACTACCGCGGTGAGAACCGCACGCAGTGACACCCGGCGGCGCCCGGCATGAGGCACCGCACCGGCCGCTGAACGCGGCAGAGCCCGGACACTCCGCAAGGAGCGTCCGGGCTCCTGCGTTCGCCGCAACGAGTGTCACCCGTGCGTGTCTCTCAGCGCGCCGCCGTTGACACGGCTTCCTAGCGTGATCCACATGAGCCATGCACCCCGCCCCCGCCCCCACCCCCGTACCGTCGTCGGCTGCACCCTGCTGGTGATCGCCCTGGCCGAGGGCGCCGTCGCCTGCGGCCAGGACGACAACCCCCTGGCCGCGCGCCCCTACGACGCCACGGACCAGATCGCCTTCAACGGGCCCACCCGCGAGGCCGAGAAGGCCGACCCGGACAAGCCCCTGGAGATCACCGCGCGGGCCGCGGACGGCCGTATAACGGACGTCACCGCCCTCGACGCGACCGGCCGCTACATAGCCGGCGAGCTGTCCGCCGACGGCGCCCGCTGGCACAGCACCGAGCCGCTCGCCGCCGACGCCCGCTACACGGTCCGCGTCAGCACCGAGGACGAGGACGGCGCCCCCGGCCGCCGCGTCCTGTCCTTCGTCACCGGCAAGCCCGCCGACAAGAAGCGCCTGACGGTGGCCTTCGGCCCGCAGGCCGGCACCTACGGCGTCGGCCAGCCCCTCACCGCGGAACTGAGCCAGCCCGTCAAGGACCCCGCGCAGCGCGCCCTCGTGGAACGGGCCCTCAAGGTCGAGTCGCAGCCCGCCGTCCAGGGCGGCTGGCACTGGGTCGACGACAAGCAGCTCCACTACCGCCCGCAGGAGTACTGGCCCGCCCACGCCACGATCCGGGTGCACAGCAACCTGGACGGCATCAAGATCGGCGACCGCCTCTGGGGCGGAGCCGGCAAGGACCTCTCACTCACCATCGGTGACCGCGTCATCGCCCTCACCGACGCCGCGTCGCACACGCTGACGCTCACCAAGAACGGCGAGGAGGTCAAGCGGCTCCCGGTCACCACCGGCAAGCCCGGCTTCGAGACCCGCAACGGGATCAAGGTCGTCCTGGGCAAGGAGTACTTCGTCCGGATGCGCGGCACCAGCATCGGCATCCCCGAGGGATCCTCGGACTCGTACGACCTGCCCGTCTACTACGCCACCCGCGTCACCTGGAGCGGCGAGTACGTGCACGCCGCCCCGTGGTCGGTGGGCTCCCAGGGGTACGCCAACGTCAGCCACGGCTGCACCGGCATGAGCACCGCCAACGCCGCCTGGTTCTTCGACCACGTCCGCCAGGGCGACGTGGTGCAGGTCGTCAACAGCAACGGCCGCACGATGGAGACCTTCGGCAACGGCTTCGGGGACTGGAACGTCGACTGGAAGAAGTGGACCGAGGGCAGCGCGTTGACGGCCGACGCGCACAAGACGCAGCCCGACACCACCCGCCTGCGCCCGACGGCCGTCTAGACGGCCTCGAAGCCGCCCAGGGCCGGCCGGACGGAAGGCACCCGGAGCAGCTCAGGGCATCTCGGAGCCGCCGAGAGCATCCCACAGCCACCCAAAGCCGCTCGGGCCGCTCAGCGCCCCCTCAGGCGCTCTGCAGCCGCTTCTCGCGCAGCAGGGCGGCCAGCGCCGCCGCGAACTCCACCGGGTCCACCGGCAGCGTCACCGCCGCCTCCGCCCGGCTCCAGGTGGCCAGCCAGGCGTCCTGCGGCCGCCCGATGAGCAGCAGCACCGGCGGGCACCGGAACACCTCGTCCTTGATCTGCCGGCACAGCCCCATGCCCCCCATGGGCACGGCCTCCCCGTCCAGGACCACGACGTCGACCCCGCCCGCGTCCAGTTCCTTCAGCACCGCCGCGTGCGTCGCGCACTCGATGAACTCCACGACGGGGGAGTCCGGCGCGGGCCGCCGTCCGGTCGCCAGCCGCACCTGCTCCCTGGTCCGGGCGTCGTCGCTGTAGACCAGCACCGTGGCGGTCGCCTGCATGGTTCCTCCGCGTCATTGGAGTGGAACTTCCGGGTACCGATGGGGCGGATGCTACTCCCCTGAAGACCACGTCAACACCTGTCGGAACACCCCCGTGGTGGGCCATCCGGGCACTCCACACGGTACGGACACTCCGAACGGCACCCCCGGGAGTGAGGGCGAGATAAGCGACCGACATAATGTCGGTCGTGGCGACAGCAACGACAGTAGATACCGGGCACGCGCACCCGTCGGTCAACCGGCCGAACCTCACCAGCGTCGGAACCATCATCTGGCTGAGCTCCGAGCTGATGTTCTTCGCGGCCCTCTTCGCGATGTACTTCACCCTGCGATCGGTGACGGGTCCAGAGTTCTGGAAGGAACAGGCCGCAGCCCTGAACTTCCCGTTCTCGGCGACGAACACCACGATCCTGGTGCTCTCCTCGCTCACCTGCCAGCTCGGCGTGTTCGCCGCCGAGCGCGGTGACGTGAAGAAGCTCCGGGGCTGGTTCATCGTCACCTTCATCATGGGTGCGATCTTCATCGGCGGTCAGGTGTACGAGTACACCGAGCTGGTCAAGCACGAGGGCCTCTCGCTCTCGTCCAACCCCTACGGCTCGGTCTTCTACCTGACCACCGGCTTCCACGGCCTGCACGTGACGGGCGGTCTCATCGCCTTCCTGCTGGTCCTCGGACGCACCTATGCGGCCAGGAGGTTCACCCACGAGCAGGCGACCGCCGCGATCGTCGTGTCCTACTACTGGCACTTCGTCGACGTCGTCTGGATCGGCCTCTTCGCCACGATCTACATGATCAAGTAGCCGGGGCCCGCACCCGCACATTCCAGAAGCATCGACGCAGAAGATCCTGACACCGGGGTAATCCGTGAAAAAGCTCTCCGCACGACGACGCCATCCGCTGGCGGCGCTCGTCGTCCTACTCCTCGCGCTGGCATGCACCGGGGGGCTGTACGCCGCGTTCGCACCCGCGAGCAAGGCGCAGGCAGATGAAACCGCCCAGTCCCTCGCCATCGAGGAGGGCAAGAAGCTCTACGCCGTAGGCTGCGCCAGCTGCCACGGCACCGGCGGTCAGGGCACCTCCGACGGTCCGAGCCTCGTGGGCGTGGGCGCCGCCGCCGTCGACTTCCAGGTCGGCACCGGCCGTATGCCCGCGGCGACCTCCCAGGGCGCCCAGGTGCCGAAGAAGAAGGCCGTCTACACGCAGGCCCAGATCGACCAGCTGGCCGCGTACATCGCCTCGCTCGGCGCCGGCCCGTCCGTCCCGACCGAGGCCGAGTACGGTCCGGAGGGCGCGGACATCGCCAAGGGCGGTGAACTGTTCCGCACCAACTGCGCGCAGTGCCACAACTTCACCGGCAAGGGCGGCGCCCTGACCCGGGGCAAGTACGCCCCCTCGCTCGAGGGCGTGAACCCGAAGCACATCTACGAGGCCATGCAGACCGGCCCGCAGAACATGCCCTCCTTCCCCGACACCACGCTGTCGGAGCAGAACAAGAAGGACATCATCGCGTACCTGAACGCGGTCAACGGAGATGAGACGGAGAGCCCCGGCGGTCTCGAACTGGGCGGCCTCGGGCCGGTCAGCGAGGGTCTGTTCGGCTGGATCTTCGGTCTCGGCGGACTGATCGCCGTCGCCGTGTGGGTCGCCGCCCGGACCGCAAAGGCCAAGAAGTCATGAGTAGCCAAGACATTCCAGAAGAGAACCTGCCCGCTGAGCAGGACGCCCGCCACGGCGCGGTGAGCGTCGCGGACGAGCAGCACCCGTTCGCGGACCCGGGGCTGCCGCCCCACGAGCACCGTGTCCAGGACATCGACGAGCGGGCCGCCAAGCGGTCCGAGCGTACGGTCGCCCTCCTGTTCACGCTGTCCATGCTGGCCACCGTCGGCTTCATCGCCTCGTACGTGACGATCCCGCACGACAAGTCGATCTTCGTGTTCCCGATCGGTCACATCAACGCGATGAACTTCGCGCTGGGCCTGACCCTCGGCACGGCCCTGTTCAGCATCGGCGCCGGCGCGGTCCACTGGGCCCGCACGCTGATGTCGGACGAGGAGGTCGCCGACGAGCGTCACCCGATCGAGGCGAGCCCCGAGGTCAAGGCCAAGGTCATGGCCGACTTCAAGCAGGGCGCCAAGGAGTCCGCGCTCGGCCGGCGCAAGCTGATCCGCAACACGATGTTCGGCGCGCTGGCCCTGTTCCCGCTCTCCGGCGTCGTGCTGCTGCGCGACCTCGGCCCGCTGCCCGGGGACAAGCTGCGCCACACGCTGTGGGGCAAGGGCAAGCTGCTCGTCAACATGAACACCAACGAGCCGCTGCGTCCCTCGGACGTCGCGGTCGGCTCCCTCACCTTCGCCAAGCCGGAGGGTCTGGAGGAGACCGACCACGACTTCCAGAACGAGATCGCCAAGGCCGCCCTGATGATCGTCCGCATCCAGCCGGAGAACATCAAGGACAAGCGCGAGCTCGAGTGGTCGCACGACGGCATCGTGGCGTACTCGAAGATCTGCACCCACGTGGGCTGCCCGATCTCCCTGTACGAGCAGCAGACGCACCACGTGCTGTGCCCCTGCCACCAGTCCACCTTCGACCTGTCCGACGGTGCCCGAGTGATCTTCGGCCCGGCCGGTCACGCCCTGCCGCAGCTGCGCATCGGTGTGAACGACGAGGGCTACCTCGAGGCGCTCGGCGACTTCGAAGAGCCCGTCGGTCCTGCATTCTGGGAGCGCGGATGAGCAACAAGGACGACCGCCGCAAGGCGCCCGCAGGTGAGCGGGTCGCCGACTGGGCCGACGGTCGGCTGGGGATCTACTCCCTGGCCAAGGCCAACATGCGCAAGATCTTCCCGGACCACTGGTCCTTCATGCTGGGCGAGATCTGCCTCTACAGCTTCATCATCATCATCCTCACGGGTGTGTATCTGACGCTGTTCTTCCACCCGTCGATGAACGAGGTGGAGTACCACGGCTCCTATGTCCCCCTCCAGGGACAGCTGATGTCCGAGGCGTTCAACTCGACCATGCACATCTCCTTCGATGTGCGCGGTGGTCTGCTGATCCGGCAGATCCACCACTGGGCCGCGGTGATCTTCCTCGCCGGCATGTTCGTGCACATGATGCGCGTCTTCTTCACCGGCGCGTTCCGCAAGCCGCGTGAGATCAACTGGCTGTTCGGCTTCCTGCTGTTCGTCCTGGGCATGTTCACCGGTTTCACCGGCTACTCGCTCCCGGACGACCTGCTCTCCGGCACCGGTGTCCGCTTCACGCAGGGCGCGATCCTGTCCATGCCGATCGTCGGCACGTACATCTCGATGTTCCTGTTCGGCGGGGAGTTCCCGGGCGGCGACTTCGTCGCGCGGTTCTACTCGATCCACATCCTGCTGCTGCCGGGCATCATGCTCGGGCTCGTGGTCGGCCACCTGATCCTGGTCTTCTACCACAAGCACACGCAGTTCGCGGGTCCCGGCCGCACCAACAACAACGTCGTCGGCATGCCGCTGCTGCCGGTCTACATGGCCAAGGCCGGAGGCTTCTTCTTCCTGGTCTTCGGCGTCATCGCGGCCATCGCCGGCATCGCGTCCATCAACCCGATCTGGGTGCTCGGCCCCTACCGTCCGGACCAGGTGTCCACCGGCGCCCAGCCCGACTGGTACATGGGCTTCGCCGAGGGCCTGATCCGCGCCATGCCGGGCTGGGAGATCAACATCTGGGGTCACACGCTGGTCCTGGGCGTGTTCATCCCGCTGGTGCTCTTCGGTCTGTTCCTCGGTGTGATCGCCCTGTACCCGTTCATCGAGTCCTGGGTCACCGGCGACAAGCGCGAGCACCACATCCTGGACCGTCCGCGCAACGCCCCGACCCGCACGGCCTTCGGCGTCGCCTGGGTCACCGGCTACATGATCATGCTGATCGGCGGTGGCAACGACATCGTCGCCACCCACTTCCACCTGTCGATCAACGCGGTCACCTGGTTCGTCCGGATCGGCTTCTTCGCCGGACCGGTGCTGGCCTTCGTGGTCACCAAGCGGATCTGCCTCGGCCTCCAGCGCCGCGACAAGGACAAGGTGCTGCACGGCCGTGAGACCGGCACCATCAAGCGCCTGCCGCACGGTGAGTTCATCGAGGTGCACGAGCCGCTCAGCCAGGAGGCCCTGTACACGCTCACCGCGCACGAGCAGTACCAGCCCGCCGAGATCGGCCCCACGGTCGACGAGAACGGCGTCGAGCGCAAGGTGAAGCGTTCCGAGAAGGTCCGCGCCAAGCTGAGCAAGGCGTACTACGGCGAGGAGAACCAGATCGCCAAGCCGACCGTCGAGGAGTACCGGGAGATCACGAGCGGCCACGGCCACCACTGATCACTGCGTCGCCACACCACACTGAAGGGCCCCGTCCGCTGTTCGGACGGGGCCCTTCGGTTCCCCACGGCTGGATAGGGTGGGACCGCACTCTTCTACGACACCCAGGAGCGGCCCTATGAGCGCTGTGACCCCCGCTGGAGGCGACACCGCGGCGGGCCGCTCCTGGCCCGCTCTGCTGAACGGCCTGCTGGAGGGCCGCGACCTCTCCGCGGACGACACGGCCTGGGCGATGGACCTGATCATGCGCGGCGAGGCCACCGACGCGCAGATCGCCGGGTTCGCGGTGGCGCTGCGCGCCAAGGGCGAGACCGTCCAGGAGATCACCGGCCTCGTCCGGACGATGTACGCGCACGCCAACGTCATCGACGTGCCCGGGCGAACCGTCGACATCGTCGGCACCGGAGGCGACGGCGCGAAGACGGTGAACATCTCCACGATGTCGTCGATCGTCATCGCCGGCACCGGGGCGAAGGTCGTCAAGCACGGCAACCGGGCGGCGTCCTCCGCGTCCGGCGCCTCCGACGTCCTGGAGAAGCTCGGCGTCAATCTCGAACTGACCCCGCGGCGGGTGGCCGAGGTCGCCGAGGAGGCCGGGATCACCTTCTGCTTCGCGATCAAGTTCCACCCGGCGCTGCGTCATGTGGCGGCCGCGCGCGGCCAGTTGGGCATCCGCACCACCTTCAACGCCCTCGGCCCGCTGACCAACCCGGCCAGGGTGAAGGCGCAGGCGGTGGGCGTCGCCGACCCGCGGATGGCCCCGCTCATCGCGGGCGTCTTCGCCGAACGCGGCAACTCCTCACTGGTGTTCCGCGGCGACGACGGCTTCGACGAGCTGACCACGACGTCCACCTCCCGGGTCTGGGTCGTCCGCGACGGCAAGGTCACCGAGGAGACCTTCGACCCGCGGGACGTCGGCATCGAGCTGGTCGGGGTGGAGGCGCTGCGCGGCGCCGACCCCTCGTACAACGCGGAGGTCGCGCGCCGGCTGCTGGACGGCGAGACGGGCCCGGTCCGTGACGCCGTCCTGCTGAACTCCGCGGCGGCCCTGGTGGCGCTGGACCCGTCGGACGCGCCGCTCGCCGAGCAGCTCCGCGCCGGCATGGACAAGGCGGCGCAGTCCGTCGACTCCGGTGCGGCCAAGCGCGCGCTGGAGCGCTGGGTGGCCGCGAGCAACGCGTAGTGCCCCGGCAGGCAACGTTTGCCCCGTCGCGACGTTGCCTGCCGCGGCACTGGCCGGACGTGACGCGGTCCCGCGATCCGGACACGGGTTGCGGGACCGCGAACCCATCGCGTACGTTCCTTCGCAGGTCATGAGTGACAGTCATGAGGCCCCGGCCGACTGTCCGGCAACCCTCCGTCCGTGGCGGGGTGCCCCGGGTGAAGACCAGGCCGTGGGCAGCGAGGTCCGCGGCAAGCGCGGATCCCTCCTCCACCAGGGATCCTGGTCATCGAGGGAGCCTTCCGTGAGCAAGCGAATGCGATAGGGCCGCAGAGCCCCGCCTCCGCACACCCTTTTCATCCCTTTCCCGCGCTTGAGCCGTATCCGCTCGCGTGGTGAATCCGCCTGTCTCTCACGGGAGTCCCGCCATGTCCGTCTCCACCGCTGCCGTCGCCCCGTCGGTTTGTGCCCCGCTGCCCGTTCTGGGCGGGGACGTCACCGTCCCGCTCGTCACGGGCGGCGAAGTCGCCTACGCGGCGCTCGACTACGCGGCCAGCGCCCCCGCCCTCCAGCGCGTCTGGGACGACGTGGCGGCCTACGCGCCGTACTACGGCAGCGTCCACCGCGGCGCCGGCTACCTCTCCCAGCTCTCCACCGACCTGTTCGAGAACGCCCGCCGGACGGTCGCCGGGTTCCTCGACTGCCGCGCCGACGACCAGCTGGTCTTCACCCGCTCCACCACCGACTCCCTGAACCTGCTCGCCGCGGCCCTGCCCGCCGGCTGCCAGGTCTTCGTCTTCGAGACGGAGCACCACGCCTCGCTGCTGCCCTGGCGGGACGCCCGCGTCACCTACCTCGACGCCCCGCGCACCCCGGACCAGGCCGTCCAGACGCTGGAACGCGCCCTCGCCGCCCGTACTGTGTCGATTGAGGGGGGCCACGGCCCCGCCCTGGTCTGCGTCACCGGCGCCTCCAACGTCACCGGCGAGCTGTGGCCCGTACGGGAGCTGGCCGCCACCGCCCACGCGCACGGGGCCCGGATCGTCCTGGACGCCGCCCAGCTTGCTCCCCACCACCCGGTGTCCGTCCGTGACCTGGACGTCGACTGGGTCGCCTTCTCCGGCCACAAGCTGTACGCCCCGTTCGGCTCAGGCGTCCTGGCCGGCCGCGCCGACTGGCTCCGGGCCGCCGACCCCTACCTCGCAGGCGGCGGCGCCAGCCGCAAGGTCACCCGGCGCGAGGACGGGGGAGTGGACGTGGAGTGGCACGACAGCGCCGCCCGCCACGAGGCCGGCTCCCCGAACGTCATCGGCGCCTACTCCATCGCGTCGGCCTGCAAGGCCCTCACCGAGGCCGGCTTCGACACGCTGGTCGCCCGCGAGCGGCACCTGATCGCCGAGGTCCGCGAGGGCCTCGCGGACGTCCCCGAGGTCCGGATCCTCTCCCTCTTCGGCGACGACGCGCCGCGGGTCGGCGTGATCTCCTTCGTCGTCGAGGGCTGGAACAGCTCCCACTTCGCCGCCGCCCTCTCCGCCGAGTACGGCATCGGCGTCCGCGACGGTCTCTTCTGCGCGCACCCCCTGGTCCGCACCCTGCTGGGCACGGCCCCCGAGACCCAGGGCGAGTGCGGGGCCCCCGAGGCGGCGCCGGGCGAGAAGTCCCTCAACGCCATCAGGGTGAGCTTCGGCGCGGGCACCCCGGACGAGCACGTGAACCGCTTCGTCCACGCGGTGCGGGAACTGGTGACGCAGGGTGCGAAGTGGCGATACCGCACCGAGGACGGCCGCTGCGTCCCGGCGGTATGAGGCAGCCCACGTCAGGGGCAACGCCCCGGTGGCGCGGGGAACTGCGCGACCAGCCACCGCCGGCCGTCAGCCGCGCACGATCCACGCCCCGCGGACGCCTGCGCCAACGCTCTAAGAGTCCAGCCCGATGGCGAAAGCCGCCTCGAGATCATGCTGGGAATACGTGCGGAAAGCTACATGCGTATCCGTCCCGAGAACGCCGGGGATCTTGCTGATCCGCCCCGGGATCACCTCGGCGAGGTCGTCGTGCCTGCGCACCCGCACCATGGCGATCAGGTCGTACGTCCCGGTCACGGAGAACACCTCGCTCACGGACTCCAGCGAGGCGATCGACTCCGCGATCTCGGGAATCCGGTCCACGCTGGTCTTGATGAGGACGATCGCGGTGATCACGGCTGGTTCTCTCCCTCGGGGGACGGAGTCGGGGCGGGTTTCACTCTAGTGGGCACGTTGAACCGGGCCCACGCGTAGCCGAAGCCCAGGCCGAACCCCATCAGGTGCGCCAGGTACGCCACCCCGGACCCCGGCCCGGCCCGCCCCGCCGCCAGCCACTGCAGCGCCGCCCAGAAGGGCAGCACCACCCATGCGGGGAACCGCAGCGGCAGGAAGAACAGGAACGGCAGGAGACTGGTCACCCGCGCCCGGGGGAACAGGTACAGGAACCCGCCGAGGATCGCCGAGATCGCCCCGGACGCCCCCACCAGGGGCTGTCCGGAGCCGGCGTTGGCGGCGGCGTACCCCGACAGGGCCAGGTAGCCGCAGCCGAGGAAGAAGAGCGAGAACTGCACGCGGCCCATCCGGTGCTCGGTCATCGCCCCGAAGACGTAGAGGAAGAGCATGTTGCCCAGCAGGTGCACCCAGGTCCCGTGGACGAACAGGGCCGTGGCCGGGGTGAGGAGGGCGCGCGGGGAGACGTCGAACAGGTCGGCCGGGATCACGCCCCAGCGGCGGAAGTAGGCGCGCTGTGCGGCCGCGAGCTCCTCGCCGGAGCCGTACGCGGGATTGAGGCCGGAGGCGGGGCTGATCGCGAAGAGCACACAGCACAGCGCGATCGTTGTGTACGTCACCGGTGCGGCGGGGTGCCGGATCGCCCGGTCCAGAGCCCCGTTCCAGTCGCTGATCATGGACACAGAGCATGACGTAACGGGACGCACACCCCCGTACCGCCTCGCCGCCGTGGACGGATGGGCGGCGAGTACCCGCCAGGCCGTAGGGTTACGAGCCACACGCACTGGGTTCCCGCCGGGCCTCCGGCGGGTGCCCCACCAGCGGAAGACCGACACTAGAAGGAAGCGGACAGTCACGATGACGGTTCCCCTGCCGACCGCCACGACGCGGTGGCGCTGCACGCTGTGCGGCAATCTCACCCGGTTCGACGTGACGCGCTCGTCGAAGGTCGTCGAGTACGTTCACCTCGATCTGGCGGGTGAGCCGAACGTCGAGGAGCGCGAGGTGGTCAGTGAGACCATCGAGTCGGTGCGGTGCCGTTGGTGCAACGCCGTGGACCAGGTGGAACTCGTCGACAGGCCGGGCGCCGGCTCCTGAGGGAGCAGGGCCCGCACAGCTAGTGGGGTGTGACGGATGGTGGAGAGCGCAGGCGGGGGGCCGGGCGACGGCGCCGCTGAGGTGCTCGACCGTCCGCTGCCCGACGGCGTGCGCCGCCGGGTCGTGCAGATCGTCTCGGACGCCTTCGGTGGGCTGACCGTCGGTGAACTGCCCGCCCAGCTACGGCAGTACGCCCGGTTCGCCCCGAACCGCCGGGCCAAGTTCGCGGGGAACGCGATGGCGGCCGCGCTGGAGACGGACACGTTGTTCCGGCAGCGCATCGCCGAGAAGTTCAGAGAGGCGCAGCCGGAACTCGCCGGCGCCCTCGACTCCGGCTCGCCGCCCCCGGCCGCGGATCCGCTCGATGTGGCGGCCGCGGCCTACGTACTGCGGCCTGTCGACTGGGTGAAGCTGGTCACGGCGGCCGGCGAGGAGGCGCAGCGCGCGGACGCCGAACGGGCCGACGAGGAGAGCCGGGCGGAGCTGGAGCGGCTGCGGGAGGAACTCGCGCAGGCCCGTGAGCACACCCGGGCCGAGACCGAGCGGCTGCGCGTCGAGCTGGACGCGGTGAAGAAGGAAGCGGAATCGCTTCAGCGCAAGCTGCGTTCGGCCCTCAGCGACGTCAAGCGGGGTGAGGCGGCGCTGCGCAAGGCGCAGGAACAGGCCGAGGCCCAGCGGGCCGAGGGGCAGGCGCAGGTGTCCGCCGCGGAGAGCGAGTCACGGCGGCTGAAGGCCCGGCTCGGGGAGGCGGAGGCCGCCCTGGAGGCCGCGCGGCGGGCGGCGCGCGAGGGCCGCAGCGTCGAGGACATGCGGGTGCGGCTGCTGCTGGACACCGTGCTGGACGCGGCCCAAGGGCTGCGCAGGGAACTGGCGTTGCCGCCGGTGTCGGTCCGTCCGGCGCAGACCGTGGACGCGGTCGAACCGGGGCGGATGACCCCGAAGGACATCGCCGCGCGCGCCCTGTCGGAGAACGACCCGGCCATCCTCGACCAGTTGCTCGCGCTGCCGCAGGCCCATCTCGTGGTCGACGGCTACAACGTCACCAAGACCGGTTATCCGCAGATGCCGTTGGAGAAGCAGCGGCTGCGCCTGCTCGGCCAGCTCTCGCAACTCGCCGCGCAGACCGGCGCCGAGGTCACCTGTGTCTTCGACGGGGCCGAACTGGCCGCGCCGGTGCTGCTGGCGCCGCCGCGGGGGGTGCGGGTGCTGTTCTCCAAGCCGGGCGTCACAGCCGACGAGCTCATCCGCCAACTGGTGCGCGCCGAGCCGCCGGGCCGGCCGGTCATCGTCGCCTCGACCGACCGCGAGGTGGCCGACGGGGTCGCCAAGGCGGGGGCGCGGCCTGTCGCTTCTGCGGTACTCCTGAAGCGACTGACCTGAAAGTCAATGTAAAGGTTTAATGCCCGAATTGGCGCAATCATCACGCAACGTAGCGTCAACCAGGCATCACCGCACGTGGATTGAGGTCAAAAAATGCGGTGCGTAACCGAGATTTTTTGGCTCAGGATTTGAAGTGATCACGGGGAGGTCACTAGGGTCTGCCTTCGAACCTCCACACGAGTGATCACTCACAAGAAGGAGTCGTCCTCCGTGGCGTCCCACCGTCGACCCAAGCAGCCGAGCCGCGCACGCGTCACCGTGCTGACCACCGCCGCCGCTGCCGCTGTGGCCCTGAGCTCGCAGGCGGCCAACGCCGCGCCCAGTGAGAAGCCGACCAAGGACGAGGTCAAGGCCAAGGTCGACGCGCTCTACGAGCAGGCCGAGCAGGCCACGGAGAAGTTCAACGGGGCCAAGGAGAAGCAGGAGAAGCTCCAGAAGGAGATCTCCACCATCCAGGACAACGTGGCCCGCGGTCAGGACGAGCTCAACGGGCTCCGCGACAGCATAGGTCTCGCCGCGGCGGCCCAGTACCGCACCGGCTCCATCGACTCCTCCCTCCAGCTCTTCCTGTCGTCCGACCCGGACGACTACCTGGACAAGGCCTCCGCGGCCGACCAGCTCAGCGCCCAGCAGGTCGAGGCGCTGAAGAAGATCCAGGACAAGCAGCGCGAACTCGCCCAGGACCGCGCCGAGGCGTCCGAGAAGCTCAAGGACCTCGCCACCACGCGGACCGAACTGGGCAAGAAGAAGAAGGAAGTCCAGTCCAAGCTGGCCGAGGCGCAGAAGCTGCTCAACACGCTCTCCGCCAAGGAGAAGGCCGCGCTCGCCGCCGCCGACGCCCGCGCCAGCCGTGACGCCGGTGACCGCGTCGACCTCGGCAACACCGCCCCCGCCTCGGGCCGCGCCATGGCCGCCTTCCAGGCCGCGCAGAGCAAGATCGGCTCGCCGTACGTCTACGGCGCCACCGGCCCGTCCTCCTTCGACTGCTCGGGCCTGACCTCCTGGGCCTTCGCCCAGGCCGGCGTCAAGATCCCGCGCATCTCGCAGGACCAGGCCAACGCCGGCACCCGGATCTACTCCCAGTCCGACCTCAAGGTCGGCGACCTGGTCATCTTCTACGGCGACCAGCATCACGTCGGCTTCTACGCGGGCAACGGCCAGGTGCTGCACGCCCCGCGCACCGGCACCGTCGTGCGCTACGAGTCGATCGGCAACATGCCGTTCCAGTTCGGCGTCCGGATCTGAGCCGACCGGCCGGCCGCCGCCATCAAGATCACGACACCGTGCCGCCCGAACGGGCGAATCGCCACGACGTGAACTGACCCCGCACCCCGCCCATGACCTGCGTCATAGGCGGGGTGTCACGTTGTGTGCCCGCGAAGGTCTTTGGTGGGCCCCCGGTGGCGGGGCTACTGTCTGGCCCGTTCCTCGTCCGCCAGTGGAAGGAGCGCGGCTTCCCGTGGGGTCCCATCGCCGCCTTGCACCGTCCGGGTTCGACCGGGGCGCCCTCGGCGTCCTGTCCGTCGCGACCGCAGCCTTCGGCGCCCTCGCCGCCGTACCGGCCCCCGCCGCACCGCTCGACGACACCCGCGCCGAGGTCGACCGCCTCTACACGCAGGCGGAGAAGGCCACCGAGGCCTTCAACGAGGCGGCGGAGCGCACCGGGACGCTGCGCCGCCAGGTCGGCGAGTCCCAGGACCGGGTCGCCCGCCAGCAGGCACGCGTCAACGATCTGCGCGAGCGGCTCGGCGCGTTCGCCGGTGCCCAGTACCGCTCCGGAGGCCTCGACCCGGCCCTGGCGCTGCTGTTCTCCGACGACCCGGCCGACTACCTCGACCGGGCCTTGGCCCTCGACCGGATCACCCTCCACCAGGCGAGCGAACTCAAGGATCTCCAGGGCGCGTTGCGCGAACTCGCCCAGGAACGCGCCGAGGCCGTGCGCAGGCTCGGTGCACTGGACAAGAGCCGCAGGGCGGTCGCCGCGCACAAGCGGAGCGTCGAGCAGAAGCTCGCCAGGGCACGGCAGTTGCTGAACTCCCTGCCGTCCGCGGAGCGCGCCGCGTACGACAGGGCCTCCCGGTCCGGCCGCGGCCACCTGTCCGGCCCCGGCGGCGCGGCGGCCTCGGGCCGCGCGGCCGCCGCGCTGGCCGCCGCGCGTTCCGCGCTCGGCAAGCCGTACGTCTGGGGTGCCAACGGCCCCACCGGCTTCGACTGTTCGGGCCTCGTGCAGTGGTCCTACGCACAGGCCGGCCTCTCCCTCCCGCGCACCTCGCAGGCCCAGGCGCACGCCGGCCACCGCGTCCCCCTCTCCCAGGCCCGCCCCGGTGACATCGTCACGTACCGCTCCGACGCCAGCCACGTCGGCATGTACGTCGGCGACGGCCAGGTCATCCACGCCCCGTACCCGGGTGCCCCGGTCCGCTACGACCCGGTCGGGATGATGCCGGTGTCCTCGGTCACGCGACCCTGAAGCTTCGTGCGGCCGGGTGCCGGATCCGGCACCCGTACGATCGGGGGATGGCCGGGCAGAGGCGAATCCGCGGGGTGCGAACCGTCACCGTCCTGCTGCTCGCCCTCCTCGTGGGCTGCGGCGGGGCGCACCCGCCCGCGGACACCGCGCAGGACACCGCGCAGCGCCTGCTCGACCGCCGCGCGGCGGCCGTCCTGGCCCACGACGCCGACGCCTACGCCGCCACCGGCGAGCGCACCGGGTACGCCCGCCTGCGGTCCGTGCCGCTGGCCGCCTGGTCCTACCGGGTCACCTCGACCCGCCGTGACGGTGACTCCCTCATCGCCGAGGCCGAGCTCAGCTACCGCGTCGACGGCTACGACCGGGCCCCGGTGACCGCCGCACGCACCCTGCGCCTGGCCCGCGCCGCGGCCGGGACCTGGGCGGTGGCCTCGGAGCGGCCCGCGCCGAAGGCCGGCGCACAGTTGTGGGATCAGGGCACCGTGACCGTCGCCCGGGGCGCGCACAGCCTGGTCCTCGGCGTCGGCCGCACCGCCGGGCAGCTGCGGGCCTTCGCCGACCTGGCCGACCGCGCGGTCCCGGCGGTCTCGGCGGCCTGGGGCGAGGACTGGGCGCGGCACGTCGTCGTCCTCGTGCCGGGGTCGCTGGACGGCATGGCGGCGCTGCTCGGCTCGCCGGCCGCCTCCTACCGGGGAATCGCCGCCGTCACCACGGGCGAGACCGGCGGCGCGCCCCGGGCCCCCGCGGACCGGATCATCGTCAACCCCGACGCCTACGGCCTCCTCGGGCCCGTGGGCCGGCAGGTCGTGCTCACCCACGAGACCGCGCACGTCGCCACCCGGGCCCACACCGGCCCGTCGACCCCGCTGTGGCTGTCCGAGGGGTACGCGGACTGGGTCGGCTACCGCGGCACCGGCCGCACCCCGTCCCAGGTGGCCCCCGAACTGCAGAAGGCGGTCACCGACGGCCGCACCCCGACGGCCCTGCCCGCCGACGAGGACTTCGCCTTCGCCGGGGACGCGACCCGGCTGGCCCGCGCCTACGAGTCCGGCTGGCTGGCCTGCCGCCTGATCGCCGCCCACTGGGGCGAGGCCCGCCTCGACGCCTTCTACCGCGCCGTCGGAGCCCACCCCCGGCGCACGGACGCACTGGAACACGCAATGAAGTCCACCCTGAGCACCACCCCCGAGGCCTTCACCGCGACCTGGCGAACCTACGCGGAGGAGCAGCTCGGCTGAACCGGCCGGCGGTTGGATAGGGTCGGCGGCGATGGACAAGACCCTGATCGTGACGAACGACTTTCCACCCCGGCCGGGGGGGATCCAGGCGTTCCTGCACAACATGGCGCTCCGTCTCGACCCCGAGCGGATCGTCGTCTACGCGTCCACCTGGAAGCGGGGCCGGGAGGGCGTCGAGGCGACGGCCGCCTTCGACGCCGAGCAGCCCTTCACCGTCGTCCGCGACGCGACGACGATGCTGCTGCCCACGCCCGCCGCGACCCGGCGGGCCGTCGGGCTGCTGCGGGAGCACGGGTGCACCTCGGTGTGGTTCGGGGCGGCCGCGCCGCTCGGGCTGATGGCGCCCGCGCTGCGCCGGGCCGGGGCGCGCCGGCTGGTCGCCACCACGCACGGCCACGAGGCCGGCTGGGCCCAGCTGCCGGCCGCGCGGCAGCTGCTCGGGCGGATCGGGGACACCACCGACACGATCACCTATCTGGGGGAGTACACGCGCTCGCGGATCGCGACCGCGCTGAGCGCCGGCGCCGCCGCACGCATGGTGCAGCTGCCGCCGGGCGTCGACGAGAAGACCTTCCACCCCGGCTCCGGCGGCGACGAGGTGCGGGCGCGTCTCGGCCTCTCCGAACGGCCGGTCGTCGTCTGCGTCTCCCGTCTCGTCCCGCGCAAGGGACAGGACACGCTGATCCGGGCGCTGCCCCGGATCCTGGCCGCCGAGCCCGAGACGGTGCTGCTGATCGTCGGCGGCGGACCGTACGAGAAGGACCTGCGCCGGCTGGCGCACGAGCGGGGCGTCGCCGGCTCGGTGCGCTTCACCGGTTCGGTGCCCTGGTCGGAGCTGCCCGCCCACTACGGCGCCGGCGACGTCTTCGCCATGCCGTGCCGCACCCGCCGCGGCGGACTCGACGTGGAGGGCCTCGGCATCGTCTACCTGGAGGCGTCCGCGACCGGGCTGCCCGTGGTCGCCGGCGACTCCGGCGGCGCGCCCGACGCCGTCCTCGACGGGGAGACCGGCTGGGTCGTCCGCGGCGACTCCCCCGAGGACGCCGCCGACCGGATCGTCCCCCTCCTCGCCGACGAGGAGCTGCGCCGCAGGATGGGCGAGCGCGGCCGGCGCTGGGTCGAGGAGAAGTGGCGCTGGGACCTGCTGGCGGATCGGCTGAAAGACCTGTTGTAGAACCGGCGCGACCTCTGGCGGTATGCGAAGAAACCGCCCATGCTGCCCACATGACACCAAAACTGATTCAACGTCAGCTGACGAGACGTCAAATCCTTGGAATGGCCGCCCTTCAGACGGCGGCCACCCTCGGATTCACCCGTGTAGGCCTCACCTCCGCCCACTCCGCCGAGCCCGACGCGGTCGACTCCGCGCCCGCCATCGTGGTCGGCTCCGGCTACGGCGCCGCCGTGGCCGCCCTCCGTCTCGGCCAGGCCGGCATCCGCACCCTCGTCCTGGAGATGGGCCGCCTGTGGAACACCGCCGGCCCCGACGGCAAGGTCTTCTGCTCCACCATCGCCCCCGACCAGCGCTCCATGTGGTTCCGCACCCGCACCGAGGCCCCGCTCGCCAGCTTCCTCTGGCTGGACGTCGTCAACAAGGACATCAGCGCCTACCCCGGCGTCCTGGACCGCGTGCACTTCGCGAACATGTCCGTGTACGTCGGACGCGGTGTCGGCGGCGGCTCGCTCGTCAACGGCGGGATGGCGGTCACCCCGCTACGGTCCTACTTCGCCGAGCAGTTCCCGACGGTCGACGTCAACGAGATGTACAGCACCTACTTCCCGCGGGCTCGTTCGATGCTCGGCGTCAACGCGGTCGACCCGGCCTGGTTCGAGTCCACCGACTGGTACCGGTTCACCCGGGTCTCCCGCAAGCACGCCCAGAACGCCGGCCTGAAGACCGCCTTCGTGCCCAACGTCTACGACTTCGGCTACATGCGGCGCGAGGCGGACGGCACGGCCACGAAGTCGGCGCTCGGCGGAGAGGTCATCTACGGCAACAACCAGGGCAAGCGCAGCCTCGACAAGACGTACATAGCCGCCGCGCTCGGCACCGGCAACGTCACCGTGCACACCCTGGAGAAGGTCCGCGCGGTCAGCCGCGCCGCCGACGGGACGTACGTCCTGACCGCCGACCGCATCGACGTGACCGGGAAGGTCGTGGAGACCAAGCAGTACGGCTGCACCTACCTCTTCCTCGGCGGCGGCAGCGTCGGCACCAGCGAACTCCTCGTGCGCGCACGGGAGACGGGCACGCTGCCCGCGCTCGACGCGAGCGTCGGGGCCGGCTGGGGAACCAACGGCAACGTGATGCTGGGGCGGGCCAACCACCTGTGGGACACCGTCGGCGCCAACCAGTCGACCATGCCGGTCATGGGCATCGACGACTGGGCCAACACCGCCAACCCCGTCTTCGCGGAGATCGCCCCGCTGCCCACGGGCCTGGAGCACTGGGTCAGCCTCTACCTGGCGATCACCAAGAACCCCCAGCGCGCCGCGTTCACGTACGACAGCGCCTCGGGCGGTGTGAAACTGGGCTGGTCGGCGGCGCAGAGCGCCGTCTCGGTCGGCATGGCGAAGAAACTGTTCGACCGGATCAACTCGGCGAACTCCACCATCTACCGCTACGACCTGTTCAGCTCACCGAGCAAGGTCTTCGCCGACGACTTCACCTACCACCCCCTGGGCGGCTGCGTGCTGGGGAAGGCGACCGACGACTACGGCCGGGTGAAGGGGTATTCGAAGCTCTACGTCACCGACGGCTCGCTCGTGCCCGGGTCGATCGGGGTGAACCCGTTCGTCACCATCACCGCGCTCGCCGAACGCACGATGGCGCGGGTCCTCGCCGAGGACACCGCGCCATGACCCGCCCCCCGAGCGTCTGATGACATTCCGTCAGGAGAGCTGGGCGGGCTACTGCTTGGCGTAGATCGCCTCGATCTCCGCCGCGTAGTCCTTCGCCACGACGTTGCGCTTGAGCTTCAGCGACGGGGTGAGGTGGCCCGAGTCCTCCGTGAACTGGGAGGGGAGAATGCGGAACTTCCGCACCGATTCCGCCTTCGACACCGCGGCGTTGCCGTCGTCGATCGCCGTCTGGACCGCGGCCAGCAGGTCCGCGTCCTCGCACAGCGACGCCGCGGTGGACCCGGCCGGCTTGCCGTGGTCGGCGGCCCAGCGGTCCAGGAACTCCTGGTCGAGGGTGACCAGCGCGCCCACGAACGGCCGCCCGTCGCCCACCACCATGCACTCCGCGACCAGCGCGTGCGCCCGGATGCGGTCCTCGATCACGGCCGGGGCGACGTTCTTGCCGCCCGCGGTGACGATGATCTCCTTCTTGCGACCGGTGATGCTGAGGTAGCCGTCCTCGTCCAGGGTGCCGATGTCACCGGTGTGGAACCAGCCGTCGGCCAGCGCCTCCGCCGTCGCCCCGGGGTTGTTCCAGTACTCCTTGAACAGGTGCTCGCCGTGCAGCAGCACCTCGCCGTCGTCGGCGATGCGCACCACCGAGCCCGGCAGCGGCTGCCCGACCGTGCCGATCTTCTGCCGGTCCCAGGGGTTGAACGCGGTCGCCGCACACGACTCCGTCAGGCCGTAGCCCTCCAGGACGGTGAAGCCGATGCCGCGGAAGAAGTGGCCGAGACGCTCGCCCAGCGGCGCGCCACCGGAGATCGCGTACTCGCCGCGGCCGCCCAGCACCGCGCGCAGCTTGCTGTAGACCAGCCGGTCGAAGACCTTGTGCTTGATCCGCAGGCCGATCGACGGACCCGAGGGCAGGTCCATCGCCCGGCTGTACGCGATCGCGGTGTCCGCCGCCTTGTCGAAGATCGCGCCCTTGCCGTCCGCCTGCGCCTTCGCCCGCGCCGAGTTGTAGACCTTCTCGAAGACGCGCGGCACGCCCAGGATCAACGTCGGCCGGAAGGAGGCCAGTTCGTCGGTGAGGTTCTTGATGTCCGGGACGGTGCCCAGTTTGATCGGCGCCATCATCGGGGCGATCTGCACCAGCCGGCCGAAGACGTGCGCGAGGGGGAGGAAGAGCAGCACGCTGCACTCGCCGGTGCGGAACAGCGGCCGCAGCCGCTCCACGATGTTGCCGCACTCGGCGAAGAAGCTGCGGTGGCTCAGGACACAGCCCTTGGGGCGCCCGGTCGTGCCCGAGGTGTAGACGATGGTGGCCGGATCGTCGGCCTTGGCGAGCGAGCTGCGCTCCTCGACCGCCGCGTCGGGGACGTCCCTCCCGAGCTGCCCGAGCTCCTCCACGCCCCCCTTCTCGATCTGCCAGACGTGCTTGAGGGCGGGCAGCGTGTCCCGCACCGACTCCACGGCGGCGGCGTGCGCGTCCAGCTCCACCACGACCGCGGTGGCGCCCGAGTCGGAGAGGATCCAGCCCACCTGCTCCGGCGAGCTGGTCTCGTACACCGGCACAGTGACCGCGCCCGCGCACCAGATGGCGAAGTCGAGCAGCGTCCACTCGTAGCGGGTGCGCGACATCAGGCCGACCCGGTCGCCCGGCTGGACGCCGGCGGCGATGAGGCCCTTCGCCGCGGCGTGCACCTCGGCCAGGAAGGCCGTGGCCGACACGTCCTGCCAGACGCCGCCCGCCTTGCGGGCGATGACGGCGACGTCAGGGTGCTGCGCGGCGTTTCTGCGGACGATGTCGGTCAGATTGCCGTCCGCGGGGACCTCGTACAAAGCCGGAAGGCTGAACTCGCGCAAGACTGCTGCTCCTCATAGGGCGCCGGCGCCACGACGTTGTGCGATGCGACGGTGCGGTCCAAGGCTCGGGCAGTGCCCAGGTCCGCCGACGGGCGGGGACCCGTTGGCCGAAACCTGAGCACGGCTGGACGGCCCGGACGTTACCCGCCGGTATGGCTTCTTTGACAGGGGGGCCCGGCGAGATGTTCGCTGCGTCACACAGATTGGTGTTTCCTCGCGCACAGTAGTCCACCGCTTTACTAACTGGCCAGTAACCGGTATTCCGGCCGCCACTGTTCACGGGTGCGCCGCGCCTTCTACCCTTGATCGCCATGGCACCCACACCGTCCGGCAGCGGCAGGACACGCATCCACGTGGTCAGCGACGTGCACGGCAACGCGCGCGACCTGGCCCGCGCTGGGGAGGGCGCGGACGCCCTGATCTGCCTCGGCGACCTGGTGCTCTTCCTGGACTACGCCGACCACTCCCGCGGGATCTTCCCCGACCTCTTCGGCGTGGAGAACGCCGACCGGCTCGTCGAACTGCGCACCGCCCGCCGCTTCGAGGAGGCGCGGGAGCTCGGGGCGCGGCTGTGGGCGGGCGTCGGCGAGGACCGGGCCGCGGTGATCGAACGAGGGGTGCGCAAGCAGTACGCCGAGATGTTCGCGGCGTTCCCCACCCCGACGTACGCGACCTACGGCAACGTCGACATCCCCCGGCTGTGGCCCGAGTTCGCCGGCGAGGGGACGACGGTGCTGGACGGGCAGCGGGTGGAGATAGGCGGCTGGGTCTTCGGCTTCGTGGGCGGGGGCCTGAGAACGCCCATGCGCACCCCGTACGAGATCGGCGACGAGGAGTATGCGGCGAAGATCGAGGCCGTCGGCGAGGTCGACGTGCTGTGCACTCACATCCCCCCGGAGGTGCCCGACCTCGTCTACGACACCGTCGCGCGCCGTTTCGAGCGGGGCAGCCGGGCGCTGCTGGACGCCATCCGCAGAACCCGCCCCCGGTACGCCCTCTTCGGCCACGTCCACCAGCCGCTGGCGCGCCGGATGCGGATCGGGCCCACCGAGTGCGTCAACGTGGGGCACTTCGCCGGTGCCGGAAAGCCGTGGGCGCTGGAGTTCTGACGGGGCGGTACGAGGGTGGGGTGACAACGGCGCGGCGCACGCGCGGTAGCCTTCACGCTGCACACACGGACCGCGTCTGGAGGAGCCGGGGCGATGGCGGAGCACACCAGTTCGAGCATCACGATCGAGGCGGCGCCGGCCGAGGTCATGGGAGTGATCGCCGACTTCGCCCGCTACCCCGAGTGGACCGGCGAGGTGAAGGAGGCCGAGGTGCTCGCCTCCGACGCGCAGGGGCGCGCCGAGCAGGTCCGCCTCGTCATGGACGCCGGCGCGATCAAGGACGACCAGGTCCTCGCGTACACCTGGACCGGCGAGCACGAGGTGTCGTGGACGCTGGTGAAGTCCCAGATGCTGCGCTCCCTCGACGGCTCGTACCTGCTCAAGCCGGCCGGCGCGGGGGCGACCGAGGTGACGTACGTCCTCACCGTGGACGTCAAGATCCCCATGCTGGGGATGATCAAGCGCAAGGCCGAGAAGGTCATCATCGACCGGGCCCTGGCCGGCCTGAAGAAGCGGGTCGAGTCCGGCAAGTAGCGGGCCTCCCCGGCCGCGTCGGCCCACCGGGCCGATCCGGCCGGCCCCGCCCGGTTCACCGGCCGCCCGGGAGGAAGCTGATCGTCCGTTACCGTTCAGCCTCATGCGCACCCTCCTGATCACCGGCCCGGGCGGCAGCGGACGCACCACCGTCGCCGCCGCCACCGCGCTGAAGGCGGCCGGCCGCGGCGCCGAGGTCCTGGTCCTGAGCGCCGACCGCGCAGACACCCTGGGCGCCGCCCTCGGCGCGCCGACAGGAGCCGCGCCGACCCGGATCAACCCCCACCTCACCGCCTGGCGCCCCGACGCGGCCGCCGGCTTCCGGGACGACCTCGCCGCCTTCCAGGACCGCGCCTCCACCGTCCTCGACCTGCTCGGCGCCTCCCGCCTCGACCCCGAGGAGGTCACCCCCCTCCCCGGCGCCGAGGAGCTCACCCTCCTGCGCGCCCTGCGCGACGCCGCCCTCGCCGAGACCCACGACCTCCTCGTCGTCGACCTCCCGCCCACCCCGCAGGCCCTCGCGCTCCTCGCCCTCCCGGAGGAACTGCGCCGCTACCTCCGCCGCCTGCTCCCCCCGGAACGCCAGGCAGCCCGCGCCCTGCGCCCCGTCCTCGGCCGCCTCGCCGGCGTCCCCATGCCCGCCGAGTGGCTGTACGAGACGACCGCCCGCTGGGACCTGGAACTGGCCGCCGTCCAGGCCGTCCTCGCCGACCGCGGCACCTCCGTGCGCCTGGTCGCCGAGCCCGGACCGGCCGGCGAGGACGCCGTGCGCGACGCCCGCCTCGGCCTCGCCCTGCGCGCACTGCCCGTCGAGTCCCTCGTCGCCAACCGCGTCCTGCCCGAGGAGGCGGCGGACGGCGGCGGCCCCCTCGCCCGGCTCGTCTCCCAGCAGCGCAAGACCCTCGTGGACTGGGGTGAGGCCCGCCCCGTCGCCCACCTCGGCCACGACCCGCGCGGCGAGGACGACCTCACCGCGCTCGCCGTCCCCGACGTCAACGCGGGCGTCCCCCCGGTCCAGTGGCCCGTCGCCGACCGGGTCGCACAGGACGGCGTCCTCGTCTGGCACATCCCCCTGCCCGGCGCCATACGCGACGATCTCGACCTCGTCCGGCGCGGCGACGAACTCGTCGTCACCGTCGGCCCGTTCCGCCGGATCGTGCCGCTGCCGTCCGCGCTGCGCCGCTGCACCGTCGACGGGGCCGCCCTGCGCGACGGCGAACTGCGCGTCCGGTTCGCGCCGGACCCCGGGCTGTGGCCGTCGGCACGGTGAGCGGCATACCGCCGTTCGGGTAACGTCGTAGGGACGAACCGTAGTCAGGAGCCGTCATGAGCGAAGAGCGCCCCACAGGCGACGCCGGCGACGAGGGCTCGGGACGGACGCGCGCCACCGACGCCGACGCCTGGGCCACCGCCTGCGCCGAGGACCTCGCCGAGGAACGGGCCCGCCGCCGGGCCCAGCACGGCCCGCCGCCCGGCTCGGCCGCCGAGGAGCTGCGCAAGCTCGTCGAATCGGTCGCCGACCGGCTCTCCGGGCTCCAGTCCCCGCTGCTCGGCGCGGTCGCCGGACCCGCCGCCCAGCAGGTCGTGCGCCAGGTCGTCCAGCAGGCCAAGGCCGCGGTCGAACCCGTCATCGAGCGCAACCCGGACGTCTTCGACCACCTCGCCGCGGCCGGCGGTGAACTGCTCGCCGCCTACCGCTCCGCCGTCCAGCACCAGGAGCAGCGCTGGACGGCCCGGACGAGCGATCCGAGCCGCCCCTATGACGGCCCCGGCACCCCCCGCGGCGACGGCGGTGACGACCCCGGCCCGACCCAGCGCATCGACTTGGACTGACCCCACTCGGGTACGGTGGGCCGTAGCGGGGCTCGACCGAAACTGAGGGATTCATGGGACTCACCATCGGCGTCGACATCGGCGGCACGAAGATCGCGGCCGGCGTGGTCGACGAGGAAGGCAACATCCTCTCGACCTTCAAGGTGCCGACCCCCTCCACGCCGGAGGCCATCGTGGACGCCATCGCGTCGGCGGTGGAGGGCGCGCGCGCCGGTCACGAGATCGTCGGCGTGGGCATCGGAGCGGCCGGCTACGTCAACCGGCAGCGCTCCACCGTCTACTTCGCCCCCAACATCGACTGGCGCAACGAACCGCTGAAGGACAAGGTCGAAGCACGCGTCGGTCTCCCGGTCGTCGTCGAGAACGACGCCAACGCGGCCGCCTGGGGCGAGTACAAGTTCGGCGCGGGCAAGGGCCACCGCAACGTCATCTGCATCACGCTCGGCACCGGCCTCGGCGGCGGCATCATCATCGGCAACAAGCTGCGCCGCGGCCACTTCGGCGTGGCCGCCGAGTTCGGCCACATCCGCATGGTGCCCGACGGCCTCATGTGCGGCTGCGGCTCACAGGGCTGCTGGGAGCAGTACGCCTCCGGCCGCGCCCTCGTGCGGTACGCCAAGCAGCGCGCCAACGCCACCCCCGAGCGTGCCGAGGTCCTGCTCGGCCTCGGCGACGGGACGCCCGACGGCATCGAGGGCAAGCACATCTCCATGGCCGCCCGCCAGGGCGACCTGGTCGCCGTCGACTCCTACCGCGAGCTGGCCCGCTGGGCCGGCGCCGGTCTCGCCGACCTCGCCTCCCTCTTCGACCCGTCCGCGTTCATCGTCGGCGGCGGCCTCTCCGACGAGGGCGACCTCGTCCTGGACCCGATCCGCAAGTCGTACCGGCGCTGGCTGGTCGGCGGCAACTGGCGCCCCGTCGCCGAAGTGATCGCGGCCCGGCTCGGCAACGAGGCGGGCCTGGTCGGCGCAGCGGACCTGGCCCGCGAACCCGACCCGGTCATGTAGCGGACCCCGCCGCGGGAAGGGGCGCGGGGCGTGCGGACGCGCACGCCTCGCGCCCTCGCTCGTCGGGCGTAGATTGTCCTGTATGACGCAGCTCCCCAACTCGTGCACGGAGCCCGACGGTTCGCCCATCATCCGCGTCCTCTCCTACAACATCCGCTCGATGCGGGACGACACCGACGCCCTCGCCCGCGTCATCACCGCCTGCGCCCCCGACCTGGTCCTCGTACAGGAAGCCCCGATCTTCTTCCGCTGGCGCAAGCAGCTGGCCCGCCTCGCCTCGGCCACCGATCTGGTGATCCTCACCGGCGGCGGCACGGCCGCGGGCCCCGCCGTGCTCTGCTCGCTGCGGGCCACCGTCGAGCACACCGAGGACGTGCTGCTGCCCCGCACCCCCGGCCGTCACCGCCGGGGCTTCGCCACCGCCGTGGTCCGCTTCGCGGGCGCCCGGCTCGGCGTCATCGGCTGCCACCTGAGCCTGCACGAGGACGAGCGGTACGAGCAGGGCGGGATGCTCCTCGACCGGCTCGCCGGGATGGGCGTGGAGCACGCCGTCGCAGGCGGCGACCTCAACGAGCGGCCCGGCGGTCCCACGTTCCGGCGTCTGGCCGGCACCCTGCTCGACTGCCGGGCCACCGCCCCCTGGGGCGCCGAGCTCACCTTCCCCGCGGCCGCCCCCGACCGCCGTATCGACGCCGTCTTCGCGACGAAGGGGATCGAGGTGCTCGGCTGCGGGGTGCCCGTCGGACTGCCCGGGATCAGCGAGGCCGACCTGCGGGCCGCCACGGACCACCTCCCGGTCCTGGCGGCGCTCCGCGTGCCCGCCGCATGACGCCAGGGCCTTTCAGGACCTGACGGCCGCCCCGGTTTCGCGGCCGCGCCGGTCAGACGACCGCGCCCCGCCCGGGGTCGCCGTCGTCCTCGTCGTCGCCCGGGTTCATCCGCATGACCAGCGTCGCGAAGCCGCCCAGGAAGCCGCCGACGCAGACCGTCGTCAGCCACCACGTCATCTCCCAGCCCAGCAGCACCGCCACCAGGAGCAGCACCGGGCCGCCGAGCACGCCGAGCCAGGCGAACCTGGCCGTGGTGTCCGCGGTCGGCAGGGGCGGCGGTTCGGGCGGCACGAAGTGGCCCTCGTCGTCCTCGTCGAAGTCCGCGTCGGAGGGCTCGGACAGCGAGTAGTCGCGCGGGCCGACGCCGGGCGCGAAGGAGATGGAGCTGCCCAGCGGCTTGGCCGGCCCGCCGCCGGCGCCGTCACCGGAGCCGGCGGCGGGACCGGGGTCCGCGCCCTTCTGCGGGCCCGCGCCCGCTTCCGGGGGCGCGCCCGGGTCGGTGACGGGCGCGCCGGGGTCGGCGACGGAGACCGGCCCCGCCTTGGGGCCCGTACCGGCACCCGCACCCGACCCGTCGTCGTTGGGCTCCGCCTCCAGCAGCGCCAGATCCTCGATCGGCTTGAACGGCTTCGCGCCCGGCGGGTCCGCCGGCTCCTCGCCGTAGCCCGCGACGATCGCCGCCCACGCGGCCTCCTCGTCGAAGGGCACGTCCTGCTCCCCGCGGTCGGAGTCGTGCTCAGCCACCTGCCGTCGTCCCTTCCTTGCCGACACTGGGTGCGAGCCGGCCGATGAACGCGAGACTCTCCTCGAAGATCCGGTCCGCGTCGTGGTCCAACGTCGCCACGTGACAACTCTGTTCCAACAGGACCTCCGTCACGTCCCTCGACGACACCCGGCCCAGGATCCGGACCGCGTCGGCGGCCGGCACCACATGGTCGCGCGCGCTGCGCAGGAGCAGCAGCGGCTGCGTGACCTGCGGCAGTTCGCCGTCGAGCCGCCGCAGGAAGGTCCGCAGGGAGTGCGCGGCGTGCAGCGGCACCCGGTGGTAACCGGTCTCCTCGACGCCCTCTTTCGCGATGTCGCTCACGATCCCCTTCGTCGTCCGCACCAGGTGCCGGGCCACCGGCAGGGCGTACGCGGACAGACCGTGCACCCGGTTCGCCGGGTTGACGACGATCACGCCCTCCACGCCCTCGCCGTGCTTGGCCGCGAGCCGCAGCGCCAGCGCGCCGCCCATGGACAGTCCGGCCACGAACACGCGCGTGCAGCTCTCGCGCAGGATGTGCAGCTCGCGGTCCACCGTCGCGTACCAGTCGGGCCAGCCGGTGAGGACCATGTCCTCCCAGCGCGTCCCGTGTCCCGGCAGCAGCGGCAGCGAGACGGTCAGACCGTGCCCGGCGAGCTGCCGCGCCCAGGGGCGCAGCGACTGCGGGGAACCGGTGAAGCCGTGGCAGAGGAGGACCCCGACCTCCCCGCCGGCATGGCGGTACGGCTCGGCTCCAGGAAGGACCGGCACCTTCGGTCTCCTGTCTTCTGTCTTCGTGTGAGGTTCACCGTACGCGACCGCACTGACACCGACCAGGGCCGTCGGATCCTTCTCGGCCGCTCCGGGTTAAGGTCTGATCTACACACACAGGAGGCACTCGGTTGTTGTACGGCGCGATGAAGGTTTCCGTCGGGGGGCCGCTGAAGGTGGTCTTCAGGCCCTGGGTGGAGGGCCTGGAGAACGTTCCCGCCGAGGGCCCCGCGATCCTGGCGAGCAACCACCTCTCCTTCTCGGACTCGTTCTTCCTGCCCGCCGTCCTGGACCGCAAGGTCACCTTCATCGCCAAGGCCGAGTACTTCACGACGCCCGGGCTGAAGGGCCGGCTGACGGCGGCCTTCTTCAAGGGCGTCGGCCAGCTCCCCGTGGACCGCTCGGGCGCGAGGGGCGCGGGCGAGGCGGCGATCAAGAGCGGGATAGGGGTCCTGGAGCGCGGTGAGCTGTTCGGGATCTACCCGGAGGGCACCCGGTCGCCCGACGGCCGCCTCTACCGGGGCAAGCCCGGCGGCCTCGCGCGCGTGGCGCTCGCCACCGGCGCGCCCGTCATCCCGGTGGCCATGATCGACACGGAGAAGATCCAGCCGCCCGGCAAGGTGATGCCGAAGGTGATGCGGCCCGGCATCCGCATCGGCGAGCCGCTGGACTTCAGCCGCTACCACGGCATGGACCACGACCGCTTCGTGCTGCGCGCGGTGACGGACGAGGTCATGTACGAGATCATGAAGCTCTCCGGACAGGAGTACGTCGACATCTACGCGACGGCCGCCAAGCGGCAGATCGCGGAGGCGGCGAAGGCCGAGAAGGAGGCGGGCAAGGCCGCGAAGGCGGCCCTGGCCCGCGCGGAGAAGGAACAGGCGGAGAAGGAAAAGGCGGAGCGGTCGGGGCCCTAGACGGGGCCGGGCCGGGGGGTGGGGGACATGGCCAGACGCGAGGCAGTCATGCGGATGTCGGTCGAGCTGCCGCTGTGGCGCGCGCTCACCGCCTACCGGGTGCTGACGCTGCTGTACGCGCTCGGCCTGTTCGCCACCGCCTACGACGAGTTCGTCCGCCCCGGCATCGCCGTCGGCTACTACGCCGTGCTGAGCGTCTGGACGCTCGCCACCCTGCCCCGCGTCCAGAACGCCGCCGCCTGCACCAAGCCCTTCCTCGGCGTCGACCTCGCCATCGCCCTCACCGGCATCCTGCTCACCCCGCTCGCCGACACCCACCAGCGGATCGTCGAGGGCGGCCCCACCCTGCCGTCGATATGGACCGCCGGCTCGGTCCTCGCGTTCGCCGTCAAGGGCGGCTGGCGCTGGGCGGTGTTCGCCTCCACCCCCGTCGCCGTCGCCAACCTCGTCGAACGCGGCGCCCCGGCCCACGACACCGTGCACAACGTGATCCTCGTCTGGGTCGCCGCCATCGCCATCGGCTACGTCGTCGAGGTCGCCCGTGCCTCCGAGCGCACCCTCGCCCGCGCCCTGGAGATCGAGGCCGCGACCCGGGAACGGGAGCGGCTAGCCCGGGACATCCACGACAGCGTGCTCCAGGTGCTGGCCATGGTGCAGCGGCGCGGCGCGGTCATCGGCGGCGAGGCGGCCGAGCTGGGCCGGATGGCCGGCGAGCAGGAGGTGGCGCTGCGCACGCTGGTGTCCGGCGGGCTGGTGCCGGTCTCCCGGGTCTCGGAGGACGAGGCCGAGGGCGCCGTCGTACGGATCGTGGACGAGCCCGCCGGCGACGAGGACACCGGGCCTGTCGACCTGCGCACCCTGCTCGCTCCCTTCGCCGCCGCCCGGGTCGCCCTCGCCGAGCCCGGCGCCCCGGTGCTCCTCGCGCCGCCCGCCGGGCGGGAGGTGGCGGCGGCCGTCGGGGCCGCGCTGGACAACGTCCGACGGCACGCCGGGCCGGACGCGCGCGCGTGGATCCTGGTCGAGGACGAGCCCGACCAGGTGATCATCACCGTGCGGGACGACGGCCCCGGCATCCCGGAAGGACGGCTCGCGCAGGCCGAGGACGAGGGACGGCTCGGCGTGGCCCAGTCGATCCGGGGCCGGCTGCGCGACCTCGGCGGCAGCGCCGAACTGATCTCGACGCCCGGCCAGGGCACGGAGGTCGAACTGACGGTGCCGAAGGCGCCGCAGGGGAACATCGAGCCGGGGAAGGCAGGACGGCGATGAGCGACGTACAGGGCCCGATCAGGGTGATGGTGGTCGACGACCACCCGATGTGGCGGGACGCCGTCGCCCGGGACCTCACGGAGTCCGGCTTCGACGTGGTCGCCACCGCCGGCGACGGCGAGCAGGCGGTGCGCCGCGCCCGGGCCACCACACCGGACGTGCTCGTCCTGGACCTGAACCTGCCCGCCAAGCCGGGCGTGCAGGTCTGCAAGGAGGTCGTCGCCGCCAACCCGGCGCTGCGCGTCCTGGTGCTGTCCGCGAGCGGCGAGCACGCCGACGTGCTGGAGGCGGTGAAGTCCGGCGCGACCGGCTACCTGCTGAAGTCGGCGTCCACGGAGGAACTGGTGGACGCGGTGCAGCGCACCGTCGTCGGCGACCCGGTGTTCACCCCGGGCCTCGCCGGTCTCGTGCTCGGCGAGTACCGCCGCCTCGCCTCCGAGCCCGCGCCCGCCGCCGGCGCCGGCGAACCGGACGCACCCCGGCTCACCGACCGGGAGACCGAGGTGCTGCGCCTCGTCGCCAAGGGCCTGAGCTACAAGCAGATCGCCGAACGCCTCGTCATCTCCCACCGCACGGTCCAGAACCACGTGCAGAACACCCTCGGCAAGCTCCAGCTGCACAACCGCGTCGAACTCGTCCGGTACGCCATAGAGCGCGGCCTCGACGACGAGTGAGTCGCGCGCGACACTGACCCTTCGTCAGGCAGTCTCGGCTCACGGCGAGGGGACCCGTCATGCGCGTCGGAGTACTGACCGGGGGCGGCGACTGCCCCGGCCTCAACGCCGTCATCCGAGCCGTGGTCCGCAAGGGCGTCCAGGAACACGGCCATGAGTTCGTCGGCTACCGCGACGGCTGGCGGGGGCCGCTCGAAGGGGTGTCGGTCCCCCTCGGCATCCCGGCGGTGCGCGGCATCCTGCCCCGGGGCGGCACCGTCCTCGGCTCCTCGCGGACCAACCCCCTGCACGAGCAGGACGGCGTCCGCCGCATCCGCGACACCCTCGCCCGCGACGGGGTCGACGCCCTCGTCGCCATCGGCGGCGAGGACACGCTCGGCGTCGCCGCGCGCCTGGGCGAGAAGCACGGCGTGTCCTGCGTCGGCGTGCCGAAGACCATCGACAACGACCTGTCGGCCACCGACTACACCTTCGGCTTCCACACCGCGGTCGGCATCGCCACCGAGGCCATCGACCGCCTGCACACCACAGCCGAGTCGCACATGCGCGTCCTCGTCGTGGAGGTGATGGGCCGCCACGCCGGCTGGATCGCCCTGCACTCGGGCCTGGCCGGCGGCGCCAACGTCATCCTGATCCCCGAGCAGCCCTTCGACGTCGACCAGGTGTGCGCCTGGGTGACCTCCCGCTTCCGGTCCTCCTACGCGCCGATCGTGGTCGTCGCCGAGGGCGCGGTGCCCAGGGACGGCGGCATGGTCCTCAAGGACCGCTCGCTGGACCCCTTCGGGCATGTGCGGCTCTCCGGCGTCGGCGAGTGGCTGGCCCGTCGCATCGAGGAGCGCACCGGCAAGGAGGCCCGCACCACGGTCCTCGGACACGTGCAGCGCGGGGGCACGCCCAGCGCCTACGACCGCTGGCTCGCCACCCGGTTCGGCCTGCATGCCGTCGACGCCGTCCACGAACGGGACTTCGGCACGATGGTCGCCCTGCGGGGCACGGACATCGTCCGCGTCCCGCTCGCGGAGGCGACGGCCCGGCTCAAGACGGTGGATCCCGCACTGTACGCCGAGGCCGGTGTCTTCTTCGGGTAGGGCGTGTTTCGAAAGTCCCTCCCCCACTGCCTTGAGGACGTGGGAAGTACCCCCGGGCTCTCGGCGTCTGGCACGGCGCCTCGCCGCGTCGTCGGGATCGCCCGCGTGCAACCAGCACGCGGACGACCCTCCGCCTTGCGATGCTCCCCCACTGCCTGAAAGGCGTGGGAGGTGCCCCCAGCACCGGACGCCGCGAGCCCCGCCCTGCGGGCGGACGACGCTACTTTCGAAACACGCCCCAGCCGTTCTCACCCACCGCCTGACCGGCCGGCCGCAACGCCTCCATCAACTCCCCAACGATCGCCGATCCGTTGAGGGTCAGCACCGATTCCGGGTGGAACTGCACGCCCGCGAAGCCCGCGCCGCGCAGGGCGTGCACCTCGCCGTTGTCCGCCCGGCTCACCTCGACGCCGTGCGCGGTCAGCTCCTGCCGGGCGTCGTCGTCGCACCGCGCCACGAAGCTGTTGTAGAACCCGACGGTCTCCTCACGCCCGAAGAAGTCCACCGTCGTCTGAGCCCCCTGGTACGGGACCTCCTTGCGTACGATGTCCAGCCCCAGCTCCGCCGCGATCAGCTCGTGGCCCAGGCAGACGCCGAGGACCCCGTGCCGGTGCTCCCGGATCACCCGCGCGGTCAGCTCCCGCAGGAGCCGCATCTTCGGGTCGGCCAGATCGGACGGGTCGCCCGGGCCCGGACCCAGCACCACCGGGCCCTCGTGCGTGAGGACCGCCTCCCGCAGCCCCGGCTCGTCGTAGCGCCGGACCGACACCGTGAACCCGGCCGAGCGCAGCACGTGCGCGAGCATCGCCGTGAAGGTGTCCTCGCCGTCGACGACGAGCGCGTGAGAGCCGAGGTCCCGCGCCTGCTCCTGCATGCGCAGCCAGAACGGCGCCAGCGAGGCCCGCCGGCCGTCCAGCGCCGCCCGTACCCGGGGGTCGTCGGCCAGCCCGGCCCGTACGCCCTCCTCCCGCGGCCTGCCCGGCCGTACGCCGAGGGCCGCGAGCACGCCGGCCGCCTTGGCGTGCGTCTCCGCCACCTCGCCCGCCGGGTCCGAGCCGCGCACCAGCGTGGCCCCGACCGGCACCCGCAGCCGTCCGGACGCGTCGATGTCGGCGGTGCGGATGAGGATGGGGGAGTCGAGGGTCTGCGCCCCGCCCGAGTCCCGCCCGAGCAGCGCCAGCGCGCCCGCGTAGTAGCCGCGGGCGGTCCCGTCCCGCCCGAGGGGCTCGTGGCGTTCGATGACCCGGCAGGCGTTCTGCACCGGCGACCCGGTCACCGTCGCCGCGAACATCGTCTCCCTCAGCACCTCCCGCACGTCCAGGGAGGACCGGCCGCGCAGCTCGTACTCGGTGTGCGCGAGGTGCGCCATCTCCTTCAGCCGGGGCCCGACCACCACCCCGCCCATGTCGCCGACGGTGCACATCATCTTCAGCTCCTCGTCGACGACCATCGACAGCTCCTCGATCTCCTTGCCGTCGCCGAGGAAGTCCAGCAGACGCTCGGGGCTCGGCCCCTCGGCCGGATAGCGGTACGTCCCGCTGATCGGGTTCATCACGACCGTGCCGCCGGACATCCGCACGTGCACCTCGGGACTCGCGCCCACCAGCACCCGCTCCCCGGTGTGCACGACGAACGTCCAGTACGCGCCCCGCTCGCCCTCCAGCAGCCGCCGGAACAGAGCGAGCGCGTCGGCCCTGGAGAAGCCGGCGATCCGCCCCTCGAAGGTCCGCCGGATGACGAAGTTCGCGCCCTCGCCGCGTCCGATCTCGTCCCGCAGCACCCGCTCGACGATCCGCGCGTACTCCTCGTCGCCGACGTCGAAGGCGCCGCCTTCGACGCGCACCCCGTGCGCGGGCAGCTGCTCCAGGGCGACGGCGAGCGGGATCTCGTGGCGCTCCTCCGGGGTCAGGAAGGCCAGCGGGGTGCCGTCGTCGCGGACGTCGAAGCCGCGCTCGCGGATCTGGCGGAAGGGCACGAGCGCGAGGCCCTCGTCGGGCAGGTCGGCGAGACGTTCGTGGGTGGTGACCGGGCCGACGAGCAGCTCCACGGTCTGCTCGTCGTGGCCAGGGGCGCGCCGGCGCAGCAGCGCGAAGGGGCGGGAGTCGTGCGTCAGGTCCAGCAGATTCATGGTCCGTGGGTCCTCTCAGGTGCACCGGGTGAAGCGGGGGAGGGGGAGGCGGGAAGGTGCGGGGCCGGGAGGACGACCGGCGGGGAAAACGCCGAAGGCCGCCCTCGGGCGGCCTTCGCGACGTCGTGCGTACGCGCAGTCAGTGGGCCGCCGGATGAGCGGTCCACCACCAGTTCCGGGTGTGGGTCGAATGCGCGAACATGCGCCGCACCCTACCCCACGGGCCCCGCCGCGGCACGCGCTTCACTGCTTCGGATCCGGCCTATGATCACGTCTGCTTGACGTGTTCCAGACCAGAACCAAAGGGGTGGGTGTGTCTTTGACGAGCAGACTGAGGCCGTTGGCCTTCGTCGCCGCGGCGGCCGCGCTGTTCTCCGGCCTCACCGGGCCGGCCGCGACAGCCGTGGACCAGCCGACGATGACGAAACTGGCGCTCAGCGGCGACCGGTTCAAGATGACCGACACGAGCTACGTCGCCGCGACGAACAACCTCTACGCCAACCACCTCACGCAGCACGCCAGCCTGGAGCAGGTGCTCACCACCGACTACACGACCAACTCCTCCGGCGCGGCCGACCCCTGGATGAACCTGCGCTCGATGCGGGCCTGCGAGGGTAACGAGACCAAGGCGCTGCCGCCGGTCACCCGCAAGGTCTCCTGGTGCTGGTCGTCGGCCCACGGCGACGACGACACGGGCCGCTGGTGGCCGCAGGGCATGAGCAGCACGGGCACCGCCGACGGGGGCGACGGCGCCATCGACGGCAAGCGCGCCCTGGCGGTCGCCTGGCACTACAACACGTACGAACGCGACGCCGCCGCCGACACGACCGGCTGCCGCACCGACAACCTGCTCAAGCTGAGCCTCATCGACCGGGACACCGGCAAGTACCGGCACGTGCTGCTCGCCCAGCCCACCAGCACCTCGTCCGCCGCCTCGAACTTCACGTTCGTCACCGGCCACGCCGGCGGGATCGTCTGGTACTCCAACTACATCTACGTCACCGACACCACCGGCGGCATCCGCGTCTTCGACATGAAGAAGCTCGCCAAGGTCGACGTCTACGGCTCCGGCGTCAGCACGTCCGGCATCAACGGCGGCAGGTCCAGCGCCTGCGGCTACCCGTACGTGATGCCGCAGGTGCACTACTACAAGCAGGCCTCGGCGCCGCCCTCCGGCGCGTGCAGCGAGGACGCCGTGAACGGGGTGCCCGACGCGAACTCGCTGTGCTACTCGTGGCTCTCGCTCGACAAGACCGGCGGCGGCCCCTTCAAGCTGGTCACCGGCGAGTGGTTCGGCAAGGCCGACGGCGGACGCGTGGTGCGCTACCAGCTGAACCCGGCCGACTCCGCGACCTACCCGGGGCTGCTCAACCTCTCCGGCGGCAAGACGGTGATCCAGGACGCCTACGCCGCCTCCCGGTACCGGGGCCTCCAGGGCGGCATGACCTGGACGGACGACCAGGGTCTGCTGCACTTCGACTTCCACAAGGGCTGCGGCACGAAGCCCGCCGTCTTCTCGCACACCTGGGCCGGCGACACCCGCACCCCGACGGCCTGCACCAGCGGCGACCTCGCCACCGGGAACTGGGCGGTGGGCACCCCCCAGGCCCTCAGCTACTGGCCCAGGCTCGGCACGGATCCGGTGGACGAGCTGTGGGGCCTGACCGAGCACATCTGCCCGAGCGCGTCGCTCAAGGCGGCGTACCCGGAGGACTTCAAGCCGGCCACGGGCGCCGGCGACGCCTGTCTGAACTACAACGGCGCCGCATCGATGTCGCTGCGCACCGTCTTCGCCGTCGGCTTCACCGACCCGGCGGTGCAGAACCTGCACTGACGCCCTGCCGGACCGGGACGGTCCCCCGTTGCGGGGACCGTCCCGATCCGGCCGCGTCGGAGCGCGCTTCGTCTCATTTGTTGGGCATGGGGATGGACGCGCGGGGTGACCCCGTAGGGTTGAGTGCGTGACCGTGAACGCTAAGTCCAGCGCGAGCGCTGGCAACACCTGGCGAGACCTGCCCGCGGCGCAGCAGCCCGAGTACCCCGACACCGAGGCTCTGCGCGCAGTGATCGCGGACCTCGAGTCGTATCCGCCGCTCGTCTTCGCGGGCGAGTGCGACCAGCTGCGCGCCCGGATGGCGGCCGTCGCCAAGGGAGAGGCGTTCCTTCTCCAGGGCGGCGACTGCGCCGAGGCCTTCGACGCGGTGTCCGCCGACCACATCCGCAACAAGCTGAAGACGCTCCTGCAGATGGGCGCCGTGCTGACGTACGCCGCGTCCGTGCCCGTGGTGAAGGTCGGGCGGATCGCCGGCCAGTACTCCAAGCCGCGCTCCAAGCCCACCGAGACCCGTGACGGGGTGACCCTGCCCACCTACCGGGGCGACTCCGTCAACGGCTTCGACTTCACCGAGGCCGCCCGCGTCCCCGACCCGGAGCGGCTGAAGCGGATGTACCACGCCTCCGCCTCCACGCTGAACCTGGTGCGCGCCTTCACCACCGGCGGCTACGCCGACCTGCGCCAGGTGCACGCCTGGAACCAGGACTTCGTGCGCTCCTCCCCGTCCGGCCAGCGCTACGAGCAGCTCGCGCGCGAGATCGACAGCGCGCTGAACTTCATGCACGCCTGCGGGGTCGACCCGGAGGAGTTCAAGACCGTCGAGTTCTACTCCTCGCACGAGGCGCTGCTGCTCGACTACGAGTCCGCGCTCACCCGCGTCGACTCCCGCACCGGCCTGCTCTACGACGTCTCCGGGCACATGGTGTGGATCGGTGAGCGCACCCGGCAGCTGGACCACGCGCACATCGAGTTCGCCTCCAGGATCCGCAACCCGATCGGCATCAAGCTCGGCCCGACGACGACGGCCGAGGACGCGCTGCAGTACATCGAGCGACTCGACCCGGACCGGGAGCCGGGCCGGCTGACCTTCATCGTCCGCATGGGCGCCGACAAGGTCCGCGACAAGCTGCCCGAGCTGGTCGAGAAGGTCACCGCCTCGGGCGCGACCGTCGCCTGGGTGACCGACCCGATGCACGGCAACACCTTCGAGGCGGCCTCCGGGCACAAGACGCGCCGTTTCGACGACGTGCTCGACGAGGTCAAGGGCTTCTTCGAGGTCCACAAGGCGCTCGGCACCCACCCGGGCGGCATCCATGTGGAGCTGACCGGCGACGACGTCACCGAGTGCGTGGGCGGCGGTGACGAGATCTTCGTCGACGACCTGCACCAGCGCTACGAGACGGCCTGCGACCCGCGGCTCAACCGCAGCCAGTCGCTCGACCTGGCCTTCCTCGTCGCGGAGATGTACCGGGACCAGTAGTGATCCGCCCGTGACGGGCGGAGGGTGGGGCGCGGATCACATACGATCCGCGCCCCCTCCACTTTTGCGCCTCCTGAGCCCCGGGTAAGGTTAGGTTAGCCTCACCGATCAACGGGACGGCGACAGCAATCAATCCCGGCGGGAGGTGGATCCGCGTGTTCGTCTGCAGCTGCTTCCAGGTGACGGAAGCGCAGGTCCAGCAGCACGCGGAGAACGGCGCCTGCACCCCGCGCCAGATCGCCTCCGCCTGCAAGGCCGGCACGGACTGCGGGTCCTGTGTACGTCGTATCCAGGCGATCCTCGGCCGCGGCACCTGTCCGCGCCGGGAGCAGGCGGACCAGGGTGAGCAGGTGCTCACCGCCCGCCTCGACGAAGCGGCCTAGTACGTGCGCTAGCCCCGCGGCGGCGGCTCAGCTCTCCGGCTGCTCGATGAGCTGCGCGATGTAGAGCGCCTCGCCGAGCTTCTCCACCAGCTCCAGCTGGGTGTCGAGGTAGTCGATGTGGTGCTCCTCGTCCGCGAGGATCGACTCGAAGATGTTGGCGGACGTGATGTCGCCCTTCTCGCGCATCACCTGGATCCCGCGCCGGAGGCGGTCGATGGCCTCCACCTCGATCTGCCGGTCGGCCTCGAACATCTCCTTCACCGTCTGGCCCACGCGCACATGGAACAGCCGCTGGTAGTTCGGCAGGCCGTCCAGGAACAGGATGCGGTCGGTGAGCACCTCCGCGTGCTTCATCTCGTCGAACGATTCGTGCCGGGTGTACTTCGCGAGCCGCGTCCAGCCGAAGTTCTCCTGCATCTTCGCGTGCAGGAAGTACTGGTTGATCGCGGTGAGCTCGGCGGTGAGCTGTTCGTTCAGGAACTCGATGACCTCGGGGTCGCCCTGCATCGCGGGGCTCCTTCCACGTGGGGAATCAGGAGGTTGCCGCCGCATGATTTCACCGCTGGTCGAAGATCGTCCAGTAAGTGCGTACTTAGTAAGTTAGTCCAGGCTCAGTGCTGATTGCCCGTTTCCGCCCATGGCGGGTGAGGGGCGGTGTCCGGGGTCTGTCAGGATGGAGCCATGGGTCAGCCGGTGGAGCGGGAAACGGGAGAAGCAGCAGTGTCCGAGCTTCCGCCGGGGCAGCGACTGCAGCGGGGCTGGCCGGTCACCCACTACGGCCCGGTGCCCAAGTTCCGTCCGGAGCGCTGGGAGTTCAGCGTCTTCGGCGCCACCGCCGACGGAGGCAAGCGGAGCTGGAACCACGAGGAGTTCACGGCCCTCCCGCACACCACCGTCGTCGCCGACCTGCACTGCGTGACGAAGTTCAGCATGCTCGGCGCCGAATGGGGCGGGATCCCGGCCCGCACCATCCTGGACATCGCGCCGCCCGCCCCCGACGTCACCCATGTGATGGTGTGGGCGGAGTACGGCTTCAGCTCCAACCTGCGCCTGTCGGACTTCGCCTCCGACCGCACGATCTTCGCCACCCACAAGGACGGCGAACTCCTCACCGCCGAACACGGCTTCCCGCTCCGCCTGGTCGTCCCCCATCTGTACGCCTGGAAGGGCCCGAAGTGGGTCCGCGGCGTGGAGTACATGACCGCCGACCGCCGCGGCTTCTGGGAGGAGCGCGGCTACCACAACATCGGCGACCCGTGGCGGGAGCAGCGGTACTCCTACCAGGAGGAACCGGGGGAGGGACCGGAGCTGTAGCCGGCCCTCGGCCGTCCCGGAGTCCGTGGCCGGCTGCTCAGCCGTCCCGGAGTCCTTGGCCGGCTCCTCAGCCGTCCCGGAGTTTCTTCAGCCGCTCCACGTCCGCCGCGTGGCCTTCCTTGCCGCCGGGCGTCTCGATGACGAGCGGCACGCCGACGGTGGCCGGGTGGGTCATCAGGGCGCGGAACGGATCCTCGCCTATGTGGCCGGACCCGATGTTCTCGTGCCGGTCCTTGTGCGCGCCGACCACATCCTTGGAGTCGTTGGCGTGGATCAGCTTCAGCCGTCCCTCGCCGACGGTGTCCACCAGCAGATCGAGGGTCTGGTGCATACCGGACGGGCCGGTCAGATCGTGCCCGGCGGCGAAGACATGACAGGTGTCCAGGCAGACGCCGAGCTTGGGGTGGGCGTCCAGCGCCTCGAAGTACGGGCCGAAGTCCCAGGTCCGCGAGCACAGCGAGGAGCCCTGGCCGGCCGTGCCCTCCAGCAGCAGCCACGGGTCGTCGTCGTGCGTCAGCTCCTCCAGCAGCGGAAGCATGTGCTCCCGCACCTGCTTCAGCGCCACCGACCGGTCCCGTCCGCCCGTCGCGCTGCCCGTGTGCACGACCACGCCCAGCGCGCCGATCTCCCGCCCCCGGCGCAGCGAGTGCCGCAGCGACTCCACCGACCTCTCGACCGTCGCCTCGGTGTGCGAGCCGAAGTTGATCAAATACGGCGCGTGCACGTACGCCGGCGTCGACGTGGTCGCGCACGCCTCCCGGAACGCCTCGTCCTGCCGCGGGTTCCCGGCGGGGGTCGCCCAGCCGCGCGGGTTGGCGACGAAGACCTGGACCGCCTCGGCCTGCAGTTCGCGGGCGTAGGCCACCCCGACCGAGTGCAGGCCGCCGGCCACGGGGACATGGCCGCCGACGGGGTTGCGGGAGGGGAACGGTGACGCTTGAGGACTCACCCGCCCAGGGTGTCACGCCCCCGGGACCGCCAGGTCACCGGATGGTGATCGTGATGGTCGACCCCTTGGGCGCCGACTCCCCGGCCTCCACCGACTGCTCCTTCACGGTGTCCCCGAACAGCCCCAGCAGACCCCTGTCCTCCTTGACCCCGAACCCGGCCTGCTCCAGCTGCCGCTTGGCGTCGTCGACGCTGGAGCCGACCACGTCCGGGACCTCGACCATCTCCGGCCCCTTGGACAGCGTCAGCGTCACGGTGTCGCCCTCGGCGACCTGCTTCTCCGGCCCCGGCGACTGGGCGGCGACCTGGCCCTTGTCGTACTCGGAGTTGACCTGCCCGGCGGCGACCTTCACCTTCAGGCCGGCCTCCGCCAGCGCGGCCCGGGCGTCGGCCAGGCTGTCGCCGACGACCTCCGGGACGTCGACCGGGCTGCCCTTGCTGACGACGAGGGCGACCGCGGTCCCCGCACGGCGCTCGGTGCCCGCTTCGGGGTCGCTGCGGATGACGGCGCCCTTGGGGACGTCCTCGCTGAACTCCTGGGTGACCATGCCCGGTTCCAGGCTGTCGTCCTTCAGCTGGGCCTTGGCCCTGGCCAGCCGGAAGCCCTTCAGGTACGGCACCTTCACGGTCTCTGGCCCGTCGGACACGACGAGCGTCACCGTGTCGTTCTTGCGGATGCGGGCCCCCGGTCCGGGGTCGGTGGAGATGACCGTGCCGCGGGCGACCGTGTCGCTGAACTCGTGCTTCGTGGTGCCGGCCTCCAGCCCGGCCGCCTCCAGCCGCTGCCTGGCCCGCTCCTCGGTCTGGGTCAGCACCGCCGGGACCTTGGTGAACTGCCCGGAGTTGATGTACCAGACGCCCGCGCCGACGCCGAGGACCAGCAGGACCAGGGTGACGATCGCCACCGTCCGGCCCCTGGGCGGCAGCGACCGGCGCTGCGGCGGCAGCGGAGGCGGGCTGCGGAACCGGGACGTCCGGTCGAGCCCGTCGCCGCCTCCGCCGGCCTGGGCGGCCGGGTCGTTCTCGCCGACGGGCAGGGGCCTGGGGACCGTGAGGGAGCGCGGGATCACGCTCGTGCGGTCCTCGGCGTTGTCGTGCTCCGCGGACAGGGCCTGCGGGGGCGAGGCGTCCAGCTGCTCCTCGGTGAGCGCGGCGCGCGCCGCGCGGGTCTGGGAGAGCAGCGCCACGGCGTCGTACGGGCGCACGTCCGCGTTGCGGGCGGTCGCCGAGGCGACCAGCTCGTCCAGCGCGTAGGCCAGACCCGGAACGACGGCCGAGGGCGGGGGCACGTCGTCATGGAGATGCTTGTACAGCACGACGGCGGGGGTGCCGCCCTCGTGCGGCTTGTCGCCGGTGAGCATCTCGTACAGCACGATGCCGCACGCGTACACGTCCACGCGCGCGTCGGCCGTGCCGTGCTCGATCTGCTCGGGCGCCAGGTAGGACACGGTGCCGAGGACGGCGCCGGTGGTGCTGGTGACGGTGTCCACGGAGCGCACGAGACCGAAGTCGGCGACCTTGACCCGTCCGTCGTCCCCTATGAGCACGTTCTCGGGCTTCATGTCCCGGTGCACGAACCCGGCCCGGTGCGCTGCGCCGAGCGCGGCGAGCACGGGCTCCAGGATGTCCAGCGCGGCCCTCGGCTGGAGCGCGCCCCGGTCGCGCAGCACATCGCGCAGCGTGCAGCCGGCGATGTACTCCATGGCGAGGTACACGTACGCCCCGTCCGTCCCCTGGTCGAACACCTGGACGACGTTGGGGTGGGCGAGCCGGGCGACGGACTTGGCCTCCCGGATGAAACGCTCGACGAAGGAGGCGTCGCTCGCGAGGGCCGGATGCATCACCTTGAGTGCGAGCACGCGGTCGAGGCGGGTGTCCACGGCCCGGTAGACCGTGGCCATCCCGCCGACCGCGATCCGCGCCTCGACGCGATAGCGCCCGTCGAGCACCTGCCCGACGAGAGGGTCCTGAAGGGTCGTGTCCACGCAGCGAGTCTACGAGCCCCCACCGACACCCCCACCCCACCCACCACCGCACTGCAGCGGACCTGTGACGCACCCCATGCCCCCGGGACGGAAAGCCCCCGACGGCGCCCAGCCCCCGGGCCCCCACCGACTCCCGCCCCGAGACGAAACCCCGCCGATGGCGCTCGGCCCTCCGGGCCACGTCCGCCTCCCGCCCCGAGACGGAGAGCCCCACGTCCGCCTCCCGCCCCGAGACGGAGAGCCCCACGTCCGCCTCCCGCCCCGAGACGGAGAGCCCCGACGGCGCTCGCCCCCGGGCGCCCCGCCTCCGCCCGGGGACGGAACGCCGCCGACGGCGCTCAGCCCCCACGGGCGACGTTCACCTTTCTCCTGACGGTGAACGGGCGGTGCGCGGGTGGGAGAGAGGAAACGGGACCGTCCCCACGGTCAGAACGCAGGACGCTCAGGGTCCAGCGAGGCCAACCCCTCCGCAGGAGAAGACGCCGCAGCGAAGTACCGCCGGGGAATGCGCCCCGCCAGCCGCGCCAACCGCCCCGCCTCCACCCCCGCCCGCATCGCGCGAGCCATCCGCTCGGGATCCGCCGCACGCGTCACCGCCGACGCCAGCATCACCCCCGCACAACCCAGCTCCATCGCCAGCGCCACATCCGACGCCGTACCCGCCCCCGCGTCCAGAATCACCGGCACCCCCGCGTGCTCCACGATCAGCTGGAAGTTGTGCGGATTGCGGATCCCGAGCCCGGACCCGATCGGTGACCCCAGCGGCATCACCGCCGCGCACCCCACGTCCTCCAGCTTCCGCGCCAGCACCGGATCGTCGTTCGTGTAAGGCAGCACCGTGAACCCGTCGTCGACCAGTGTCTCCGCCGCGTCGAGCAGCTCCACCGGATCCGGCAGCAGCGTCCGCTCGTCCGCGATGACCTCCAGCTTCACCAGGTCCGTCCCGAGCGCCTCCCGCGCCAGCCGCGCCGTCAGCACCGCCTCCCCGGCCGTGTAGCACCCCGCCGTGTTCGGCAGCACCCGTATCCCGAGCCGGTCGAGCACCGACAGCACCGACCCGTGCACCGAGGGGTCCACCCGGCGCATGGCGACCGTCGTCAGCTCGGTCCCGGACGCGATCAGCGCCCGCTCCAGCACCTCCAGGCTGGGCGCACCGCCCGTGCCCATGATCAGCCGGGACGACAGCGTCGCAGCGCCGAGGACGAGGGGATCGTCAGCCATGGCTCAGCCTCCCTGGACGGCCGTGAGGACTTCCACCCGGTCCCCCTCGGCGAGGGCCGTGGCGGACCACCGCGCGCGCGGGACGACGGTCTCGTTCAGCGCGGCGGCCACCCCGGAGGGCGCCGCCGTCAGGGACCGTACGACGGCGTCGAGCGCGGTGCCGGCGGCGACCTCCCGCCGCTCACCGTTGACGTGGATGTTCATGCGGGCTGCTCCGAGAGTGCGGCGGCGCCGAAGCGCCGGGGTGTGAACGGGCGGGCCAGGTCGGGAAGTTCACCCGTGGTCAGGACGTGCGCCAGCACGTCCCCGGTCACCGGCGTGAGCAGCACGCCGTTGCGGTGGTGACCGGTGGCCAGCAGCAGCCCGTCCAGGCCGCTCGGCCCGAGCAGGGGCGCGTTGTCCGGCGACGCGGGACGCAGCCCCGCGCGCGTCTCCGTCAGGGGCAGTTCACTGATCCCGGGGATCAGCTCATGGGCGTCGCGCAGCAGCTCGTAGACGCCGCCCGCCGTCACCGTCGTGTCCCAGCCCAGCTCCTCGCTCGTCGCGCCGACGACCAGCTCGCCGTTCTCCCGCGGCACCAGATAGACGTCGCTGCCGCGCACCACGGCCCGTACCGTGCGGCTCAGGAACGGCGCGTACCGGGGCGGCACGGTCAGCCGCAGCACCTGCCCCTTCACCGGCCGCACCGGCGGCAGCAGCTCCCGCGGCACGCCCGCGAGCCGCCCGCTCAGACTTCCGCCCGCGAGCACCACCTGCCCCGCCTTCAGCGCCGTCCCGTCGTCCGTGACGACCCCGTCGGCCCGGCCGCCCCCCACGGACAGCCGCTCGGCCCAGCGGCGGTGGAAGACCACGCCCGCCCGCTCGCACGCGGCCACCAGCGCCCCCGCGAGCCGCCGCGGGTCGATCTGGTGGTCGCCGTCCACGCGCAGCCCGCCGCGCACGCCCGGGGCGAGCATCGGCTCCAGGCGCCGGCACTCGCGCCCCGACAGCCACTGTGACGTGAGCCCCGACTGCTGTTGCAGGGCGTGCAGTTCCCGCAGATGGGCCCGGTCGTCGGCGTCCAGCGCCACCGCGAGGGTGCCCGAGCGCCGATAGCCGAGGTCGTGCCCGGTGAGGTCGCTCAGCTCGGCCGCGAACTCCGGGTAGCGGCGCGCCGATTCCACGTTCAGGCCGAGCAGCGTCTGCTCGCCGTGGTGCAGTTCGGTGACGGCGGCCAGCATCCCGGCCGCCACCCGCGCGGCCCCGCCGCCCGGATCGGGATCCACCACCGCCGTGACCAGACCGCGCTGCGCGGCCCGCCACGCCGTGACCAGACCGATGATTCCGCCCCCGACGACGAGGACGTCTGACGTACGTGCGGACATGGGCGTCCAGCCCCTCCCTTCGCCGGCATGACCCGGATCAGGTTCGTACGGTCGGAGGCCGCCAGCCTCCCTCTCAGCCCGGTGCGTCCGGGCTCCCGCGAGTGCTCTAGGTTGGCCACCCTAGCCCGGCCCCGCATGTCTCAGTAAGGGAGTCCCACCCCGTGCCGCCCTCGCTCGACGGTCTCGTCCTCGCCCCCGTCGCCGACCAGGCCCCCGGCCAGGTCGGCACCCGCACCCGCTTTACGTACCACGAGCGCGACGGTGTGATCTGGGCCGACTACGCGGGCGGCGACGTCGTGAGAGGGCATCTGGTGGGTACCCGTGCCGGGGACCTGCTCGACTTCCGGTACGTACAGCTCAAGCAGGACGGGACGACGTCCTCGGGGCACTGCGTGTCGACGGTGGTGGAGCTGGCCGACGGCCGGGTCCGCCTCGACGAGACATGGGAGTGGGAGTCGCAGCCCGGCAGCGGGACGAGCGTTGTGGAGCAGGTCACGGAGCACGACGGCTGACTGACAATCCGTCAGTTGTCTAAGGTGATCAGGTGAGCGAGCAGAGACGGGACGAAGTCGGTACGGCCGGGCGGCGCGTGGTCGTCGTCGGCGCGGGCATGGCCGGGGTGCAGACCGCGGTCGCTCTGCGCGAGCAGGGCTTCGACGGGACGGTGACGCTGATCGGCGCCGAACCCCACCAGCCCTACGACCGGCCGCCGCTGTCCAAGGCGGTCCTGCTCGGGAAGGCCGAGGGCTCCGCCTTCGACGTCGACTTCGAAGGCCTCGGCATCGGCCTGCGGCTCGGCAGCGAGGCCCTCGGCGTGCGCCCCGCCGAACACGTCCTGGACACCGAGGCGGGCCCGGTCCCCTACGACGTCCTGGTCCTCGCCACCGGCGCCGAACCGATCCGGCTGCCCGGCGCCGAGGGCGTGCCCGGTGTCCATCTGCTGCGCACCCTGGACGACGCCGAACGGCTGCGGCCCGTCCTCGCCCGGCAGCACGACGTCGTGGTCGTCGGCGCCGGCTGGATCGGCGCGGAGTTCGCCACCGCCGCCCGCGACGCCGGCTGCGCCGTCACCGTCGTCGAGGCCGCCGACCGGCCGCTCGCGGGCGCCCTGCCCGCCGAGGTCGCCGCCCCGATGGCCGGCTGGTACGCCGACAGCGGCGCCGAACTGCGCACCCGCGCGCGTGTGGAGCGCGTCGAACCCGGCGAGGTCGTCCTCGACGACGGCGCGCGGCTGCCCGCCGGCGCGGTCGTGGTCGGCATCGGCGCCCGCCCCGCGACCGCCTGGCTGGCCGGTTCGGGCATCGAGCTCGGCGCGCACGGCGAGGTCCTCGCCGACTCCCATCTGCACACCAGCGTGCCGGACGTGTACGCGGTCGGCGACTGCGCCTCCCTCCCCTCGGCGCGCTACGGCGAGCGGCTCCTCGTCCACCACTGGGACAACGCCCTCCAGGGCCCGCGCACGGTCGCCGCCAACATCCTCGGCGAGCCCACCGGGGAGCCCCTGGAGACCTACGACCCGGTGCCGTACTTCTGGTCGGAGCAGTTCGGCCGCTTCGTCCAGTACGCCGGCCACCACGGCGCCGCCGACCGCATGGTGTGGCGCGGTGACCCGGCAGGACCGGCCTGGAGCGTGTGCTGGCTGCGCGACGGGCGCCTGGTCGCCCTGCTGGCCGTGGGCCGCCCGCGCGACCTGGCGCAGGGCAGACGGCTGATCGAGGCGGGCAGCCGTATGGACGTCGACGCGCTGGCCGACCCGTCGCGTCCGCTGAAGAACGCGACCGCCTGATCTCCCCGGGAGTGCGGCGTTCGGGCAGGGGAGCGATCGCGGCCACCCGGCCCGAGCGCCTACCCTTGACCCCGTGACCGAGATTGACGCAAACATCGATGCTCTCGTCCCCGCCTGGCTCACCCTGCCCGACATCGCAGAGATGCTCGACGTCGAAGTGACACGTGTGCGGCAGCTGGTCAAGGAGGGCCAGCTCATCGCCGTGCGCCGCGGCGAGAACCGCGCGCTGCACGTGCCCGCCGCCTTCATCGACGGGGACAAGGTCGTCAAGGGCCTCGTGGGCACCCTGACGCTGCTGCGGGACGACGGCTTCACGGACGAAGAGATGCTGGAGTGGCTCTTCACTCCCGACGAGAGCCTGCCCGGCACGCCGGCCCAGGCCCTGAGCGAGAATCGCGGCACGGAGGTGAAGCGCCGCGCCCAGGCGCTCGCCGTCTGACCAGCACGTTCCGGACGACCGACCGGCCTGCGGAGGCTTCCGGGCCCCCGCGGGCCGCCGCCCACGGGGGACCCACGCATGCCCGACACCGCCCGCGCCCGCCTCGCCGACGCCCGTCTGTACCTGTGCACGGATGCCCGCAAGCGCCAGGGCGACCTCCCGGAGTTCCTGGACGCGGTCCTCGCCGCCGGCGTCGACATCGTCCAGTTGCGGGACAAGGGGATGGAGGCGGCCGAGGAGCTGGAGCACCTGAAGGTGTTCGCCGACGCCTGCGCCCGGCACGGCAGGCTGCTCGCGGTCAACGACCGCGCGGACGTCGCCCACGCCGCCGGCGCCGACGTCCTCCACCTCGGCCAGGGCGACCTGCCGGTCCCCGCGGCCCGGGCGATCCTCGGCGACGACGTCCTCGTCGGCCGCTCCACGCACTCCGAGGCGGAGGCCCGGGCCGCCGCCGTCCAAGACGGTGTGGACTACTTCTGCACCGGCCCGTGCTGGCCCACCCCCACCAAGCCCGGCCGACACGCCCCCGGCCTCGACCTGGTCCGCCACACCGCCGCCCTCGGCACGGATCGCCCCTGGTTCGCCATCGGCGGCATCGACCTCACCCGCCTCGACGAGGTGCTGGACGCCGGCGCCCGCCGGGTCGTCGTCGTGCGCGCGATCACCGAGGCGGACGACCCCGGGGCCGCGGCGGCGGAGTTCGCCGAGCGGCTGCGGAAGGCGTGATTTCCGGCCGGTGGCTGTCCGGCATTGTCCGGCCGAATGTCCAAAGGGCGGACAGCAGTCCGGCAAATCGGGCAAATTTGCGGGATCTGGTTGGGACACCGCCGTGCCCTGACTAACCTGCGGGTATGGCCCTCGGAACCGCATCCACCAGGACCGACCGCGCCCGTACCGTGCGCGACATCCTGGCCACCGGCAAGACGACCTACTCGTTCGAGTTCTACGCGCCGAAGACGCCCAAGGGCGAGCGCGGTCTGTGGAACGCCCTCCGCAGGGTCGAGGCGGTCGCCCCGGACTTCGTGTCGGTGACATACGGCGCCGGCGGTTCCACCCGGGCGACCACGGTGAAGGAGACGCAGCAGATCGTCGTCGACACCACCCTCACCCCGGTCGCGCACCTCACGGCCGTGGACCACTCCGTCGCCGAACTGCGCAACATCATCGGCCAGTACGCCGACGCCGGGATCCGCAACATGCTCGCCGTGCGCGGCGACCCGCCCGGCGACCCCATGGGGGAGTGGGTGCCGCACCCGAGCGGCCTGACCTACGCCGCCGAACTCGTCCGGCTCATCAAGGAGTCGGGCGACTTCTGCGTCGGCGTCGCCGCGTTCCCCGAGATGCACCCGCGCTCCGCCGACTGGGACAAGGACGTCGCGCACTTCGTCGACAAGTGCCGGGCCGGCGCCGACTACGCCATCACCCAGATGTTCTTCCAGCCCGAGTCCTACCTGCGGCTGCGCGACCGGGTGGGGGCGGCCGGCTGCCCGACCCCGGTGATCCCCGAGATCCTCCCGGTGACGAGCGTGAAAATGCTGGAGAGGCTGCCCCAGCTCAGCAACGCCCACTTCCCGGCGGAGCTGAAAGAGCGCATCCTCACAGCCAAAGACGATCCGGCCGCTGTACGCTCCATTGGCATCGACTTCGCCACGGAGTTCTGCGCTCGGCTTCTCGCCGAGGGAGTGCCCGGACTGCACTTCATCACGCTCAACAACTCCACGGCGACGCTGGAAATCTACGAGAACCTGGGTCTGCACCACCCGCCGCAGGCCTAGACCTGCCGCACCGTGATACGTCACACTGCGTGCGGCCACTGGGAGAGGGGCGTACATGGGCTGGACGGTCCTCTACATCGCGTTCGGCGTCGTCGCGCTGTGGCTGCTCGGCGAGGTGCTGCTTCAGTACAAGGCACGCCTGCGCTACCGGCTGCTGGCGTTCGCCGGCTTCCTCGGCGTGGTGCTGGGCGTGCTGATGCCCAACGTCATCGTCATCGGTCTGGGCGCCGCCGCGTTCGCGGTCGGCCAGACCTATGTGACGCTGTCGTTCCGCCGCGGCTTCTCCGCCGGCTGGGCCGTCAGCCGTCCCGGCGCGGAGGCCGTCAAGGGCCGCCGGGGCCGGGCCGAGCGCAAGGACCCCGTTCTTCAGGTCTCCGGCCTGGAGACGGCCGAGGAGGACGCCGACTCCCACGGTCACGACGCCGACGCCCCGTTCAGCGGGGACCGCATGTCCTACGGCCGCGACACGGACTCCTACGACGACGACCACGACGACGTCTTCACCCCGGCCGCCCGCGGCACCGCCGGATCCACCGCCGTCTACGAGCCGCAGCCCCTGCCCGACGACACCGGCTCCTACGGCGTGTACAGCGACTCCGCCTACGCGGCCGCCACCCAGCCCCAGGACCAGTACGCGACGGCCGCCCAGACCGCCGACCAGGGCTACGGCCACGACGGCTACTCCGGGTACGGGCAGCAGCAGTACGGCTACGACTCCGCCGGCGAACAGCAGTACGCCGCCTACTCCGACCCTTACATCGGCACCCAGACCTACGGCTCGGGCTCGTACGACACCGGGTACGGCCAGCAGCAGGGCTACGGCCAGGACCAGTACGGCTCCGGCGGCTACGGGGAGACCCCCTCCGGCGGTGTGTGGGTCCCGCAGCAGCGCAGCGACGACTCCCTGGGCGGCGACCTGCCGTCCGACCAGCACTACCCCTACCAGGGCGACGGCCGGCATCAGGGGAACGGCTACGACGAGCAGCAGTACCGGTACTGACGCCCGCGCGGACCGCTCACCTTCCGGCGTCCGCGCGTCCCGCTCACTGCGAGCCGCGGAACTCGGGCCCTTCCACGATCAGTCCGGACACCAGCGCACCTGACATGCCGGCGTGCGGCAGCCCGCCGCCCGGGTGCGACCAGCCGCCCACGGTGAACAGGCCCTCCACACCGGTGGAGTTGGACGGGTGCAGCAGCCGCCCCCCGGCCGCGGCCAGCGCCGGCGCCGGGACGGCGCCGCCCGCGGCGCCGGTCTCGTCCGCGATGTCGGCGGGCGTGCGCACCTCGCTCCACAGCAGGCGGTCCCGCAGCCCGGGGACGGCCCGCCCGGCGGCGTCGATCAACCGCTCGACGGCGTCGGCCGGCACATCCGCCCCCGCGGGCACCACACAGCTGACGGCGACCGCCTCATGGCCGGAGTCCGGCACCAGAGCCGGGTCGCCGGGCCGCAGCACCGTGACCGTCGGGCGCGCCGGCTTCCCCGCCGCCGTACCGAAGAGGCTCTCCAACTCGCCCTCGCGGTCGTCGGTGTGCACCACCGTCCGATGGGCGGCCCCGTCCGGACGACCGCCCCGCAGGGCCAGCAGCACGGTCAGACGGCTCGGCAGGCCCGCCTGCGGCACCACCTCGCCGTGGGCGCGCGGCGCGAGCCCCGGGAACCCTCCCGGAGCGAGGACGAAGTCGGCCTCCGCGACCGTGCCTTCCCCCGGGCCGGACGCCCCGGAACCGGTGCCGCCCGTGAACTCCACGCCCGCCGCCCGGCCGTCCTTCTCCAGCACCCGTGTCACCTCGGCGCCGAAGACGAACTCGACCCGGCGGGCCACACACCGCTCGTACACCGCGCGGGCCAGCTCCCGCATCCCGCCGCGCACGTACCACATCCCGAACGCGTGCTCCATGTACGGCAGCACGGCCGCGCTCGCCGGGGTGACGCGCGGATCCAGGCCGTACGCGAGCGCGTGGCTCTCCAGCAGCGCGGCGAGCCGGTCGTCGCGCAGCTCCCAGGCGCCGACCTCGGCCAGGGTGCCGGCCCGCCGCGTGCGCAGCAGTCGCTTGTGCGGGACCGAAGGGTAGGGCTCCCGCTCGCCCAGCACCGACCAGTCCGCCCACAGCGGCTCCTCCAGGAGCGGCCGGCGGGTGCGGTCCCAGGCCTCCCGGGCCCGGACGAGGAAGTCGCCCCAGCGCTTCCCCGCGCCCGCCCCGAGCGACTCCTCCAGGGCGGCGACGACTCCCGCGCGCGAGGCGTTCGGCAGGGCGACCTCGACGCCGTCCGCGAACACATGGCGCGCGGACGGGTCGACCTGCACGAGCTCGACGCGGTCCTCCAGCGGCTCCTTGCCGGTTTTGACGAACAGATCGCGCCAGACCGCGGGCAGCGGGAGCAGACCGGGCCCGGTGTCGAAGGCGAACCCGTCCCGCTCGAAGCGGCGCACCGCACCGCCGTACGTCTCCGTACGCTCGTACACCACCACCCGGTGACCTGCCACGGCCAGCCGGGCGGCGGCCGCGAGCGCGCCCATCCCAGCGCCGATCACCGCAATCCGTGCCATGCCCGCGACTTTATCGGCCGCGACTGACAGTGACGGCCCCGGCCCGTTCCATCGGGCCGGAGCGGAACGCCGACTCCGTCGCCGGGTCGCCGGGTCGCCGGGTCGCCGGGTCGCCGGGCATCGCAGGGAAGCGCCGGTGCGTGGTGGCCACGTCCCCCGTGAGCCACCGCGCACCGGCGCTTCCCCGTGCTTCCCCCGTTACCCCGTTCGGTCGTTCCCCCGGGTCCCCCCGTGCCTCGCTCCCGCCGACCCGGCCGGCGGAAGGAGCGGTCCAGGACCGGCGCCGTTCCGCCGCCCCGTGTCGGCGGTGCCGGTGCCGTGCCCCTTCCCGTGCCTTTACTCTCCCGTCCCCATGGACCCGCACCCATCCGCGCGCGTACTCATCTCTCCCACTAGGTACGCGTACTCAGCCATGAGCGCTCATCCCCGGGGCGCACGGGAAGCGCCCCGGGAACCGGCCGCCCTACGGGCGCCCGCTGACCCGCCCCTGGAGCAGCCGGGACAGCGCCGCGTGGACGTCGTCCAGCGAGCGTTCCGGCTGGAAGGACTGCCAGTCCAGCGCGGCCACCAGGACCATGCCCACCAGCGCGGCCGCGGTCAGCTGCACATCGATCTCCTCGCTGAAGTCCCCGCCCTCGATGCCCTCCCGCAGCACCCCCTCGACGACGGCCACCGCCTCCTGCCGCACCACCATCAGCGTGGACTGCCACGCCCGGTTGGTGCGCCACAGCTCGGCCACGTAGAGCTGCGTGAACGCCGGATAGCGGTCGATGAAGACGAGGCCCGCGCGGATCATCGCGTCCAGCGCGTCGACCCGGCTGCCGCCCTCCTGCGCGGTGCGCTCGGCGGCCTCCCGCAGCGAGGCGGTGAGCAGGCCCACCCCGTGCCGCAGCAGCTCCTCGAAGAGGACCGACTTGCTCGCGAAGTTGTAGTAGACCGTGCCCTTGGCGACCCCGGCCCGCTCGGCGATCTCGTCCACCGTGGTGGCGGAGAAGCCCTGCTCGGCGATGAGGGTGACGGCCGCCTCGTAGAGCTTCTGCCGGGTGGCCTCGCGGCGGGTGCGGCCGCCCGGCGTGGTGGTGCTTTCCATGCCCCCGATTGTCACAGGTACCCGGCTCGCCGGAGGGCGGGATCGCGTGCTCACAGGCTCAGCTCCGGGTGCAGCCGGTCCAGCGTCCACACCTGGCGCCGCCTCGCGGACAGCGCGGTCAGCGCCAGGGCGCCCGCGGTGAACGCGACGAGCACCACGCACGCCTGCCACACCGGTTCCAGGCCGCCGCCCGTGATGAGCCGGCGCAGCGCGTCCACGACGTGACTCATCGGCAGGTAGGGGTGGATCGCGTTGAAGAAGCCGGGACTGGTCTGCACCGGGTACGTGCCGCCCGCCGACGTCAGCTGGAGCATCAGCAGCGCGAGCACGAGGATGCGGCCGGCCGCGCCGAAGCGGGCGTTGAGCCACTGGATCAGCGCCGCGAAGCACGCCGTCACCAGGAAGAGGAAGCCAACCGTCCCGGCGGCCCGCTCCATCCGCAGGCCGACCGCCCAGTGCAGCACCGCCATCAGCGCGGTCGTCTGCAGCACGCCGATCGCCACCACCGGCAGCCAGCCCGCCAGCGCGATCCGCCACGCCGAGGCGCCGGCGGCGAGCGCCCGCCGGTTCATCGGCGCGATCAGCATGTACGCCACCATCGCGCCCACCCACAGGGACAGCGGGATGAAGTACGGGGCGAACCCGGTGCCGTAGTTGGGCGCCTTGTGCAGGTCCTGGTTGGCGAGCCGCACCGGGTCCGCCATGACCGCGGTGCGCGCGTCGCGGGCCCGTTCGTCGTAGTCGGGGATCCGCTCGGCGCCGTCGTGCAGTCCGCCGGCGAGCTTCCCCGAGCCGTCGACCAGCTTGAAGATGCCGCCGTTGAGGTCGTCCGCGCCGGTCTTCAGCTTGCCGACGCCCTTGTCGAGGTTCCCCGCGCCGGTGTCGGCGGCGCCGAGCCCGGTGTGCAGCTTCTTCGCGCCGGCGGCGACCTTCCCGGCCCCCTCGTTCAGCTCGTTGATCCTGGACACGGCGTCGGTGAGGTCCTCGGACAGGTTCGGGGCGCGGTCGGCGAGGGCCTGCGACTGCTTCTGCAGGAGGGCGAGGTTCGCGCGGAGCGTCTTGAGGTCGCCGTTCTGGTCGGCGATGAGCGTGTTGACGTCGTCGGCTATCAGCACGACGTCCGCGGCCGCGTCCCTGGCCTTCTTCAGGTCGGCGCAGGCCGGGTCGGGCAGCACCGGGGTCTCGCAGCGTGCCGTGTAGACGCCGGCCAGTGTGTCGGCGCCAGTGTGCGCGCCCTTGGCGGCGATCGGGGCGGCCTTCACCAGTGTGGCGAGGTGGCCGCCGACCACCTTGGCGGAGTCCGCGACGAGTTGCGCGGTGTCCCCGATGGTCTTCTCGTTCTTCGCGACGTACGGCCCCACCTTGGCGTCGATGCCGTTGACCTTGTCGGCCAGCGTCTGCGTGCCGTCCGCGACCTTGCGCGACGCGTCCGCCAGGTCGCCGGCGCCCTTGTCGAGCTTCGTCAGCGCCTTGGCCAGCTTGTCGCTGCCCGTCTTGGCGTTCTTCAGCCCGTCGGCGAGGTCCTTGGAGCCCTTCTCGGCCTTGTCGATGCCGCCGGTCAGCTTGTCGGCCCCGTCGGCGGCCTTCTCGGTCTTGCCGTGGATGTCGGAGAACGAGATGAAGATCTTGTCGAGGAACGAGCGCGAGGCCTTCGTCGAGGCGGCCGTGCGCACCTCGCTGAAGACCGTCCGCGAGATCTGCCCGACGATGTAGTTGTTCGCGTCGTTCGTGCGGACCTGGAGGGCGCTCGTCTCGGGGGTCTCGCCGGAGCTGGAGGCGATCCGCCGGCTGAAGTCGGCCGGCATGGTCAGCGACAGGTAGTAGGTCCCGTCCTCCACGCCCGCGCGTGCCTGCGCGGCGCTCACCTCGTGCCACTCGAAGGTCGCGCTGTCCCGCAGCCTCTCGGTGATGTCGTCGCCCGCGGTGAGCCTTCTGCCGCCGACGTTCGCCCCCCGGTCGTCGTTGACCAACGCGACGGGGATGCGGTCGAGGCGTCCGTAGGGGTCCCAGAAGGACCACAGGTACAGCGCGCCGTAGAGCAGGGGCAGCAGCAGGAGCGCGACCAGGGCGGCGCGGGGGAGGCGCCCCCGGCCGAAGCGGCGCAGCTCAAGCGCGGCCAGTTTCGGGGAGCGCATCCGCCGGGTCCTCCTTGTCACCGGTGTTCCGGTCGTCGGTCTTCGCGTCTTCGGTCTTCGGGTCGTCGTCGCGGGCGCCGGCGGGGGTGTCTTCAGCTGTCGCCTCGGTCGTGCCGGTGTCCGTGTCCGTGTCCGCCGCGTCCGCCGTCTCAGCCGCGTTCTCGGGGACTTCCCCGTCTTCCCCGGCCTTTCCGTCTTCCCCATGTCCGTCCTGGGCTGCGTCCGTGCCGCCCTCCGCCTCGGAAGCCGCGGCCGGTTCCGGGTTCCCCGCCCCGGTCGCCCCGGTCGCCCCGGTCACGTCGGCCGCGCCGGCCTCGCCGTCCTGGCCGGACGTCGTCACCCGGACCGCGTCCTCGGGGGCCTCGCCGCCCACCGCCACGACCGTCGTCCCGGCCGCGGTGAGGGACGCGAACAGCGCGCGCACCTCGGCGCGTTCACCCTCGGACAGTTTCAGGTCGGCGTCGTCCACGCCGAGCAGCCCCGGCCGGCCGATGAGGGCCAGCGCCACCGACAGCCGCAGCGCCTCCAGGCGTTCCAGATCGCGGACGGCCGTCCGCGCTCCCTTGGGCAGCGCCTCCAGGTCGAGCCCGGCGGCGGCGAGCGCGTCGTCCACGCGCGCGTCCAGCTCGGCGGCCTTCTCCGCGCGCGGGCGCAGCAGTTGCCGTACGGAACCGGAGAACCGCCGCTCCAGCAGCGCCCGTTCGCGCAGGTGCTCGCCCACGGTGAGGGCCGGCTCCAGGTCGGTGAGCCCGGCGACATGGGCCAGGGCGCTGACCTTGCGGGCCGCGGCCGCCTGCTTGGGCAGCCGTGCCGCGCCCACCGTCGCCGTGCCCTCCGTGGCCTTCATCCGGCCGGTGAGCGCGAGCAGCAGGCTCGTCCGGCCGGACCCCGACGGCCCCTCGATCACGATCAGCGAGCCCGGCTCCGCCCGGAAGCCGACGCCGCGGAACGCCCACCCGCGCGGCCCGCGGAGCCCGAGGCCGTCGGCCGTGACACCGACTCCGTCCACAGTTCCCCCTGTGTCCCACCAATTTGAACTGACTGGTCAGTGCAAAAACTAACGCGAACCTTCGCTCGAAGCAAAAGCCCAGCTCAGAACGGATTGTCAGTGCCATACCCCACGATGGGCACATACGGCACCCCGTATCGGGCCGTGCCGTCACACAGACGACAGGAGGTTCGTCATGGCCAGCAACCCCGCAGCCGCCCACCGGCGCCGCGCGTTCGGCCCTGCCCCCTCACTGACCGGACCGGCGAGCGACGTGCACCCCGTGCTGCGCCGGACCACCGCCCCGCCCGCCGCCCTCGACCTGCTCGCCCAGGCCCGCGCCGGACTGGACGAGGCCGCCGTCCTCGAAACCCCCAACGAGCGCTACGCCACGGCCCACCTCGCCGCCCTGCGCACCGCCGCCGCCGTGCTCGCCGCGCGTGGCCGGCCCGAGACCTCGCCCAAGCGCCGGGCCCGCATCCGGAGCGCATGGGAAGTGCTCCCCGAGATAGCGCCCGAACTCACCGAGTGGAGCGCGCTCTTCGCCTCCGGGGCCCGCCGCCGCGCCCGGGCCGAGGCCGGCATCCAGGGCGCGGCCGGCCGTAGGGACGCCGACGACCTCATCAGGGACGTGGCGATGTTCCTCCGCATCGTGGAACGCATGCTGGTCCTGCAGCCGGCCCTGCCCCAGCCCCGCCAGGACGGACCGCAGCACCGCGAAGGCCCGCCCCGCCCCGGCGCCCGGACGCACGACGCCCCGGGGGAGGGCCGGGACATGCCGGACGCGGGATGAGACGCCGACCCCTGGCACACCGTCGACGGCTGGCACCCCGGCGACACCTGGTCACCCCGATGCCCCCGGCGCCGCGGTGACCAGGTGCGGCGCTGAGGCGAGCGCCGCGAGGCAATAGGGTGGAGGGCGCCTGAAGCCTTCCCCCTCGACCAGGGCCGGGAAGGCGCCCCGTTCGCTCCGCCGCGCAAGAGGCGGTGCCGCGCCGAGGAGTCAACTGCCGTGTCGGACCCGATGCGCCCTCCCGCCCCCCACCGCCCGGAGACGACGTCGCCGCGCTCCGACTCCCGCCCCCGCGCCGCTCTCCGCACCGCCGTCGTCCGGGACGTCCTCCAGGACGCCCTGGACCGCCGGGTCAAGGCCACCGGGCGGGAGTCGCTGGACGTCCTGGACACCGGGGGCGGCAGCGGCCAGTTCGCCGTGCTCGTGGCCCGGCTCGGGCACCGGGTCACCGTCGTCGACCCCAGCCCCAACGCGCTGTTCGCGCTGGAGCGCCGCGCCGCCGAGGCAGGCGTCGCCGAGCGCGTCCGCGGCGTCCAGGGCGACGCGCACGGCCTCTTCGACGTCGTCGAACGCGGCGCCTATGACGCCGTCCTGTGCCACGGCGTCCTGGAGTACGTCGACGACCCGGCCGAGGGCGTCCGCAACGCGGTGGCCGCGCTGCGCCCGGAGGGCGTGCTCAGCCTGCTCGCCGCCGGCCTCGGCGGAGCCGTGGTCGCGCGCGCCCTCGCCGGTCACTTCACGGAGGCCCGGCAGGCGCTCACCGACCCGGCCGGCCGCTGGGGCGAGAGCGACCCCGTGCCGCACCGCTTCACCGCCGAACAGCTCACCGGCCTGGTCGAGGGCGCCGGCCTCGCCGTCGGCGCGGTGCACGGTGTGCGGGTCTTCGCCGACCTCGTGCCCGGCGTCCTCGTGGACACCGAGCCCGGCGCCCTGGAAGCACTGCTGAAGCTGGAGGAGGCCGCCGCCGAACTACCCGCCTTCCACTCCGTGGCGACCCAGCTCCACGTCCTCGGCGAGACCCGAGGGGCCGAGGAGGCCTGAGTGACCGGTGGGGTGACCCGCCAGGCACACGCTGATCAGCGACTTGGCCGCACATGGAGTACGCCACAGGCCCCCCGTTCGGGCGCTGTGCGCCGTATGATCGAGGGAGACCGCCCGGCATGACGGGTCGGCCGCTGGGGAATGGAACCCCCAGCGAGTCCGGGACGCCCATGGCGGGCTCCGGTTGGCCAATTGGCGCAGAGGGGCGGGTTTCACGGGGGCGATTCCCTGCCTATCCTGAAGGGACCCCCCGGGTCGCCCCGGCGACTGCACGATGAGGAGGACTCCGTGCCGCTCTCGGAGCACGAGCAGCGCATGCTCGAGCAGATGGAGCGAGCGCTGTACGCCGAAGATCCCAAGTTCGCGTCGGCGCTCGAGGGAAGCGGGCTGCGTACGTACACCCGGCGGCGGGTCTACCAGGCAGTCGCCGGCTTCCTCGTGGGAATCGCGCTCCTCATGGCCGGTATGGTCGCCAAGCAGGTCTGGCTCAGCGTGGTGGGCTTCCTCGTCATGCTCGGGTGTGCGGTGCTCGCCGTGACTGGCTGGCGCAAGGCCCCCAAGCCGGGCGAACAGCCCGCCGGCGCCGCCGCCCACCCACGCGGTCAGGGACGGCCCAAGCGCTCCATGATGGACCGGATCGAACAGCGCTGGCAGCGCCGCCGCGACGAGCAAGGCGGACACGGCCACTGATACCGGCCCCACCCTCCTGCACAGCCGGCCCCGCAGCGCCTGGCCGACACAGGGACACCGGCATATCGACGAGGGACATCGACGAGGGGGCGACCACCCGACAAGGTGGTCGCCCCCTCACTCGTGTCCGGATCAGACGCTCTGGCCCTGCTCTCCCGACGGCCGGCGCAGCAGCGCCGTCAGGCGGGCCGCCCAGGCCGTCCTCAGAGCCGTCCAGCGGTCGGCGAGATCCCATACGGCCCGGACTGCGGAGCGCGGCGCGAGGACCGCGCGCACCCGGGTGCGCCTTCCGACTCGCGACCGCAGGGCCGCCCGCACCCCGCGCACCTCGTCGGCCAGCCCGGCCTCGGCCCGCGGCCGCGGCGCGTACAGCACCTGCTCCACCGCGCCCGCCACCCGGTGCACCGACGCGGCCACCGTGTCGTCGAGCTCGCCCAGGCGGACGATCCGCGCGGCCGCCCGCCGGGGAGTCAGCGCGTCGTCGGGCGTGATGCCGTAGTCCCAGGCCGTGTCGGTCAGCTCCCGCCACACCGCCAGGACATGGGCTACGGCCGCCTCCGCGGTCTCCCGCGCCGGCACGTCCACCACCACCCCCGGACCGGGAACGGCCGCCTCCGGGCCACCGCCGCCGACTCCGCCCGCGGCGGCACCCGCGGCGCCGGTGTGCTGGGCCGACGCCAGCCGCACCGACCGCCGTCTCATCCGCCACAGCATCGGCAGCAGCGTCAGCAACAGCACCGCGGCCCCGAGCAGGATCCAGCCCCCGATCTCGTACCACGGCAGCCCGCCGCCGCCCTGCTCCGCCTCGTCCAGCGGCAGCGCGCCCAGGCAGGCCTCGGCCTTCTTGTCCGCCGCCGAGCAGCTGCTGCTCGCCGAGGGCTGCGCCGAGGGCGCCGCGCTCGCCGACCGAGAGGCCTGCGGCAGCTCCGCGATCGCGTCACCGGAGTTCTCCGGCAGCGTGTACGGAGGCGTCGTCCCCCGCGTCGGGGTCGGCTCGAAGCGGGTCCAGCCCACGCCCTCGAAGTACAGCTCCGGCCACGCGTGCGCGTCCTTCAGGCTCACCGCCACCGAACCGTCCGCCTGCGGGGAGCCCGGCGCGAAGCCCACTGCCACCCGGGCCGGAATGCCCAGCGTGCGGGCCATCGCCGCCATCGCGAACGAGTAGTGCACGCAGAAGCCCCGCTTGTCCCGCAGGAAGCGGGAGATCGCGTCCTTGCCGCTGCCGACCTGCACCTCGGTGTCGTACTCGAAGCCGCCCGTGACCGCGAACCAGTCCTGCAGCTCCACCGCCCGCTCGTAGTCGTTGCGCGCGCCCCGGGTGACCTGGAGCGCCGTCTTCGCCACCGACGCCGGCAGCGACGACGGCACCTCGGTGTAGTCGCTCCTGACCGAGCCGGCCGCCTCCGGGGCCGAGGCCAGCTGCTTCGCCGTCGGCCGCACCGCCAGACTGGTCACCTCGTACGTCTTGCCGCGCGTGTTCTGGCCGTGGTCGCCCACCAGGGTCATGCCGACCGGTTCGTACCGCCAGTTCCCGCTGATCTTCACGGCGCTCGGCGGGTACGGCATCGGCAGCCAGTCCTGGGCGTACCAGTCGGCGGCCCTGATCCGGGTCGTCACCTGGGAGCGCCTGACGTCCGGGCTCAGCCCGGCCGGCGTCGGCAAGTCGTCCGGCACGGCGACGATCTGGCGCTTCGACGGCTTCCACGTGGTGCCGTCGAAGTCGTCCAGGGAGACGATCCGCAGATACAGGTCCGAGATGTCGCCGGAGTCGGTGCGCAGGGTCAGGACCGTGCGGTCCTCGTCCTGGTTCAGGCTGTCGCGCAGCGACACCAGCGGGTTGACCGCGGAGATCGTGCCCCCTCCGCCGCTGCCCGCGCCCACCCCGTCGCCCGCGCCGGCCAGCAGACCGCCGCCGATCGCCGGCAACGGCAGCAGCGGCACCACCAGCGCCACGCCCAGGGCGACCGCGCCGATGCGCCGCCCGGTGCGCAGCGGCGCCACCGGGCCTGACGGCCCGCCGGGCGTGCGCGGAGCGCCGCCGAAGACACGGCCCCACTGCGAGAGCCGCTCCCGGCTCTCCGCCAGGAGCAGCATCAGATAGCCGGCGGCGGCCACCAGGAACCACAGCCAGTCCGCGACCCCGTCCGACAGGCCCGCGGCGACCGAGTACAGCGCCAGCAGCGGCAGACCCGCCGGGGCGGCGTTGCGGAAGGTCACCGCGAGGGTGTCCACCGCCAGGCCGATCACCAGCACACCTGCGACCATCATCAGCCGGATGCCCTCGGACAGCGGCGCCGGTATCGCGAACCGACCCACGTCGTCCGCGCCGGCCTGCAGCAGGTCGGCGAAGTGCTGGACGGCCCGCGGGCCGGGGATCAGCCCAGCGATGGCCTGCTCCCGGGCGAAGACAAGGGTCAGCAGCACCAGCGACACCACCGCCTGCGCCAGCACCGTCAGCGGCCGGGCCAGCGGCACCCGCCGCGTCGCCGCGCCCACCCCGGACTGGACCGCCAGCAGGAACGCCGCCTGCAGGATCCACGAGGCCTGCTCGACCAGAGGCATCATCGCGAGGGAGGCCATCAGCGTGGCCGCCGCAGAGCACAGCGTCAGTCGCGCCCGCCCGCTCAACATCACGCCTCCCCTCCGCTCGCCCGGCCCGCGGTCACGACACCGGAACGCTCCTGGTCCGCCCGCTGCCACAACTCGGTCAGCGAAGCGCCCCGCGGCACGCTCACGGCCGTCCAGCCCGCCTCGCGCAGCATCCGCAGCCGCTCCTTCGTCCTGTTCATCGTTTCGGGGGCCTCGTTCGGTTCACGCCCCCACGTGTCGCCGTCCAGCAGGAACGCGATCGCGCCCCCGCTGCGCTGGCGCATCCTCCCGGCCACCGCGGCCTGTTCCTCGTCGAGTTCGCCGAAGAAGGCCACCAGCAGCCCCTCGTTGCCGCCGCGCAGCACGTCGTACGCCCGGGACAGGCCCGTGCCGTCGGAGTGGTCGACCACCGCGAGGGTGTCCATCATCAGCCCGGCCGCGTCCGCGGACTCCTGGCTGGCCCCGGCGAACCCGTCGGCGCCCTCGCCGGGCACCGAGGCGCCCGTGTCCGTCAGCAGCCGCACCGAGAAACCCCGCTCCAGCATGTGCACCAGCACCGACGCGCAGCCCGAGACCGCCCACTCGAACGCCGAGTCGGGGCCGGCGCCCCGGAAGGCAGCCCCCCGGGTGTCGAGCAGCACCGTGCAGCGGGACCGCTGGGGCTGCTCCTCGCGGCGCACCATCAGCTCGCCGTAGCGGGCCGTGGAGCGCCAGTGCACGCGCCGCAGGTCGTCGCCGTAGCGGTACTCGCGCGGGATCACGTCGTCCTCGCCGGCCAGCGCCAGCGAACGCTGCCGGCCGTCGCCGTACCCCTTGGCCTCGCCGCTCAGCCGGACCGCGGGCAACGCCTCCACACGCGGAACGACCGTCAGCGTGTCGAACGTCGAGAAGGAGCGGGTCAGCTCGCACATCCCGAACGGGTCGTTCAGCCGCAGCTGCAGCGGGCCCAGCGGATAGCGGCCGCGCAGATCGGAGCGGACCCGGTAGGACACCTCGCGGCGGCCGCCCGGCTCGACCCGGTCCAGCACGAACCGGGGGCGCGGTCCGAGCACGTAGGGCACCCGGTCCTGGAGCATCAGCAGGCCTGTGGGCAGCCGGGAGACGTTGTCCATCCGCAGATGGACGCGGGCCTCGCTGCCGGCGGGCACCCGGCCGGGGGAGAGCCGGCGGCTGCCGGCGACCCGGTAGCGGGTGCGGTAGACGACGGCGGCGCACACCAGCGGCAGCGCGGCCAGCAGCAGCCCCACCCGCAGCAGGTCGGGCTGCCCGAGGACGTACGCACAGATCGCGGCGGCGACGCCGGCGGCGAGGAAGGAGCGGCCACGGGTGGTCAGACCGGCCAGGGCGGTGCGGACGCCGCCGCCCCTCTCCCCCCGGCCGGTGTCCGCCTGCCCCGTCCCGCCGTGGGCCATCACAGCCCCCGCGGCGGCCGGCCGTACGATTGCGCGTCCGCGCCCAGGCCGTAGCCGCGCTGCTGCGGGGCCGCCGGGACGGGAGTGCGCTGGAGGATCTCCTCGACGACCTGCTCCGAGGTGCGCCGGTTGAGCTGCGCCTGCGCGGTGGGCAGCAGACGGTGGGCGAGAACGGCCACGGCGAGGTTCTGCACGTCGTCCGGCAGCGCGTAGTCGCGCCCGCTCAGAGCGGCGGAGGCCTTCGCCGCGCGCAGCAGATGCAGCGTCGCGCGCGGCGAGGCCCCGAGTCTGAGGTCGGGGTGCGTGCGGGTGGCGGCGACCAGGTCGACCGCGTACCGCCGGACCGCCTCCGCGACGTGCACCGCGCGGACCGCCTCGATCAGCTTCACTATCTCGTGCGCGTGCGCCACCGGCTGGAGGTCGTCCAGGGGGTTCACCCCGCCGTGGATGTCGAGCATCTGAAGCTCGGCCTCGGGGCTCGGGTAGCCGATGGAGACCCGGGCCATGAAGCGGTCGCGCTGGGCCTCGGGCAGCGGGTAGGTGCCCTCCATCTCGACCGGGTTCTGCGTGGCCACCACCATGAACGGGCTGGGCAGCTCGTAGGACTGCCCGTCGCTGGTGACCTGGCGCTCCTCCATCGACTCCAGCAGCGCCGACTGCGTCTTCGGCGACGCGCGGTTGATCTCGTCGCCGATGACGATCTGCGCGAAGATCGCCCCCGGCTTGAACTCGAAGACGTGGTGCTGCTGGTCCCAGATGGACACGCCCGTGATGTCCGACGGCAGCAGGTCGGGCGTGAACTGGATGCGCCGCACCGAGCAGTCGATCGACCGCGCCAGCGCCTTGGCGAGCATCGTCTTGCCCACGCCGGGGACATCCTCGATCAGAAGATGTCCCTCGGCGAGCAGCACGGTCAGCGAAAGCCGTACGACCTCGGGCTTGCCCTCGATCACTCCCTCCACCGAACTGCGGACACGCTCCACAGTGGCGGTCAGATCAGTGAGGCTCGCTCGATCGTCATAGGTCGTCACCCGGCCCTCCTCGGCCCGTTCTTTCCAGGCCGACGCTTCTGTCCGCGCAACGGCCCACCCCGAATACGGACACCACGCGGAAAACGTTCGCGTGATGCCATCACCGCATTCTTGCCGCCGTTACCGTTTCGTGTCACTCGCCTGTGGACAACTGACAGCGGTATGTCAGCTCTCAGGCCTCTTGTGCCGACTCCGGGCCGGCTTTCCGCCCGGGGTCGACCTCCCGCAGCAGGCCGGTCTTGACGTCGAACACGAACCCGCGGACGTCGTCGGTGTGCAGGAGGAACGGCGAGGTCCGCACCCGCTGCATCGACTGCCGTACGTCCTGGTCGACGTCCTTGAAGGCCTCGACGGCCCAGGAGGGACGCTGGCCGACCTCCATCTCCAGCTCGGAGCGGAAGTCCTCGGTGATCGCCTCCAGGCCGCAGCCGGTGTGGTGGATGAGGACCACGCTGCGCGTGCCCAGCTTGTGCTGGCTGATCGTGAGCGAGCGGATCACGTCGTCGGTCACCACGCCGCCCGCGTTGCGGATCGTGTGGCAGTCGCCGAGCTCCAGGCCGAGCGCGGCGTGCAGGTCGAGACGGGCGTCCATGCAGGCCACCACGGCGACGTGCAGCACGGGCCGGGCGTCCATGCCGGGGTCGGCGAACGCCGCGGCGTACCGCTCGTTCGCTGCGACGAGGCGGTCGGTCACGGAGCCGCCGCCCGCGGTGCCGGCGGACTCGACGGGTACGGATGCGGAAGTCGTCATGAGTATGACGTTACTGGTCACCGCCGTTCCGGTCCTGCGGTGGGGAGGGAAAAAGAGCGTCATCACGCCGCACTTGTGAGGTAAGCCACAAGAGTGAGAGGCGGACACCCGAACGGGTGGTTTCGGGCGCTGCGCCGCTTCACGCGCGCGTGGAGCCGCGACGCGCAGGCCGGTTGATTGACCGCGACACAGGGTGGACTAAAGTGACGCGAAGCGGGAGGCTGCGGTCTCCCCGCTGGACTGAATTCCCCGAGAGACCCCGGCGCGGCCGCCGGAGATCTCCCCGCGTGCGCGGCGCGTACGTACGGCTCGGCCTCCTCCCGCTCCCGGTCGGCTGACGCTTCCGGCGCCGGCGGGCCTCCCTTCTTCGAGCGGACGGGGACCCGGCGGTGCGTACGGGCCCGCCGGATCTGAGAGGGCCCACAGTGCAGGGGCGCGAAGCGCATTCGAACAAGGGTGGTGCCGAGCGACGGGAGGGCGAGGCCCGACACGTCCCGGTGATGCTCCGGCGCTGCCTGGACCTGCTGGCCCCCGCCCTGGAGCAGCCCGGAGCCGTCGTCGTCGACTGCACCCTCGGACTCGGTGGCCACAGCGAGGCCCTGCTGACGCGCTTCCCCGAGGCGCGGCTCGTTGCCCTCGACCGGGACAAGGAGGCCCTGCGCCTGTCCGGCGAGCGCCTCGCCCCCTTCGGCGACCGAGCCGAACTCGTGCACGCCGTCTACGACGAACTCCCCGCCGTCCTCGCCCGGCTCGGCATCGCGCGCGTGCAGGGCGTCCTGTTCGATCTCGGCGTGTCCTCCATGCAACTCGACGAGGCCGACCGGGGTTTCGCCTACGCCCAGGACGCCCCGCTCGACATGCGCATGGACCAGTCGGCCGGCGTCAGCGCCGCCGAGGTCCTCAACACCTACCCGGCGGGCGAACTCGTGCGCATCCTGCGGGCGTACGGCGAGGAGAAGCAGGCCAAGCGGATCGTCTCGGCGATCGTCCGCGAACGGGACGAGGAACCGTTCACCAACAGCGCGCGCCTGGTCGACCTGATCCGCTCCGCGCTCCCGCAGGCCGCCAAGCGCACCGGCGGCAACCCGGCCAAGCGCACCTTCCAGGCCCTGCGCATCGAGGTCAACGGCGAACTCGCCGTGCTGGAAAGGGCCGTACCGGCCGCCGTGAAGGCCCTCGACGTGGGCGGCCGGATCGCCGTGCTGTCGTACCACTCCCTCGAGGACCGGCTCGTCAAGCAGGTGCTCGCGGCCGGAGCCGCCACCACCGCGCCGCCCGGACTGCCGGTCGTCCCCGAGCGCTACCAGCCCCGGCTCAAGCTGCTCACGCGCGGTGCCGAACTTCCCACCGAGGAAGAGATCGCCGAGAACCGGCGGGCGGCGCCCGCGCGGCTGCGCGGGGCCGAGCGCATCAGGGAGGACGTCGAATGAGGGGCGCGACCTGCCCGGGGGAGGGCGAGTGAGCGGCGAACCCGAGCTGAGGGGGAGGGCCGCCCGGCTCGCGCGCCTCTTCCCGGCCGGCCCGCGCCGGGCGGCCCGCACCCCGTTCGTCCTCCTGGTCGTCCTGCTCCTCGGCGGCGGACTCATCGGCCTGCTCGTGCTGAACTCCGCCCTCAGCGAAGGGTCGTTCAAGATGGACGACCTGCAGAAGGACACCAAGAGCCTCACCGACGAGGAACAGGCGCTCCAGCGGGACATCGACTCCTACTCCGCCCCGGACGCCCTCCAGCGCCGCGCCCGCGAACTCGGCATGGTGCCCGGCGGGGACCCCGCCTTCCTCGCCCCAGACGGCACCGTGAAGGGCGTCCCGTCACCCGCCGGCATGCCCTCCGCGCGGGACGCCCCCGCGGCCGTCCGCCCGCCCGAGGTCATCGGGGCCGGCGCCCCGGTGGCGCCCGCGCCGGGCGACACCCCGACCGCAGCCACCCCCACCACCGACGGCAGGTGACGGAAGTGTCCGACAGGGAACCGCCGCGCCGGCGCGTGCCCGGCCCCGCCCGGCCCGCCCGCCCCGCGGCCGGGACACGGCGCCCCGGCCCCGGCGCCCGCCCCGCCCGCCGCCCGGCGGCGTCCCGTCCGGCGGCGCGCGTCATCCGGCTCGGCAGCCCCCGCCCCCGTCTGCGCATGGTCGGCCTCGCCCTCACCCTCGTGATGGCCGCCTTCGTCGTCCGGCTGCTCCAGGTGCAGGCCGTCGACGCGAGCACCTACGCCGCCAAGGCGGAGCGCAACCGGTACGTCGGCCAGGTGCTGACCGCCGAGCGGGGCGAGATCACCGACCGCTCCGGCGTCGCCCTCGCCACCAGCGAGGACGCCTACGACATCACCGCCGACCCGACGATGTTCGCCCGCGACCAGCTGAAGATCGACGACGGTCCCGAGCGGGCGGCCGCCCTCCTCGCGCCGATCCTCGGCCAGGAGCAGCCGGACCTGGTGAAGAAGCTGCGGCCCGAGGACCCCGACGTGCGCTACACCAAGCTGGCCGGGCGCCAGACCCCGCAGGTGTGGAAGCAGATCAAGGACCTGAAGTCCGCGCTCGCCACGAAGTCGGACACCGACCGCTCCACCGTCAACGTCCTAGCCGGCGTCTTCTCCGTGCCCAGCAACAAGCGCGTGTACCCCAACGGCGGCCTCGCCGCCGGGATACTGGGCTGGGTCAATGCCGAGGGCAAGGGCGGCGGAGGCGTCGAACAGCAGCTGAACGCCCTGCTCTCCGGCAAGGACGGAAAGATCCGCTACGCCCAGTCCGGCGGCCGCCAGGTGCCCACCGCGGGCTCCACCGAGACGCCCGCCGTGCCCGGCTCCGACGTCGAGCTGACGATCGACCGCGACATCCAGTGGGCCGCGCAGAACGCCATCACCGAGCAGGTGGAGAAGTCCCGGGCGGACCGCGGCTACGTCATCGTCCAGGACACCCGCACCGGCGAGATCCTCGCCATGGCCAACTCGCCCGGCTTCGACCCCAACGACCTGTCCGACGCCCGGCCCGAGGCCCTCGGCAACGCGGCCGTCCAGGACGCCTTCGAGCCCGGGTCGACCGCCAAGGTGATGTCGATGGCGGCCGTCCTGGAGGAGAACGCGGCCACGCCGCTCACCCACGTCACCGTGCCCAACCGGCTGCACCGCGGCGACCGGCTCTTCCAGGACGACATCGACCACCCCACCTGGTACCTCACGCTCAACGGCGTGCTCGCCAAGTCCAGCAACATCGGCACCATCCTGGCCACCGGCCAGCTCGGCAGGACGCAGGCCGAGGCCAACAAGGTCCTCCACTCCTACCTGCGCGAGTTCGGCATCGGCCGCGCCACCGGGCTCGGCTTCCCCGGCGAGACGCGGGGCATCCTCGCGGCGCCCGGCGCCTGGTCGACCTCGCAGCAGTACACGATCCCTTTCGGCCAGGGCATGTCCGTCAACGCGCTTCAGGCGGCCTCCGTCTACTCGACCATCGCCAACGGCGGCGTCCGCGTCCAGCCGAGCCTCGTACGCGGCACCAAGGGGCCCGACGGGCGCTTCACCCCGGCCGACGCCCCGCAGAAGAAGCGCGTGGTGAGCCAGAAGACGGCCAGGGCCCTCGCCCAGATGCTGGAGTCGGTCGTGGACGACGAGGAGGGCACCGGCGCCAAGGCGCGCATTCCCGGCTACCGCGTGGCGGGCAAGACCGGCACAGCCAACCGCGTGGATCCGGCCACCGGCAAGTACCGCGGCTACACCTCGTCGTTCGCCGGATTCGCCCCCGCCGACGCCCCCCGCGTCACGGTGTACTGCGCCATCCAGAACGCCACCCAGGGAAGCTACTTCGGCGGTCAGATCTGCGGCCCCGTCTTCAAGCAGGTCATGGAGTTCTCCCTGAAATCCCTCCAGATCCCGCCCACCGGGGCGAAGCCCGCGAAGCTGCCCGTCTCCTTCTCCCCGTGAACTACACAGCCAGGAACCGCCCGTGACCATGATCACTCCCGACCCGGGGAACAGCGCTTCGCGCCGGCCCCCGTCCGAGCCCTCACTTCGCTCCCGGGCGGGTGCGCCCGGTACGCTCACCGCCGTGCCACACGCTGATCAGTCCCAAACCGCCCAGAAAGGCGCTTCCGTGACCTATCCGGGACCGCCGCGACCGGTTCACAGCTCCGCGACACCCCTCGCGCGGCTCGCCGATCAGCTGGGCGCCGAACAGCCGGGCGACCCCGCCGAGGTCACGGGCATCACCCACGACTCGCGCGCCGTCCGCCCGGGCGACCTGTACGCCGCCCTCCCGGGGGCCCGCCTGCACGGCGCCGACTTCGTCACCCAGGCCGCCGGCCTCGGCGCCGTCGCCGTGCTGACCGACCCGACCGGAGCCGAGCGCTCCGCCGCGACCGGCCTGCCGGTCCTGGTCGTCGACGACCCGCGCGGGGCGATGGGCGAGCTGGCGGCCACCATCTACGGCCACCCGGGCCGCGACCTGCTCCAGATCGGCATCACCGGCACCTCCGGCAAGACCACCACCGCCTACCTCGTGGAGGGCGGCCTGCGGACCGCCCGCGCCACCGGGCTGATCGGCACCGTCGAGATGCGCATCGGCGACGAGCGCATCAAGTCCGAGCGCACCACCCCCGAGGCCACCGACCTGCAGGCCCTGTTCGCCGTCATGCGCGAGCGCGGCGTCGAGGCGGTCGCCATGGAGGTCTCCAGCCACGCGCTGGTCCTCGGCCGGGTCGACGGCTGCGTCTTCGACATCGCCGTCTTCAACAACCTCAGCCCGGAGCACATGGAGTTCCACTCCGGCATGGAGGACTACTTCCAGGCCAAGGCGAGCCTCTTCACCCCCGAGCGCAGCAAGCTCGGCGTGGTCAACTTCGACGACGAGTACGGCCGCCGCCTGACCCGCGAGGCCACCGTCCCGGTCGTCACCTTCTCCGCCGAGGGCCACCCCGACGCCGACTGGCGCGCCGTGGACGTCCAGGTCGGCCCGCTGGACTCGACGTTCACCGTCGTCGGCCCCGACGGGCGCCGCGTCGCCGCCAGGTCGCCGCTCGCCGGCCCGTTCAACGTGGCCAACGCCCTCGCCGCGATCGTCGCCCTCGCCGCCGCCGGATTCGACCCGCAGACCGCCGCCGACGGCGTCGCCGCCGTACCGGGCGTGCCGGGCCGGCTGGAGCGCGTGGACGCCGGCCAGCCCTACCTCGCGGTCGTCGACTACGCGCACAAGACGGACGCCGTCGAGTCGGTCCTCAGGGCGCTGCGCAAGGTCACCAAGGGCCGGCTGCACGTCGTGCTCGGCTGCGGCGGCGACCGCGACGTCACCAAGCGCGGCCCGATGGGCGCCGCCGTCGCCCGGCTCGCCGACACCGCCCTGCTGACCTCCGACAACCCCCGCTCCGAGGACCCCCTCGCGATCCTGGCGACCATGCTCCAGGGAGCGGCGTCCGTGCCCTCCCACGAGCGCGGCGAGGTGCAGCTCTTCGAGGACCGGGCCGCCGCGATCGCCGCGGCCGTCGGCCGCGCCCAGGCCGGGGACACCGTGCTGGTCGCGGGCAAGGGCCACGAACAGGGCCAGGACATCGCCGGCGTGATCCGTCCCTTCGACGACCGCCAGGTGCTTCGCGAAGCTATCCAGAAGACCCAGGGATGAACTTGTGATCGCCCTCTCCCTCGCCGAGATCGCCGAAGTCGTCGGCGGGCAGACGCACGACATACCGGATCCGTCCGTCCAGGTCACCGGACCCGTCGTCCGGGACTCCCGTGAGGCCGGCCCCGGCAGCCTCTTCGTCGCCTTCGTCGGTGAACGCGCCGACGGCCACGACTACGCGCGCGCGGTCGTCGAGGCGGGCGCGGCAGCCGTCCTGGCGTCGCGCCCCGTCGGCGTGCCCGCGATCGTCGTGGACGACGTCCAGGCGGCGCTCGGCGCCCTCGCCCGGCACGTCGTGCGCGAGCTCGGCACGACCCTCGTCGCCCTCACCGGCTCGGCGGGCAAGACCAGCACCAAGGACCTGATCGCCCAGGTGCTCCAGCGCAAGGCGCCCACCGTGTGGACGCCCGGCTCGCTCAACAACGAGATCGGGCTGCCGCTCACCGCGCTCAGCGCCACCGAGGAGACCCGTTTCCTGGTGCTGGAGATGGGCGCCCGCGGCATCGGCCACATCCGCTACCTCACCGGTCTGACGCCGCCGAAAATCGGACTCGTCCTGAACGTCGGCTCCGCCCACATCGGCGAGTTCGGCGGCCGCGAGCAGATCGCGCAGGCGAAGGGCGAACTCGTCGAGAGCCTCCCGCCGGCCGAAGAGGGCGGCACCGCCATCCTCAACGCGGACGACCCCTTGGTCCGGGCCATGGCCTCCCGAACGAAGGCGAAGGTGATCCTTTTCGGAGAGTCCGGCGAAGCGGACGTACGCGCCGAGAACGTGCGACTCACGGACAGCGGACAGCCCGCCTTCAGCCTTCACACACCCTCCGGGTGCAGCGATGTGACCATGCGCCTGTACGGTGAGCATCACGTGTCGAACGCGCTCGCCGCGGCCGCCGTCGCCCATGAGCTGGGCATGTCCGCGGAAGAGATCGCCACCGCGCTCTCCGAGGCGGGCTCCCTCTCCCGCTGGCGGATGGAGGTCACCGAGCGCCCGGACGGCGTGACGATCGTCAACGACGCCTACAACGCGAACCCCGAGTCCATGCGTGCCGCACTGCGCGCGCTGGCCGCCATCGGCAGGGGTCGGCGGACCTGGGCGGTGCTCGGCAAGATGGCCGAGCTCGGGGACGAGGCGCTCGCCGAGCACGACGCGGTCGGACGGCTCGCCGTCCGGCTCAACGTCAGCAAGCTCGTCGCGGTCGGGGGCAGGGAAGCCGCCTGGCTGCAACTGGGCGCATATAACGAGGGTTCGTGGGGTGAGGAGTCGGTGCACGTGTCCGACGCACAGGCGGCGGTCGACCTGTTGCGCAGCGAGTTGCGCCCGGGAGACGTCGTACTCGTGAAGGCGTCCCGTTCGGTCGGTCTGGAGAGCGTCGCGCAGGCGCTGCTCGACACCGGTGCCGAGGGTGAGGTCGCGGCCCGATGATGAAGCAGATCCTGTTCGCGGGAGTCATCGGCCTCTTCCTGACCCTGGTCGGCACACCGCTGCTGATCAAGCTGCTCGCGCGCAAGGGTTACGGCCAGTACATCCGCGACGACGGCCCGCGTGAGCACGCCAGCAAGCGCGGTACGCCGACCATGGGCGGCATCGCCTTCATCCTGGCGACGGTCGCCGCGTACTTCCTGTCCAAGCTGATCACGGGCAAACCGCCGACCTACACCGGCCTGCTGGTGCTGGGCCTGATGTGCGGCATGGGCCTGGTCGGCTTCCTCGACGACTACATCAAGATCGTCAAGAGGCGCTCGCTCGGTCTGCGGGCCAAGGCGAAGATGGCCGGCCAGCTGATCGTCGGCATCGGCTTCGCGGTGCTCTCGTTGCAGTTCGCCGACTCCCGCGGCAACACCCCGGCCTCCACCAAGCTGTCGTTCATCACCGACTTCGGCTGGTCGATCGGCCCGGTGCTGTTCGTCGTCTGGGCGCTGTTCATGATCCTCGCGATGTCCAACGGCGTGAACCTGACGGACGGTCTGGACGGCCTCGCCACCGGCGCCTCGGTCCTCGTCTTCGGCGCCTACACCTTCATCGGCGTCTGGCAGTACCAGGAGTCCTGCGCCAACGGCGAGACCCTGACCAACCCCAACGCCTGTTACGAGGTGCGCGATCCGCTGGACCTCGCGGTCATCTCCGCCGCGCTGATGGGCGCCTGCCTCGGCTTCCTGTGGTGGAACACCTCGCCCGCCAAGATCTTCATGGGCGACACCGGTTCGCTCGCGCTCGGCGGCGTCCTCACCGGCCTCGCCATCTGCTCCCGCACCGAGCTGCTGGTGGCCATCATGGGCGGCCTGTTCGTCCTCATCACCATGTCGGTGGTCATCCAGGTCGGCTCGTTCCGCCTCACCGGCAAGCGCGTCTTCCGGATGGCGCCGCTCCAGCACCACTTCGAACTCAAGGGCTGGTCCGAAGTCCTTGTCGTGGTCCGCTTCTGGATCATCCAGGGCATCTGCGTCATCGTCGGACTCGGCCTCTTCTACGCGGGATGGGCAGCGGACAAGTGACCGACTGGCAGGGCAAGAACGTCACCGTGGCCGGGCTCGGCGTGTCCGGCGTCCCGGCGGCCAAGGTGCTGCACGGGCTCGGCGCGAGGGTCACCGTCGTCAACGACGGCGACGACCCGCGCGCGCGGGCCCAGGCCGCCGAACTCCAGGCACTCGGCGTCACCGTGCGCCTCGGTGACGGGACGACCCTGCCCGAGGGCACCGAACTGATCGTCACCGCGCCCGGCTGGCAGCCCGACAAGCCGCTGTTCACCGCGGCTCGCGAGGCCGGGGTACCGGTGTGGGGCGACGTCGAACTCGCCTGGCGGCTGCGGGAGCTGGAAGGCCGCAAGCCCGCCCCCTGGCTCTGCGTCACCGGCACCAACGGCAAGACCACCACCACGCAGATGCTCGCCTCCATCCTCAAGGCGGCGGGCCTGCGCGCGGCGGCCGTCGGCAACATCGGCGTCTCCCTGCTGGACGCGGTCCTCGGCGAGGAGCCGTACGACGTCCTCGCCGTGGAGCTCTCCAGCTACCAGTTGCACTGGGCGCCGTCCCTGCGGGCCCACTCCGCCACCGTGTTGAACCTCGCCCCCGACCACCTCGACTGGCACGGCTCCATGGAGGCGTACGCCAGGGACAAGGGGCGCATCTACGAGGGCAATCGGGTCGCCTGCGTCTACAACGTCGCCGACAAGGCCACCGAGGACCTGGTGCGCGAGGCCGACGTCGAGGAGGGCTGCCGGGCCGTCGGCTTCACCCTCGGCACACCGGCCCCCTCCCAACTCGGCGTCGTGGACGGCATCCTGGTCGACCGCGCCTTCGTCGAGAACCGGCAGAAGAACGCCCAGGAGCTCGCCGAGGTCTCCGACGTCAACCCGCCGGTCCCGCACAACGTCGCCAACGCCCTCGCCGCGGCGGCCCTCGCACGCGCCTTCGGGGTGCCCCCGCAGGCCGTCCGGGACGGCCTGCGGGCCTTCGTCCCGGACGCCCACCGCATGGCCCACGTGGCCGACGTGGACGGCGTCTCCTACGTCGACGACTCCAAGGCCACCAACACCCACGCCACTGAAGCCTCGTTGGCGGCCTACGAGTCGATCGTCTGGGTCGCCGGCGGACTGGCGAAGGGCGCCACCTTCGACGAACTGGTCGCCAATTCGGCGAAGCGGTTGCGCGGCGCCGTCCTCATCGGCGCCGATCGGGAGCTGATCCGGGACGCCCTCGCGCGACACGCCCCGGAAGTACCCGTCGTCGACCTCGACCGGACCGACACTGGGGCGATGCTCCAGGCCGTCCAGGAGGCGAAGCGGCTGGCGCGGCCCGGCGACACGGTGCTGCTCGCCCCGGCCTGCGCCTCCATGGACATGTTCGCCAACTACAACCAGCGCGGCGACGCGTTCGCGGAGGCCGTTCGCGAACTCGGCGCGTGACCCGGCCGCCGCCGGGCGGACCTTGGGAGGGACGCGTGGGACCGTCGAGGTTCACGTTCAGCGGAGGCCGCGGTGCCCGGTAGCCGTACCGGGCGTCCGCCCGTCCAGCGCGCCGTCCGCAGGCCCGCCGCCTCCCCGCCGCGGCCGGAGAACCCCGTGCTGCGGCTGTGCACCCGCGCGCGCAAGGCCTGGGACCGGCCGCTGACCGCCTACTACCTGATCCTCGGCGGCAGCCTGCTGATCACCGTGCTCGGTCTGGTGATGGTCTACTCGGCCTCGCAGATCAAGGCGTTGCAGATGTCGCTGCCGGGCTCGTTCTTCTTCCGCAAGCAGTTCCTCGCCGCCGCCATCGGCGGGGGGCTGCTGCTGATCGCCTCCCGGATGCCGGTGAAGCTGCACCGGGCGCTGGCCTACCCGATCCTCGCCGGCGCCGTCTTCCTGATGGTCCTGGTCCAGATCCCGGGCATAGGGATGGCGGTCAACGGCAACCAGAACTGGATCTCGCTCGGCGGCTCCTTCCAGATCCAGCCCAGCGAGTTCGGCAAGCTCGCCCTGGTGCTGTGGGGCGCGGACCTGCTCGCCCGCAAACACGACCGGAAGCTGCTGACCCAGTGGAAGCACATGCTGGTGCCGCTGGTGCCGGTCGCGTTCATGCTGCTCGGACTGATCATGCTCGGCGGGGACATGGGCACGGCGATCATCCTCACGGCGGTCCTGTTCGGCCTGCTGTGGCTGGCGGGCGCGCCCACCCGGCTCTTCGTCGGGGTGCTGTCCGTCGCGGCGGTGATCGGCGTGATCCTGATCCGGACCAGCGACAACCGCATGGCCCGCCTCCAGTGCCTGGGCGCCACCGAGCCGCAGGCGGGCAAGGTCGACTGCTGGCAGGCCGTGCACGGGATCTATGCGCTCGCCTCCGGCGGGATCTTCGGCTCCGGTCTCGGGGCGAGTGTGGAGAAATGGGGGCAACTCCCCGAAGCCCACACGGACTTCATCTTCGCCGTCACCGGTGAGGAACTGGGCCTGGCGGGGACGCTGTCGGTGCTCGCCCTGTTCGCGGCTCTAGGCTATGCGGGTATCCGCGTGGCCGGACGCACGGAGGACCCCTTCGTGAGGTACGCCGCGGGAGGTGTGACCACCTGGATCACCGCGCAGGCGGTGGTCAACATCGGTGCGGTGCTCGGTCTGCTGCCGATCGCCGGAGTCCCCCTCCCGCTGTTCTCCTACGGAGGGTCCGCCCTGCTGCCGACCATGTTCGCCATCGGGCTGCTGATCGCCTTCGCACGCGACGAGCCCGCTGCGCGGGCAGCGCTTGCGATGCGGCCTCCCCGCTTTGGTAGAAAACGGGGAGCCGGGGGTCCTGCTTCCCTGTGGGGGCCCCGGAGATGGAACACGATGCGACGGCGTGCCTCGGCGGCGCGTTCGTCCGGAGAGCGGTGAATTTCGGTGCATGTCGTACTCGCCGGTGGGGGGACCGCCGGCCACATCGAGCCCGCGCTCGCCCTCGCGGACGCCCTGCGCAGGCAGGACCCGACCGTGGGGATCACAGCCCTGGGCACGGAGCGCGGCCTGGAGACCACGCTCGTCCCCCAGCGGGGCTACGAGCTGGCGCTGATCCCCGCCGTCCCGCTGCCGCGCAAGCCCACCCCCGAGCTGATCACCGTCCCGGGCCGGCTGCGCGGCACGATCAAGGCGACCGAGCAGATCCTGGAGCGCACCAAGGCGGACGTCGTCGTCGGCTTCGGCGGCTACGTCGCCCTGCCCGGCTATCTCGCCGCCAAGCGCCTGGGCGTGCCGATCGTCATCCACGAGGCCAACGCCCGCCCCGGACTGGCCAACAAGATCGGCTCCCGGTACGCCGCCCGCGTGGCCGTCTCCACGCCCGACAGCAAGCTCCGCGACGCCCGCTACATCGGCATCCCGCTGCGGCGCTCCATCGCCACCCTGGACCGGGCCGCGGCGCGCCCGGAGGCCCGCCACATGTTCGGCCTCGACCCCAACCTGCCGACGCTGCTCGTCTCCGGCGGCTCGCAGGGCGCCCGCCGGCTCAACGAGGTGATCCAGCAGGTCGCGCCGTGGCTCCAGCAGGCCGGCATCCAGATCCTGCACGCGGTCGGTCCGAAGAACGAACTGCCCCACGTCCAGCAGATGCCGGGAATGCCCCCCTACATCCCGGTACCGTATCTGGACCGGATGGATCTCGCCTACGCCGCGGCCGACATGATGCTCTGCCGCGCGGGCGCGATGACCGTCGCCGAACTCTCCGCCGTCGGACTCCCGGCCGCCTACGTCCCGCTGCCCATCGGCAACGGTGAGCAGCGGCTGAACGCCCAGCCGGTGGTCAAGGCGGGCGGCGGACTGCTCGTCGACGACGCGGAACTCACCCCGGAATGGATCCGGGAGAGGGTCCTGCCCGTGCTCGCCGACCCGCACCGGCTGTACGAGATGTCCCGTGCCGCCGGCGAGTTCGGCCGCCGGGACGCGGACGAGCTGCTCGTCCGCATGGTGTACGAGGCGATCGCCTCGCGCTGAGACCCGTAACGGACAGGCGGGTGAGCCGAGGGGCGCCGGCCGGGGCGCCCCGGCCGGCGCCCCGGCACGGAAAGGAGCGCGCGTGGCCAGAGCCGCCACCGCCGAACGCGGTGCACGCCCGCAGGAGCCGTCCGGCCCTCCCCTCCTCCGGAGGCTGGGCCCACGCCGACTTCGTACGATCATCATCATCGCGGTGGTGTCGGTACTCCTCGGGGCGGGCGCCGTCTGGGCGTTGTACGGCTCGCGGTGGCTGCGGGTGGAGCACGTCTCGGTCGTCGGCACACAGGTGCTGACGCCGGACCAGGTGCGCGAGGCCGCCGCCGTCCCGGTCGGCTCGCCCCTGGTCTCCGTCGACACCGGCGCGATCGAGGCGCGCCTGCGTGCCGAGTTGCCCCGGATCGACTCGGTGGACGTGGTCCGTTCCTGGCCGCATGGAATCGGCTTGAAAGTGACCGAACGCAAGCCCGTCCTGCTGGTTCGAAAAGGGCGGAATTTCGTGGAAGTGGACGATGACGGCGTCCGGTTCGCCACGGTTTCCGAGGCGCCCGCAGGTGTCCCGCTGCTGAAATTGGAAGCGTTTTCCTCCGGTTCGGCCGCCGCGAGCCTGCGCCGCTTCGGCGAGGCGCGTCTGGTCCGCGAGGCGGTCCGGGCCGCGGGGGCGCTTCCGGCCGCCGTCGCGCGGGACGCCCGGCTGGTCAAGGTCCGTTCCTACGACGACATCTCGCTGGACCTGAGCGGTGGCCGTACGGTCGCCTGGGGGAGCGCCGAGAAGGGCGCCGCGAAGGCCCGTACGCTCACCGCGCTCATGAAAGCCTCCCCGGAGGCACGGCACTTCGACGTCAGCGTCCCCACGGCCCCGGCGTCATCAGCGAGTTGACGCACATCAGCGCAGGCCAGCACCCTGGTTGGGCACCGCTATGGCTGATCACATAGGGTGAAAAGAAAAACGGGAGGTTCGGCGTGTTCGTTGAACGGGCGCCACTTGTCGACTTAGTGTCCTGTTCAGAAGACTCCAAGGAACAGACACACTGGTAACCCTAAACTTCAGGGTTAGGGTTCGGGTCGGCGAAACGGACCGTCCCATTCGGCATCAGTCGCCGGAGCGCGGAGCGCTGAGCGCCCCCGCGGACCGACGACACGTAACTCGAGGCGAGAGGCCTTCGACGTGGCAGCACCGCAGAACTACCTCGCAGTCATCAAAGTCATCGGTGTCGGCGGCGGTGGTGTCAATGCCATCAACCGGATGATCGAGGTCGGTCTCAAGGGCGTCGAGTTCATCGCCATCAACACCGACGCGCAGGCGCTGTTGATGAGCGACGCCGACGTCAAGCTCGACGTCGGCCGCGAACTCACCCGCGGACTCGGCGCCGGAGCCAACCCGGCCGTCGGCCGCAAGGCCGCCGAGGACCACCGCGAGGAGATCGAGGAGGTCCTCAAGGGGGCCGACATGGTCTTCGTGACGGCCGGTGAAGGCGGCGGCACCGGCACCGGCGGCGCGCCCGTCGTGGCCAACATCGCGCGCTCCCTGGGCGCCCTCACCATCGGCGTGGTCACCCGCCCGTTCACCTTCGAGGGACGGCGCCGCGCCAACCAGGCCGAGGACGGCATCGCCGAACTCCGCGAAGAGGTCGACACCCTCATCGTCATCCCCAACGACCGGCTGCTGTCGATCTCGGACCGCCAGGTCTCGGTCCTCGACGCCTTCAAGTCGGCGGACCAGGTCCTGCTCTCCGGCGTCCAGGGCATCACCGACCTCATCACCACGCCCGGTCTGATCAACCTCGACTTCGCCGACGTCAAGTCGGTCATGTCGGAGGCCGGATCGGCCCTCATGGGCATCGGCTCGGCCCGCGGCGACGACCGCGCGGTGGCCGCCGCCGAGATGGCGATCTCCTCGCCGCTCCTGGAGGCCTCCATCGACGGCGCCCGGGGCGTGCTCCTCTCCATCTCCGGCGGCTCCGACCTCGGCCTGTTCGAGATCAACGAGGCCGCCCAGCTGGTCAGCGAGGCCGCGCACCCCGAGGCCAACATCATCTTCGGCGCGGTCATCGACGACGCGCTCGGCGACGAGGTCCGGGTCACCGTGATCGCGGCCGGCTTCGACGGGGGGCAGCCCCCGGCCCGCCGTGACACCGTCATCGGCTCCACGTCGTCGTCGGGTTCGGCCTCCGCCGCGCCCGGCCGCCGGGAGGAGCCGGCTCCGGCGCGGCAGCCGGAGAGCCGCCCGAGCTTCGGCTCGCTCGGCAGCGTCACCCCCAAGGAGGACCCGGAGCCGGCTCCCGAGCCGGTGGCCGAGATCCCGGTCGCCCCGCCGGTCCCGTCCTCGCGGACCTACACCGACAGCGCGGCCGAGGAGCTGGACGTACCGGACTTCCTGAAGTGATAGGACGGCGCGAGAGCGCGAGCGGCGCGCATTTCGCCTTCACCGACCGGTGGGGCGGGGTGAGCGCCGTTCCCTATGAGCAGCTCAACCTCGGCGGCGGGGTCGGCGACGACCCCGGCGCCGTGCGCACCAACCGGGAACTCGCCGCGAAGTCGCTCGGGCTCGACCCGGAGTACGTCGTCTGGATGAATCAGGTGCACGGCGTCGGAGTCGCCCGGGCCGACGGACCCGCGGGCGACGGCCCCCTCCCCGAGGTGGACGCGCTCGTCACCGCCCGCCGCGGCCTCGCCCTCGCCGTCCTCACCGCCGACTGCACGCCCGTCCTGCTCGCCGACCCGGTCGCGGGGATCGCCGCCGCGGCCCACGCCGGCAGGCCCGGCATGGTCGCCGGGATCGTCCCGGCCACTGTGCGGGCCATGGTGGAACTCGGCGCCGAACCCGCCCGGATCGTCGCCCGCACCGGACCCGCCGTGTGCGGCCGGTGCTACGAGGTGCCGGCGGCGATGCGCGCCGAGGTGGCCGCCGTCGAGCCGGCGGCGTACGCCGAAACGAGCTGGGGCACGCCGGCGGTCGACGTGACCGCCGGGGTGCACGCGCAGCTCGCGCGCCTCGGGGTGCGCGACCGGGAGCAGTCGCCGGTGTGCACGCGCGAGTCGCAGGATCACTTCTCGTACCGCCGCGACCGCACCACGGGGCGACTCGCGGGATATGTCTGGCTGGACTGATAGGGCATGACGGAGCGTAGGGACGAACTCGCCGGGAATCTGGCGAAGGTGGAGGAGCGCATCGCCGCCGCGTGCGCGGCTGCCGGGCGCCGGCGGGAGGAGGTGACCCTGATCGTGGTCACCAAGACCTACCCGGCCGACGACGTGCGGATCCTGTCGGAGCTCGGCGTGCGCCACGTCGCCGAGAACCGCGACCAGGACGCGGCGCCGAAGGCCGCGGCTTGCTCGGATCTGCCCCTTTCCTGGCACTTCGTGGGCCAGTTGCAGACCAACAAGGTGCGTTCGGTGGTCGGTTACGCCGATGTCGTGCAGTCCGTCGACCGCGTCAAGCTGGTGACGGCCCTGTCGAAGGAAGCCGTACGGGCCGGGCGCGAGGTGGGCTGCCTCATCCAGGTCGCCCTCGACGCGCCGGAGCGCCCGGCCGGTTCGGGCGGTGTCGGCGAGCGGGGCGGCGTGTCGCCCGGCTCGGTGAAGGAGTTGGCCGCCGCCGTCGCGGCCGCGGAAGGGCTGCGGCTCGACGGACTGATGACCGTCGCACCCCTGACCGGCGAGTACGCCGGTCGTCAAAGGGCGGCGTTCCAGCGGTTGATGGATTTGTCGACCGACCTGCGCCGGACCCATCCGGCTGCGAACATGGTTTCCGCAGGGATGAGTGCGGATCTGGAGGAAGCCGTGGCGGCCGGGGCGACACATGTACGCGTCGGCACTGCGGTACTCGGAGTACGCGCGAGGCTCGGGTAACGTCGCCAGAAAGTCGGACCACAGCAGAAAATATGGTCATTACCGCTTGACAGCGGGCGTAAGGACCACGTGGATCGCGGGACTTGGCAGTCGTCAGCCGATCCACCACAGAGCGGAGGACTCAGAGAATGGCCGGCGCGATGCGCAAGATGGCGGTCTACCTCGGCCTCGTGGAGGACGATGGGTACGACGGCCGGGGCTTCGACCCCGACGACGACTTCGAACCCGAGCTCGACCCGGAGCCCGAGCGCGATCACCGGCGGCACGAGCCGCCGCACCAGGCACATGTCGCACATCAGTCCCAAAGGGACGAAGAGGTGCGTATCGTCCAACCGCCCGCGCCACGCGAGCCGGTGGCGCGGGCCGCTTCGCTCCCCGCGGAATCCGGTCGCCCCGCGCGCATCGCACCCGTGGCATCCATCACACAAGAACGCCAGTCCCTGGAGAAGAACGCACCGGTGATCATGCCCAAGGTCGTGTCGGAACGAGAGCCGTACCGGATCACCACGCTGCATCCACGGACGTACAACGAGGCCCGTACCATCGGGGAACACTTCCGTGAGGGCACTCCGGTGATCATGAATCTGACTGAGATGGATGACACAGACGCAAAGCGACTTGTCGACTTTGCGGCCGGTTTGGTGTTTGGTCTTCACGGCAGCATCGAGCGGGTGACGCAGAAGGTGTTCCTGTTGTCGCCTGCTAACGTCGATGTCACGGCGGAGGACAAGGCCCGCATCGCAGAGGGCGGGTTCTTCAACCAGAGCTGAGAGACTTGGCCGGAAACAGCAGTACGAGTGAGCGTGTGAGCAGGGGAGAGGGAAGCACCGAACATGAGCGTGGTCCTGGATGTCGTCTACATCGCGCTGATGGTCTTCCTCATCGTGCTCATCTTCCGACTGGTCATGGACTACGTCTTCCAGTTCGCCCGCTCATGGCAACCCGGCAAGGCGATGGTGGTCGTTCTGGAGGCCACCTACACTGTCACCGATCCACCGCTCAAGCTTCTGCGGCGGGTCATCCCGCCGCTGCGTCTCGGGGGCGTGGCGCTCGACCTGTCCTTCTTCGTACTGATGATCATCGTTTACATCTTGATCTCGATCGTGAGCGGGCTGTGAGTCGATGTGAACTACCGTCTTGCCGAATGCCGACGACTACGTTGAGGTGAAGAGATGCCGTTGACCCCCGAGGACGTGCGGAACAAGCAGTTCACGACCGTCCGCCTCCGAGAAGGCTATGACGAGGACGAGGTCGATGCCTTCCTCGACGAGGTCGAAGCCGAACTGACCCGTCTGCTCCGCGAGAACGAGGACCTGCGCGCCAAGCTGGCCGCGGCCACGCGCGCTGCTGCCCAGAACCAGCAGAACATGCGCAAGCCCCCGGAGCCGCAGGACGGCCAGCAGCAGGGCATGCCGCCGCAACAGCAGCAGGGCATGCCCCCGCAGGGCATGCGAGGTCCCGGCGCTCCGGTGCCCGCCGGCATATCGGGCCCGCCGCAGCAGCAGATGGGTGGCCCCATGGGTGGCCCGCCCCAGCTGCCGAGCGGTGCCCCGCAGCTGCCCGCCGGCCCCGGCGGCGGTCAGGGCGGTCCTCAGGGTCAGGGACCGATGGGCCAGGGCCCGATGGGTCAGGGTCCGATGGGTCAGGGTCCGATGGGTCAAGGCCCCATGGGCCAGGGCCCGATGGGCGGTCAGCCCCCCATGCAGCAGCAGATGGGTGGTCCGATGGGCGGCCCCATGGGCGGTCCGATGGGCGGCCCCGGTCAGGGAGGCCCCGGTGGCGACAGCGCCGCCCGAGTCCTCTCGCTGGCCCAGCAGACCGCCGACCAGGCGATCGCGGAGGCCCGTTCCGAGGCCAACAAGATCGTCGGCGAGGCGCGTTCGCGCGCCGAGGGTCTTGAGCGTGACGCCCGGGCCAAGGCCGACGCCCTGGAGCGGGACGCGCAGGAGAAGCACCGCGTCGCGATGGGCTCCCTGGAGTCCGCTCGCGCCACGCTGGAGCGCAAGGTCGAGGACCTGCGCGGCTTCGAGCGCGAGTACCGTACGCGCCTGAAGTCGTACCTGGAGTCCCAGCTGCGCCAGTTGGAAACGCAGGCCGACGACTCCCTCGCCCCGCCGCGCACGCCGGCCACGGCATCCCTGCCGCCGTCCCCGGCGCCTTCCATGGCTCCGGCCGGCGCCGGCGCCCCGTCCTACGGCGGCGGCAACCAGGGCATGGGCGGCCCGAGCCCCGCTGGTCCGTCCTACGGCGGCCAGCAGCAGATGTCTCCCGCCATGACCCAGCCGATGGCGCCGGTACGACCGCAGGGTCCCTCCCCGATGGGGCAGGCTCCCTCGCCGATGCGCGGCTTCCTCATCGACGAGGACGACAACTGACGGCCAGTAGTACGCCTTAGGCGTCGGCGGCGTTCAAAGGGCGGGGCCCCGGATTCCGATCCGGGGCCCCGCCCTTTTACGCGCATTGCGCACGGGAACCGACGTGATCGGTACCGACAGGGGGACGCACAACGGCGGCTGCCCGGTACCGGACAGCCGCCGTTGACCTGCTCGGCGCGAGCGCTACACCTTGCGGAGGCGGAACGTCAGCGTCAGGGCCTCGTCGCTGAACGGAGCGCCGTAGCTGTCGTCGGCGTCACCCTGGGCGAAGTCCGTCGCGAGGACCTCGTCGGCGATCAGACCGGCGTGGTCGTTCAGCGCCTCGACGGTCGCCGGGTCCGTCGCGGTCCAGCGGAGCGCGATGCGGTCGGCGACGTCGAGACCGCTGTTCTTGCGGCTCTCCTGGATCAGGCGGATCGCGTCACGGGCCAGACCGGCACGCCGCAGCTCCTCGGTGATCTCCAGGTCGAGGGCGACCGTCGCACCGGAGTCGGACGCCACCGACCAGCCCTCGCGCGGCGTCTCCGTGATGATCACCTCGTCCGGGCCGAGCGTGATCGTCTCGCCGTCGACCTCCACCGACGCGGTGCCCTCGCGCAACGCCAGGGAGAGCGCGGCCGCGTCGGCGCCGGCGACGGCCTTGGCGACGTCCTGGACGCGCTTGCCGAACCGCTTGCCCAGCGCGCGGAAGTTGGCCTTGGCGGTCGTGTCGACCAGGCTGCCTCCCACCTCGGACAGCGACGCGAGCGACTCGACGTTCAGCTCCTCCGTGATCTGCGAGCGCAGCTCGGGCGAGAGGGCGTCGAAGCCGGCCGCGGCGATCAGGGCGCGGCGCAGCGGCTGGCGGGTCTTGACGCCCGACTCCGCGCGCGTGGCGCGGCCCAGCTCCACCAGACGGCGGATGAGCGCCATCTGCCGGGACAGCTCCGGGTCGATCGCGGACAGGTCCGCCTCCGGCCAGGAGGACAGATGCACCGACTCCGGGGCGCCGGGCGTGACGGGCGCGACCAGGTCCTGCCAGACCCGCTCGGTGATGAACGGGGTCAGCGGGGCCATCAGCTTGGTGACCGTCTCCACGACCTCGTGCAGCGTGCGCAGCGCGGACTTGTCGCCCTGCCAGAAGCGGCGGCGCGAGCGGCGCACGTACCAGTTGGACAGGTCGTCGACGAACGCGGAGAGCAGCTTGCCGGCGCGCTGGGTGTCGTAGGCCTCCAGGGACTGCGTCACCTGGTCGGTGAGCGCGTGGAGTTCGGACAGCAGCCAGCGGTCGAGGACGGGCCGCTCGGCGGGCGCCGGGTCGGCCTCGGAGGGGGACCAGCCGGACGTGCGCGCGTACAGGGCCTGGAAGGCGACCGTGTTCCAGTACGTCAGGAGCGTCTTGCGGACGACCTCCTGGATCGTGCCGTGTCCCACGCGGCGGGCCGCCCAGGGCGAGCCGCCGGCCGCCATGAACCAGCGCACCGCGTCCGCGCCGTGCTGGTCCATGAGCGGGATCGGCTGCAGGATGTTGCCCAGGTGCTTGGACATCTTGCGGCCGTCCTCGGCGAGGATGTGGCCGAGGCAGACGACGTTCTCGTAACTGGACTTGTCGAAGACCAGCGTGCCGACCGCCATCAGCGTGTAGAACCAGCCGCGGGTCTGGTCGATGGCCTCGGAGATGAACTGCGCCGGGTAGCGGCTCTCGAACAGCTCCTTGTTCTTGTACGGGTAGCCCCACTGCGCGAACGGCATCGAGCCCGAGTCGTACCAGGCGTCGATGACCTCCGGCACGCGCGTGGCGGTCTTCCCGCAGCCCTCCTGCGGGCAGCCGAAGGTGACCGCGTCGATGAACGGGCGGTGCGGGTCCAGCGCGGACTGGTCGGAGCCGGTGAGCTCGCTGAGCTCCGCGCGCGAGCCGACGCAGGTGAGGTGGTCGTCCTCGCAGCGCCAGATCGGCAGCGGGGTGCCCCAGTAGCGGCTGCGGGACAGCGCCCAGTCGATGTTGTTGTTCAGCCAGTCGCCGAACCGGCCGTGCTTGACCGACTCGGGGAACCAGTTGGTCTTCTCGTTCTCCTGGAGGAGACGGTCCTTGACGGCGGTGGTGCGGATGTACCAGGACGGCTGCGCGTAGTAGAGCAGCGCGGTGTGGCAGCGCCAGCAGTGCGGGTAGCTGTGCTCGTACGGGATGTGCTTGAACAGCAGGCCGCGCTGCTGGAGGTCCTCGGTGAGCCGTTCGTCGGCCTTCTTGAAGAAGACGCCGCCGACCATGGGGACGTCCGGCGCGAAGGTGCCGTCGGGGAGGACGGGGTTGACCACGGGCAGGCCGTAGGAGCGGCAGACCTTGAGGTCGTCCTCACCGAAGGCGGGGGACTGGTGGACCAGACCGGTGCCGTCCTCGGTGGTCACGTACTCGGCGTTGACGACGAAGTGCGCCTCGGCCGGGAACTCCACCAGCTCGAAGGGACGTTGATAGGTCCAGCGCTCCATTTCGGCGCCGGTGAAGGTCTGCCCGGTGGTCTCCCAGCCCTCGCCGAGCGCCTTGGCGAGCAGCGGCTCGGCGACGACGAGCTTCTCCTCGCCGTCGGTCGCGACGACGTAGGTGACCTCGGGGTGCGCGGCCACGGCCGTGTTGGAGACCAGCGTCCAGGGGGTCGTCGTCCACACCAGGAGGGCGGCCTCGCCGGCGAGCGGACCGGAGGTGAGCGGGAAACGGACGTACACGGACGGGTCGACGACCGTCTCGTAGCCCTGCGCCAGCTCGTGGTCGGACAGGCCGGTGCCGCAGCGCGGACACCAGGGGGCGACGCGGTGGTCCTGGACCAGCAGGCCCTTGCCGAAGATCTCCTTCAGCGACCACCAGACCGACTCGATGTACTCGGGGTCCATCGTGACGTACGCGTCGTCGAGGTCGACCCAGTAGCCCATGCGGGTCGTCAGCTCGGCGAAGGCGTCGGTGTGGCGGAGCACGGACTCACGGCACTTGGCGTTGAAGTCGGCGATGCCGTACGCCTCGATGTCCTTCTTGCCGCTGAAGCCGAGTTCCTTCTCGACCGCCAGCTCCACCGGGAGGCCGTGGCAGTCCCAGCCGGCCTTGCGGGCCACGTGGTAGCCGCGCATGGTGCGGAAGCGGGGGAAGACGTCCTTGAAGACGCGGGCCTCGATGTGGTGGGCGCCCGGCATGCCGTTGGCGGTGGGCGGGCCCTCGTAGAACACCCACTCGGGGCGGCCCTCGGACTGCTCCAGGCTCTTGGCGAAGATCTTCTGCTCGCGCCAGAAGTCGAGCACGGCGTGCTCGAGAGCGGGCAGGTCGACCTGGGCGGGCACCTGGCGGTACTGCGGCGTTGTCATCGGCGAGCTTCCTCCGGCGGACGTACTGCCTTCCGTCGGAGGGACGAGAGCCTTCTTGCCTGTCTACGCCGTGTGCGGCGCGCTCCCGCGGTACCACCCTCCTTGGCTCTCCGGTGCGTCCTGCACGCCGGTGAGCCCCCTCATTGGGGTCGCGATGCCGGTTCTACTCGCCTGCGGCTGTCGCCCGTGGCTTTCTTCCGGCGGCTCCGGGGTGATGTTCACGTCGCGCTCGCCCCCGGGCTTCCACCGTCCCCGGGTCGCTCTGGGCTGCGTACGCCGCTACTCGTCCCCATCCACGCTTTTCGCTCCGCCCAGTGTACGGCGCGCCGCGGACGGCGGCAGACCGGTTTTCCGGGACGGTGGACGAGGCGCGGGAGCGTGTCCGGTATGACCCGAATGGAGCGGTGCGCGGGTTCGGGTCCCGGGACGGCGAACTGGGCGGATTACCTCGCGGGGAGTTGGGCACAACGCATGCAGGTTCGCCGCGCGGCATGCGCGAGGCGGGCGAATCGGGCGGTGCGCCCCGTTGCCGCGGGACCCAAGTCGATTTATCGTCCCAGCACGATTCGCGCGCAAGATCACAATATGTGAAGGGGCCGCGGCATGGTGGCGAAGAAGACCGCCGTACGGCAGTCGGCGTCCGGGGACGCCTCTGGCGGTGTGGCCGGAAACGACGCGCGAGGTGGCGGTGCCGCGCGCGCTGCCAAGGGGGCGAGGAAGGCGACCGGGGGCGGCAAGGCGGCCGAGGGGGCGGGGAGGAGCGGGGCGGGGGTTGCGGGCTCCGCCGGGGGGAAGAAGGCAGCGAGGTCGGGCAAGGCGACGGCAGGTGGCAGGACCTCGGCCGGGGGAGCGGCGAAGGTCAAGGCGACGGACGGTGGAGCGGCTGCCGAGAAGGCGGCGGCCTCGGGGGCGGTGCGGAAGACAGCGGTGAAGAAAGCGACGCGAGCGGGGCCGGCCGCCGGCGTGGAGACGGCCCTGGACACGGCCGCGGAGTCGGCCGTAAGGGCGACGCCGGACGCGCAGAAGAAGGCGGCGGCCACGAAGCGGACGCCGGTGGCGAAGAAGACGGCGGCTGCGAAGAAGGCGGTGGCCGCCGAGGAGACGGCGGTCGCCGAGAAGGCGGCGGTGAAGGCGAGTGCCCGGAAGGCGGAGAAGGCGACGCGGGCGAAGGCCTCCCCGGCCGGGGCGGAGGCCGCGACCGGGAGCGCCGCGCGGGCGGAGGGCGCGCCCCGCGCTGCCGCCGGCCGTCGGGCCGGGAGCCGCGGGGGAACGGGGCGGGGTGGTGACGGCGGCGCCGTCGCGGAGGGGGACGGCAAGCAGGGCGCCGTCAGGAAGAGCAGGGCCAACAAGGCGGGCGCGGCCTCGGCCGCGGAGCAGACGGGAGCCACGACAGTGGTTGCGAAGAAGACTCCTGGCACGGCCACGGCGGCGAAGAACGCCGTCCCCAAGGCACGGCCCGCCGCGGCCGAGGCCGGCGACCTGGCGGTACGCCCCGGTGAGGAGCCGTGGACCCCCGAAGAGGTCGAGGAGGCCCGCGCCGAACTGCAGTCCGAGTTCGACCGGCTGCGCACGGAGCTCGTCTCCTCCGAGGCGGCCCTCGCGGGTCTCATGCGGGACTCCGGGGACGGCGCCGGCGACGACCAGGCGGACACCGGCACCAAGAACATCACGCGCGAGCACGAACTGGCGCTCGCCGCCAACGCGCGCGAGATGATGATCCAGACCGAGCACGCCCTGGAGCGGCTGGACGCCGGCACCTACGGCCTGTGCGAGAACTGCGGAAAGCCCATCGGCAAGGCCAGGATGCAGGCCTTCCCGCGGGCCACGCTGTGCGTGGAGTGCAAGCAGAAGCAGGAGCGTCGGTACTGATCGCCTGGCTGCCCGGGGGCGTGCCGTACCCTCGTCCTCAGTCAGGTACCTAGGTTGAGGGACTCACGTGGCAGAGGCGGAGCGCATCATCGGTACGCCGGGCACCCCGGAAGCGGCGGGGGGCGAGCCGGAGCGGCCCGACGCGAGCGTCGGGGGCGCAGGCACGCCGGTTCCGGGCGAGGCGTCCGGCCCGGAGGGGGCGGGCGAGGACTCCGCCGGGCGGCCCCGCGGCAGGCGCCGGATCGCCGTGCTGTTCGGGGTCGCCGCGTTCGCGTACGCCCTCGACCTGATCAGCAAGATGATCGTCGTCGCCAAGCTGGAGCACCACGAGCCGATCGAGATCATCGGGGACTGGCTGCGCTTCGAGGCTATCCGCAACGCGGGCGCCGCCTTCGGCTTCGGCGAGGCCTTCACCGTGATCTTCACGGTGATCGCGGCGGCGGTCATCGTGGTGATCGCCCGGCTCGCTCGCAAGCTGTACAGCCTGCCCTGGGCGATCGCGCTCGGCCTGCTGCTCGGCGGTGCGCTCGGCAACCTCACCGACCGGATCTTCCGCGCGCCGGGCGTCTTCGAGGGCGCGGTGGTGGACTTCATCGCCCCGAAGCACTTCGCGGTCTTCAACCTCGCCGACTCGGCGATCGTGTGCGGCGGCATCCTGATCGTGCTGCTGTCGTTCAAGGGCCTCGACCCGGACGGCACCGTCCACAAGGACTGACGGGCTCCCGCGCATGAGCGCGCGGTGAGTCGTCCCGGCCACCGGGTTGTCCACAGGCCCGTGCGGGGCGGTCGCGCCCGTCCGGCATACTCGACGGGTGAGCACGCTTCCCGATATCCGTACCCTGCCCGTGCCCGACGGCCTGGAGGGCGAGCGCGTCGACGCCGCCATCTCCCGCATGTTCGGCTTCTCCCGCACCAAGGCGGCCGAGCTCGCCGCCGCGGGGAAGGTCACGGTCGACGGGTCAGTGGTCGGGAAGTCCGAGCGGGTGCACGGCGGCGCCTGGCTGGAGGTCGAGATGCCCCAGGCGCCCGCGCCGGTGCAGGTCGTCGCCGAGCCGGTCGAGGGCATGGAGATCGTCCATGACGACGACGACGTGGTCGTGATCGTCAAGCCCGTGGGCGTGGCCGCGCACCCGTCGCCCGGCTGGACCGGGCCGACCGTCATCGGCGGGCTCGCCGCCGCCGGGTACCGCATCTCCACCTCGGGCGCCGCCGAGCGCCAGGGCATCGTGCACCGCCTCGACGTGGGCACGTCGGGGCTGATGGTGGTCGCCAAGTCGGAGTACGCGTACACGTCGCTGAAGCGCCAGTTCAAGGAGCGCACGGTCGACAAGCGGTACCACACGCTGGTCCAGGGCCACCCCGACCCGACCAGCGGAACCATCGACGCGCCCATCGGCCGGCACCCCAACCACGACTACAAGTGGGCGGTCACCGCCGACGGCAAGCCGTCCGTCACCCACTACGACCTCATCGAGGCCTTCCGCGCGGCCTCCCTGCTGGACGTGAAGCTGGAGACGGGCCGCACGCACCAGATCCGCGTCCACATGTCCGCCCACCGCCACCCGTGCGTGGGCGACCTGACGTACGGCGCCGACCCGACGCTCGCCAAGCGGCTGCGGCTGACCCGGCAGTGGCTGCACGCGGTGCGGCTGGGCTTCGAGCACCCCGGTGACGGCCGCTGGGCCGAGTTCTCCTGCGGCTACCCCGACGACCTTCAGCAGGCCCTCGACCAGGTCCGCGAGGAGACCTACGGATGAGGGGCACGCCCGCGTACTCGGTGCGCGTCGCCGAGGACCCCGCCGACCGGGAGGCGTGCTTCGCGCTGCGCAAGGAGGTCTTCGTCGGCGAGCAGGGCGTCCCCGAGGACATCGAGTACGACGCCCACGACGCCGGCGCGGTGCATGTGCTGGCGGTCCGTGAGGACGGTGTGCCGCTGGGGACCGGCCGGCTGCTGCACGGGGCGGCGGCCGCGGCGAAGACCGCCGGCGGCGGCCCGTCGGTGGGCTCGCTGGGGCGGCTCGCCGTCTCCCGGGAGGCGCGCGGGCTCGGCGTCGGCGCCGCGCTGGTGCGGGGCATCGAGGAGGCGGCTCGCGCACGCGGGCTGACCGCGGTGGACCTGCACGCGCAGACGCACGCGCTGGGGTTCTACGAACGGCTCGGATACCGGGCGTACGGGCCGGAGTTCCCGGACGCGGGGATACCGCACCGGGCGATGCGACGGGAGTTGTAACCACCGACAGGGGTGTCGCGGCGTCGAAACGGGCAAGGCGGTGACAAGCGGGGCGAGCGTGACAGGCTGGAGCCCTGGTTGTTCGTGATTTTCTAGACCGCCGGAGCCTGACCGTGGACCAGCTGGCCCTGCTGTTCGTCCTTCTGCTCGGGGCCGTGGTGAGCGTCCCGCTCGGAGACCGGTGGGGGCTGCCCGCGCCGGTCCTGATGACGTTGCTCGGGATCGTCCTCGCGGTCCTGGACTTCGTGCCCAACGTGAACGTCCCGCCCGGTCTGATCCTGCCGCTGCTGTTGCCGCCCCTGCTCTACGCGGCGGTGCGGCGGACCTCCTGGCGGCAGTTCACGGCGAACAAACGGCCGATCTTCCTGCTCGCCGTCGCGCTGGTCTTCGTCACGATGGCGTGTGTCGCCACCGTGGCCCACGCGATCGTGCCGGGGCTGCCGCTCGCCGCCGCCTTCGCCCTCGGGGCACTGGTCGCGCCGCCCGACCCGGTCGCCGCCACCGCCGTGGCCGGACAGCTCGGGCTGCCGCGCCGGCTGGTGTCCATCCTGGAGGGCGAGGGGCTCTTCAACGACGTCACGGCCATCGTGCTGTACCACGTGGCGATCACGGCCGTCGTCAGCGGGACCTTCTCGCCGTGGAAGGCGGGGCTGGACCTGGTGCTGTCCGCCGTGGTGGCGGTGGCGGTGGGCGTCGCGCTCGGGTGGGGCGCGAACAAGCTGCTGGACCTGCTCGGGGACGCCACCCTGCAGATCGGGCTGACGCTCCTCGTGCCCTACGCCTCCTACGTGATGGCGGAGGAGTTCCACGGCTCCGGGGTGCTCGCGGTGCTCACCACCGCGCTGTTCCTCGCCGAGTACGCCACCGATCCCGACGACGTGATGACCCGGCTGGCCGGGCACACCTTCTGGGACATCGTCGACACCCTGGTCACCGGTGTCGCCTTCGGGCTGATCGGGCTGGAGCTGCACAACGCGATCCGCACGGCGTCCGGGCGGTGGGGCGAGATGCTGGGGTGGGCGGCGGCCGTGCTGGTCGTCGTCGTGCTGGTCCGGTTGCTGTGGCTGCTGCCGGCCACCTGGGTCACCCAGCGGATGCACGCCAAACGGGATTACGACGAGGACATCCCGATGACCTGGCGGGAGACCGTCGTCATGTGGTGGGCCGGGATGCGAGGGGTGGCCTCGGTGGCGCTGGCGCTCGCCATCCCGCTGAAGACGGATGCGGGGGCGGCCTTCCCCCAACGGGACGAGATCGTGTTCATCGCGTTCGGCGTGATCATGGGGACGCTGGTGCTCCAGGGGCTGACGCTGCCGTGGCTGGTACGGCGGCTCGGGGTGCAGGCCGACACCGACCGGGAGAAGGAGTTCGAGAAGCAGCTCGCGGTGCGCGCGGCGAAGGCGGCGAAGCGCAGGCTGCGCGAGATCGAGGCGGAGGAGGAACTGCCGGAGGAGCTGTCGGAGCAGATGGTCCGGCGGGCCTTCGACATCGGACTGCGGATCAGTCCGGACATGGGGGAGGACGAGCGGCGCGAGGGGCACGAGCACCGGGTGCGGCGGCTGAAGCGGGTGCGCCGGATCCAGGGGGAGATGCTCAGCGCGGCCCGGCACGAGGTGGTCGCCGCGCGCAGCGAACCGGGGGCGGACCCGGAGATCGTGGACCGCGTGCTCCGGCATCTCGACGTGCGCAGTCTGAAGTGACCTCCGTCCCGCGGGAAGTGACCGGCGGGTTCGTTCTTCGTGGCGGGGTTGTGAACCGGCCCGGAAAGGGCCCGGGGCGACCTTATGGTCGGGGACATGGCACGCAACATTGTGATCAGTGGTGGAGGTACGGGGATCGGGCTCGCGGCGGCGCGGAGGTTCGCCGCCGACGGGGACCGGGTGCTGCTGCTCGGGCGGCGCCGGGAGGTGCTGGAGAAGGCCGGGGTGGACGGAGCGCTCACCTACGCCGCGGACCTCGCCGAGCCCGACGAGGTGCGGCAGGTGGCGCTGTTCGTCGAGGAGACCCTCGGCACGGTGGACGTGCTCGTCCACGGGGCCGGCGGGACCGGGCAACTGGAGCCGCAGCCCGACAGCGACGACCCCCTCGACCGGGTCGCGTACGAATGGAGCGTCAACTTCCGGCTCAACACCCTCACCGCGGCCCTGCTCACGGAGGCGCTGACGGACCGGCTGGCCCGGCCGGGCGGGCGGGTGCTGTTCGTCGGCTCGATCGCCGCCTACCGGGGCTCAGGCAGCGGAGCGTACGGCGGCGCCAAGGCCGCGCTGCATCCGTACGCGCACGATCTCGCCCGCCGGCTCGGACCGGAGGGCGTCACCGTGAACGTCGTCGCGCCCGGGTACGTCGAGGACACCGAGTTCTTCGGCGGGGCCATGGACGAGGAGCGGCGGGAGCGGCTCGTGGCCCAGACACTGAACGGACGCGCCGCGACGCCCGGGGACGTGGCCGCCACACTGCACTGGCTGGCCTCCCCGGGCGCCGGACACGTCACTTCGCAGATCGTGCAGGTCAACGGCGGCGCGGAGCGCGGACACTGAGGCCCCTTCAGCGCCCCTGAGCATCCCTCGGGTTCAGCGGTCCGCCCCCGACGGTTCGTGGGCGCGCCGCTGACGTGGGGGCGTCTTGTCGAGGCCCGGCGCGCCGTCGTGCGACGCCTCGCCGTGCGAGGCGCCGGGCGGCAGCGGGGCGTCCGCGGTGTTGACCCGGGGCAGCGCGTAGGGGTGCTCCTCGGTCAGCCAGCGGATCATCCGCTCGCGGACGGTGACGCGGATCGTCCAGATGTCGTCCGAGTCCTTCGCCGTCACCAGAGCCCTGACCTGCATGGTGTTCGGGGTGGTGTCGGTGACGTCCAGGCCGTAGGCGCGGCCGTCCCAGGCCGGCGACTCCCGCAGGATGTCCCGGAGCTTCTCGCGCATCGCGTCGAGCGGGGCCGAGTGGTCGACGTGCCAGTAGACGATGCCCGTCATCTGCGGTGTGCCGCGCGACCAGTTCTCGAACGGGTTGGACGTGAAGTACGACACCGGCATGGTGATCCGGCGCTCGTCCCAGGTCCGCACGGTCAGGAAGGTCAGGGTGATCTCCTCGACCGTGCCCCACTCGCCGTCCACGACCACCGTGTCGCCGATGCGCACCATGTCGCCGAAGGCGATCTGCAGCCCGGCGAACATGTTGCTGAGCGTGGACTGCGCGGCGACACCGGCGACGATGCCGAGGATTCCGGCCGAGGCCAGCAGCGAGGCGCCCGCGGCGCGGAACGCCGGGAACGTCAGCAGCATCGCCGCCGCGGCCACCACGCCGACGACGGCGGAGACCACCCGCATGATCAGCGACACCTGGGTGCGCACCCGACGCACCCGGGCCGCGTCGCGGTGCATGCGCGCGTAGCGGCTGTACGAGGTCTCGACGACGGCGCCGGCGATCCGGATCACCAGCCAGGCGGCCGCGCCGATCAGCGTCAGCGTCAGCGTCCGGCCGACCGCGTCCTGGTGATCCTGGAGCAGACGTGCCTCGTCGTACGACCCTCTGAACAACGCCGCGCACAGCACGAGCTGGTACGGGATCCGGCCACGGCGCAGCAGACCCCACAAGGGAGTTTCCGGATGCCGGTGGTCGGCTTTGGACAAAAGTCGGTCGGTGGCCCAGCCGATGAACAACGTCAGCAGGACCGAACCGCCGACCACGATCACGGGGCGGAGCAGGTTCTCCATGCCTTGGCGCGTAACCGGCTCGGCCGGACCTTGAACATGTGCCTTTTGTGAAGAGTCCCACGTGCCGTGCGGCGAGGGGCGGCTCAGGAGGCGTTGTCAGTGGCGGCTGGCACCATGGCCTCATGAACATCATGCTCTTCCATTCGACCTATGGACTGCGCCCCGCGGTGCGTGCTGCGGCGGACCGGCTGCGTGCCGCCGGGCACGAGGTGTGGACCCCGGACCTGTTCGACGGACAGACGTTCGACACGGTCGAGGAGGGCATGGCCCACAACGAGGCCATCGGCAAGGACGAGCTGCTGAGGAGAGCGGTCCTGGCCGCCGCGCCCTACTCCGACCGGGGCCTGGTCTACGCCGGGTTCTCGCTCGGCGCGTCCGTCGCGCAGACCCTCGCCCTCGGTGACGCCAAGGCGCGCGGTCTGCTGCTCCTGCACGGCACCTCCGACCTCGCGCCGAACGCCTCGGTGGACGAGCTGCCGGTGCAGCTGCACGTGGCGGAGCCTGACCCGTTCGAGCCGGACGACTGGCTGAGCGCCTGGTACCTGCAAATGGGCCGCGCGGGCGCCGACGTGGAGGTCTACCGGTACGCGGGGGCCGGCCACCTCTACACCGACCCCGACCTCCCCGACTACGACGCGGAGGCCGCCGAGGCCACCTGGCGGGTGGCGCTCGGCTTCCTCGACACGCTGTAGCGGCCGTGGCCCGCCGTCACACGGGGTCGTACGTCCGCTCGACCTTCTGCGTGCCGCTGCGCGTGCGGTACGAGCGGGACCACGCGGAGGCCGCGTCGGCCCGGGTGCGGTCGGACAGGACGTAGTAGTCCATCTGCGCGCGCTCGGCGGTGATGTCCAGCACGCCGTAGCCGTGCCGGTCGGTGTCCACCCAGTGGACGTGGCGGTTGGTGGCCTGGACCAGCGGCGCGGCGACCGCGGCGACGGTGCCCTCGGGGACCTTGGCGATGTCGTCGAGGTTGTCGGAGGTCACCGAGGTGACCACGAACTCCGTGGCGGCCGAGGCCGACAGCGGGTAGGTCCCGGCGTCCACCGGCACGTCGTTGGCCCAGGCCATGTGGATGTCGCCGGTGAGGAAGACGGTGTTGCGGATGGCGTTGGACCGCAGATGGGCGAGGATTTCGCGGCGGTCGTCGGTGTAGCCGTCCCACTGGTCGGTGTTGAGGGCCAGCCCCTCCTGGGGCAGGCCGAGCAGCTTGGCGAGCGGCCTGAGCAGGGACGCGGGGAGCGCGCCGAGGGCCAGCGGCGAGATCATCACGGAGTTGCCGACGAGCCGCCAGGTGGTGTCGGACGCCGTCAGCCCCGCCTTGAGCCAGTCGAGCTGGGCCCGGCCGGTGAGCGTGCGCTCCGGGTCGTCGACGTCGCCGTCACCGAACTTGACCTGCTGGGAGCGGAAGGAGCGCAGGTCCAGCAGGGAGAGGTCGGCGAGCTTGCCGAAGCGCAGCCGGCGATAGGTGGTGCCGGCGAGTGCGGGGCGGACCGGCATCCACTCGAAGTAGGCCTGCTTGGCGGCCGCCTGACGGCTCGTCCAGCTGCCCTCCGCGCCCTCGGTGTGGTTCTCCGCGCCGCCCGACCAGGTGTCGTTGGCGAACTCGTGGTCGTCCCAGATGGCGATGACCGGCGCCTTGGCGTGCAGCGCCTGCAGGTCGGGGTCCGTCTTGTACCGGGCGTGCCGGATGCGGTAGTCGGCGAGGGTGAGGATCTCGTGCGTGGGCGCGTGGGGCCGTACGACGGTGCCGCGCGCGCAGTACTGGCCGGTGCCGTACTCGTAGATGTAGTCGCCGAGGTGCAGCCAGGCGTCGAGGTCGCCGCGAGCGGCGAGATGGCGGTAGGAGGAGAAGTAGCCGGCCTCCCAGTTGGCGCAGGAGACCACGCCGAAGCGCAGGTTCGCCACCGGCGCCTGGGCCGCCGGCGCGGTGCGGGTGCGCGCCGCCGGCGAGTCGGTCCCGCCGGCCGAGAAGCGGAACCAGTAGTCGGTGGCCGGGGCGAGGCCGCGCACGTCTGCCTTGACGGTGTGGTCGGAGGCGACGGTCGCGGTCACCGTGCCCTTGGCCACGACGCGCGTGAGCGCCCTGTCCTCGGCGACGACCCACTCGACCTCGGTGTCCGGGCCGAGCCCGGAGCCGGGTGTCGCCTCGGCGGTGGGCGTCACCCTCGTCCACAGCAGGATCCCGTCGGGCAGCGGGTCCCCGGAGGCGACGCCGTGCAGGAAGGCCGGGGTCTGTGCGGCGGCCCGGGCGGGCAGCGCGGCGGCGAGCGGCCCGGCCAGCACGGCGGTGGCGGCCGCGGCCTTGACGACCGTGCGGCGACGCGGGGCGAGGGAGGCGGCGCCGTCAACGGGCGCGGAGGAGCTGTCAGTTGATCTGTATCGACTGGTCACAGGCGATCAGATTACTGACCAGTACGCCGAAGAGCGGGCGAACTGCCGAAAGTTCGCCCGCTCTTGGTTTGTGCGTCAGCCCTTGAGGGCCTTGGTGAGCGCCGTGTTGAAGTCCGCGACCGTCATCGGCGCGTTCTTGCCGTCCGGGCCGGTCATCGTCTTGCCGTCCATCTTCAGCGTCGGCGTGCCCCTCACCCCGCTGTCGTCGAACGTCTTGGACATCTCCAGGGCCCACTTGTCGAAGGTGCCGTTCTTCACGGCGTCCTGGAACTTCTTGTTGCCCTTCAGGGAGGGAACGGTGTCCGCCACCTTGATCAGGTAGCTGTCGTCCTTGAACTTGTCGTCGCTCTCCTCGGGGTGGTACTTCGCCGAGTAGAGCGCGGTCTTGTACTCCAGGAACGCTTCCGGGCCGACGTTCAGCGCGGCGCCCAGGGCGCTCAGTCCGTTCTTGGAGCCCTCGCCGCCGAGGCCGTTGTCGAGGAAGGTGGCGCCGACGAACTGGATCTTGTACTTGCCGGCGTCGTAGTCGGCCTTGACCGTCGCGCCGACGGTCTGCTCGAACTGGGCGCAGACCGGGCAGCGCGGGTCCTCGTACATGGTGAGGGTGTTCTTGGCGCTGCTCTTGCCCAAGACGACGGTCGTGCCGTTCTCGCCGGTGGTGTTGGCCGGCTTGACCAGCTTGGCGTCCTTGGCCTCTTCCCAGTAGCCCGGCTTGTTGGCCTGGACGACGGCGTAACCTATGCCGCCGGCCACCGCCAGCACGCCGACGGCCGACAGGGCCACGATGACCTGTCGCTTGACCTTGGCCCGCTTGGCCTCGCGCTCGCGTTCGACGCGCAGCCGCTCCCGCGCCGCAGTCTTCGCCGCCTGGGTGTTCCGCTTGCTCATATGGGTGTTCTCCTGTGGGACGCGCACGACAGGGGTGCGCGGAATACGTGTAGGGGGGACGTGGTCGTGCTCAGACGAGGGCGGCCCGGCGCGGTGGGCCGCGGAGTCCCAGGGAGTGCACGAGGATCCGCTCGCGGGCGGTGGCCGCACGGTGCGCGGGCCGCGGCAGGCGGCGGGCCGCCGGGGCACGTCGTGCGGTCACGGCGGAGACGGCCAGCAGCAGCGGCCGGAACGTCGTCGCGGCGGCCGCCCGCAGCAACTGGGCCAGCGCCCGCTCGCCCCGGCGCAGATAGGCGGCGGCGACGGAACCGACGACGACATGGGCGCCGAGAAGCAGCCAGGCGGTGGCCGGGTCGGCGTGCGCGAGCACCCCGCCCAGCCTGTCGGGGTCGGCGCCGGCGACCTGGGCCAGCGGTGCGCCGACGCGGGTGCCGTCGCCGCACAGCACGTCCCAGCCGACGGAGGCCAGCGGGCCGGCGACGGGGCCGCCCGCCCGGCCGTAGCAGACGTGCTGGCCGGTGGTGAACACCGTGTCCGCCGCCAGCTCCAGCGGGATCAGCAGCGCGGCGATCCGCCCGAAGCCGCGCTCGCGGCCGGCGAGGGCGTAGGCCAGGGCGAACACGGCGGCCGCGACGGCGGCCACCGTGTTGAGCGGCAGCGGGACCCGGGACAGCAGGACGTGCGACGCGGTGCTGAGCGTCACGACGAAGGCCGTGAACAGCGCCGCGCGTACGGCTCTGAGTCGGGTCCCGGATATGTCCATGGCGCTGGAAAGTGTGTCACGCGGTGCGGTAAGGGACCGCTAAAGGGTCCCCGGCGGAGCCCTATTCGTTATGGACGCGACAGGACTTCCGTCACAGCCCGGGGATCCGGCCGTTGCGGAACAGGTCGACGAAGATCTGGTGGTCCGCACGCGCGCGTGCGCCGTACGCGTGCGCGAAGTCGACCAGGAGCGGCGCGAAGCCGTCCTCGTCGGCCGCGATGGCCGCGTCGATCGCCCGCTCGGTGGAGAACGGCACCAGCGACTCGCCGGAGGTGTCGTCCGCCGCCGCGTGCATCGTGGCCGTGGCCCGGCCCAGGTCGGCGACGACGGCCGCGATCTCCTCCGGGTCGTCGATGTCGCCCCAGTCGAGGTCCACCGCGTACGGCGAGACCTCGGCGACCAGCTGGCCCGCCCCGTCCAGCTCGGTCCAGCCCAGCCACGGGTCCGCGTGCGCCTGCAGGGCGCGCTGGGAGATCACCGTGCGGTGGCCCTCGTGCTGGAAGTAGTCGCGGATGGCCGGATCGGTGACATGACGGGAGACCGCCGGGGTCTGGGCCTGCTTGATGTAGATCACGACGTCGTTCTCCAGGGCGTCGCTGTGACCCTCCAGCAGGATGTTGTACGACGGCAGGCCCGCCGAGCCGATGCCGATGCCCCGGCGGCCCACGACGTCCTTCACCCGGTAGGAGTCCGGGCGGGCCAGGGACGTTTCCGGCAGCGTCTCCAGATAGCCGTCGAAGGCCGCCAGCACCTTGTAGCGCGTGGCCGCGTCCAGCTCGATGGCGCCGCCGCCGGGCGCGAAGCGGCGCTCGAAGTCGCGGATCTCGGTCATCGATTCGAGCAGCCCGAAGCGGGTCAGGGAGCGCGCCACCCGCAGCGCGCCGAGCAGCGGGCCGTCGGCCGTGTCCAGTGTGAACGGGGGCACCTCGTCGCGCTTGGCGCCGCCGGCCAGCGCGTGCACGCGCTCGCGGTACGCGTCCGCGTACACCTCCACCAGTTCGGTGATCTGCTCGTCCGAGAGCGCCTTCGCGTACCCGATGAGCGCGATGGAGGCGGAGAACCGCTTCAGGTCCCAGGTGAACGGGCCGACGTACGCCTCGTCGAAGTCGTTGACGTTGAAGATCAGACGGCCCTGGGAGTCCATGTAGGTGCCGAAGTTCTCCGCGTGCAGATCGCCGTGGATCCACACGCGCGAGGTGCGCTCGTCCAGGTACGGACCGGTGAACTCCCGGCCGGCGCCACGCCCGGGGTTCTCCCGCTCCAGGTCGTGGTAGAAGAGGCAGGCCGTGCCCCGGTAGAAGGCGAAGGCCGACGCGGCCATCTTCCGGAACTTCACGCGGAACGCGGCCGGGTCGGCGGCCAGGAGCGCGCCGAAGGCGGTGTCGAAGACGGCGAGGATCTCCTCGCCGCGAGGCTCGTCGTTGAGCTGCGGAACCGACATCGCGGGGTGCCTCCTGGTGCATGACATGGACGACAGCGTCTCTGTCGTCCGGCAACGTGCGGCCGCGCGCGGAAGTGCCCGCGACCCGCTGAGAAGGTACGCGGGCGAGCCGCCGGAGTGTCACCGCCGAGGCATAGACTTCGACGCTGTCCCCCCTGCCGAGTTTTCCGCCTGGAGGCCGAGCCGTGTCAAAGCCGCCGTTCACGCACCTGCACGTCCACACCCAGTACTCGCTGCTGGACGGTGCCGCGCGGCTCAAGGACATGTTCGAAGCGTGCAACGAGATGGGCATGACCCACATCGCGATGTCCGACCACGGCAACCTGCACGGGGCGTACGACTTCTTCCATTCCGCGAAGAAGGCCGGGGTCACCCCGATCATCGGCATCGAGGCCTATGTCGCGCCCGAGTCGCGCCGTAACAAGCGCAAGATCCAGTGGGGCCAGCCGCACCAGAAGCGCGACGACGTGTCGGGTTCGGGCGGTTACACGCACAAAACGATCTGGGCGGCCGACGTGACGGGCCTGCACAACCTCTTCCGGCTCTCCTCGGACGCCTACGCCGAGGGCTGGCTGCAGAAGTGGCCCCGCATGGACAAGGAGACCATCTCCCAGTGGTCGGAGGGCCTCATCGCCTCCACCGGCTGCCCCTCGGGGGAGCTCCAGACCCGGCTGCGCCTCGGCCAGTTCGACGAGGCGCTGAAGTCGGCCGCCGAGTACCAGGACATCTTCGGCAAGGACCGCTACTTCCTGGAGTTGATGGATCACGGCATCGAGATCGAGCACCGGGTCCGCGACGGTCTGCTGGAGATCGGCAAGAAGCTCGGCATCCCGCCGCTGGTCACCAACGACTCGCACTACACGTACGCGCACGAGGCGGGGGCGCACGACGCGCTGCTGTGCATCCAGACCGGCAAGAACCTCTCCGACCCCGACCGCTTCCGGTTCGACGGCACCGGCTACTACCTGAAGTCCACGGAGGAGATGTACGCCATCGACTCCTCGGACGCCTGGCAGGAGGGCTGCCGCAACACGCTCCTGGTGGCCGAGCAGATCGACACCTCCGGGATGTTCGAGGCCAAGAACCTCATGCCCAAGTTCGACATCCCGGAGGGCTACACCGAGGTCACCTGGTTCAAGGAGGAGGTCCGCCGCGGCATGGAGCGCCGCTTCCCCGGCGGCATCCCCGAGGACCGCCAGAAGCAGGTCGAGTACGAGATGGACGTCATCATCCAGATGGGGTTCCCGGGGTACTTCCTCGTCGTCGCGGACTTCATCATGTGGGCCAAGAACAACGGCATCGCGGTCGGCCCCGGCCGAGGCTCCGCCGCCGGCTCGATCGTCGCCTACGCCATGGGCATCACCGACCTCGACCCGATCCCGCACGGTCTGATCTTCGAGCGCTTCCTCAACCCCGAGCGCGTCTCCATGCCCGATGTCGACATCGACTTCGACGAGCGCCGGCGCGTCGAGGTGATCCGGTACGTGACCGAGAAGTACGGCGCCGACAAGGTCGCCATGATCGGCACCTACGGCAAGATCAAGGCCAAGAACGCCATCAAGGACTCCGCGCGCGTGCTGGGCTACCCGTACGCGATGGGCGACCGCCTCACCAAGGCGATGCCCGCGGACGTCCTCGGCAAGGGCATCGACCTCAACGGCATCACCGACCCCTCGCACCCCCGCTACAGCGAGGCGGGCGAGATCCGCTCGATGTACGAGAACGAGCCGGACGTGAAGAAGGTCATCGACACCGCCAAGGGCGTCGAGGGCCTGGTCCGGCAGATGGGCGTCCACGCCGCCGGCGTGATCATGTCCAGCGAGACCATCACCGAGCACGTCCCCGTGTGGGTGAGGCACACCGACGGCGTGACCATCACCCAGTGGGACTACCCGAGCTGTGAGTCGCTCGGCCTGCTGAAGATGGACTTCCTCGGCCTGCGCAACCTCACGATCATGGACGACGCCGTCAAGATGGTGAAGTCCAACAAGGGCGTCGACCTGGAGCTGCTGAGCCTCCCGCTCGACGACCCCAAGACCTTCGAACTGCTCCAGCGTGGCGACACCCTAGGCGTCTTCCAGTTCGACGGCGGCCCCATGCGTTCGCTGCTGCGGCTGATGAAGCCCGACAACTTCGAGGACATCTCCGCCGTCTCCGCGCTCTACCGTCCGGGCCCGATGGGCATGGACTCGCACACCAACTACGCGCTGCGCAAGAACAAGCTCCAGGAGATCACCCCGATCCACCCCGAGCTGGAGGAGCCCCTCCGGGAGGTCCTGGACGTCACCTACGGCCTGATCGTCTACCAGGAGCAGGTGCAGAAGGCCGCCCAGATCATCGCCGGCTACTCGCTCGGCGAGGCCGACATCCTCCGCCGAGTCATGGGCAAGAAGAAGCCCGAGGAACTGGCGAAGAACTTCGTCCTCTTCCAGAAGGGCGCCCGCGAGAAGGGCTACAGCGACGAGGCCATCCAGGCGCTGTGGGACGTGCTGGTCCCGTTCGCCGGCTACGCGTTCAACAAGGCGCACTCCGCCGCGTACGGCCTGGTCTCGTACTGGACCGCCTACCTGAAGGCGAACTACCCCGCCGAGTACATGGCGGCGCTGCTCACCTCGGTCAAGGACGACAAGGACAAGTCCGCGATCTACCTCAACGAGTGCCGCCGCATGCGCATCAAGGTGCTCCCGCCGAACGTCAACGAGTCCATGTCCAACTTCGCCGCCCAGGGCGACGACGTGATCCTCTTCGGCCTCTCCGCCGTGCGCAACGTCGGCACCAACGTCGTCGAGTCGATCATCAAGTGCCGCAAGGCGAAGGGGAAGTACAGCTCCTTCCCCGACTACCTCGACAAGGTCGAGGCGGTCGTCTGCAACAAGCGCACCACGGAGTCGCTGATCAAGGCCGGCGCCTTCGACACGATGGGGCACACCCGCAAGGGCCTCACCGCGCAGTACGAACCGATGATCGACAACGTGGTCGCGGTCAAGCGCAAGGAGGCCGAGGGGCAGTTCGACCTCTTCGGCGGCATGGGCGAGGAGCAGAGCGACGAGCCCGGCTTCGGCCTCGACGTGCAGTTCACCGACGACGAGTGGGACAAGACGTACCTGCTCGCGCAGGAGCGCGAGATGCTCGGCCTGTACGTCTCCGACCACCCGCTGTTCGGCCTGGAGCACGTGCTGTCCGACAAGGCCGACGCGGGCATCTCCCAGCTCACCGGCGGCGACTTCGGCGACGGTGCGGTCGTCACCATCGGCGGCATCATCTCCGGTCTCCAGCGCAAGATGACCAAGCAGGGCAACGCCTGGGCGATCGCCACCGTCGAGGACCTCGCGGGCTCCATCGAGTGCATGTTCTTCCCCGCCACCTACCAGCTCGTGTCGACCCAACTCGTCGAGGACGCCGTCGTCTTCGTCAAGGGGCGCCTCGACAAGCGGGAGGACGTGCCGCGGCTGGTCGCGATGGAGCTCCAGGTCCCCGACCTGTCCAACGCGGGCACCAACGCGCCCGTGGTGCTCACCATCCCGGCGGTGAAGGTCACCCCGCCGATGGTCAGCCGCCTCGGCGAGATCCTCAGCCACCACAAGGGCGACAGCGAGGTCCGCATCAAGCTCCAGGGACCCACCAAGACGACGGTGCTGCGCCTGGACCGGCACCGGGTCAAGCCCGACCCGGCGCTCTTCGGCGACCTGAAGGTGCTGCTCGGCCCGTCCTGCCTGGCCGGCTGACCGCGGCGCGGTCGCGCTGACACACCGAGGGGCGCATCCGGCAACGGATGCGCCCCTCGGTGTGTGAAGGCGTCAGTTGTGGCCGAAACGCTTCTGCCGGCCCTTGTGCGCCGAGTCGCCGGGTGTCGGCTGCGCGAGGTGCGGTTCGCTCTGCGTCTCCAGGGAGGGCTGCTGGGCCTCCTGCCGACCGCGCTGGGACTGGGGCTGCTTACGCTCACGGTTCTTGTTCTTGGCCATGGGGATCTGCCTCCTTCGAGGGTTGGGGCCAGGGCCGCGACCAGATTCACATAGCTCGACTTACACCGCATGTCGGATAATTACCGTCTGTGACAGGCTCGGTCGGAGCGTCCCGCCCCGAAACGCCACGCCGAAGATCGAGTTCGGGCCGTTAACCCCTGCGCCGTCGGGCAGACTCGAAGCAAGCCCGAAGCAAACCTCCCGGAAAGAGGGTGAGTCGTGTGGACCGCTGCATCGTCCTGGTGGACGCCGGGTATCTGCTGGGGGCCGCCGCGAGTCTCCTCGCCGGGGAGCCTTCGCGGTCCCGCATCACCGTCGACCACTCCGCGCTCATTCAGGGACTGCGCGAACAGGCCGAGTCCGACACGGAACGCCCCCTCCTGCGCATCTACTGGTTCGACGGCGCTCCCGACCGCGTCCCGCAGCCCGAGCACCGCCGGCTGCGCGTGATGCCCCGGGTCACCGTCCGCCTGGGCGCCCTGACCCGCAGCGACGGCCGTTGGGCACAGAAGGGCGTCGACGCCGCCATGCACGCCGAGCTGACCGAACTGGCCCGCAACCGCGCCTGCTCCGACGTCGTGCTGGTCACCGGGGACGGCGATCTGCTGCCCGGCATGATGGCCGCCAAGGAGCACGGAGTCGCCGTCCACCTGTGGGCCGTCCAGGCCGCCGACGGCGACTACAACCAGTCCGAGGACCTGGTCGCCGAGGCCGACGAGCGGCGTGTGCTGGACCGTACGTGGATCACCAAGGCCGTCCGCGCCAAGGACCACGGCGGCGTCTGCGCGCCCCCGCCCGCGCCCCGGCCCGAGATCGCCGCGATCCTCTCCGCGCCGCTGCCCGACTCCGGCCTCGCCCCCGCCGGCGAGCGGCCCCCCGAGGAGGGCGAGCGCGCGCCCGCGCCCCCGGCCTCCGGCAACGGCACGCAGGAACGCCTCCCCACGCCGAAGGGCGTTCCCACCCCCAAGGACCTCGCCGCACTGCGCGCCCCCGGCGCCCAGACCGTCCAGCACCCCCCGACGGCGACCCTGCGCTGGTCCTCCGACAAGGGCTGGGTCGACCGGCCCGGCGTCGCCGCCGAACCCGCCGAGGCCTCCTCCATGCCGACGCTCGCCCAGCTCACCACGGCCGAGCAGCGGTGGGCCGACCGCGAGGAGGACATCACCACCGTCGGCGGCGACCCCTTCGAGGTCGGGCAGGTCTTCGCCCGGCGCTGGACGGACCGCCTCGGCGACCAGAGCCATCTGCAGAAGCTGTCCGGCATGTACCCGCGCATCCCCCACCGCGTCGACGGCGAACTCCTGCGCTACGCGGCCCGCTTCGGCCTGCTCGCCCACAAGGACGACCAGATCGACGAACACGACCGCTACGCCATCCGTGCGGGCTTCTGGAGAGAGGTCGACATCCGCACCGCAGCAGAACGAACCCCGGCCACCGACTGAACGACGCACCGCGCACGGGCGACCCGGCTCGTCGGGAGTTGTGCGGGGTGGGTTGAACGCCGGGCGGCGGCCGCAGCGGATGGCAGGGAGCCGGCTGAGTGGCGTGGTGCGCCGGCGCGGGCCGGTCCCGGCGCGGCGCCGACTCCGGGGAGCACGGGGTGACCTGACCCGTTGGGTGTCGTGCGGGGGTGGGGGAATGCCCCGGAGGGGGTGGCTGGATGCCCCCGAGGGGGAGTGGGGGGTGCGGACCCCGTAGTCTCGTCCCTTGTGAGTACGCGCGCGGCATCGGCACCTCGGCACCGGCATGAGGTCGTGTGTGCCGTGCGCGACCTGACCAAGACCTACTCGGCGGTGCGCGGGCGGCGCGGATCCCCCGCCACGCCGGAGGTCCGCGCCACCGACGACGTACGGCTGGAGGTCCGGCGCGGCGAGATCTTCGGGCTGCTCGGGCCGAACGGAGCCGGCAAGTCCACCCTCGTCCGCCAGGTCACCGGGCTGATGCGCCCCGATACGGGCAGCGTGGAGATCCTCGGCCACGACATCGTGCGCCACCCCGAGCGGGCCGCCCGCCTCCTCGCCTACCTGGGCCAGGAGTCCACCGCGCTCGACGACCTCACCGTCTCCCTCGCCGCCGAGACCACCGGACGCCTGCGCGGTCTCGACGTGGGGCAGGCCCGCCGCGAGCGCGACGACGTCCTCGACGAACTCGGGCTCACCCCGCTCGCCGGACGGCCGCTGCGCAAACTCTCCGGCGGACAGCGCCGGCTGGCCTGTTTCGCGACCGCCCTGGTGGGGGAGCGGCCCCTGCTGGTGCTGGACGAGCCGACCACCGGCATGGACCCCGTAGCCCGGCGCGCCGTGTGGTCCGCGGTGGACCGGCGGCGCGCCGAGCGTGGGACCACCGTCCTGCTCGTCACCCACAACGTCATCGAGGCCGAGACCGTCCTGGACCGGGTCGCCGTCCTCGACCGGGGCCGCGTCATCGCCTGCGACACGCCGTCCGGGCTGAAGGAACGCGTCGCCGGCGAGGTGCGGGTGGAACTGGTGTGGCGGGAGCGGCCCCCGCTGGACGTGCCCGAGGTCGCCGCGCTGCGCGAGCGGGCGCTGGAGGCCGGGCGCCGCTGGACGCTGCGGCTGGCCCCCGAGGAGGCCCGCGCGATCGTCGCCACCGTCACCGGCGGGGCCGCCTTCGCTGCCCTGGACGACTTCACCCTCGCCACGCCGAGCCTGGAGGACGTCTACCTGGCGCTGGGCGGGGCCGCCCGCCAAGGGCTGGTGAGGGTGTGAGCGCACAGGCCGCCGGCACCGGCGCCACGGCGACCGGGTTGAGCACGACAGTCACGACATCCGTACCGAACAGGACGACTGACGGAGTGGACTTTCGAGAGGGAGAGCAGCGCGACGTGAGTGTCGTACCCGCAGAGGTTCTGCCGAACGGCGTCCTCGCCGTGGACGGGCAGCCGGCCTGGGAGGCGGCCGAGCTCGGCCCGCGGGCCCGGCTGTGGCCGTCGCTCGCGGCCGTCTACCGGGCGCAGCTGTCCCGCGCGCGCGTGGCGCGCATCCCGCTGCTGTTCGTGGCCACCTTCCAGTCCGTCGGCATCCTGATCATGATGCGCGGGGTCGTCGACGGCGGGCGCGAGGCGCAGGCCGTGGTCGCCGGCTCGGCGGTCCTCGTCGTCGCCTTCGTGGCGCTGAACCTGCTCGCGCAGTACTTCGGCCAGCTGCGGGCGAGCGGGGGCCTGGACCACTACGCGACGCTCCCGGTGCCGCCCGCGGCGGTCGTCCTGGGCGCGGCGGGCGCGTACGCGTCCTTCACCGTCCCGGGGACGCTGGTGACGGCCCTCTTCGGCTGCGCGCTGTTCGGGCTGCCGGTGGCCCACCTGTGGGTGCTGGCGCTGGTGATCCCGCTCGCGGGCGCCGCGCTGTCCGGGCTCGGCGCGGCCTTCGGGCTGCTCGCGCCCCGGCCCGAGCTGGCCACCGTGCTCGGCCAGCTCGGCATGTCCGCGGCGCTGCTGCTCGGCGTGCTGCCGCCCGACCGCATGCCGGAAGCGGTCCGTTTCGCCCGTGACCTGCTGCCCTCCACCTACGGCGTCGAGGCCTTCGCGCGGACCTTCCGGACGAGCCCCGACTGGGCCTTCGTCATCGGCGACCTCGCGGTGTGCGCCGCTGTCGGCGTCGTCTCGCTGGCCGTCGCGACCTGGGCGTACCGTCGGGCCGCCGTCCGATGACGCGCCCCACCGGGTCGCCTGGCACGATGTCAGGGTGACCGCACCGCTGACTCCCCCTCCGCCTCCGCACGACCCGTCCGCGCACGAGGCCTGGCCCCCGCCGGGCGCACACCCGGGGTATCCGGGCGCGGCGGCCCCCGCCTCGTACGGGCAGGACGGGCCGGGCATGAAGACCGAGCTGCGGGAAGCCGCCGTGGTCACCGTCGCGGTCACGGTCGCCGGCCTGGTCCTCGGACTGCTGTGGGTGTGGCTCGCGCCGCGGCTGCCTCTGGTCGGCGGCGTGCTGGACGGCCGCTGGGTGGTCTACCCGGCCGACGCCGAGGGCGAACAGGCCGCGGGCGCGGACGGGACGTTCACGCTGCTGGCGCTGGCCTGCGGCGCGCTGAGCGCGCTCGCGGTCTTCCTGTGGCGGCGGCGTGGCGGCGTGCCGCTGGTCGTCGCGCTGGCCGTCGGAGGCTTCCTCGCCTCGCTCGTGGCGTGGCGGCTCGGGATATGGCTGGGCCCGGCCCAGGACGTCATCGCGTCCGCGAAGGCGGCGGGCCAGGGGAAGACGTTCTCCGGCCCGCTGAAGCTCACCGCGAAGGGTGCCTGGCTGGCCTGGCCGGTGGCCGCACTCCTGGTCCACCTGGCCCTCACCGCCCTGTTCGGTCCCCGTGACCCCGAGCCGTACCCCCAGGCGCCGCCCCCGAAGACCCCCGACGGCGGTCCCGCCCAGCCGGCCGAGTAGCGCTCAGCCCCGCCGCCGGGGCCCCGCTTCGGTCACGTGCGGCCGATCGGCGCCAGCACCGCATCGGTGAGTTCGGCGAGCGCGGTGGGGGACAGCTCGACCTCCAGGCCCCGCCGGCCCGCCGAGACGCACACGGTGGCGTGGGCCTTCGCCGAGTCGTCGAGCACCGTGGGCAGCCGCTTGCGCTGGCCCAGGGGCGAGATCCCGCCGCGCACATAGCCCGTGGTGCGCTCAGCGAGCGCCGGGTCCGCCATGGCCGCGCGCTTGCCGCCGACCGCCGAGGCGAGCGCCTTCAGATCCAGCGAGCCCGCTACGGGGACCACCGCGACGGTCAGCGCGCCGTCGACGTCCGCGACGAGGGTCTTGAAGACCCGGTCGGGTGAGACGCCCATCGCCTCGGCCGCCTCCTCGCCGTAGGAGGGGTGGGCCGGATCGTGGTCGTAGGAGTGGACCGTGAAGTCCACGCCCGCGGCCGTCAGGGCCACCGTGGCGGGTGTGCCGCCGGCCTGCTGGGTCTTCTTGGCCTTCTTCGCCATGCCTGCCTTTCCGTCCGTCAGTTCAGGCTCGTCGGCGCGCGTGTCAGCTCGGCGGCGGGCAGCGAGGGCAGGCTGCGCAGGATCGCCGTCTCCGCGCGCAGCAGCTCCAGCTCGTCGCGCAGCCGGGAGGCTGTGTCCGGGGCCTGGAGCAGCCGCTGCTTGGCCGGGGTGTCCAGCATCATCGCGGCGGCCACCAGGTACGACACCACCGACGGCTCGTCCGGGAGGTCCGTGCCCGTGGCCAGCGAACGCTCACGTGCTCCCGCCAGCCGCTTCTGGTACTGGCGGAAGGCCCGCAGCACGCCCTCCGCGAGCGTGCCCGCCTCGTCGCCCTGCTCCTCCGGCAGCTCCTCCAGCTCCGCCGTCAGGAACGCCCCCGACGCCTCCACCGACACCAGCCGCGCCCGGGTCGTCCCGGTCGCCAGCACCTCGAAGGTGCCGTCGGCCCGCTCCCGGATCGTCGCCGCGTCGGCCACGCAGCCCACGCCGTGGAACGCCCGCGCCGGGTCCTCGCCGAAGCCGGCCGCGGGCCCCCGCTGGGGGGTGGCCGTCGGGTCGGGCATGCCGGGGGAGCTGGGCGCCACTTCGTGGCCGTCGCGAATGGCGACGACGGCGAAGCGGCGCGGTTCCTCCTCGGGCGTCTTCAACAAGTCGCGCATCAGGGCGCGATAGCGCTCCTCGAAGACGTTGAGCGGAAGGACTAGCCCCGGGAACAGCACCGAGTTCAGGGGAAAGAGCGGCAGCCGGACGGTGGTCACGGCGCAGAAGCCTAGTGGTCCCGGGGGCGCGCGTGTTCCCCGTGCCCACCGAGTGGATGCCCCGACGGCTGCCCGGAGGGTCCCGCGATCACGCCCTCGCGCACCGCGAGGAAGTGTCCCAGCGGGTCGTCCGACAGCCGGCCCCAGGGGAAGGACGTGGCGTACGGGCCGATCAGGCGCAGCTGGGCGAGGGCGTCGTCGCGTCGGCCGAGGCGGACCAGGACATACGTCAGGAGGTTGCGGATCTCGGCCGTCCACGGGTCGGCGGCGGGGAAGCGCGCCGACAGGACGGCGGCCCGGTCCGCGGCGTCGTCGAGCCGGGCGCGCGGCACCTCGGGACCACAGCCGTCGGTCAGGTACGCGAAGGCCGCGCGGACCGGCATCGCCTGGAGGAGCGAGTGCGCGGGGGCGTCCTGCGCGGCCCGGTCGGCGAAGTCGAAGCACTCGCGGTGCGAGCCGTGCCAGGACTCGGCGAGATAGCGCTTGGCGGCCACATGGCAGCCGTAGTGGTGCGGGGCGCGCCGCACGGCGGCCTCCCACAGCTCGCCGAAGTACTTGTGGCCGGCGCGGGTGCCGCGCGCGTGGTCCAGCGCGATCCGCCACGGCACCGGGTCGCGGACGTCGGCCTGCGCGGCCGCCGTGATCAGCGGGCTCACCTCGCGCAGCAGCTCGGTGCGGGCCGGCGACGGCCAGGCGCGGGTCACCGCGAGCTGGGCGGCCACGAGCAGGACGTCGGGGTCGCGCGGCGCGGCGGCACGCCACTCCTCGAACCATTCGGGGCGCGAGCACGCGAAGGACGCGAGGCGGGTCGCGTAGCGGTCGCGGTACTCCCAGTCGGCCCGGTCGCGGGTGTCGGCCAGGAGCGCGGCGGCGGCCTCGTACGTGCCGAGCCCGGCCGCGACCAGCGCGGGTCCGAGACGGTCGTCGGGCGCGTCGAGGAGCACCTCGTCGTCGGCGGGGAGCCCTGCGAGGAGGTGGGGGGCGAGGGTTCGCGCGCGCCGGGACGCGACCGTCCGGGGGGCACGGATGAAGGGGGGCAGCAGAGCCATGGTTTCGCTATTGAAAAGCCGCGACTGCTGGATGCGCCAGAGGGCGACGGCAACCTCTAGAAAGTTGTACGACCTCGGGTCAAGGGAAGGTAAAACTGCGCCCCGGTGGTGACGCCGCAGGCCAGGGCGGGGTCAACCGCGCCGGAGCAGCCGTGTCGCCCCCGCCGCCACCGTCGTGGCCAGGATCCAGCCCAGCAGGATCATCGCCGCCTGGAGCCACTGCCAGCCGCCGTTCAGACGCCACTGACCGGTCTGGCCGAGGTCGATCACCGGCAGCAGCAGATCCAGGGTGAACAGAGCAGGGTTGTACGGCGGGTGCCCCTGCGGGTTCACCGGCGGATGGTCGGCGTGCGCGAACGCGAGCGAACCCGCGGCCCACAGCACCGCCATCCACACCGCGGCCCGGCCCGGCCGGTACCCGTAGGCGACGGCCCAGTCCTGCACGTACCCCCACAGCTTCGCCGCCGGCGGAAGCGTCTCGCGCCGCCTGCGCTGCTTGGCCAGCAGCACCTCGCGCGCGTCCTCGTCCTCACCGCCGGCCCGCAGCACCGCCGCCAGCCGCTCGTACGGCTCCGGCTGGTACTCGGCGGTCGCCGCCGCCACCCACTCCAGCCGCTCGGCCAGCGGAAACGGACCCTGCGGCACCAGATTCTCGTAAGCGAAGCCGCCCATGTGCAGACGCCCCGGGCCCGGCCAGGCGGCCGCGCGGTCCACCAGGTTGACCACCCGCGCCCCCGACAGCACCACTTTGCCCCGCTGCGGCTTCTCCCCCAGGAAACGCAGTTCGGGCGTCTGCACCCGGCGCAGCGACAGCTCCTGCTCGTCGGTGAGGTCGAAACGGGCCCGCTCCAGGTCGACGGCGTCCCCGAACCGCCCGTCGTCCAGCCGCACCCCGCCCCGGCACTCGAAGCGCTGGACGCGCGTCCCGCGCGCGGGGGTCGTCCCGCTGAGCGCCGTGCCGCCCACGCCCGCCGGCGTCAGATAGACCGAGCGCTCCACGGTCAGCTGCGGCGCGTTCAGCGCGAACCGGGTGTACGGGTTCGTCAGCCGGGCCCCGCGCAGACTCAGCGACACGCCGATCTTGGCGCTGCGCAGCCGCAGCTCACCGTGCGACTCCAGCAACTCGGCCTGGAGGTCCTGGCCGACGGTCAGACCGTCGGCGGCGATCGAGCGCCCGGTGCGGTCGCGGTAGACGATCGCCTGGTTGAGCAGCAGATCGGTGCCTATGTGCGCGTCGGTGAGCCGCACCCCGTTGTGGAAGCGGCAGCGCGGCAGATGCAGATCGCCCTCCGTCTGGAGCCGGGCCGCCTCCAGCCGGGGCACCGAGCAGTCCACCATCCGCAGCGTCGTCACCCGCGCCTCCGGAAGCAGCACGTCCCGCTCGAACCGGCAGCGTTCCAGCTCGACGTACGGCTCCACCGTGCCGCCCGCCAGGTCGAGCGTGCCGCTGATCCGCACGCCGGTCAGTTTCAGCGAGGACACCCGGCCCGCGAGCGCGGTCGGCCCCGCCAGCAGCAGCCAGGCCACGATCCGCGCCCGCACCGTGCGTTCCTCGCCCCACGGATGGCCCCCGTGCGGATCGTCGACGACCGCCTCGCCGCTGCTCAGGTCGTACACACTGCCGTTGCGGAAGGCCTCCCACATGCCCGCCTCGGCGGCGGTCAGATCCTCCGGCACGTCCTGCCCGGCGTGCACGCCGGCCCCCTCGGTCACGCTGTCGTGTCCCTCCTGCTGCTCACGGCTCACGGTCCCCGCGCAACCCGTTGATGCCCGCCCCGCCACCGCATGACGCTACGGCTGAGGGGGATCTTCCGGATCCGGCCACGTTCTGTATCAGCCATTGATACGCGCGGACGCCCCCCGATTCCGGTCTGAGACAATTGACGACGTGCTCTCCCGAATCGATCTGCGCGGCGACGCCCTCCCCGAGGGCCCCGCCCTGCGCGACCTGCTGCCCCGAGCCGACTTCGACGTCTCGGCCGCCCTGGAGAAGGTGCGCCCGATCTGCGAGGCCGTGCATCATCGGGGCGACGCGGCACTGATCGACTTCGCCGAGAAGTTCGACGGGGTCCGCCTCGACCAGGTGCGGGTGCCCGCCGAGGCCCTCAAGCGCGCGCTGGAGGAACTCGACCCGGCGGTGCGCGCGGCCCTGGAGGAGTCCGTCCGCCGCGCCCGCCTCGTCCACCGCGCACAGCGCCGCGAGACGCACACCACCCAGGTCGTGCCGGGCGGCACCGTGACCGAGAAGTGGGTCCCCGTGGACCGCGTCGGGCTGTACGCGCCCGGCGGGCGGTCGGTCTACCCGTCCTCCGTGGTGATGAACGTCGTCCCGGCCCAGGAGGCCGGCGTCGGGTCCATCGCGCTCGCCTCCCCGGCGCAGGCCGACTTCGGCGGCCTGCCCCACCCGACGATCCTCGCCGCGTGCGCCCTGCTCGGCGTCGACGAGGTGTACGCCGCGGGCGGCGCGACCGCCGTCGCGATGTTCGCGCACGGCACCGAGTCCTGCCCGCCCGCGAACATGGTCACCGGCCCCGGCAACATCTGGGTCGCCGCCGCCAAGCGCTACTTCACCGGCAAGATCGGCATCGACGCCGAGGCCGGCCCGACCGAGATCGCGGTCCTCGCCGACTCCACGGCCGACCCGGTGCACGTCGCCGCCGACCTCATCAGCCAGGCGGAACACGACCCGCTGGCCGCCGCCGTGCTGGTCACCGACTCCGTCGAGCTGGCGGACGCGGTCGAGAAGGAACTGCAGCCGCAGGTCGCGGCCACCCGGCACATCGACGACCGGATCGTCCCCGCCCTCGAGGGCCGGCAGTCCGCGATCGTCCTCGTCGACGGCGTCGAGGAGGGCCTGCGGGTCGTCGACGCCTACGGCGCGGAGCACCTGGAGATCCAGACCGCCGACGCGGCCGCCGTCGCCGCCCGGGTGCGCAACGCCGGCGCGGTCTTCGTCGGCCCCTGGGCCCCGGTCTCCCTCGGCGACTACGCCGCCGGCTCCAACCACGTCCTGCCCACCGGCGGCTGCGCCTGCCACTCCTCCGGTCTGTCCGTGCAGTCCTTCCTGCGCGGCATCCACATCGTCGACTACACGCGCGAGGCGCTGGCCGACGTCGCGCACCACGTGGTCACGCTGGCGGAGGCGGAGGACCTGCCGGCGCACGGCGCGGCGATCAAGGCAAGGTTCGGCTGGAAGGTACCGACGAGCAAGTGAACCTCGGAATCGACGATCTTCCCGTACGGGACGAGCTGCGCGGCAAGTCCCCCTACGGAGCGCCCCAGTTGGACGTCCCCGTACGGCTGAACACCAACGAGAACCCCTACCCGCTGCCCGAGCCGCTGGTCGAGCGGATCGCCGAGCGGGTGCGCGAGGCCGCCCGGGACCTCAACCGCTACCCGGACCGCGACGCCGTCGAACTGCGCACCCGGCTCGCCGAGTACCTCACCGACACCTCCGGGTACGAGGTCGGGCTCGCCAACGTGTGGGCGGCCAACGGCTCCAACGAGGTCATCCAGCAACTGCTGCAGACCTTCGGCGGGCCCGGCCGGAGCGCGATCGGCTTCGAGCCGTCGTATTCCATGCACGGCCTCATCGCGCGCGGCACCGGCACCGGCTGGATCTCCGGCCCGCGCCACGACGACTTCACCATCGACGTCGCCGCCGCGCGGCAGGCGATCGCAAAGCACCGGCCCGACGTCGTCTTCGTCACCACCCCCAACAACCCCACCGGCACCGCCGTCCCGGCCGAGACCGTCCTCGCCCTGTACGAGGCGGCGCAGGCCGCCAAACCGTCCATGGTGATCGTGGACGAGGCGTACATCGAGTTCAGCCACGGCGACTCGCTGCTGCCGCTGCTCCAAGACCGGCCGAATCTCGTCGTCTCCCGCACGATGTCCAAGGCCTTCGGCGCGGCCGGACTGCGCCTCGGCTACCTCGCCGCGCACCCGGCCGTCGTGGACGCCGTGCAGCTGGTCCGGCTGCCCTACCACCTGTCGGCCGTCACGCAGGCGACCGCCCTGGCCGCGCTGGAGCACACCGGCACACTGCTGAAGTACGTCGAGCAGCTGAAGGGGGAGCGGGACCGCCTGGTCAGCGAACTGCTGGGCCTCGGCTACGAGGTGACCGCCTCGGACGCCAACTTCGTGCAGTTCGGCCGGTTCGACGACGCCCACGCCGTCTGGCGGAAGATCCTCGACCGGGGCGTCCTGGTCCGGGACAACGGCGTGCCCGGGTGGCTGAGGGTCACCGCCGGCACGCCCGAAGAGAACGACGCGTTCCTCGACGCGGTCCGGGAGATCAAGAAGGAGCAGGGTTCATGACTCGCGTTGGACGCGTGGAGCGTACGACCAAGGAGACGTCCGTCCTGGTCGAGATCGACCTCGACGGCACCGGGAAGACAGACATCGCCACCGGCGTCGGCTTCTACGACCACATGCTCGACCAGCTCGGCCGGCACGGTCTGTTCGACCTCACCGTCAAGACGGACGGCGACCTGCACATCGACTCCCACCACACCATCGAGGACACCGCGCTCGCGCTCGGCGCCGCCTTCCGGCAGGCCCTCGGCGACAAGGTGGGCATCTACCGCTTCGGCAACTGCACGGTCCCGCTGGACGAGTCCCTCGCCCAGGTCACCGTCGACCTCTCCGGCCGCCCCTACCTCGTGCACACCGAGCCCGAGAAGATGGCGCCGATGATCGGCGAGTACGACACCACCATGACCCGGCACATCCTGGAGTCCTTCGTCGCCCAGGCGCAGATCGCGCTGCACGTGCACGTGCCCTACGGGCGCAACGCGCACCACATCGTGGAGTGCCAGTTCAAGGCGCTGGCCCGGGCCCTGCGCTACGCGTCCGAGCGGGACCCGCGCGCGGCGGGCATCCTCCCGTCCACGAAGGGCGCGCTGTAGGCATGACCGGACTGTCCACCCTGCTGATCGTCGTCGGCCTCTTCCTCGCCGGCGGCGTCTATTCCTTCGTCAAGCAGCAGATGCCCAAGAGCCTCATCGTGCTGCTCTCCATCGGCGCCGCGATGTGCCTCGTCGCCGGCGTCATGCGGCTGGAGGTGTGGAGTTGAGCACCGCGAGCAAGAAGGTCGTGGTCTTCGACTACGGCTTCGGCAACGTCCGTTCCGCCGAGCGCGCCCTCGCGCGCACCGGGGCCGAGGTGGAGATCACCCGTGACTTCGACACCGCGATGAACGCCGACGGGCTGCTGGTGCCGGGCGTCGGCGCCTTCGCCGCCTGCATGAAGGGCCTGCGCGAGGCGCGTGGCGACTGGATCGTGGACCGCCGACTGTCCGGCGGGCGCCCGGTGATGGGCATCTGCGTCGGCATGCAGATCCTGTTCGCGCGCGGCATCGAACACGGCGTGGAGACCGAGGGCCTCGACGAGTGGCCCGGCTCGGTCGAGCCGCTCCAGGCCGAGATCGTCCCGCACATGGGCTGGAACACCGTCGACGCGCCCACCGACTCCGAGCTCTTCGCCGGCCTGGACGCCGACGCCCGCTTCTACTTCGTGCACTCCTACGCCGTCCACGACTGGTCCCTGGAGGCGCACAACCCGGCGATGCGGGCGCCCAAGGTGACCTGGTCGACGCACGGCAAGCCGTTCGTGGCCGCCGTGGAGAACGGCGCCCTGTGGGCCACGCAGTTCCACCCCGAGAAGTCCGGCGACGCCGGAGCCCAGCTCCTCACCAACTGGATCGGAACCCTGTGAGCAAGCTCGAACTCCTCCCCGCCGTCGACGTTCGCGACGGCCAGGCCGTCCGCCTGGTCCACGGCGAGTCCGGCACCGAGACCTCCTACGGCTCCCCGCTGGAGGCCGCCCTCGCCTGGCAGCGGTCCGGCGCCGAGTGGCTGCACCTGGTCGACCTCGACGCCGCGTTCGGCACGGGCGACAACCGCGAGCTGATCGCGGAGGTCGCCGAGGCGATGGACATCAAGGTGGAGCTGTCCGGCGGCATTCGCGACGACGACACCCTCGCCGCCGCCCTCGCCACCGGCTGCACCCGGGTCAACCTGGGCACGGCCGCCCTGGAGACCCCCGAGTGGGTCGCCAAGGTCATCGCCGAGCACGGCGACAAGATCGCCGTCGGTCTCGACGTACGCGGCACGACCCTGCGCGGCCGGGGCTGGACCCGCGACGGCGGCGACCTCTACGAGACGCTGGAGCGCCTCAACGCGGAGGGCTGCGCGCGGTACGTCGTCACCGACATCGCCAAGGACGGCACCCTCCAGGGACCGAACCTGGAACTGCTGAAGAACGTGTGCGCCGCTACCGACCGCCCCGTGGTGGCCTCCGGCGGCGTGTCGTCCCTCGACGACCTGCGCGCCATCGCCGAACTCGTGCCGCTCGGTGTCGAGGGATCGATCGTCGGCAAGGCGCTCTACGCGAAGGCGTTCACCCTGGAAGAGGCCCTGGAGGCGGTGTCCAAGTGAGCGATCTGCGACGCGTCACCACCGGCGCGCCCTGGGAGGACACCTTCGGGTACTCCCGAGCCGTGGAACTGCCGAGCGGCCTGGTGCTCGTCTCCGGGTGCACCTCGATAGTGGACGGACAGATCGCCGGGGGCGGTCCGTACGAGCAGACCGTCAACGCCTTCAACGTCGCCCTCTCGGCCCTGGCGGAGCTGGGCCTCGGGCGGGACGACGTGGTGCGCACGCGCATGTACCTCACCCACGCGCGGGACGTGGAGGAGGTCGGACGCGCGCACAAGGAGCTGTTCGACGCCGTCCGCCCCGCCGCATCGATGATCATCGTCTCCGGCCTCGTGGACCCGAGCCTGGTCGTCGAGGTCGAGGTGGAGGCATTCCGAGGAGCCCCCGCATGACCCTGGCCGTGCGAGTCATCCCCTGCCTGGACGTCGACAACGGCCGGGTCGTCAAGGGCGTCAACTTCCAGAACCTGCGCGACGCGGGCGACCCCGTCGAGATGGCCAAGGTGTACGACGCCGAGGGCGCCGACGAGCTGACGTTCCTGGACATCACCGCCTCCTCGGGCAACCGCGAGACCACCTACGACGTGGTGCGCCGCACCGCCGAGCAGGTGTTCATCCCGCTCACCGTCGGCGGCGGGGTGCGCACCCCGGAGGACGTCGACAAGCTGCTGCGGGCCGGCGCGGACAAGGTGGGCGTCAACACCGCCGCGATCGCCCGCCCGGACCTGATCCGCGAGATCGCCGAGCGTTTCGGCCGCCAGGTGCTGGTCCTCTCGGTCGACGCCCGCCGCACCGCCTCCGGCTCCTTCGAGGTGACCACCCACGGCGGCCGCAAGGGCACCGGCATCGACGCCGTCGAGTGGGCGCACCGGGCGGCCGAACTGGGCGCGGGCGAGATCCTGCTGAACTCGATGGACGCCGACGGCACGAAGGACGGCTACGACCTGGAGATGATCGCCGCCGTCCGCAAGCACGTCACCCTCCCGGTGATCGCCTCCGGCGGCGCCGGCCGCCTCACCGACTTCCCCCCGGCCGTCGAAGCGGGCGCGAACGCGGTCCTGGCGGCGTCGGTCTTCCACTTCGGAGACCTCCGCATCAACGAGGTCAAGCAGTCCCTCCGCGAAGCGGGCCACCCGGTCCGCTGACACTCATGAGTGAGCCCCGGCCACCAGGTGGCCGGGGCTCACTCATGGGACGGCGACCGCCTCCCAGCCGGCCGACCGGGTCGACGAAGCCGTTTCCCTCGCGAGAAGAGAGGTCCCCTCGTGGCGTCCACGGTCACCGCTCGGGCCGAGCCGGTCGACGAACGGCCCGCTCATCGGGACGGCAACGTGTTGCGCTGGGTCGGCGCCTATACGGCCTCCATGGTCGGGGACGGGGTCTACTACCTCACTCTTTCCTGGGCGGCGGTGCAGCGGGGGACGCCCGCCGAGGCCGGGCTGGTGATGACGGTCAGTGCCGTGCCCCGGGCGCTGCTCCTGCTGGGCGGGGGAGTGATCGTCGACCGGCTGGGGCCGCGCAGGGTCGTCATCGGCAGCGACGCCCTGAGGTGCGCGGCCGTGCTCGCCGTCGCCGCGCTGTTGTTCCTCGCCAGCCCCGGGCTGTGGCTCCTCGCGCTGCTCGCCCTGGTGTTCGGGGCCGTCGACGCCTTGTTCCTGCCCGCCGTGGGGGCCCTGCCGGCGCGGCTCACCGGCAAGGGGCAGCTCGCCCGGGTACAGGGCATGCGCGGGCTCGCGGTCCGCGCCGCCAACGTCGTCGGCGCCCCGCTCGGCGGCCTCGCCGTCGCGGTGGGCGGGGCGGCGGCGGCGTTCGCCGTCGCGGGCCTGCTGATCGCCGTGTCGCTGCCGCTGCTGGTGACCCTCCGGGTCGCGAAGACGCCCCTGGACGAAGCGTCCGACGCCGGCGAACGACGCTCCACCGCCTGGCGCGACCTCGCGGGCGGCCTCGGGTACGTCCGCCGGCATCCCGTCCTCGCGCCCCTGATGCCGGCCATCGCCCTCGGCGACCTGGGGTTCGTCGGCCCCCTCAACGTGGGTCTCACGCTGCTCGCCGACGAACGCGGCTGGGGGGCCGCCGGCATGGGCTGGATCCTCGCCGCGTTCGGCGCCGGCGCGGGCGGGGTCTCCTTGCTGCTGACCGTGCGCGGACGTGTGCCCCGTGCCGGCCTGGTCGCGGGCGCCGCCATCATCGCGGGCTCGGTGGCCATCGCCGCCCTCGCCCGGGTACCGACCGTCGCCGGGGCCGTCGGGGCCGCGCTGGCGGTGGGACTGCTGGCGGGGCTCAGCGGCGCCCTGTGCGGGGCCCTGCTGCAGACTCAGTCCGACCCCGCCTTCCTCGGCCGCGTCACCGCCCTGTCCGGGCTGGTCAGCCTGGGCCTCGCCCCGCTGAGCATGCCGGTGTCCGCCGCCGCGGTCCAGGTCTGGGGCACCGGCCCGGTGTTCGCCGTCAGCGCGGCCGTCTGCGCGCTCGGCGGCGTCGTGGCTCTCGCCGTCCCCGCCCTGCGCCGCGCCGAACTCCCGGGCTGACCCGGACAGCTACTCCTTCGGCTGGGCCAGCTGCACGAAGTTGCCGACCGTGTCGTCCAGGACGGCCGAGATCACCGGTCCCTGCTCCCGCGGCGTCTGCGCGAACCGGACGCCGAGGCCGCGCAACCGCTCGTACTCCGCGTGGATGTCGTCCACGGAGAAGACGATGCAGGGCAGCTCCGCCGCCCGCAGCGCCGCCCGGTACGGCTCCGCGATGGGCCCCTGGCCCGGCTCCAGCAGCAGCTGGAGATCCGGCTGGGCCCCCTCGGGCGCGCCCACGGTGACGAACAGGGCGCCGCCGCCGAGGTCCACGTGCATACGGGTCTCGAACCCCAGCACGCGCGTGTAGAACGCGTGGGCCTCGGCGACGTCGTCGACGTACACGCTCGTCATGGCGACCTTGATCACGGCTCGTCCCCTCAGATCCCGAGCTGCTTGCCGCCCCGCAGCCTGGTGATCGCCTCGTGGTCGCCGACCAGGTCCACCTGGGCGGCGCCCTGTCGGCCGTACAGGAACAGCAGCAGCTCCGACGGCTCGCCGGTCGCCGTCACCACCGGCGTGCCGCGGTTGGCGACCGCCGTACGGCCGTCCGGGCGGCGCAGCACCAGCCCCGTCGGGGCCGAGCGGCCCGTCAGCCGGGCCGTGCGCTCCAGCCGCGACCACAGCGCGTCCTGGAACACCGGGTCGAGTTCGCGCGCCGACCAGTCCGGCTGCGCACGACGCACGTCCTCGGTGTGGACGTAGAACTCGACCGTGTTGGCCGCCTCGTCGACCGGCTTCAGCTGAAAGGGCGAGAACCGCGGCGGCCCGGTACGGATCAACTGGATCAGCTCCGCGTACGGCTTGGCGACGAACTCCTCCATCGTCCTGTCCAGCCGGGACGCCAGCTGTTTGATGAGCAGACCTCCGGCGGCGTCCGGCCGCCGCTCGCGCACCACCACGTGCGCGGCCAGGTCACGGGTCTGCCAGCCCTCGCACAGGGTCGGCGCGGTGGGACCCGCGGTTTCCAAGAGGTCGGCGAGAAGGAGCCGTTCACGCTTGGCGAAAGTCGACATGCCGTCAGCCTACGACCGTGCGGCGGGTCCGCCCACCCGTCACCCCGGCCGGGCGCCGGTCCGGGCGCCGCCGTGCCCATCCAGTGGACACCGGCCGGGGACTGTCACCGGCGCGCGGCACAATGGCCGCATGACCAGCACGCCCTCCCGCAGCAGCCTCGACCCGGAGATCGCCGCGCGCCTCAGGCGCAGCCCCGACGGGCTCGTTCCCGCCATCGCCCAGCAGTACGACACCGGTGAGGTGCTCATGCTCGGCTGGATGGACGACGAGGCGCTGCACCGCACTCTCACCACCGGCCGCTGCACCTACTGGTCCCGCAGCCGTCAGGAGTACTGGGTCAAGGGCGACACCTCCGGCCACGTCCAGTGGGTGAAGTCCGTCGCCCTCGACTGCGACGCCGACACCGTGCTGGTCCAGGTCGACCAGGTCGGCGCCGCCTGCCACACCGGCGACCGCACCTGCTTCGACGCCGACGTGCTCCTGCGGACCGCCGATTCCGGCGTCACCGCCCGGGATCAGTAAGGTCAGCCGCCATGGACCTCGAGACGTTCCGCAAGCTCGCCACCGACCGGCGGGTCATCCCGGTCACCCGCAAGCTCCTCGCCGACGGCGACACCCCCGTCGCGCTCTACCGCAAGCTCGCCGCCGAGCGCCCCGGGACCTTCCTGCTGGAGTCCGCGGAGAACGGCCGGTCCTGGTCCCGTTACTCCTTCGTCGGCGTGCGGTCCGCCGCGACCCTCACCGCCCGCGACGGCCAGGCGCACTGGCTCGGCGCGCCGCCCGTCGGCGTCCCCGTCGACGGCGACCCCCTCGCCGCCCTGCGCGCCACCATCGAGGCCCTGCACACCCCCCACCAGGAGGGCATGCCGCCCTTCACCGGCGGCATGGTCGGCTACCTCGGCTACGACATCGTCCGCCGCCTGGAGAAGATCGGCCCCGGCGAGCGCGACGACCTGAAGCTGCCCGAGCTGACCATGCTCCTCACCAGCGACCTGGCCGTCATGGACCACTGGGAGGGCTCGGTCCTGCTGATCGCCAACGCGATCAACCACAACGACCTCGACACCGGCGTGGACGAGGCGTACGCGGACGCGGTCGCCCGTCTGGACGCCATGGAGGCGGACCTCTCGCGCGCGGTGGCCCAGCCCCCCGCCGTCCTGCCGCCCTCCGAGCTCCCCGAGTACACCGCGCTGTGGGGCGGCCCCGACTTCCAGGTGGCCGTCGAGGACATCAAGGAGCGGATCCGGGCCGGTGAGGCCTTCCAGGTGGTCCCCTCCCAGCGCTTCGAGACGCCGTGCACGGCGAGCGCCCTGGACGTCTACCGCGTGCTGCGGGCCACCAACCCCTCCCCGTACATGTACCTGATCCGCCTCGACGGCTTCGACATCGTGGGCTCCAGCCCGGAAGCCCTGGTCAAGGTCGAGGACGGGCGGGCCATGGTCCACCCCATCGCCGGCACCCGGCACCGCGGGGCCACCCCGCAGGAGGACCAGGCCCTCGCCGACGAACTCCTCGCCGACCCCAAGGAGCGCGCCGAGCACCTCATGCTCGTCGACCTCGGCCGCAACGACCTCGGGCGGGTCTGCGAGCCCGGCTCGGTGGAGGTCGTCGACTTCATGTCCGTCGAGCGGTACTCCCACGTCATGCACATCGTCTCGACCGTCACCGGCAAGGTCGCGCCCGGCCGCACCGCCTTCGACGTCCTCACCGCCTGCTTCCCCGCCGGCACCCTCTCCGGCGCGCCCAAGCCCCGCGCCATGCAGATCATCGACGAACTGGAGCCCTCCCGGCGCGGCCTGTACGGCGGCTGCGTCGGCTACCTCGACTTCGCCGGCGACTCCGACACCGCCATCGCCATCCGCACCGCCCTGCTGCGCGACGGCACCGCCTACGTCCAGGCCGGCGCCGGGATCGTCGCCGACTCCGACCCGGTCGCCGAGGACCAGGAGTGCCGCAACAAGGCCGCCGCCGTCCTGCGCGCGGTGCACACCGCGAACCGGCTGGGCAAGTAGGCGCGGGGCAGGCGCGGGGGTAGGCGCTTTCCACGACGAGTGGGGTGCTTCTCACGCAACCCCGGGTGACGGAACGGGCGGGGTTCAGGCGATAGTGGGGTACGTGACTGCTGTTCCTCCCCCCCGATCCGATGCCGCCGCCCCCGCCCGGTCCGGCCGCCGGAGTCTCGCCCTCGCCCTGCTGTGCGGTGCGCTGGGCGCGGCCGTGGCCCTGCTCGCCACCCGGCAGCGCTGGTCGCAGGGCACGGTGACGGTGCCCGGCGGCGACTTCTCCCTGACCGCCCAGGGCAGCGACGTCACCGGCGTCCCCGCCGCGCTCGCGATAGTGGGCCTCGCCGCGCTCGTCGCCGTCTTCGCCGTCCGCAGGGCCGGCCGCTTCGCGGTCGCCGTCCTGCTCGCGCTCTCCGGCGCCGGGATCGTCGCCGCCGCCCTGATCGGCGCCTCCGACAGCTCCGCGCTCGACGAGAAGGCCGCCCAGGCCTCCGGCGACACCTCCGCCACCGTCGCCACCCTCACCCACACCGGCTGGCCCTACGCCGCCGCCGTGGGCGGCGCCCTGATCCTCCTGGCCGGACTGCTCGCCCTGCGCTACGGCAGCCTGTGGCCCGCCATGTCCGGCCGCTACGAGCGCGGCAGCGCCCCCCGGCCCCGCCGCAGGACCCCGGCCGCCGCCGACCCGGACCGGCCCGAGGAGATCTGGAAGGCACTGGACCGCGGCGAGGACCCCACCGGCACGGGCCCCGCCTGAGGCCGGCCGCCCCGCGGTCCCCGGTGTGGCGAATCAGACGCCCCGGGAACCGACCCCCGCATCCGCCACGCGCCCGCGTACGGGACAATGGACGGCGAGCCTCCGGCTCGGACACGTGCCACACGTGCGAACCACAGACAGCAACGAGGAGCAAAGTCATGGCGGGCAGCAGCCACGGACACACCCCGGCCGCCTGGACCGGTGTCACCATCGCCTTCATCGGTTTCTGCGTCGCGGGCGCGTTCATGGTGATGGCCCAGCCGCTGGGCTTCTGGGCCGGCATGGTGATCGTCGTCCTCGGCGGCGTCGTCGGCGCCGTGATGCGCGCGATGGGCCTCGGCCAGCCCAAGGAGGTCCACCCGGTGCACAAGGTCGCGGCCCGCCCCGCCCCGGCCACCGCCGAGAGCTGATCCGGGCCGCCGCAAGGACCTGTGAGCCGCGATGAGGGGCGGCCGGTGGACGACCGGCCGCCCCTCACGCGTGTGCGCGACCCGGGCGGCCGGGCCGTCCCTCACGCGCGCGTGCCGTCCGGGCGGGGCACAATGCCAGGCGTGACCGCCGACAGCCGCAGCGTGACACCGCCGCCCCCGCCGCTCCCCGCGACGCCCCCGGCCCGGGGGTCCGTCCTCGGCCGGCTGGCCGTGCCCGCCGCCCTCCTCGCGGCCGTCACCGCCGCCTTCGCCTACGTCGGGACCGTCGACCCCAACGAGCCCGGCCACTACCCGGTCTGCCCGCTCCTGCGGTTCACCGGCCTGTACTGCCCCGGCTGCGGCGGCCTGCGCGGCGCCCACGCCCTCGTGCACGGCGACCTCGTGACCGCCCTGCACGCCAACGCGCTCGCCGTGGCCGCCTACCCGCTCCTCGCCGTGCTGTGGGCCGTCTGGGTGGTCCGCGCGGCCCGCGGACGCCCCGTCCGCCTCGACCTCCGGCCGGCGCACCAGTGGGCGCTGGGCGCGGCGCTCGTGGCCTTCACGATTGTCCGGAACCTGCCCTTCGGCGGCTGGCTGCATCCGTGATCGCCGGGCGAAAGTCCAGGTGGTGGGGCCGCTGTCAAGCGGATGTGAGGCCTTCGGGTTCCTCCGGATACCATCGCAGTGGCCAAGGGGCTTCCACTGGTCGCCCGAACTGTCACCCGTCTGGAAGGGGGCCGCTCGCGTGAGTGTGCTCGACGAGATCATCGACGGAGTCCGTGCCGACCTCGCGGAGCGGCAGGCGCGCGTCAGCCTCGACGAGCTCAAGGAGCGCGCGGCGAAGGCTCCCGCCGCCAAGGACGGGGTCGCCGCGCTCAGGGGCGACGGCGTCAAGGTGATCTGCGAGGTCAAGCGCTCCAGCCCGTCCAAGGGCGCGCTGGCCGCGATCGCCGACCCGGCCGCACTGGCCGCCGACTACGAGGCGGGTGGCGCGGCCGTCATCTCCGTCCTCACCGAACAGCGCCGCTTCGGCGGCTCGCTGGGCGACCTGGAGGCGGTCCGCGCGCGCGTGGACATCCCCGTGCTGCGCAAGGACTTCATCGTCACCTCGTACCAGCTGTGGGAGGCCCGCGCCTACGGCGCCGACCTCGCGCTGCTGATCGTGGCCGCCCTCGACCAGTCGGCCCTGGAGTCGCTGATCGAGCGCGCCGTCTCCATCGGCCTCACCCCGCTCGTCGAGGTCCACGACGAGGACGAGGTCGAGCGCGCGGTGGACGCGGGCGCCAAGGTGATCGGCGTCAACGCGCGCAACCTGAAGACGCTTGAGGTCGACCGGGGCACCTTCGACCGGGTCGCCCCCGAGATCCCCGACCACATCGTCAAGGTCGCCGAGTCCGGCGTCCGCGGCCCGCACGACCTCATCGCGTACGCCAACGCCGGCGCCGACGCGGTCCTGGTCGGCGAGTCCCTCGTCACCGGCCGCGATCCCAGGACCGCGGTCGCCGACCTGGTCGCCGCGGGCGAGCACCCGGCACTGCGGCACGGCCGCGGCTGAGCTTTCGGTAGGCTGGCCGGCGATGACTCCCACCATGACGACCGTGGACCGGTACGCCCGCCTCGCGCGCGGCTGCCGTCCCCGAGGCTGCCGCGCGCCCGCCCGCCGGGTGCACGGCCGCAGGGTCAGGTACGTCATCGGAGACGAACCGGGACAGGTGAACGGCCGTCGATGGCAGCGCCCCTTCAGGGGCGCGGGGCGACATCCGATGTGCGGCTACCGCCGCGCGGGCGCGACCAGCCACTGACGGCCTGACGTCGTCGGACAACCCCCGCCCCCACGGCGAACAGTGTCTTTCCACGCACTCACCGTGAGGTATCCGCATGCCCAGCGAGTTCTTCGTTCCCGACCCCGAGGGTCGGGTCCCCACCGCCGAAGGCTACTTCGGCGACTTCGGCGGCAAGTTCATCCCGGAGGCCCTCGTCGCCGCCGTGGACGAGGTCGCCGTCGAGTACGACAAGGCCAAGGTCGATCCCGAGTTCGCCCGCGAACTCGACGACCTGCTCGTCCACTACACCGGCCGCCCCAGCGCCCTCACCGAGGTGCCCCGGTTCGCCGAACACGCCGGTGGCGCACGGGTCTTCCTGAAGCGGGAAGACCTCAACCACACCGGCTCGCACAAGATCAACAACGTGCTCGGCCAGGCCCTGCTCACCAAGCGCATGGGCAAGACCCGCGTGATCGCCGAGACCGGCGCGGGACAGCACGGCGTCGCCACGGCGACCGCCTGCGCGCTGTTCGGCCTGGACTGCACCATCTACATGGGCGAGATCGACACCCGGCGCCAGGCTCTCAACGTGGCCCGGATGCGCATGCTGGGCGCCGAGGTCGTCGCGGTGAAGTCCGGCAGCCGCACCCTCAAGGACGCCATCAACGAGGCCTTCCGGGACTGGGTCGCCAACGTCGACCGCACCCACTACCTGTTCGGCACCGTGGCCGGCCCGCACCCCTTCCCGGCCATGGTCCGCGACTTCCACCGCGTCATCGGCGTCGAGGCCCGCCGCCAGCTCCTCGAACGCGCCGGACGCCTCCCCGACGCGGCCATCGCCTGCGTCGGCGGCGGCTCCAACGCCATCGGCCTCTTCCACGCCTTCATCCCCGACACCGGCGTACGCCTCATCGGCTGCGAGCCCGCCGGACACGGCGTGGAGACCGGCGAGCACGCGGCCACCCTCACCGCGGGCGAGCCCGGCATCCTCCACGGCTCCCGCTCCTACGTCCTTCAGGACGACGAGGGCCAGATCACCGAGCCGTACTCCATCTCCGCCGGACTGGACTACCCGGGCATCGGCCCCGAGCACTCCTACCTCAAGGACTCCGGCCGCGGCGAGTACCGGGCGGTCACCGACGACGCCGCCATGCAGGCGCTGCGCCTGCTGTCGCGCACCGAGGGCATCATCCCGGCCATCGAGAGCGCCCACGCTCTGGCCGGCGCCCTGGAGGTCGGCAAGGAGCTGGGCCCGGACGGGCTGATCGTCGTCAATCTCTCCGGCCGCGGCGACAAGGACATGGACACCGCCGCCCGCTACTTCGGCCTGTACGACATCGACGCGGAGGTCGCCGACGACGCCTCCGGCACCGCCGAGATCGAGGGGGACGCCAAGTGAGCGGCAACATCCACCTGTTGACGGACACCCTCGCCGCCGCCAAGGCCGAGGGCCGCTCCGCCCTCATCGCCTACCTCCCGGCCGGGTTCCCGACCGTGGACGGCGGCATCGAGGCGATCAAGGCCGTCTTCGACGGCGGCGCCGACGTCGTCGAGGTCGGTCTGCCGCACAGCGACCCCGTCCTGGACGGCCCGGTCATCCAGACCGCCGACGACATCGCCCTGCGCGGCGGCGTCAGGATCGCCGACGTGATGCGCACGGTCCGCGAGGCCCACGCGGCCACCGGCAAGCCGGTGCTCGTCATGACGTACTGGAACCCCATCGACCGCTACGGCGTCGAGCGGTTCACCGCCGAGCTCGCCGAGGCGGGCGGGGCCGGGGCGATCCTGCCCGACCTGCCCGTGCAGGAGGCGGCGCTGTGGCGGGAGCACGCCGAGAAGCACGGCCTGGCGACGGTCTTCGTCGTGGCGCCCAGCAGCAAGGACGAGCGGCTCGCGCAGATCACCGCGGCGGGCAGCGGCTTCGTCTACGCGGCCTCGCTGATGGGCGTCACCGGCACCCGTGAGTCGGTCGGCGCGCAGGCCCAGGACCTCGTCGAACGCACCCGGGCCACCGGCAGCGGCCTGCCCGTCTGCGTCGGCCTCGGCGTCTCCGACGCGGCACAGGCCCGCGAGGTCGCCGGCTTCGCCGACGGGGTGATCGTCGGCTCGGCCTTCGTCAAGCGGATGCTGGACGCCCCGGACGACGCGGCCGGCGTCGAAGCGGTGCGCGCGCTCGCCGGTGACCTGGCCAAGGGCGTGCGCGGCCAGGCGTGACGTAGGGGCATCCGCAACAGAAAACGCCTCGTTCGCTCACTCGAACGGGTGGACATGGGGCCGGGGAGGCGCGCAGCGCCTCCCCGGTTCGTTTCCGGGGTGTGAGCGAGAAGAATCGTGAAGGGAAGCGCACCGCCAGGGAGCGGCTGGCGGTCGAGCGTGAGAAGCAGAAGGCCGGGGAGCGGCGGCGCCGGACGTTGATCGTCACCGCGAGCGTGGTGTGCGTGCTGGGCCTGGCGGCGGTCATCGGCGTGGTCGCGGCGAACGCCGGCAAGGACGACGGCCGGGACAGCGCGGGCCCGGTCGTGGCGCCCTCGGGCGCCCAGGGCAAGGACGCCCTGGCGATCCCGGTCGGCCCGGACGACGCCAAGGCCACGCTCACCGTGTGGGAGGACTTCCGCTGCCCCGCCTGCAAGGGCTTCGAGAACAACTACCGCTCGACGGTCCACGAACTGACCGAGGCCGGCAAGCTCAAGGCGGAGTACCACCTCGTCACCCTCATCGACGGCAACATGGGCGGCACCGGCTCCAGGAACGCCGCCAACGCCGCCGCCTGCGCCCAGGACGCCGGGAAGTTCCCCGCCTACCACGACGTGCTGTTCCGCAACCAGCCGCCCGAGACCGACGACGCCTACGCCGACAACAGCGAGCTGATCAAGCTGGCCGGCAAGGTCGACGGCCTCGACACGCCCGCGTTCCGCGCCTGCGTCGAGGACGGCAAGCACAACAGCTGGGTCGTGAAGTCCAACGAGGCCTTCCAGAAGGGCGGCTTCGGCGGCACCCCCACCGTGCTGTTCAACGGCAAGAACATCTACGCGGACCGGTCGATGACGCCCGCGAAGCTCAAGAAGATGGTGGAGGAGGCGGACCAGGGCTGAGGCGGTGCTCCCGCCCCGCCTGTTACGCAGCCGTAGCCGGGCTGGCTGCCGTGCGCCCGGCCCGGCACGGTAGCGTCGACCCTGCCATGGAACTTGCCTACATTCCCAGCCCGTCGCGCGGAGTGCTGTACCTCGGCCCCGTCCCGCTGCGCGGCTACGCGTTCTGCATCATCATCGGCGTCTTCGTCGCGGTCTGGCTCGGCAACAGGCGCTGGATCGCCCGGGGCGGGCGGGCCGGCACGGTGGCCGACATCGCGGTCTGGGCCGTGCCCTTCGGCCTGGTCGGCGGCCGGCTCTACCACGTGATCACGGACTACGAGCTGTACTTCAGCGAGGGCCGTGACTGGGTGGACGCCTTCAAGATCTGGGAGGGCGGCCTCGGAATCTGGGGCGCGATCGCGCTCGGCGCGGTGGGCGCGTGGATCGGCTGCCGCAGCCGGGGCGTCCCGCTGCCCGCCTACGCCGACGCCATCGCGCCCGGCATCGCCCTCGCCCAGGCCATCGGCCGCTGGGGCAACTGGTTCAACCAGGAGCTCTACGGGCGCGAGACGGACCTGCCGTGGGCCCTGCACATCACCTCCGCCGCGGACGGCCGGGTGCCGGGGTACTACCACCCGACGTTCCTGTACGAGTCGCTGTGGTGCGTCGGCGTCGCCCTCCTCGTCATCTGGGCCGACCGCCGCTTCAAGCTCGGCCACGGACGGGCGTTCGCGCTGTACGTCGCCGCGTACTGCGTGGGCCGCTTCTGGATCGAGTACATGCGCGTCGACGACGCCCACCACATCCTCGGTCTGCGGCTCAACAACTGGACCGCGATGATCGTTTTCCTGCTCGCGGTGGTCTACCTCGTGGTGTCGGCGAAGAAGCGGCCGGGCCGCGAGGAGATCGTGGAGCCCGAGGCCGCCTCCGACGGTGAGACGGCCGGGGACGGCGAGGCCGAGAAGGAAGAGGACGGACCGCGCCCGGACAAGGCCGAGAAGGCGGACAAGACAGAGAAGGCCGACAAGGTCGCTTCTTCTGACTCTTCCGGCGAGGCGAAGGAGCTGAAGTCCGGGACCGGGGCCAAGACCGACGCCAAGACGAAGACCGGGTCCGACGCCAGGGCTGAGACCGAAGCCGAAGCGGAAGCCGAGGCCAAGGACAAGGCCGGCACCGGAACTGAGGCCGAGTCCGCCGGCAAGAAGAGCTGACAGCCGCTCGGCCCGCTGAACAGGGCCTGCTGACGCGGTACGACGGTGAGGGCGCCCGGGGTCTCCGGGCGCCCTCACCGCGTGTCGGGGCCGGGGTTCAGCCGCTGCGGGCCAGGGACAGCGTGCGCTGGGCCGCAGCCACCACCGCCGCGTCGATGAAGCGGCCGTCCGGGAGGGCCTGCGCCCCCTGTTCGGTCGCCGCCGCCTTCACGATCGTCTCCGCCTCCTCGAGCTCCCGCTGCGTCGGCAGATAGGCCCGCTCGATGATCGGCAGCTGACGGGGGTGGATCGCGGCGCGGCCCAGGAAGCCCAGGGTGCGGCCACGGGCGCAGGAGGCCGCCAGGCCCTCCAGGTCACGGGTGTCGGGGTGGACGGACTGCGGCGGCGGGGGCAGACCGGCGGCCCGGGCGGCGACGATCACACGGGAGCGGCACCAGTCGAGCCCCGCGTCCTCCCGTACGCCCAGGTCGGCCCGTAGATCCGCCTCGCCCAGCGCGATGCCGCGCAGGGCCGGGTGGGCGCAGGCCACGGCGTGGGCGTGTTCGATGCCGAGAGCCGTCTCCACCAAGGCGAACAGCGGGGGCGCGCCGCCGCCCGAGGGGGCGGTCGCCTCCGCGATCCGGGTGATCTGCCCCGGCGAGGTCACCTTCGGCAGCCGCAGCCCCGAGACTCCGGGCAGTCCCGCCACCGCCGCGAGGTCGGCCGGGGCCAGCGGGCCGTCCAGGCCGTTGATCCGGACGTGGACCGGGACCGGCGGCGTGTCCGCAAGGAGTTCGGCGGTCGCCGCGCGGGCGTACTCCTTGCGGTCCGGGGCGACCGCGTCCTCCAGGTCGATCACGACGACGTCCGCGCCGCAGCCGAGGGCCTTGGCGACCACGTGCGGGCGGTCCCCGGGGGCGTAGAGCCAGGTGAGCGGGAAGGTCACAGGGCGCCCTCCGCGCGCAGGGAGGCCAGGTCGGCGGGGGTGAGGCCGGCCTCGGCGAGGACGGTCTCGGTGTCCGCGCCGTGCGGTCGGCCGGCCCAGCGGATCGAGCCGGGCGTCGAGGAGAGCCGGAAGAGGACGTTCTGCATCCGGATCGGGCCCAGTTCGGGGTCATCGACGGTGGTGAGCGTGTCCAGGGCCTGGTACTGCGGGTCCGTCATCACGTCCCGGACGTCCTGGACCGGGGCGACGGCCGCCTCCGCCTTCTCGAAGGCGGCCAGGACGTCGGTGACCGTGTTCGACGCGATCCAGCGGCCGACCGCCTCGTCGAGGACGTCGGCGTGGGCGGCCCGGCCGGCACCCGTGGTGAACCACGGCTCGTCGATCAGGTCGGGGCGGCCGACCAGCCGCATGACACGCTCGGCGACCGACTGCGCCGACGTCGACACGGCGACCCAACCGCCGTCCGCCGCGCGGTAGGTGTTGCGCGGGGCGTTGTTGGCGGACCGGTTGCCGGTGCGCTCCTGCACGTAGCCCAGCTGGTCGTACCAGAGGGGCTGGGGGCCGAGGACGGTCAGGATCGGCTCGATGATCGCCATGTCGACGACCTGCCCCTCGCCGGTGCGGTCGCGGGCGGCGAGGGCCGTCATCACCGCGTACGCCGTCGCCAGGGCCGCGATGGAGTCGGCGAGGCCGAACGGCGGCAGGGTCGGCGGCGCGTCCGGTTCGCCGGTGATCGCGGCGAAGCCGCTCATCGCCTCGGCGAGGGTGCCGAAGCCGGGGCGGTGGGCGTAGGGGCCGAACTGGCCGAAGGCGGTGACCCGGGTGAGGATCAGCCGGGGGTTGACGGCCGACAGCTCCTCCCAGCCGAGGTCCCACTTCTCCAGGGTCCCAGGACGGAAGTTCTCGATGATCACGTCCGCGGTGGCGGCGAGGCGCAGCAGGGCGGCCCGGCCGCCCTGCCGGGACAGGTTCAGCGTGATCGCGCGTTTGTTGCGGCCGAGGAGCTTCCACCACAGCCCGACGCCGTCCTTGGCCGGGCCGTGCCCCCGGGAGGGGTCGGGCTTGTCCGGGTGCTCCACCTTGACGACCTCGGCGCCGAAGTCGCCGAGCATGGTGGCCGCGAGGGGGCCGGCGAAGAGGGTGGCCAGGTCCAGGACGCGCAGACCGTGCAGCGGGGCGGGCACCGGGGACGCGGTGGCCGTCCGGGTCCCGGTCATGAGGCGTGCTGCTTGTCGATCTCGGATCGGTACGGCATCGACGCCGACGCTCCCCATCGCTGGACCGACAGCGCCGCCGCGGCCGCCGCCCACGTGAGCGCCTCCCGCACGGGACGCTCCTCGCCGAGGGCCACGGCGAGGGCGCCGACGAAGGTGTCGCCCGCGCCGGTGGTGTCCACGGCGGTGACGTGGGGTGCGGGGACGGTCAGCGGTTCGGCGCCGCGGGTCGCGTACAGGCAGCCGGACGCGCCGAGGGTGACGACGACCTCCGGGACGCTGTCCAGAAGGGCGAGGGCGGCCTCACGCGGGTCGATACGGCCGGTGAGGATGGTGGCTTCGTGCTCGTTGGGCACCAACAGGTCGGTGGTGTCGAGAAGTTCGGGGGGCAGGTGCTGGGCGGGGGCGGGCGTGAGGACGGTCCGCACGCCGTGGTCGCGGGCCGCCTGCGCGCCGGCCACGACAGCCGCGAGGGGGACCTCCAGCTGGAGCAGCAGTGCGTCGGCGGAGGCGATGAGGGCCTCGTCGCCGGGCACGAGGTGGTCGACGGTGCCGTTCGCGCCGGGGACGACGACGATCGCGTTGCCGCCTTCGTCGTCGACGACGATGTGCGCGGTGCCGGAGGGGCCCTCCACCGTACGCAGGTGGTCGGTGTCGACGCCGGAGTGCTCCAGGGTGGAGCGCAGTCGGGAGCCGAAGGCGTCGTTGCCGACCGCGCCGATCATCGAGACGTTGGCGCCCGCGTGGGCTGCGGCGATCGCCTGGTTGGCGCCCTTGCCGCCGGGGACCGTGCGGAACTCCCGCCCGGTGACGGTCTCCCCGCGCTGCGGGGGCTTCGCGACGTAGGCGACGAGGTCCATGTTGGTGCTGCCGAGCACGACGATGTCGGTCATGGGCGTGCGACCTCCCGGTGGGTGAGGTGGGCGAGGGTGTCGAAGCCGGCGCCGTCGAAGCCGCCGACCGAGGTGGCGAGGCGGTTCTTCAGGGGCGCCGTCCAGCGGTCGGGGAGGGCGGCGGGGGCGCCGGCGAGGAGCGCGGCGACCGAGCCGGCGGTGGCCCCGTTGGAGTCGGTGTCCCAGCCGCCCGCGACCGCACGGGTGATGGATCCGGTGAAGTCCCCGTCGGCGTGGGTGAGGGCGGCGGCGATCAGGGCGGTGTTGGGGACGGCGTGGACCCAGTGGTGGGTCGCGCCGTACACGGTGTGGAGTTCGTCCACGACGGTGTCGAAGTCGTCGTGGGACCGGGCGAGCCGGACGGCGTGGGTGACGGCGCGGGCCAGCCGGGAGCGGGGCGGTACGACGGTGAGGCCGGCGGCGAGGCAGGCGTGGACGTCGTGCGCGCCGGTCGCGGCGGTGGCGATGGCGGCGGCCGTGAACATGGCCGCGTAGACGCCGTTGGCGGTGTGGGTGAGGGTGGCGTCGCGGTGCGCCTGTTCCGCCGCGGCGGCCGGGTCGCCGGGGTTGGTCCAGCCGTGCATGTCGGCGCGGATGAGGGCGCCGATCCACTCGCGGAAGGGGTTGCGGTGGTCGGCGGTGCGCGGGGGTTCGACGCCGCAGAGCAGGTTGCGGTAGGCGAGGCGTTCGGCGGTGAAGGCGCGGCCGGCGGGGAGTTCGTCCAGCCAGAGCCGGGCGACGTCGGCGGTGGTGAAGCCGTGGCCGTGGCGTTGCAGCAGGAGCAGGTTGAGCAGGGGGTAGTCGAGGTCGTCGTCCTCGGGCATGCCGTCGATGTTCTCGGCGAGGGACGTGGCGGCCGAGCGGCGGTTCCAGGGGTGCGCGGCGAGCAGGTCGGCCGGGACGCCCCGGGCGGTGAAGTACCCGTTCAGCGGCCAGTTCCCGGTGGACCTCGCGAGGGCGCGGATGCCGTCCAGGGGCAGCTTCTCCACCGGTTTGCCGAGGAGGCAGCCGACGGCCCGGCCGAGCCAGGCGGCTTCCAGGGCGGCGGGCGTGACGGCCGGGGCGGGGGCCGCGGTGGCCGGGCGGGGCCAGTGCGGGCAGAGGCGCCGGACGCCGTCCAGGTCGGTGGGCTCGTCCTCCGCCGTGGCGGCGGGCAGGTCGGCCAGTTCGTCCAGGAGGTCCTCCGCGAGCAGCCGGAGGTAGGGGGAGGCGGGCTCGGGAGAGGCGCCGGCCCGGGCCGGGGGGTCCCAGCCGCCGGCCCTCTTCCAGCGGGCCGCGACGGCGGCGACGGCCGAGGCGTTGCGGCCGTCCTGGGCGGCCTGCCGGAGCTCGTGGCCGAGGAGGTCCTCCGGCTGGGTCCAGGTCAGTCGGAGCATCGCGTGCCTCCGAGGGCGGCGAAGGCGCTCTCGTGGGCCCGGCGGGCGCGGACGTCACGGGCGAAGACCTCCCGGGCGACCTCGGTGAGCGTGCGGGCCGGCTCCCACAGGTCCAGCCGGCTCGCCTCCGCGACCCGCTTGGACCACTCGTCCGGGACGGGGGAGCCCAGGGCGCCGGCCATCGCGCCGGCCATGGTCGCGATCGAGTCGCAGTCGCGGCCGTAGTTCACCGCGCCCAGGACGGCGTGCCGGTAGTCGCCACCGGCCACCACCAGCATGCCCAGCGCCACGGGGAGTTCCTCGATCGCGCGCACACGTGAGGGACGGCGGGCGTCCGGAGCCGGGGACCTGTAGTCGGGGCCCACGGTGTCGTAGGGGGCGACGGCCGCACGCAGCGGGGCCAGGGCGGACTCGAAGTCGGTGTACCGGGCCGCCGTCTCGCACACCTTCTCGATCGCCGTCCGGGTGCCGTCCTTCGCCAGGGCCAGACACGCCGTCACCACCGAGTCCGGCGTCCCCCCCGGAGCCGAGGCCGCCGCGACCGCCGCCGCGAGGACGCCGGCCGCCTCCCTGCCGTACGACGACTGGTGGGCGCCCGCGAGATCGATCGCCTCGGCGTACGCGGCCGCCGGGTTCGCGGCGTTGACCAGGCCGACGGGGGCCGTGTACATCGCCGCCCCGCAGTTGACGATGTTGCCGACGCCCGCCTCGCGGGGATCGACGTGTCCGTAGTGCAGCCGTGCCACCAGCCACTTCTCCGCCAGGAAGATCCGGTGCAGCGGGAGCGTCTCCGCCTCCAGCTCCGGGATCCAGCGCGGGTTCGTCATCAGGTCGGGCACCAGGTGGTCGGCGAGCGCGTACGCGTCGAGGTGGTCGCGGACCGTGGTGTAGACGCGGACCAGCGCGTGCGTCATCAACGTGTCGTCGGTGACGTGCCCGTCGCCCTTGTGGTACGGGGCGACGGGGCGGGCCGTGCGCCAGTCGGCGCCGTGCCACGGGCCGACGACGCCGTGGACGCGGCCGCCGTGCCGCTGGAGGATCTGGTCGGGGGAGTATCCCTCGACGGGACCGCCGAGGGCGTCGCCGACGGCCGCGCCGACGAGGGCGCCGGCGACGCGCTCCTCCAGCGCCGGGCCGGGACCGCGGGGCCCGCCGGCGGGTGTTTCGGGCAGCGCTTCGGGTGGTGTGCGGGGTGTTCTCCGATTTTCGGGGGTCATGGCCCGAATCATCCCTCCGGTGGGGCCGGTCGCGTGGTTTCCAGGAGCCCGGCGAGTTCCACGAGGTCGGTGTCGGTGAGGCGGGGGAGCGCACAGCCGGAGAGGGTGCGGCAGGCCGCGCGCCAGGAGTCGGGGATCGCGGCGGCGCCGCCCAGCGCGCCGGTGAGCGCGCCCGCGAGGGCGGGGGCGGAGTCCGCCACCCGCGACAGACAGGCCGCCGCCGGCACCGCCTCGGCGATCCGGCCGTCGGCGGCGAGAGTGAGGGCCAGGGCGACCGGGACGGTCTCGGCGGCCGCGACGCCGTAGCTGTACACGTGGTCGACGATCTGGTGTTCCAGCAAAGGCACCAGCGCGAAGGCGCTCTCCGCGCGGTGCGCGAGCTCCAGCGCGTGGCGGGCGTTGCGGCCGATCTCCGTCTCCTCGGGCAGCTCGGCGAGGGCGGCCGTCACGCACTCCCGCGTCCGCGCGCCGGCCAGGGCGAGCGCGAGCGCCGCCGCCATCGCCCGGGCGCCGTGCACGCCGTCGCCGTCCTGGGTGTAGCGGGCGTCGAACTCGGCGAGGTCGGCGGCCCGTCGCGGGTCGCCGGGGTGGGCCACGGCGAGCACGCACGCGCGTACGCAGGCGGCGTCGTCGAAGTAGTGCGGGTTGTCGTGCCCGGTCGCGGGCGGGCGCAGACCGGTGGCCAGGTTGCCCAGCCCGGCCCGTACGGAGATGCGGGCGCGCAGGGGCAGTACGGCCGACTCGGTCTCCGGGGCGCGTTCGGCCGCGGCGGCGACCTCGGCGGCGAGGGCGTTCCAGGTGAGGTCGATGGCGGCGCGCATCCGGCGGTCCCGGCTGAGGTCGCCCAGAGCGGTGTCGTCGCCGGCGCGCAGGACGGCCTCAGCGGCGAAGGCCGCCCATTCGGCGTCGTCGGAGGGGCCGAGGCGGAGGGGTTCGGGGGACTGGTTGAGGGCGATGGGGACGGGGAGCGTGGTCGTCGCGTTCTGCTCGGCGAAGATGTCGAGCTCGCGGGTGAGGCGGCGGGTCCACTCCGGCATGCGGGCGGCTCGGTGGCGGGCGGCGGGCCATCCGGCGGCGTCGCCTGCGGCTAGGCCCAGCAGGAGGCCCTCGGTGCGGGGTGCCTGACCGCGGGCTGGCGGCTTTCCGGCCTCCGCTTCGCCTTCGGCCGGGCGGTGTTTTCCACCCGCACCGCCCGTGCGGCTTTCGTCGCCGGGTGCGGGTGGCCCCTGTGGGGCGCCCCCACCGTCGGCGACCGCGCGACCGTGGAGCTGCACCGGGGGCGCGGGGCTGTTCGGTCGTGCCGGGGGTGCGGCTTCGTCCGGCGGTGCGAGGGGTGCGGTTTCGTCCGGTCGTGCCTGGGGTGCGGGTTCGTTCGGCTGGGCGAGGGGTGGGGGGCTGTTCGGCGGTGCTGTGAGTGCGGCGTCGACAGACTGCGCCGCGTGTGCGGCGTGGCCCGGCGGTGCCGCGAGCGTGGCGTCGTCCGGCGGTGCTCCGGATGCGGCCCTCTCCGGCGGTGCCCCGGGTGTGGCCTTCTCCGGCGGTCCTCCGGGTGTGGTCTTCTCCGGTGGTGTCCCGGGTGTGGCGTCCTCTGGCGGTGTCCCGGGTGTGGCCTTCTCCGGTGGTGGCGCGGTTGTGGGTTCGGTGGGGTGTGTCGCCGGTGGGGTGGTTTCGGTCCAGGGGGCCGGTGGGGTCATGAGAGGGCCTCCGCCTCGTGGGGGGCGGGGGTGGAGCCGGTGGTGTCCCATCGGCGGTCCTCGTCGGGGATCAGCAGTTCCGCCACGTCCAGGATGTGGTGGCCCGCCATGGAGGGCAGGCACGTGCCGCGCGCCGGGCCGATGGGGGCCGCCCACTCCAGCGGGATCGCCGAGACACCCTGGGTCGCCCCCGCCAGCGCGCCCGCCACCGCAGCCGTGGTGTCGGCGTCGCGGCCCATGTTCACGGCCGTCAGCACGGCGTCCCGGAAGTCGCCGTCCGCCGCCGCGTACGCGCCGAAGGCGAGCGCCACGGCCTCGGGGGCCAGGTCGGTCCACGGATAGCCGCCGATCACGACGGCCGAGCGGACCGCCCGTTCGCCGCGATGGGCGACCGTGACCGCGCGGCGCAGGGAGCGGGCCGTCCAGGAGTCCTCGGGGATGACGGCCAGCGCGGCGGCGACGACGGCGACCGGGGAGGCGCCCGCCATCGCCGCCGCGACGCCCGCCGCGACCGCCTGCCCGCCGTGGATGCCCTCGCCGTCATGGCTGACCGAGCCGTCGACGGCGACGAGCCGGGCCGCCTCGGCGGGGCGGCCGGCGGCGAAGACGCCGAAAGGCGCCGCGCGCATGGCGAGGCCGTCGCTCCAGGCGTGCCGGTGCTGGGCGGAGACGGGCGCGGCCAGCCCGCGGCGCAGGTTCTCCAGGGTGCCGCGCTCGCTGAAGCCCGCCCCGCGGAAGGGCCCCTCGGCGCGACCTGCGATCCACTGGTGCCAGGCCGCCTCCACATGCGCCGGGGTGAGCGCCGAGCCGTGCCGGGCCAACAGCAGCCCCGAGAAGATCGCGTACTCGGTGTCGTCCGTGCCGGCCGGCTTCTCGGCGACGTACCCCGTGACGCGGCCCCAGCGGGCGCGGATCTGCGAGGGCCTCATGTTCTCGGCCGGTGCTCCGAGGGCGTCTCCGACGGCGAGGCCGAGCAGCGCGCCGCGGGCCCGTTCGCGCAGTCCGACGGCGTCCCCCGGCGCCGTCACCGAGGTGATGCAGGCGGTCGATGCCATACGGGGCCTCTCCTGAGGGGGCTGCGCACGGGCGCGGAGCCCTTTGCGGATGTGTCCCACCGTCGGCGGTTGACCTGAGCCTGCGCGGCCGCCATGTCACCCGGTCGACAGCGAGTCGTTCAGGTGAGCGAAACCGGAGAAAGCGCAGGTTAAGGCAGCCTCTCCTTGCTGGCGGGCGGGGAATCGCGGCCGTAGGGTGGACGTTGTCAAAGGGTAGAAGAAGTCCAAAGTTAGCTTAGGCTCAGTTAATGGGGGAGTCCCGTGGCCATCATCGAGACGGAAGCCGCGCTGCACGAAGCGCACCGTGACAACCACACCCACCGCGACGTGAACGGAGGCTGGCTGCGTCCCGCCGTCTTCGGTGCGATGGACGGCCTGGTCTCCAACCTCGCCCTGATGACCGGCGTCGCCGGCGGGTCGGTCGGCCGCGCGGGCATCGTGCTCACCGGGCTCGCCGGACTCGCGGCCGGCGCGTTCTCCATGGCCGCCGGCGAGTACACCTCCGTCGCCTCGCAGCGCGAGCTCGTCGAGGCCGAGCTCGACGTCGAACGCCGGGAGCTGCACAAGCACCCCGAGGACGAGGAGGCGGAGCTCGCCGCGCTGTACGAGGCACGGGGCGTCGAGGCCTCCCTCGCCCGGCAGGTCGCCCGGCAGCTGTCGCGCGATCCCGAACAGGCCCTGGAGATACACGCCCGCGAGGAGCTGGGCATCGATCCCGGCGACCTGCCCTCGCCGGCGGTCGCCGCCGTGTCGAGCTTCGGCGCCTTCGCGCTCGGCGCGCTGCTGCCCGTCCTGCCGTATCTGCTCGGGGCGAGCGCCCTGTGGCCCGCCGTGCTGCTCGCGCTGGTCGGGCTCTTCCTGTGCGGTGCGGTCGTGGCCAGGGTGACGGCGCGCAGCTGGTGGTACAGCGGCCTGCGCCAGCTCGCCCTCGGCGGAGCGGCCGCCGGTGTGACGTACGCCCTGGGCAGCCTGTTCGGAACCGCCGTAGGATGACGCGGATGCTACCTATGCGAGGGACCGCATAAGTAGCCGTTACTCGCTGGTTTCGACCGCATGACCACCGGGCATGAGCCGTAAGCGCTGTGGGCAATGACGCCTGCCGCGCACTCGCGGGATGAGCGACATCGCTCCTTCCGCCTCCACCGCCGATGGACACCGATCCGATCGATCCCCGTCCGCGTCGGCACCCACATACTTCGAGCCGTGCCGCGACACTCCTCCGCACCCCCACGGTGTCCGCATGTTGGAACGGAGTATCCGCTTCCCGAGAACCGCTCCATCATGTAACCTGCACGAAATTTTGCACCCACGCAGAGGGCCAACGTCGTCCCTCGGCAATCTGCATATGCCACTTGACGACGACGGGAGAGCCGATGCGTACGCCGCGCCAGCCGTCCCAGCACTCCACGAATGGCCGAAACTGGTCCTTCATGGATGCTCGCCCTGCTGCGCAGGGTATGTACGACCCCCGCAACGAGCACGACGCCTGCGGCGTCGGATTCGTGGCCACTCTGACGGGCGAGGCGAGCCATACGCTGGTCGAGCAGGCGCTGACCGTCCTGCGCAACCTCGAGCACCGCGGCGCCACCGGCTCCGAGCCGGACTCCGGCGACGGCGCGGGCATCCTCACCCAGGTCCCGGACGCCTTCTTCCGCGAGGTCGCCGGATTCGACCTGCCCGAGGCCGGTTCCTACGCCGTCGGCATCGCCTTCCTCCCCGAGGACGGCGCCCAGGAAGCCGTCTCGCGCATCGAGACGATCGCCGGCGAGGAGGGCCTCACCGTCCTCGGCTGGCGCGAGGTCCCCGTCGCCCCCGAGCTGCTCGGCGCTACCGCGCGTTCGACGATGCCCGCCTTCCGGGAGATCTTCGTCACCGACGGCGCCAGCGAGGGCATCGCCCTCGACCGCAAGGCCTTCGTGCTGCGCAAGCGCGCCGAGCGCGAGGCCGGCGTCTACTTCCCCTCGCTGTCCGCGCGGACCATCGTCCACAAGGGCATGCTCACCACCGGCCAGCTGGAGCCGTTCTTCCCCGACCTGTCCGACCGCCGCTTCGCCTCGGCCGTCGCCCTGGTCCACTCCCGCTTCTCCACGAACACCTTCCCGAGCTGGCCGCTCGCCCACCCGTACCGCTTCGTCGCGCACAACGGTGAGATCAACACCGTCAAGGGCAACCGCAACTGGATGCGCGCCCGCGAGTCCCAGCTGGTCTCGGACCTGTTCGGCACGGACGACAAGGCCATCGAGCGGATCTTCCCCGTCTGCACGCCGGACGCCTCCGACTCGGCGTCCTTCGACGAGGTGCTCGAACTCCTCCACCTGGGCGGACGCTCGCTGCCGCACTCCGTGCTGATGATGATCCCGGAGGCGTGGGAGAACCACGACTCCATGGACCCGGCCCGGCGCGCCTTCTACCAGTTCCACTCCACGATGATGGAGCCCTGGGACGGCCCCGCCTGCGTCACCTTCACCGACGGCACCCAGGTCGGCGCCGTCCTCGACCGCAACGGCCTGCGCCCCGGCCGCTACTGGGTCACCGACGACGGCCTCGTCGTCCTCGGCTCCGAGGTCGGCGTCCTCGACATCGACCCCGCCAAGGTCGTCCGCAAGGGCCGGCTGCAGCCCGGCCGCATGTTCCTCGTCGACACCGCCGAGCACCGCATCATCGAGGACGACGAGATCAAGGCGCAGCTCGCCGCCGAGCACCCCTACGCCGAGTGGCTGGAGGCCGGCGAGATCGAGCTGGTCGACCTGCCCGAGCGCGAGCACATCGTGCACACCCACGCCTCGGTCACCCGCCGCCAGCAGACCTTCGGCTACACCGAGGAGGAGCTGCGCGTCATCCTCGCGCCGATGGCCAAGGCCGGCGCCGAGCCGATCGGCTCGATGGGCACCGACTCGCCGATCGCCGCGCTGTCCTCGCGCCCGCGACTGCTCTTCGACTACTTCACCCAGCTGTTCGCCCAGGTCACCAACCCGCCGCTGGACGCCATCCGCGAGGAGCTCGTCACCTCGCTGCGCTCCTCGCTGGGCCCCGAGGGCAACCTGCTGGAGCCGACGGCGGCCTCCTGCCGCAGCGTCACCCTGCCGTTCCCGGTCATCGACAACGACGAGCTGGCCAAGCTCATCCACATCAACGCCGACGGCGACATGCCCGGCTTCAAGGCCGCGACCCTCTCCGGCCTGTACCGGGTGCACGGCGGCGGCGACGCGCTGGCCGCCCGCATCGAGGAGATCTGCGCCGAGGCCGACGCCGCCATAGACAACGGCGCCCGTCTGATCGTCCTGTCCGACCGGCACTCCGACGCCGAGCACGCGCCGATCCCGTCGCTGCTGCTCACCGCGGCCGTCCACCACCACCTCATCCGCACCAAGCAGCGCACCCAGGTGGGCCTGCTGGTCGAGGCCGGCGACGTCCGCGAGGTCCACCACGTGGCCCTGCTGATCGGCTTCGGCGCGGCCGCCGTCAACCCCTACCTGGCCATGGAGTCCGTCGAGGACCTGGTCCGCGCGGGCACCTTCCTGTCGGACATCGAGGCCGAGAAGGCCATCCGCAACCTGATCTACGCCCTCGGCAAGGGCGTCCTGAAGGTCATGTCCAAGATGGGCATCTCCACCGTCGCCTCCTACCGCGGCGCCCAGGTCTTCGAGGCCGTCGGCCTCGACGAGGCCTTCGTGGAGAAGTACTTCGACGGCACCGCCACCAAGATCGGCGGCGTCGGCATCGACGTCGTCGCCCAGGAGGTCGCCGCCCGCCACGCCAAGGCCTACCCGGCGTCCGGCATCGCGCCGGCCCACCGGGCCCTGGAGATAGGCGGCGAGTACCAGTGGCGCCGCGAGGGCGAGCCGCACCTGTTCGACCCGGACACGGTCTTCCGCCTCCAGCACTCCACGCGCACCGGCCGCTACGACATCTTCAAGAAGTACACGGACCGTGTGAACGAGCAGTCCGAGCGGCTCATGACGCTCCGCGGCCTGTTCGGCTTCAAGTCCGGTGACCGGCAGCCGATCTCCATCGACGAGGTCGAGCCCGTCTCCGAGATCGTCAAGCGCTTCTCCACCGGCGCCATGTCGTACGGCTCCATCTCCCAGGAGGCGCACGAGACCCTCGCCATCGCCATGAACCAGCTGGGCGGCAAGTCCAACACCGGTGAGGGCGGCGAGGACCCGGAGCGCCTGTACGACCCGGCGCGCCGCTCCGCGATCAAGCAGGTCGCCTCCGGCCGCTTCGGCGTGACCTCGGAGTACCTGGTCAACGCGGACGACATCCAGATCAAGATGGCCCAGGGCGCCAAGCCCGGCGAGGGCGGCCAGCTGCCCGGCCACAAGGTGTACCCGTGGGTGGCCAAGACCCGGCACTCCACCCCCGGCGTCGGCCTGATCTCCCCGCCGCCGCACCACGACATCTACTCCATCGAGGACCTGGCCCAGCTGATCCACGACCTGAAGAACGCGAACCCGCAGGCGCGGATTCACGTGAAGCTGGTCTCCGAGGTCGGCGTCGGCACGGTCGCGGCGGGCGTGTCCAAGGCGCACGCGGACGTCGTCCTCATCTCCGGCCACGACGGCGGCACCGGCGCCTCCCCGCTGACCTCGCTGAAGCACGCGGGCGGCCCCTGGGAGCTCGGCCTCGCCGAGACCCAGCAGACCCTGCTGCTCAACGGCCTGCGCGACCGGATCGTCGTCCAGACCGACGGCCAGCTCAAGACCGGCCGCGACGTGATCATCGCCGCGCTGCTCGGCGCCGAGGAGTTCGGTTTCGCGACCGCGCCGCTCGTCGTCTCCGGCTGCGTCATGATGCGCGTCTGCCACCTGGACACCTGCCCGGTGGGCATCGCCACCCAGAACCCGACGCTGCGCGAGCGTTACACCGGCAAGGCCGAGCACGTGGTGAACTTCTTCCAGTTCATCGCGCAGGAGGTCCGCGAGCTGCTGGCCGAGCTGGGCTTCCGCTCCATCGAGGAGGCCGTCGGCCACGCCGAGGTCCTCGACGTGACGCGGGCCGTCGACCACTGGAAGGCGCAGGGCCTGAACCTGGAGCCCCTCTTCCACGTGCCCGAACTGCCCGAGGGCGCGGCGATGCACCAGGTCGTCGGCCAGGACCACGGCCTGGCCAAGGCGCTCGACAACGAGCTGATCAAGCTCGCCGCCGACGCCCTGGCCGCGGACTCCGCGACCGACGCCCAGCCGGTGCGCGCCCAGGTCCAGATCCGCAACATCAACCGCACGGTCGGCACCATGCTCGGCCATGAGGTGACGAAGAAGTTCGGCGGCGCGGGCCTGCCCGAGGACACCATCGACATCACCTTCACCGGCAGCGCGGGCCAGTCCTTCGGCGCGTTCCTGCCGCGCGGCGTCACGCTGCGCCTGGAGGGCGACGCCAACGACTACGTCGGCAAGGGCCTCTCCGGCGGCCGCGTGATCGTCCGTCCCGACCGGGGCGCCGATCACCTCGCCGAGTACTCGACGATCGCGGGCAACACGATCGCCTACGGCGCGACCGGCGGCGAGCTGTTCCTGCGCGGCCGCACCGGTGAGCGGTTCTGCGTCCGCAACTCCGGCGCGACGGTCGTCTCCGAGGGCGTGGGCGACCACGGCTGCGAGTACATGACCGGCGGTCACGCGGTCGTCCTCGGCGAGACGGGCCGCAACTTCGCGGCCGGCATGTCGGGCGGCATCGCCTACGTCATCGACCTGGACCGCGACAACGTCAACGTGGGCAACGTCGACGCGATCGAGGCCCTGGACGACACCGACAAGCAGTGGCTGCACGACGTGGTGCGCCGCCACGCCGAGGAGACCGGCTCGACGGTCGCCGAGAAGCTGCTCGCCGAGTGGGACGACGCCGTGGAGCGCTTCAGCAAGATCATCCCCAGCACGTACAAGTCAGTGCTCGCCGCCAAGGTCGCCGCCGAGCAGGCCGGTCTCTCCGAGACCGAGATCACCGAGAAGATGATGGAGGCGGCGATCAATGGCTGACCCGAAGGGCTTCCTGAACCACGGGCGTGAGGTCGCCAAGTCCCGCCCCGTCGACGTCCGCATCAAGGACTGGAACGAGGTCTACGTCCCCGGCTCGCTGCTGCCGATCATCAGCAAGCAGGCCAGCCGGTGCATGGACTGCGGCATCCCGTTCTGCCACAACGGCTGTCCGCTGGGGAACCTGATCCCCGAGTGGAACGACTACGCCTACCGTGAGGACTGGGCGGCCGCCTCGGAGCGGCTCCACGCGACGAACAACTTCCCGGAGTTCACCGGGCGGCTGTGCCCGGCCCCGTGCGAGTCGGCGTGCGTGCTCGGCATCAACCAGTCGCCGGTGACCATCAAGAACGTCGAGGTCTCGATCATCGACAAGGCGTGGGAGACCGGTGACGTCGCCCCGCAGGCGCCCGAGCGTCTGTCCGGCAAGACGGTCGCCGTGATCGGCTCGGGCCCGGCCGGTCTGGCCGCCGCCCAGCAGCTGACCCGGGCCGGCCACACCGTCGCCGTCTACGAGCGCGCGGACCGTATCGGCGGCCTCCTGCGCTACGGCATCCCCGAGTTCAAGATGGAGAAGCGGCACATCAACCGCCGTATCGAGCAGATGCGCGCGGAGGGCACCCGCTTCCGCACCGGCGTGGAGATCGGCCGCGACCTCAAGGCGACCGACCTGAAGAAGCGCTACGACGCGGTCGTCATCGCCGCCGGCGCCACCACAGCCCGCGACCTGCCCGTCCCCGGACGCGAGCTCAAGGGCGTCTACCAGGCCATGGAGTACCTGCCGCTGGCCAACAAGGTGCAGGAGGGCGACTTCGTGGCGCCCCCGATCTCCGCCGAGGGCAAGCATGTCGTCGTCATCGGCGGCGGCGACACCGGCGCGGACTGCGTGGGCACCGCCCACCGCCAGGGCGCGGCCTCCGTCACCCAGCTGGAGATCATGCCCCGCCCGGGCGAGGAGCGGAACGCCGTCGCCCAGCCGTGGCCGACCTTCCCGATGCTCTACAAGGTCACCTCGGCGCACGAGGAGGGCGGCGAGCGGGTCTACGCCGTCTCCACCACCCACTTCGAGGGTGACGAGGACGGCAACGTCCAGTGGCTGCACCTCACCGAGGTGGAGTTCATCGAGGGCAAGCTGACCCCGAAGCCGGGCACCGAGCGCAAGATCCCCGCCCAGCTGGTCACCCTCGCCATGGGCTTCACCGGCACCGACCGCGAGAACGGCCTGGTCGAGCAGTTCGGCCTGGAGCTCGACGAGCGCGGCAACATCGCCCGCGACGCCGACTTCCAGACCAACGTCCCGGGCGTCTACGTCGCCGGCGACGCCGGCCGCGGCCAGTCCCTCATCGTGTGGGCGATCGCGGAAGGCCGCTCGGCCGCCCGCGGCGTCGACCGCCACCTGAGCGGAGCCAGCGACCTGCCGGCCCCGATCCGCCCGACGGACCGCGCCCTGACGGTCTGACGGCACCTCACACACGTCCCGTACAAAGGCGTGCGGAACACAGACGGCGCCTGCCCAGTCCCCGACCGGACCCCGGGCAGGCGCCGTCGCACTGTGTGCGGGTGTGGGAGAGCGAGCCCGTGGTCGCGATCAGTCTCAGCAAGGTGGAGGAGACCGCGCCCGCGCTGGGCCGCCTGTACAAGAGCGCCGGGGCGTCCCTCGCCGAGCACGGTCGCCGGCGGCCAGCGTGAGCTGCGCGCCGGTACGGCGGACCACCTCGCGCACGGCCGCGCAAAGCGGGTCGTCGACAACGCCGGTTTCTTCCACGCCGGTTCCGACCCGCGGCGGATGACCGACGCGGAGCTGTACGACCGGCTCCTCGGTGAGTTCCCCCAGTGGCCGGCGGCGGCGCGCAGCCAGGGCATCGTGCGGGGCCGTTGAGTCAGGCTGTGCCGAGGACTGTGGTGCGGCAGGCTTGGGGGGTGCCCCAGGAGTGGCGGAGGGCTTGGGCCTTGGTGAGCCACAGGGAGAGGTCGTGTTCGGCTGTGTAGCCGAGCGCGCCGTGCAGGTGCAGGGCGGCGCGGGCGGTGGTGTACGCCGCCTCGCAGGCGCTGACCTTCGCGGCGGCCACGTCGGCCGGGGTCATGGTGAGGGCGGCTCCCAGGACCAGCGGGCGGGCGAACTCCAGGGCGATCTTCGCGTCCGCCAGCCGGTGCTTGACCGCCTGGAAGGAGCCGATCGGCACGCCGAACTGGGTGCGCCGCCCGACGTGGGCCACGGTGCGCTCGAGCAGAGTCAGGCCGACGCCCAGGGCCTGGGCAGCGGTGGCGAGGCGCGCCCACAGCAGGGGGGACGCCGGCGCGGGGGTGAGGAGTTCGCCGCCCGGGAGGAGGGCGGTGAGGCGGCGGGCGGGGTCGAGGCCGGTGCGGACGGGGCCCGCGCCGGGGGCCAGTCGCAGCCCCTCGGCGCAGAGCGACAGGTGCAGCGCCGCCGCGTCGCCGTCGAGGGCGCGCACACCGTCGTACGCCAGCGTCGCCATCGTCTCCCCGGCCGCGATCCCCGGCAGGAAGCGCTTCGCGTGCGGGGTCCGCGCCAGCAGCGCGGCGGCGGCCACCGTCTCCACGAGCGGCCCCGGCACCGCGTGCCGCCCCAACTCGACGAAGGCGACGGCGACTTCGACGGGCCGCGGCCCCAGCCCCTCGTACTCCTCCGGAACCGCCAGCGCGAAGACGCCCGCCTGCGCGACACGGGACCACAGCGCACGGCCGCCCGCCGGGTCGCCGCGACTCCAGTCCCGTATCACCGAGGGCGTGCCCGCCGCGGTGAGCATCGCGTGCAGCGAGGCCGCGAAGTCCCGCTGCAGGTCGTCGAGGAGAAAACGCATCAGCGGCGCCCCTTCGGCAGGCCGAGCAGGCGTTCGGCGATGATGTCCCGCTGGATCTCGTTGGCCCCGGCGTAGATCGGGCCGGCGAGCGCGAACACGTACCGCTCGGCCCAGTCGGCGTCGGCCGGCTCGCCGTCCCCGCCGAGCAGGTCGAGGGCCGTCTCGTGCAGCGCGATGTCGTACTCGGACCAGAACACCTTGTTCAGGCTGGACTCGGGCCCCAGGGACTCGCCCGCCAGGAAGCGGGACGCGGCCGCGAAGGTGAACAACCGGTAGGCGCGGGCTCCGATCACGGCGTCGGCGACCCGCTCCCGTGCCCACTCGGGGGCACCCCGTGCCCGCCACAAGTCCCGCAGCCGGTCCGCGCTCGCCAGGAAGCGGCCGGGGGAGCGCAGGGTGAGACCGCGTTCGTTGGCGGCCGTCGCCATGGCGATCCGCCAGCCCCGCCCGGGCTCGCCGATGACGTCCTCGTCCGGCACGAACACCTCGTCCAGGAACACCTCGGCGAACGCCGGCTTCCCGTCGAGCCGGCCGATCGGACGGACCGTGACGCCCGGCGCCCGCAGGTCGAACATGACGTAGGTGAGGCCCTGGTGGGGCTTCGGCGCGTCGGGGTCGCTGCGGAACAGCCCGAAGGCCCGGTCGGCGAAGGCGGCGCGGGAGGACCACGTCTTCTGCCCGCTCAGGAGCCAGCCGCCGGCCGTGCGCACCGCCCTGGACCGGAGGGACGCCAGGTCCGAGCCGGCCTCGGGCTCCGACCAGGCCTGCGCCCACACCACCTCGCCGGTCGCCATCGACGGCAGGACGCGGTCGCGCTGCTCCTCGGTGCCGTGCTCGAACAGGGTGGGGGCCAGCAGGCTCACGCCGTTCTGGTTGACGCGTCCGGGCGCGCCGGCCGCGTAGTACTCCTCCTCGAACAGCAGCCAGCCGATCAGCCCGCAGTCCCGCCCCCCGTACGCCGTCGGCCAGTTCACCACCGACCAGCGGTCCGCGGCGAGCTCGGCCTCCCAGGCGCGGTGCGCGGCGAAACCGGCCTCGGTCTCGAGCGAGGGCAGGGGCGACGACGGCACATGCGCCGCCAGCCAGGCACGGGCCCCGGCCCGAAGCGCTTCCTCTTCGGGCGTGAAGGCGAGATCCATCGACGACCTCCTTCCCTAACAAGTGTTTGGTAGGTTAGCGTGGTCCTATGACAGGCGTCGAGACTCCGGCCTACGTCCCCGGACACGGACTTCTGGCGGGCCGCACCGCCGTCGTCACCGCCGCCGCCGGCGCGGGCATCGGCGGCGCCACCGCCCGCCGCTTCCTCCAGGAAGGCGCCCGCGTACTGATCAGTGACGCCCACACGCGCCGCCTCAAGGAACACCACGCCGCACTCGCCGCCGAGTTCGGCGACGCCGCGGTGACCGCCCTGCCGTGCGACGTGACGGACGAGGACCAGGTCCGCGCCCTGTTCGACGCCGCCGTCGACGGGCACGGACGGCTCGACGTCGTCGTCAACAACGCCGGCCTCGGCGGCACCGCACACCTGACCGACATGAGCGACGAGCAGTGGACCCGCGTCCTGGACGTCACACTGAACGGCACCTTCCGCTGCACGCGCGCCGCCCTCAGACGCATGCGGTCCACCGGCGGCGGAGTCATCGTCAACAACGCCTCCGTCGCCGGCTGGCGCGCCCAGGCCGGACAGGCCCACTACGCGGCCGCCAAGGCCGGCGTGATGGCACTGACCCGCTGCGCCGCCGTCGAAGCCGCCGACTACGGCGTACGCGTCAACGCGGTGGCCCCCAGCCTCGCCATGCACCCGCACCTCGCCAAGGTCACCACCCCCCAACTGCTCCAGGAGCTCACCGCGCGCGAGGCCTTCGGACGCTACGCAGAGCCCTGGGAGGTCGCCAACGTGATCGTCTTCCTCGCCTCCGACTACTCCTCCTACCTGACCGGCGAAGTCCTGTCGGTCAGCAGCCAGCGCGCCTGAGGCGGAGGCGACAATGAACCCGTGCCTACCAAGAAGAAGCCCCAGGTGACCGCCCCGGAACCGGCCGCGGCCGGCGGCGCCCGCGACCGCCGCGGCGAACTCCTCGACACAGCCGCCGAGGTCTTCGCCGAACAGGGCTACAACGCCACCACCGTCCGCAAGATCGCGGACCACGCGGGCATGCTCGCCGGCAGCCTCTACTACCACTTCGACTCCAAGGAGTCGATGCTGGAGGAGATCCTGCGCACCTTCCTCGACGAACTCTGGGACGGCTACGACACCGTCCTCGGCGCCCGGCTCGGCCCCCGCGAGACACTCGAAGCGCTCGTCACCGAATCCTTCCGGGAGATCGACCGGCACCGCGCCGCCGTCGCCATCTACCAGAAGGAGAGCCGGCAACTCGTCGCCCAGGAACGGTTCGCGTTCCTCGCCGAATCACAGCGCAGGTTCGAGAAGACGTGGCTGTCCACCCTGGAACGCGGGGTCGCCGACCGGGCCTTCCGCGCCGACCTCGACGTCCGGCTCACCTACCGGTTCGTCCGCGACACCGTCTGGGTCGCCGCCTCCTGGTACCGGCCCGGCGGACAGCACAGCCCGGAGGACATCGCCCGCCAGTACCTGTCGATGGTGCTGGACGGGATCGCCGTACGCGAATGACCGCGCAAGCAGATTCCCCAGGGGAGTGGATGACATGGCCGAGGCCTACATCGTCGAAGCGGTCCGCACGCCCGTCGGGCGACGCGGGGGAGGACTCAGCGGCGTCCATCCCGCCGACCTGGGCGCGCACGTCCTCAAAGCCCTCGTCGCCCGGGCCGGCGTCGACCCGGCCGCCGTCGAGGACGTCGTCTTCGGCTGCCTGGACGCCGTCGGCCCGCAGGCCGGCGACATCGCCCGCACCTGCTGGCTCGCCGCCGGACTGCCCGAGGAGGTGCCCGGCGTCACCGTCGACCGGCAGTGCGGATCCTCCCAGCAGGCCGTGCACTTCGCCGCGCAGGGCGTGCTCTCCGGCACCCAGGACCTCGTCGTCGCCGGCGGCGTGCAGAACATGTCGCAGATCCCCATCGCCTACGCCACCCGGCAGGCCGCCGAACCGCTCGGCTTCACCCAGGGCCCCTTCGCCGGCAGCGAAGGCTGGCGCGCCCGCTACGGCGACCGGCCCGTCAACCAGTTCGCCGGCGCCGAGATGATCGCCGCCAAGTGGGGCATCAGCCGCACCGACCAGGAGGAGTTCGCGCTGCGCTCCCACCGGCGGGCGCTGCGCGCCGTCGACGAGGGCCGCTTCGAACGCGAGACCGTCCCCTACGGCGACGTCACCGTCGACGAAGGACCCCGCCGCGACACCTCCCTGGAGAAGATGGCCCAACTCAAGCCCGTCATCCCCGGCGGAACCGTCACCGCCGCCTGCTCCTCCCAGGTGTCCGACGGAGCGGCCGCCCTGCTGCTCGCCTCCGAACGCGCGGTGCGCGAACACGGCCTGACCCCCCGCGCCCGCGTCCACCACCTGTCGGTGCGCGGCGAGGACCCCGTCCGCATGCTCACCGCCCCCATCCCCGCCACCGCCCACGCCCTGAAGAAGACGGGCCTGTCCCTCGACGACATCGACCTCGTCGAGATCAATGAGGCGTTCGCACCCGTCGTCCTGGCCTGGCTGAAGGAGACCGGCGCGGACCCCTCCAAGGTCAACGTCAACGGCGGCGCGATCGCCCTCGGCCACCCGCTCGGCGCGACGGGCGCCAAACTCATGACCACCCTCCTGAACGAACTGGAACGCACCGGCGGCCGCTACGGCCTCCAGACCATGTGCGAGGGCGGCGGCCAAGCCAACGTCACCATCGTCGAACGAGTCTGAGCGAGCGTCAGCACACTCGGGCCGGGGCGGATGTCGTCCGCGCCTGCACCCTCGCCGACGCCTTCACCCACGGCGTTCGCCCCCCGAGCCCGACCACCGCTCGACGACCGTCCTTGTCATGCCGGCCCGGCACCACCGGACACCGGCAACGCGTCCACGGCCGACCGGGCTTCGTCCATCAGCCGCTCCACCAACTCCGCGCACGAGGGCAGATCCTCGATCACCCCCGCCACCTGCCCCGCCGCCATCACCCCCAGATCCGTCCGCCCGTCCACCATCGCCGACCGCAGCAGCATCGGCGTGTTCGCGGCGAGCAGCACCTGACTCCACGACAGGTCCTTGCCGTGCCGCAACGCCAATCCCTCACGCACCATCTGCCCCCACCCCAGCCCCGACAGCCGCCGGAACCGAGCCGCATGCCGCACCGCCCGCGACAGCGCCCGCACCCGCCCCGACCGCTCCAGCGACTCCACCAGCTCCGTACGCAGCATGCGGTGCGGCAGGCCGTCCACCGCCCGCGTCACCGTCACGTCCCGGACCGTCGCCGCCAGATACCGCGCCTTCACCGCGTCCGGCACCGTCGAGTCCGACGTCAGCAGGAACCGCGTGCCCATCGCGATCCCCGCCGCCCCGTACGCCAGCGCCGCGATCAGGCCCCGGCCGTCGAAGAAGCCGCCCGCCGCCACCACCGGCACGTCCACGGCGTCCACGACCTGCGGCAGCAGCACCGTCGTCGCCACGTCCCCGGTGTGCCCGCCGCCCTCACCGCCCTGCACCAGCACCGCGTCCGCACCCCATGCCACGACCTTCTCCGCGTGCCGGCGCGCCCCCACGGACGGGATCACGACGACACCGGCCTCCTTCAGCTCGGCGATCAGCTCCCGGGAGGGGGCCAGCGCGAACGACGCCACCCGCACCCCCTCGTCCACCATCACCCGCACCCTGTCCCCGGCATCCCGCGCGTCCGCCCGCAGATTGACCCCGAACGGTGCGTCCGTACGGGACTTCACCTCATGTATCGCCTCCCGCAGCCCGTCGACGGTCATCGTCGCCGAGGCGAGGACGCCCAGCGCACCCGCGTTCGCCACCGCCGACACCAGACGCGGCCCGGCCACCCACCCCATCCCCGTCTGCACGATCGGACACCGGACGCCGACCAGCCGGGTGAACGCGGTCTCCATCAGTGCGCGACCTCCCGCACCCGGGCGCCCCCCGGATCGATCACCTCACGGATCAGCCGCAACTCCTCCACCGTCGGCTCCCGCGTGTACGGCACCTCGTCCGGGACGGCGAGCGCGAACCCCGTCGCCTCCCGCACCTCCTTCACGCTCACCCCCGGATGCAGCGAGACCAGCCGCATCGAACGGTCGGGGCCGCCGAAGTCCAGGACGCACAGGTCGGTGACCACCCGCACGAGACGGTGGTGAGGGGCGTCGCCGGCTCGGTCGTACCCCACCCCGCACACCATGTCGACCTTCTCCACGAAGACCCGCCGCGAGTGCCTCGGCACCCAGTAACTCGTAGGGTTGTTCAGGGTGTTGACGGGCGCTCCCCGCACCCCGAGCAACTGTCGCGTCGGCCGCGCCCAGTCGCCGATGCACGAGATGTTCTGGTTGCCGAACCGGTCTATTTGGCTCGCCCCCATCATCACGTGCCGCCGCCCTCCCGTCACCAGCGCCAGATGCTGCCGGTAGGGCAGCCACCCCTCGACGGCGCCGGCCGGGTCGACGAGCAGCGCCTCGCCGTCGGTGAGCAGCACCTGGGAAGCGAAGGTGAGCCGGGCGAGCCGGGCGCCGACCGAGGGGATCAGCCCCATCGGGCTCACCAGGGCCTCACCCGCCCCTCGCCACACCTCCGCGCAGGCGACGACGCAGTACTCGGCCCGGGTGACCGCCATCGAGCCGGTTCCCACCTCCGCCGAACCGGCCCCCACCTCCGCCGAACCGGCCCCCACCTTCGTCGAACCGGTCCCCACCTCCGCCGAACCGGCCCCCACCTCCGTCGAACCGGCCCCCACCCCCGCCGAGCCGTCCCGCGCCTCCGCCTTGTGGCCCCGCGCTTCCGCCGGCCCTCCGTGTGCCGCCGATCCGCGCCCGGTCCGCTCCCGCTCCTTCACGGCTCCTCCCCGACCGCCGACTGGTACGCCCGTTCGTCCCCGGCGAGGTACCGCGCCGAGAACTGCGGCCACGCCGTGGTCGCGTACCGCTTCTGGAACGCCTCGTCCCGGCCGTAGTCGGGCGCGCAGGACGTGAAGTGCGCCCCGTTCGGGGCCTCGACCACACCCGTCACCGTGTGCCTCTTGAGCAGCAGCGACTGTGGCGCCGCCTCCTTCGTCAACTCGGCTGTGTCGACGACCCGTTCGCAGGACACGTAAGCCGCGTCCGCCGCCTCGCAGAACAGGTCGTCGAAGTAGGGGTCGGGCCCCAGATACTGCCCGTTGCCCAGCCGGTCGGTCCGGTTGACGTGCACCAGCGCCGCGTCCAGCCGCAGCGCGGGCATCGCCACGAACGTCTCCCCGTCCTCGTACGGCGAGGTCACCGTCCGCAGACCCGGGTTGACCCGCATCACGTCCGAACCCAGCCCCGCCCGCACCGGCAGGAACGGCATCCGGTGGGCGGCCGCCCGCAGCCCCCACATGAACATCGCCTCGTCGACCTCCGTCAGCTCGAAGGCCCCCCGCTCCCGCGCCGCCCGGTAGTGCGGTTCGAGCGGGATCGAGTCCAGCGTGACGAACGCCGTCACCAGTCTCCTGATGCGGCCGGCCGCCGCGAGCATGCCCACGTCCGGGCCGCCGTACGACACCACCGTCAGGTCCCCGACATCGGAGCGGAGCAGCGCGCGGACCAATGCCATCGGCTTGCGCCGTGAACCCCAGCCGCCGATCCCCAGCGTCATCCCGCTCTCCAGCCGGGACACCGCCTCCTCGGCGGTCATCGTCTTGTCGCTCACCCGCGTTCCCCCTTCCCGGCCCCCTCGGCCACTCCGAAGCGCGCCCGGACCCGCTCGCCCACCCCGCTCGCCCCCGCCTCGTAGGTGAACCCCTGCTCGAAGCGGTAGCTGCGGCGCACGTCCACCGGATCGATCCCGTTGAGAGCGGCCTTGGCCAGCCGCAGCAACTCCCCGTCCTTCGCGGCGATCTCCCGGGCCAGCTCCAGCGCGCCCGCGACCACCTCGTCGGGCGGCACCACCCGCCACACCGCGCCGTGCGCCCGTAACTCCCGGGCCGAGACCGTGCGCGAGGTGTAGTACAGCGTGCGCATCAGATGCTGGGGGACCAGCCGGGCCAGATGCGTGGCCGCGCCGAGGGCTCCCCGGTCCAGCTCCGGCAGCCCGAACACCGCGTCCTCACCTGCCACGATCGCGTCCGCGTTCCCCACCAGACCCACCCCGCCGCCCAGACAGAAACCCCGCACCGCCGCCACCACCGGTACCTCGCACTCGTACACCGCGGCGAACGCCTCGAAGCAGCCGCGGTTGGCCCCCACCAGCGCACCGTCCCCCCGCGCCTGTATCTCCTTGATGTCCACGCCCGCGCTGAAGCCCCGCCCCTCGGCGGCCAGCACCACGCACCGCACCTCAGGATCGCTGCCTGCCGTGCGCACCGCCTCGGCCAGGGCGAACCAGCCGGCCACCGGCACGGCGTTCACCGGCGGGAAGTCGACCGTGACGACGGAAATCCCCTTTTCCGGGGACGAGGTGGAGACACCCATGGACGCATCAGCTACCTTCGCACTCAGCTACCTTTCCACCAAACATTTGTTAGGTGTGAGGCTTCGAAGCTAGCAGTCGCCGCGGACGAGCGGGAGGGCCTGTGGATAACTCGCTGCACGGCAGAACGGCCGTCATCACCGGCGGCACCCGCGGAGTCGGCGCCGGCATCGCACAGGCCTTCGCCGAAGCCGGCGCCCACGTCATCGTCTGTGCCCGCCGTCCCCCCGAACTCCCGCTGCCCAAAACGGAGTTCGCCGAACTGGACGTCCGGGACACCGAAGCCGTACGGCGCTTCTTCACCGACCTGCCCCGCCTCGACGTACTCGTCAACAACGCGGGCGGCGCCCCCCACCGCCCCCTCGCCCCCACCGACGCCGGACACCACGTCCGCGTCCTCGAACTCAACCTCGTCGCGCCGCTGACCGTGTCCCTCGCCGCCTACGAGCAGCTCCGGCGCGCCCGCGGCTCGATCGTGATGATCGGCAGCGTCAGCGGCTCCCGCCCCTCGCCCGGCACCGCCGCCTACGGCGCGGCCAAGGCAGGCCTGGAGAGCCTCGCCCGCTCGATGGCCGTCGAATGGGCGCCGGACGTCCGCGTCAACACCGTCGTCCCCGGCATGGTCCGCACCGAGCGGTCCCACCTCCACTACGGGGACGACGGCGGCGTCGCCGCCGTCGCCCGCACCGTCCCCCTCGGCCGCCTCGCCGAGCCCCGCGACATCGGCGCGGCGGCCGTCTTCCTCGCCTCCGACGCCGCCGCCTACATCAGCGGCGCCGGCCTCCTCGTCCACGGGGGCGGCGAGCGGCCCGCGTTCCTCGACGCGGCAGACACGGCAGACGCGACGACGTCAGACAAGGAGGAGTGAGATGACAGGACTGTGCACGGGGCGGGTCGTCGTCGTCACCGGCGCCGGACGGGGCCTGGGCCGCGCCCACGCCCTCGCCTTCGCCGCCGAGGGCGCCCGGCTCGTCGTCAACGACCTCGACGTCGGCCTCGACGGCGCATCCGACCCCCGCGACGCCTCCCACCCCGGCGGGGCTCCCGGCCTCGGCAGCCCCGCCGCCCGCGTCGCAGCCGAGATCCGCGCCGCCGGCGGCGAGGCCGTCGCCCACACCGGCGACATCGCCACCGCCGAGGGCGCCGCCTCCCTCGTCACCACCGCGCTGGAGACGTACGGCAGCCTCGACACCCTCGTCAACAACGCCGGCTTCCTGCGCGACCGGATGCTCGTCAACCTCGACGAGGACGACTGGGACGCCGTCGTACGCGTCCACCTCAAGGGCCACTTCCTGCCCCTCAAGCACGCCGCCGCGCACTGGCGCGCCGAGGCCAAGGCCGGCCGCGCACCCGGCGCCCGGATCATCAACACCAGCAGCGGCGCGGGACTGCTCGGCTCGGTCGGACAGGGCAACTACAGTGCCGCCAAGGCCGGCATCCTCACCCTGACCCTGGTCGCCGCCGCCGAACTCGCCCGTTACGGCGTCCAGGTCAACGCCATCGCCCCCGCCGCCCGCACCCGTATGACCGAACGCACCTTCGCCGACACCATGGCCGCACCGGCCGCGGGCTTCGACGCGATGGCCCCCGAGAACGTCTCCCCGCTGGTCGTCTGGCTCGGCTCCGCCGCCAGCGACGGCGTCACCGGCCGCGTGTTCGAGGCGGAGGGCGGCCGCATCACCGTCATGGAGGGCTGGCGCGCCGGCCCGACCGTGGACAAAGGCGCACGCTGGACCCCGGCGGACGCGGGGGAGACGGCACGCATGCTGCTGGAGCGGGCGGAACCGCCGGGGAGGGTGTACGGGACATGACACCCGGGCCCCGGAGCTGCCCGGCCCCGCCCCTGTCCCGGCGCCGGCCGCCTCCGACTACGTGTCGCACTCCAGCACCGTCCGGCACAACCCGCACCGCGCCCGCACCCGCCCGCGCACCGGCACCCGGATCCGCTGGAGACACGTCGGACACGAGAACGCCACCCGCAGCGGACCGCCCGCGTCCGGGACGAAGTCGTACGGCGCGTCCGCGACGACGGCGAGCGGCCGGTGATCCTGCGCGTGCCGCCGGTCACGCACGTACCGCCGCCGCCCCGACCACCCCGCCGCCGACAACGGCGGCTGCCGCTCGTCGAGCCGCGCCCGCTCCCGACCCCGCACATACGCCGTGTACGCCTGCGCACTGGTGAACCACGTCGACGGATCCTCCCCGAAGACCAGCGCCCGCTTCGCCAGCACGTACCCGAACTCCTCCGGAGTCAGATACCCCAGCTTCTGCGACGAGACCGCGTCCTCCCGATAGGCGTCCAGCAGCAACCAGCCCGCACCCAAATACGTCGTCGCCGTGTCGGTGAGGATCTCGTTCTCCCGGGTCCCGGCGAACGACAGGCCCAGACGGTGCAGGAAGACATGCATGATCTCGTGGGCCAGCGCCGCGCCGATGTCCCGCCGATGCGCCCGGAACCGTTCGTTCAGCTCGACGAAGTACTCCGGGCCCGCCGCCAGCTCCACGTTCGCCGCGTGCCGCATCTCACGGAACCCCACGATCATCCGGGCGTCCGGCAGCCGGTAGTGCCGCACCAGCTCACGCGCCACCCGCTGCGCCCCCAGATACAGGTCGTCGGAGTCGCAGAACGCCACGTCCGCCGGGGCCACGCTGACCGCGAACCGGTGCACCGTGTCGTACGACAACCGCCTGTACAGCGCGGTGACGGCCGCCCGCACCGTCTCCAGATGCGGAAAGCCGTGCTCGACCGGACCACCGTTCGCCACGTCCGTACCCCCAAGACGTCCCGGCACGCCGTGCAGCCGTCTCCACTGTACGAGGATCCGAACCGGACGAGGATCCGAACCGTACGAGGATCCGACGGCACGACAACCCCCGACCGCCGCCGATCCCACCGCCCGCCCAACCCGCCACCAGGGACGACGGACTAGGGTGAACGCCCATGACGACCAGCGACACCAGCAGCACCGCAACCGGCGACGTCGACCCCGCCGTCCGCGAAGAGCTCGAACGGCTGCGGGCCAGCATCGACAACATCGACGCCGCCGTCATCCACATGCTCGCCGAACGCTTCAAGGCGACCCAGCAGGTCGGCCACCTCAAGGCCCGCCACCAGCTGCCCGCCGCCGACCCCGCGCGAGAGGCGCGCCAGATCGCCCGGCTGCGCGCCCTCGCCGAGAGCGCCAAACTCGACCCGGCCTTCGCCGAGAAGTTCCTCAACTTCATCGTCGCCGAGGTCATCCGCCACCACGAGCGCATCGCCGACGACACCGTCAACGGCGCGGCCCCCACCACCGGCTGACCTCGACGGACGCCCCCCTCCACGCCGGCCCCCGCACACCCCGCACCCCCGCCGGCGCCCGCCGCGCACCACCCACCCGTACGAACCGGCCGGTACGCCGTGTCAGCCGACGAGCACTGCCCGTCAGCGTTCCGACGTAAGCTGGTGGTCCCATCGCGGAGGGACGTCGGGTCATGCCGCCGGATGCCAAGATCCTCATCGTCGACGACCACCAGGACACGCTGTACGCGCTCGAAAGCGCACTGGCCCCCCTGGGGTACCGCCTCGCCCGCGCCACCAGCGGCGACGAAGCACTCAAGCAGGTACTGCGCGGACAGGTCGGCCTGCTCCTCCTCGACGTGCGCATGCCCGGCGTCAGCGGACTCGACGTCGTGCGCTACATGCGACGGCTGGAACAGACCCAGCACATCCCCGTCATCCTGCTCACCGGCTTCGGACCCGACCACGAACTGACCTCCGCCGCCTTCGAACTACGCGTCGCCGACCTCGTCATGAAACCCGTCGACCCCTGGGCACTGCGCACCAAAGTCCGCTACCTCTACGACGCCCACCGACGCCACCTCGCCCTCGAACACGAAGTACGCGCCCTGCGCGCACTGGTCAAAGACCCCGCGGACACCATCCACGACACCCGCGTCCCCCTCCAACGCGAGAACGACCCCCACCCCCCGCTCCCCACAGCCCCCTAGTACGGCGGCTCCGGCGCGAGAAGCGACAAACCGCGCGTACCGATCCGCCCCTGTGCCCCCGCCGCGCCATCAGGCAGCATGGCCCCCATGTCCGTACTGACGCGCGACGAAGCGCAGACCCGTGCCCAGCTCCTCGACGTCCGCGACTACACCGTCGAACTCGACCTCACCACCGGCGACGAGACCTTCGAGTCCCTGACCGTCATCCGGTTCACCGCGCGCACGGGCGCGGACACCTTCGTCGAACTCAAGCCGGCCACCCTGCACACCGCCACCCTCGACGGGAAACCCCTCGACGCGGAACTCCTCGACGACAACCGCCTGCCCCTGAAGAACCTCACCGCCGGCGACCACGAACTCACCGTCCGGGCCACCATGCGCTACTCCCGCACCGGCGAGGGCATGCACCGCTTCACCGACCCCTCCGACGGCGAAACCTACGTCTACACCCAGATGTTCATGGACGACGTCCAACGCGTCTTCGCCGCCTTCGACCAGCCCGACCTCAAAGCCGTCTTCACCCTCACCGTCAAAGCCCCCGACGGCTGGACCGTCCTCGCCAACGGCATCACCGAACACACCGACGGCACCTGGAAAGCCGCCCCCACCCCACCCATCTCCACCTACCTCGTCGCCGTCGCCGCCGGCCCCTGGCACTCCGTCCGCACCGAACACCGCGACCTCCCCTTCGGCATCCACTGCCGCCGCTCCCTCGCCCCCTACCTCGACGCCGACGCCGACGAAATCCTCGACGTCACCCGCGCGTGCTTCGACCGCTACCACGAGAAGTTCGAAGAGCCCTACCCCTTCGACTCCTACGACCAGGCCTTCGTCCCCGAGTTCAACGCCGGCGCCATGGAGAACCCCGGACTGGTCACCTTCCGCGACGACTTCGTCTACCGCTCCGCCGTCACCGACACCGAACGCCAGACCCGCGCCATGGTCATCGCCCACGAAATGGCCCACATGTGGTTCGGCGACCTCGTCACCCTCAAGTGGTGGGACGACATCTGGCTCAACGAGTCCTTCGCCGAATACATGGGCTACCAGACCACCGCCGAAGCAACCCGCTTCACCGCCACCTGGACCGAGTTCGGCGTCGTCCGCAAAGCCTGGGGCTACGACGCCGACCAACGCCCCTCCACCCACCCCGTCGCCCCGGAGAACGTCGAGGACACCGCCTCCGCCCTCCTCAACTTCGACGGCATCTCCTACGCCAAGGGCGCCTCCGCACTACGCCAACTCGTCACCTGGCTCGGCGAGAAGGACTTCCTCGCCGGCATCAACACCCACTTCGCCCGCCACCGCTTCGCCAACGCCACCCTCGCCGACTTCATCGACTCCCTCGCCTCCAGCACCCGACGCGACGTCCACGCCTGGGCCGACGCCTGGCTGCGCACCACCGGCGTCGACACCCTCACCCCCACCGTCACCACCGACGCCGGACAGTGCGCCCTCACCGTCGCACACACCGGCAACCGCCCCCACCGCATCGCCGTCGGCCTCTACGACCAGGACCACTCCGACGAAGACGGCCGCCTCACCCTGCGCGAACACCTCGAGATCGACATCCCCCAGACGACCCCCCACCCCATCGGCAAACGCCCCGCCCTGCTCCTCCTCAACGACCGCGACCTCACCTACACCAAGATCCGCTTCGACCCCGCCTCCCACGACACCGTCCGCACCGCCCTCTCCGGCCTCCCCGACCCCCTCACCCGCGCCGTCGTCTGGAACGCCCTGCGCGACGCCGTCCGCGACGGCGAACTCACCCCCACCGCCTACCTGGACACCGCCCGCGCCCACCTCCCCCAGGAAACCGACCTCGCCCTCGTCCAAGGCGTCCTCGCCTTCGCCGCCGGCCAGATCGCCGACCGCTACGTCACCGCCGAAGAACGCCCCGCCGCCCTCGCCACCCTCTCCTCCCTCTGCCGCGACCTCATCCGCCGCACCGAGGACGGCGACCACCCCGGCCTGCGCCTCGTCGCCGTACGCCACTTCATCGACGCCGCCGCACACCCCGAGACCCTCGCCGCCTGGCTCGCCGACGGCACCGTCCCCGGCGGCCCCGAACTCGACCCCGACCTGCGCTGGCGCGTCCTCGCCCGCCTCGCCGTCCTCGGCGCCACCGACGAAACAGCCATCGCCGCCGAACTCGAACGCGACCCCTCCGCCGACGGCCAGGAAGGCGCCGCCCGCTGCCGCGCCGCCCTGCCCGACCCACACGCCAAGGAACGGGCGTGGACGGCGATGTTCGACGGCGACGACCTCTCCAACTACCTGTTCACCGCCACCGCCCAGGGCTTCTGGCAGCCCGAACAGGCCGACCTGGTACGCGCGTACGTGCCCCGCTTCTACGACGACGCGGCCGCCCTCGCCACCCGGCGGGGCCCCGCCATCGCCGACGCCGCCGGCCGCTGGGCCTTCCCCGCCTACGCTGTCGACGCCGAGAACCTCGCCCTGGGCGAGACGTGCCTGCGCGACGCCGACCTCACCCCGTCACTGCGCCGCAAGCTCCACGACCAGCTCGACGACCTCGCACGGGCCCTGCGGGTACGCGGCGCCTGACAACGGCCGCCAGGGGCGGGCCGGCCACCACCCGAGGGCGGGCCGGCCACCACCCGAGGGCGGGCCCGAAAGCACCCGGGGGCGGGCCCCAAAGCACCAGGGAGGGCGGCCATGGGCCCGCCCTCCCTCTTTCGGGTCCACTTCCCCTCCGGCCACGGCGTGTCGCCACCACCGGCGACACACTGGGACTCCCCGCGCCACCGAGGAGCCCCCCACGCATGAACACGCCACCCCCACAAGCCGACCCCTCCCACGACACCGACACCCCCCGCGACCTCGTCGGCATCGGCATCGGCCCCTGCAACCTCTCCCTCGCCGCCCTCGCCCACCCCCTCACCGACCTCGACACCGCCTTCTACGAACAACGCCCCGCCTTCACCTGGCACCCCGGCCTCCTCCTCGACGGCACCCGCGTCCAAGTCCCCTTCCTCGCCGACCTCGTCACCCTCGCCGACCCCACCAACACCTGGTCCTTCCTCAACTACCTCAAAGCCCAGGACCGCCTCTTCCCCTTCTACTTCGCCGAACGCCTCCACCCCGAACGCACCGAATACGACGCCTACTGCCGCTGGGTCGCCGACCACCTCCCCGCACTCCACTTCCGCCACCACGTCGACGCCGTCCACTGGAACCCCGAACACGAACTCTTCGAAATCGACTACATCCACCTCGATACCGACGGACAGGCCCGAACCCCCGGCCGCACCCGCACCCGCAACGTCGTCCTCGGCATCGGCACCGAACCCCACATCCCCGACCCCCTGCGCCCCCTCGCCGACACCCCCGGCACAGCCGTCGTCCACACCGCCGACTACCTCCACCACCGCACCGCACTCCTCGCCGCCGGCCACGTCACCGTCGTCGGCTCAGGACAATCCGGAGCCGAAGTCTTCCTCGACCTCCTGCGCCACCGCCCCACCGGCCGCGAACGTCTCCACTGGATCGGCCGCACCCCGGCGTTCGCCCCCATGGAGTACTCCAAACTCGGCCTCGAACACTTCACCCCCGACCACACCCGCTACTTCCACGCCCTCCCCGAAACCACCCGCGACCGCCTCGTCGCCGCACAATGGCAACTCCACAAAGGCATCGACGCCGACACCCTCGCCGCCATCCACGACGAGCTCTACCGCCGCACCCTCCACGGCGACTGGCCCGACGCCGTCCTCACCCCCGGAGTCCGCGTCCGCACCGCCGGACGCATCGCCACCACCAAAATCGAGCTCCACCTCGAACACATCCAGCAGAACACCCGCGCCCGCCTCACCACCGACGCCGTCGTCCTCGCCACCGGCCACCGCGAACGCCCCCTCGACACCCTCCTCGCCGGCCTCGACCCCTACCTCCGCCGCGACAACGCCCACCGCCCCCGCATCGACGCCGACTTCCGCCTGATCCTCGACCCCGCCATCACCACCACCGGCTGCCACATCTACGTACAGAACGGCGAACGCCACACCCACGGCGTCGGCGCACCCGACCTCGGCCTCGCCGCCTGGCGCAGCGCCTCCATCCTCAACACCCTCACCGGCAAGGAGCACTACCCCCTCCCGCACCGAGCCGCCTTCACCACCTTCGGCCTCGAACAACACCGGCCCCAGATCCCGCCCGCCCGCCGCCCCGCAGAGCTCATCCCCCTGGCCGACGGGATCTGACACCACCTACCGACAACCACCTACCGACGAAACACCCGGCCTAGAACACCGGCGTCCCGTTCCGCGTCAGCCTCCAGTCCACCGACGCGAACTCCGCCGGGTCGATCGACCCCTTCGCCTTCACCCACGCGATCATCGTGTTGCGGATCTCGTCCGAGTTCGACCACACCAACTTCGCCGCCGCCACATGCGGGAAGTTGCCACCGCCGTTCGCCCGGTAGTTGTTCACCGCGAACACGAACTGAGCGTCATCAGCCAGCGGCGCACCCCCGAACCGCACGTTCGCCACCCGCGACCCCGCAGCCTTCGCGATGTCGATCTCATACGTCAGACCACTGACCACGTCGTAGTTGTAGTCCGGAGTGCCGTTCGCGTTCGTCAGCTTCGCCGGATCCACCACCGCGTCCGCCGCCGTCTGCACGTAGTAGTTCGCCGAGTACTCCAGATACGCCTTCATCTGCGCACCCGTCATCAGACGCGCCTCCAGCGTGTTCTCGAACACGTACAGACCCGCCACATCCCGGATCGTCACCTGACCCGCCGGGATCACCGCCGTGCGCGAGAACGCCGCCGCCTGCGACAACACCGGCAGCGCCGCGTACTGCGTACCCGCCAGCGCCTGCTTCACCGTGTCGGCCTGGATGTGGTTGATCAGGTCGATGATCGGCACGTCCTTGTACGGCGCCTCCACCGACCGCATCTCCGCCGCGTTCGACCCGATGACCTGGTTGACGTACGCCACGACCTTCTTGTGCTCGTCACCGAGCAGCCGCACGATCTTCTGGTCCTCCTCCACCGTGTTGGAGTTCAGGACCTGCGCGCCCACCTTCTCCACCGTCCAGCCGCCGTCGGCCCGCACCAGCTCGAAGTCGAACAGCGTCAGCCGCTGCCCCCACTTCAACGGCTCCGACAGCACCACCCGCTTGCCGGTCGCCTTGTTCGTGACGAAGTACTCGGGAATCTCCGTGTGCGCGTGACCCACCAGGATCGCGTCGATCCCCGGCACCTGCTCCGCCACCAGCGCCGCCGCGTTCTCGATGTACGGCAGCTGGTCACCGTAGGACGACGTCCCCGACGAACCGCTGTGCGCCGACACGATGACCACGTCCGCACCCATCGACCGCAGCTTCGGCACCCACTTCGCCGCCTGCTCCTCCAGACCCGGGAACGTCATCTTCCCCTGCACGTTCGCCTTGTCCCAGATCGCGATCCCCGGGTTGGTCAGCCCCAGCACCGCCACCTTCACGTCCGGACCGTGCGGGTTGCGCAGCCGGTGCATGCTGTACGGCGCGAACGCCGGGAGCAGCGTCTTCGCGTCCAGCGCGTTCGCACCCAGCAGCGGGAAATCGCACTGCTTCTCGAACTTGCGCAGCACCGGAATGCCGTAGTTGAACTCGTGGTTGCCGAGCGCCGCCGCGTCGTAGCCGATCGCGTTCATCGCCTGCGCCATCGGATGCACCGGACCGCCCTTGGCGGTGATCGGGTCGACCTTCGCGTAGTAGTACGACAGCTGCGTGCCCTGGATGGTGTCGCCCGCGTCGATCAGCAGCGTGTTCCCACGGCCCTTCTCCTCACGGATCCGGTTCACCAGCGTGGAGATCTTCGCCAGACCGACGTCGTTGTGCGCCTTGTCGTCGAACTCCTGGTCCGTGAAGTAGTCCCAGTTGAAGACATTGCCGTGCAGGTCCGTCGTCCCCATCACGGTGAACGCGTACCGCTTAGCCGGCTTCGCGGGCTTCGTCCCCTCCGCCGCCTGGGCCGCCGGAGCCGCGGCAGCCCCCCCGATCGCCACCCCCGCGCCCGTCACGGCGGACCTCTTCAAGAACTTCCGGCGGTTGAACGGCATGTGTTGCTCTCCTCGAAGGACGATCCCGAACGCCTGCCGGCCAAACCGGCAACGCGCGTAGATTCTGACCTGCCCATGGCGAACCGGAACAGACCCCGGAGGTTGCGATCTGGTGATCCCGATCACTCCACACCACCCCACGACCGCACGCGAACGCCCGCCGGACGCCCGCACGGCCCACCCCCTCACCCCCGCGCATTCACCCCGGAGCCGCCAACGAGAAGACCTCCCCACAGCCCCCGATTCACCCTTTCGGGGAATTCGAAGAACGCGAAAACATGCTCATCGGAGCGGCCACCCGCACAATTCCGCGCCCGTCAACCACCCTTCACCCAAAGGACGTTGACCAGCCACCTGTCGCCAAAGCCTTACCCGGCGGTAAGACATAGGCTCACCCCCATGCGCCGAGCAAAAATCGTCTGCACCCTAGGCCCCGCCACCGACTCCTACGACCGCCTCAAAGCCCTCGTGGAAGCCGGAATGGACGTCGCCCGATTCAACCTCAGTCACGGCGACCACGCCGAACACGAGGAGCGCTACCGGCGCGTCCGCAAGGCCGCCGACGAGACCGGCCACAGCGTCGGCCTCCTCGCCGACCTCCAGGGCCCCAAGATCCGCCTCGGCCGCTTCACCGAAGGCCCCGTCCTCCTCGAACGCGACGACACCTTCACCATCACCGTCGAAGAAGGCGTCGAAGGCGACCGCCACACCTGCGGCACCACCTACGCCGGCCTCGCCACCGACGTCACCCCCGGCGAACGCATCCTCGTCGACGACGGCAAAGTCACCCTCGAAGTCACCGACGTGGACGGCCCCCGCGTCCACACCCGCGTCCTCGACGGCGGCGTCATCTCCGACCACAAAGGCCTCAACCTCCCCGGCGTCGCCGTCTCCGTCCCCGCCCTCTCCAAAAAAGACGAGGACGACCTGCGCTGGGCGCTGCGCACCGGCTTCGACGTCATCGCCCTGTCCTTCGTCCGCACCGGCAACGACATCACCGACGTCCACCGCATCATGGACGAGGAAGGCCGCCGCCTCCCCGTCATCGCCAAGATCGAGAAACCACAGGCCGTCGAGAACATCGACGACATCGTCGCCGCCTTCGACGGCATCATGGTCGCCCGCGGCGACCTCGGCGTCGAAATGCCACTGGAACAGGTCCCCATCGTCCAGAAACGCGCGATCAAACTCGCCAAGCGCAACGCCAAGCCGGTCATCGTCGCCACCCAGATGCTCGACTCCATGATCGACAACTCCCGCCCCACCCGCGCCGAAGCCTCCGACGTCGCCAACGCCGTCATCGACGGCACCGACGCGGTGATGCTCTCCGGCGAGACCAGCGTCGGCAAGCACCCCGTCCAGACCGTCCGCACCATGGCCAAGATCGTCACGGCGGCCGAGGAGGACATCCTCGCCAAAGGGCTCCCGCCCCTCACCGAGAACAACAAACCCCGCACCCAGGGCGGCGCGGTCGCCCGCGCGGCCGCCGAGATCGGTGACTTCCTCGACGCCAAGTTCCTCGTCGCCTTCACCCAGTCAGGCGACACCGCCCGGCGCCTCTCCCGCTACCGCTCGCCCATCCCGCTCCTCGCCTTCACCCCCGAACCGGCGACCCGCTCCCAGCTCAGCGCGACCTGGGGCGTGGAGACGTTCCTGGGCCCGCAGGCCGGCTCGACGGACGCGATGGTCGACCAGGTGGACGAGATGCTGTTGCGGTACGGCCGCTGCCGGAAGGGTGACATCGTCGTGATCACGGCCGGCTCCCCACCGGGAGTCTCCGGCTCGACGAACCTGGTACGGGTGCACCACGTCGGCGAGGACGACAGCCCCCGGTAGGTGTCAGTGCCTCGGGCCCCACGTGGGCGTCGAGCAGGGCGACGGAGATGTTGAACGGGTTTCCGTTGCGGGTGCACTGAGTCCACTCGACGCCCAGCTTGTCGAGGGTGTCGGTGTAGAGGCGGCGGATGTCGTCGGGCACGTTGGTGAAGAAGTACCGGGGATATTCGTAGCGCTTGCGCACGCCGTCGACCGTGCGGGTCGTCCAGTCGGTGAGCCGGCACCCGTCGGAGACCACGCACTTCTCTGTCCTCGCTTCGCCACCAACCGACCGTGCCGCGCGGGATGTTGAGCCGTTCTGCGACTTCGCGGTCGGTGACACCCCGGCGCATGAGTGAGACGGCTCGGGCACGAGCCGAAGGGCTGTGCTGTTCCATGCGGCCACTCTGCGAGAGTGATTGCGAAGACACGCAGCAAAAAGCGGATGTTCACGAGAACGGGAACATCCGCTTTCCAAGATCAACCTTCGAAATGAAGGAAAAGTGCCCCGGGTGGGATTCGAACCCACACTGTCGGTGGTTTGAGCACCGTTTCTCTAACCGATTGGAATACCGGGGCTTATGAATCGAAGGTCGACGGCCACCCGCCGTGCCCCCACCTTACCGCAGCTAGGTACGCTCTTGTCAGCAGTACCCCTGCCCCTGAACGAGGAGCCCCCGTGACCGCCCCCGAGTCGCCCCAGCCCGTAGACGCGCCCGACGACGACAAGTCGCACGTGCCTCCGCTGACGACCCGTGTCGTCATCGCCGAGGACGAGGCCCTGATCCGGCTCGATCTCAAAGAGATGCTGGAGGAAGAGGGCTACAGCGTCGTCGGTGAGGCCGGTGACGGCGAGCAGGCGATCGAGCTGGCGCGTGAGCACCAGCCGGACCTGGTGATCCTGGACGTGAAGATGCCGAAGCTGGACGGCATCTCCGCGGCGGAGAAGATCGCGGAGGAGCGGATCGCGCCGGTGCTGATGCTGACGGCGTTCTCGCAGCGCGACCTGGTGGAGCGGGCGCGGGACGCGGGTGCGATGGCGTATCTGGTGAAGCCGTTCAGCAAGAGCGACGTCGTGCCGGCGATCGAGATGGCGGTGTCGCGGTTCACGGAGTTGAAGGAGCTGGAGAAGGAGATCGCGGATCTCACCCAGCGGCTGGAGACGCGGAAGCTGGTGGACCGTGCGAAGTCGATCCTGCAGACGGAGTACGGGCTGACGGAGCCGGCGGCGTTCCGGTGGATCCAGAAGACGTCGATGGATCGGCGGATGTCGATGCAGCAGGTGGCGGAGGCGGTCATCGAGGACGCGGAGGAGAAGAAGGCGTCCAAGGGCTGAATCGGCCGGCACTGCGGCGAGGCCCGCACCCCGAGCTGGGGGTGCGGGCCTCGCCGTGTGTGCGGGGGAGCGCTGGGTCAGTCCTCGCCGAGGTAGGCCTTGCGGACGGACTCGTCGTGCAGGAGGTCCCGGCCGCTGCCGGAGAGGACGATCTTGCCGACTTCCATGACGTGGCCGTGGTCCGCCAGGGAGAGGGCGGCCTGGGCGTTCTGCTCGATGAGCAGGATGGTCATGCCCTGCGACTTCAGCTCGGCGATGGTCGCCATGATCTTCTGCATCATGATGGGGGAGAGGCCCATCGACGGTTCGTCGAGCATGAGGAGTTTGGGCTGGGACATGAGTGCGCGGCCCATGGCGAGCATCTGCTGTTCGCCGCCGGAGAGGGTGCCCGCGGCCTGCTTCCTGCGTTCGCCCAGGATGGGGAAGAGGTCGTAGGCGCGCTGGATGTCCTTCTCGATGCCGGGTTTGTCGTTGCGGAGGAAGGCGCCGAGGCGGAGGTTGTCCTCGATCGTCATGCGGGGGAAGATGTGCCGTCCCTCGGGGGAGTGGGCGAGTCCCAGGCTGACGATGTTGTGGGCGGGGATCTTCTTCAGCGACTTGCCGTCGAACTTGATCTGGCCGCCGACGGGCTTGAGCAGGCCGGAGAGGGTGCGCAGGGTGGTGGTCTTGCCGGCGCCGTTGGTGCCGATGAGGGTGACGACCTCGCCGGCGTCGACCTTGAAGGAGATGCCCTTGACGGCTTCGATCTTGCCGTAGGCGACTCGGAGGTCTTCGACTTCGAGCAGTGCGGTCATCGGTCGTTCTCCTTGCCGGGCGCGGCGTCCGTCGTGGCGTCGGCGTCGGCGGTGGTTTCGGCGTTGGCCTCGGCGGCCTCGACTTCCACGACCTCGTCCTTGCCGGGTGCGTCCTCGAAGGGCTCACCGAGGTAGGCGGCGACGACGCGTTCGTCGCCCTGGACGGTGGCGCTGTCGCCCTCGACGAGCTTTTCGCCCTGCACGAGAACGGCGACGCGGTCGCAGAGGTTGAAGATGAACCGCATGTCGTGCTCGATGACGAGGACGGCGATGCCCTTGTCGCGGATGGCGAAGACCAGTTCCTCGGTGGTCCGCGTCTCCTGGGGGTTCATGCCGGCGGTGGGCTCGTCCAGGAGGAGCAGGCCGGGTTCGCTGGCGAGGGCGCGGGCGATTTCGAGCTTGCGCTGTTCGCCGTAGGGCAGGTTGCGCGCGAGGTGTTCGGCTTTGGCGTCGAGGCCGACGAACTCGAGGAGTTCCATGGCGCGTTCGCGGGAGGCCTTCTCTGCCTTGTGGAAGCCGGGGCCGCGCAGCAGTGCGGACCAGAGGCCTTCTTTGGTGCGTGTGTGGCGGCCGACGAGCACGTTCTCCAGGACGGTCATGTTGGCGAACAGCCGGATGTTCTGGAAGGTGCGGGCGATGCCGGCGGCGGTGACCTTGAAGGACTTGGGGGGCAGGACCTGGCCTTTGTACCGGACTTCGCCCTCGGTGGGGATGTAGAGGCCGGTGAGACAGTTGAAGAAGGTGGTCTTGCCGGCTCCGTTGGGTCCGATGAGGCCGACGATCTCGCCGCTGTTGACGGTGAGGTCGACGTTGCGGACGGCGGTGAGGCCGCCGAAGCGCATGGTGACGCCGCGGGCGTCGAGGACGGTCTCGCCTGGTGCGGTGGCGCCGGGGGCGGTGTCCTTGGTGGTGGTGTCGGTAGTCATGGTGTGTCAGGCCCCTGCCTTGCTGAGGACTGCGGGCGCTTCGGCCTCTTCGTGGAATTCGAGCTGGCGGCGCCGGTTCGGGATGAGGCCTTCCGGGCGGAAGCGCATCAGCAGCACGAGTGCGAGCCCGAAGGCGAGGAGCTGGTAGTCGCCGAGGAACTGGAGCTTGGCGGGGATCAGGTAGAGCAGAGCGGCGCCCACGAGCGGGCCGCTGATGGTACCCATGCCGCCGAGGACGACGGCTGCCAGGAGGAATGCCGAGTTCGGGGGGACGACGTGCGCGAACTGGTACTGCTCGGGGGTCACTGTGTAGGTGACATGTGCCTGGACGGTGCCGGCGAGGCCGGCGAGGGCGGCGCCGAGGGCGAAGGCGATGAGCTTGACCCGGAAGCCGTTGATGCCCATGGCGAGTGCGGCGGTCTCGTCCTCGCGGATGGCGATCCAGGCTCGGCCGATGCGGGAGTCGCTGCTGCGCCGGAAGACGATGACCACGACCAGCGTGATGAGCAGCATCAGCAGGAAGTAGTTGGCGAAGCGGGCGATGGTGAAGCCGAGGAAGGTGTGTTCCTGGCCGAAGTCGAATCCGAGGATGTTGAGGTTCGGGACGGAGGAGATGCCGTTGGAGCCGTTGGTGATGTCGGGTCCGGAGGTGCCGTCCATGTTGAGGACGGTGATGCGGAAGATCTCACCGAAGCCGAGTGTCACGATGGCGAGGTAGTCGCCGCGCAGTCGCAGGGTCGGGGCGCCGATGATGACGCCGAAGATCATTGCGACGACGGCGCCGAGGATGGCGGAGGCCCAGAACGGCAGGTGGATGTCGAAGGGGGAGGAGGGGGAGCCGGAGACCATGGCCGCGGTGTAGGCGCCGACGCCGAGGAAGGCGACGTAGCCGAGGTCGAGGAGGCCGGCGAGGCCGACGACGATGTTCAGGCCGAGGGCGACGGTGGCGAAGATGAGGATGTAGACGCCGATGGTCGCGTACTGGTCGTCGGACTGGGTGAAGGGGAAGGCGGCGGCGGCGGCGAACGCGCCGATCATCGTCACGTTGCGGTGCTTGGCGGTGAGTGCGGAGACGCGGGCGGCGAGTCCTGCCTTGGCGGTGGCGCCGAAGCCGAAGCCGGCGGTGATCAGGAAGCCGATGAACTGCTCGTCGTACTCGGTGCCGATGCCGTAGGTGAAGACGAGCAGGCCGAGGGCGAGGCTCGCGACGATGACCAGGATTTCGGCGTAGGCGGGCAGCTTGCGGGCGGGGGTGACGGGACCGCTGGCTACGGCGGCCTTGACGACGGTCCAGTTGTTCCGCCTGTTGTGGCGGAACTGCTCCCAGGTGCTGTCCTCGGGGTCGGCGGGGTCGGTGGCCGGTCGTTCGAAGGGCAGGGCGAGGGCGCCGAGCAGGGTGACGAGGGTGGTCACCGCCACGATCCAGCCGCCGGGCTCGAGGTTGACGAGGCCGCCGAGCTTGGAGCTGATGGCGAGGATGGTGTACCAGGCGGTGGCGAAGGCGCCGAGCGCGGCCAGTTTGAGCGCGCTGTCGGCGCTGCCGGGGACGAGCCAGCGCAGGCCCTTGACGCCGTAGGAGGCGAGGCCGAAGAGCGTGGTGAGCGCGCCGCCGATGAGGACGAGGACTTGGAGGCCGCCGGGGTAGCCGTAGACGGTGAGGTCGCCGGGGAAGGCGGAGGTCCAGGTCCAGGCGAGGAAGGTGGAGGCGACGGTGAGGACGCCGCCACCGGTGGCGAGGGCGCGGCCGATGTGCGGCGGGATGCCCACGAGGCTGTGGGTGGCGGTGCCCGTGGTGTGGTCGGGCGTCTGGGTCGCGGTGGTCTGTGTGGTCATCGGTGTCACGCCCTGTCCGCCACGCGCTCGCCGAGCAGGCCCTGTGGCCGGAACAGCAGCACGAGGATGAGGAGTACGAACGCCCAAACGTTGGCCCAGGACTGGCTGCCGAACTGTTCCATGCCGGGAATGTCGGAGATGTAGGCCGTGGAGAGTGCTTCGGCGACGCCGAGGACGAGTCCGCCGAGCATGGCGCCGTAGATGTTGCCGATGCCGCCGAGGACGGCGGCGGTGAAGGCCTTGAGGCCGAGGATGAAGCCCATGCGGAACTGGACCTCGCCGTACTTCAGGCCGTAGGCGACGGCTCCGACGGCGGCGAAGGCGGCGCCGAGGGCGAAGGCGACCACGATGATGCGGTCGGTGTTGATGCCCATCAGTTTGGCGGTGTCCGGGTCCTGCGCGGTGGCCTGCATGCCGCGGCCGGTGCGGGTCTTCATGACGAAGTAGGCGAGGATCGCCATGCTGATGGGGGCGGCGATCAGCAGGAAGAGGTCACCGGTCTGGATGGTGACGCTGCCGATCTCGAAGGGGCCGCCTTCGATCTGCGGGAAGGTGATCGCGGACCGGGCGTCCGGGTACCAGGCCCACACCGCCTGCTGGAGGGCGAGCGAGAGGCCGATGGCCGTGATGAGGGGGGCCAGGCGCGGCGCTGTGCGCAGCGGACGGTAGGCGAACCGTTCCGCTCCTACGGCGACGAGGACGGCGACGAGGATGCCGCCGACGAGCATGAGGGGGAGTGCCACCCACATCGACGTGCCGTCGGGCAGCACGTAGAGGTACATGGTGAGGGCGCCGAAGCCGCCCACCATGAAGATCTCGCCGTGGGCGAAGTTGATGAGCTGGACAATGCCGTAGACCATTGTGTAGCCGATGGCGACCAGCCCGTACATGGATCCCAGTAGCAGGCCGTTGACCAGCTGCTGCGGCAGTTCGTTCACCGCATGTCCTCCGAGACTTCGGATAATCGAGGGATGTGACCGGATGTGAGTCCGCGCGGGGCGCCAGTGGTGCGGCGCCCCGCGCGGCTCATGGATGGGTGCGGGTGTGGGTCAGCCGGTGTAGGTGCCGGACTTCACGGCCTTCCACGCGCCGCCTTCGACGGCGTAGACGGTGAGCTGCTTGTTGGTCGCGTCGCCGTACTCGTCGAAGGAGACCTTGCCGGTCACGCCGTCGAAGGAGACACCCTGCATGGCTTCGGTGACCTTGGCGCGGGCGTCGTCGGGGAGCTTGCCGTCGTTGGCCTCGACGACCTTCTTCACGGCCTCGATGATCGCCCAGGCGGAGTCGTAGGAGTAGCCGCCGTAGGCCTCGTAGGCCTCCTTGTAGCCGGCGGTCTTGTAGTTGGCGACGAACTCCTTGGCGGAGGGGAGTTCTTCGACCGGTGCGCCGACCGAGGTGGCGAGGTCGCCGGTGCCGCTGGCGCCGGCCAGCTTGATGAAGTCGGCGCTGTAGATGCCGTCGCCGCCGACCAGCGGGACCTTGGCGCCGGCGGCCTTGATCTGCTTGCTGAGCGGGCCGGCCTGCGGGTATTCGCCGCCGTAGTAGACGACGTCGGCGCCGGCGGTCTTCACCTTGGTGGCGACCGCGGAGAAGTCCTTGGTGTCGGGGTCGATGTGCTCCGTGCCCACGACGGTGCCGCCGAGCTTCTTGAACTCCGCGGTGAAGGTGGAGGCCAGGCCGGCGCCGTAGGTCTTCTTGTCGTCGATGACGAAGACCTTCTTCTTCTTGGCGTCGTTGAAGACGTACTGAGCGGCGAACGGGCCCTGGATGGCGTCCGTGGTCGCGGTGCGGAAGTACGACTTGTAAACGCGCTTCTTGCTGCTGGCCCAGTCGGTGCCCTGGGTGAGCGCCGGGTTGGTGTTGGCCGGCGAGACCTGGACGAGCTTGGCGTCGTCGAAGACCTTCTGCATCGACTCGGCGACGGAGGAGTTCAGCGGGCCGACGACTCCGAGGACTTTCTTGTCCGCGACGAACTTGGTGGCGTTCTGCTGGCCCGAGGAGGGCTGCGCCTGGTCGTCGAGGGCTTCGACCTTGAAGGTCACGCCGGCGACGGTCTTCTCCTTGTTGGCCGTCTTGGCGGCGAGGTCGACGGAGTTCTTGATGCCGAGGCCCAGCGCGGACAGGTCGCCGGTCAGGGGCGCGTCGACGCCGATGGTGACGGTGGTGCCGCCACTGCCCGAGTCGGTGCCCTTGTCGCCGTCGTCGCCGCGCGAGCCGCACGCGGTGAGGGTGAGTGCTCCGGCAGCCAGCGCGGCGGTGATGGCGATGAACGAACGTTGACGCACGATCCAGTCCTTTCCCTGGCACGGCCCTCCCCCCTGGAAGAGGCCGAGTCGAACGCTCGGTCGGGAAGGGGTTTTCCGGCCGTGCGGTGACTGGGCGTGACTCTAAACGGGTGAAGGGAACGTGGAGGAGGTCCTGACCAAGGCTGTGACGCTCTTGTTATGACACGAGGTAATGCAGAGCGGTACTCAGGGGGTGGAAGAGAGGAATTCAGCCTGATTCGCCCTGTCCGCATAGTGAGAAATCGCAGGACGCGCGCCGAGGGGTTCAGGCGTCTCGGGCGTTTTGGTGATTACCCGAAATCGTTGCTACAGGCGACTTGCAGGACATGGGAGAGGTCCCGCGCATAGCGGGGGCCCAGGATGTAGCTGTGGTCTTCCATTGCGTGCGTATTACGCAGAGTTACGTCGAGGAAAGGGAGGGCGGCGTCCTTGGGCACTTTCCCGCATTCGGTCACCCGCATCGTGATGACGATCTTGCGGGCGGAGCCCGGCGCGGTGCGGAAAGGCGTCCGCGGGGCGGAGGCCAGCGTGATTCCGGCGTACGGCTGGGACAGGCGGGTCGTGGTGACCGGCGGGCCGGAGGCCACGCTCAGCAGCACCTCGAACGCGAAGGAGTGGGAGCGGCCGGCCGGTTGCCCGGCGCGCAGGCCCACGTAGCGGATGTCCACGACCTGCGACGGGGACGGCGGCGGTGGGGTGGGGGGCGGTTCGGGTCCCTCGGGGCGGGTCGCGTAGAGGAGCCCCGCGCCGGTGAGGAGTGCCGCGGTCGCCGCGGCGGCGAGGACGGCCCGTCGGCGGCGGGCGTACAGGCGGGCCGCACGGCCCGGAGGGCGTGCGGGAAGCGCCGTGGACGGCTCGTCCTCGGCCTCCCGGCGGGTGCCCTCTCCGGGTTCCACGGGGCCTGTACCGCTCAACTCCACGGCCCGTCGCCGGGTCCGCCCGAGCGGTACCACCGGACGCAGCCCGCACGGGCCTGACGGTCGATCAACTCGTCCGCCGCTCGGGCCCCTTGGCTCCTGCGGGCGGCCCGCGCGGCGTCCACGACCGTGCGCAGGATGTCGTACTGCCCGTTGGACAGCCCCATCGACTGGTAGTCCCCGTACGTGCCGCTGTCCAGCACCTCACGCGACCAGTGGGCGACGATTCGGGCGCACAGCGCCTCGGGAGGCGGCGTGGCGGGCGACGGCGTGCTGCCGGCCGCGGGGCCGCCCGAACCGCCGCAGCCGGCCGTCGACAAGCTCACCGTGAAGGCCAGCGCGAGCAGACACGCCGCCCTCGGCGAGAGGGGCCCTCCCGTTGCCATGTGCCGACGCTAGGCCGTCCGGCGGCGGCAGGCAACGGCTGCTGACGGGTGAGGTGTCAGCCCTTCGCGCCCGCCGGCACCTCGTCGCCCGGGTTCACGTCCCGCAGGAGGCAGGTCAGACGGGCCGTGCAGACGCGGCGGTCCGACTCGTCGGTGATCACGATCTCGTACGTCGCCGTCGAGCGGCCGCGGTGGACGGGCGTGGCCACGCCGGTGACCAGGCCGGAGCGGGCCCCGCGGTGGTGCGTGCAGTTGAGGTCGACGCCCACGGCGATCTTGGAGCTGCCGCCGTGCAGCATCGAGCCGACCGAGCCGAGGGTCTCGGCGAGGACCGCGGAGGCGCCGCCGTGCAGCAGACCGTACGGCTGGGTGTTGCCCTCGACCGGCATCGTGCCCACGACCCGCTCCGGGGACGCCTCCACGATCTGCACGCCCATGCGCGTGCCGAGGTGACCGGCGGAGAAAAGGGCCGTCAGGTCGACGCCGAGCGCCGCGTACTCGTCGAGGACCTCCTGCGGGAACTTCACGTGCTGCTGCTCGCCCATCGCGGACCTGCTCCGTTCGTCGTGACCCGTACGGCAGAACGACTGCCCTACTGGCTGAGCAAACGCTCAGTCGGTCGTCGATTGTTCCAGACGGACCACCACGGACTTGCTGGCCGGTGTGTTGCTGGTGTCGGCGGTGGCCTCCAGCGGCACCAGGACGTTCGTCTCCGGGTAGTACGCCGCCGCACACCCGCGCGACGTCGGATACACGACGACCCGGAAACCGGGCGCCCGCCGCTCCGTGCCGTCCCGCCACTCGCTCACCAGGTCGACGTACGAGCCGTCGGCCACGCCGAGCTCCCGCGCGTCCTCGGCGTGGACGAGGACCACCCGGCGTCCGCCTCGGATACCCCGGTAGCGGTCGTCCAGGCCGTAGATCGTGGTGTTGTACTGGTCGTGCGAGCGCAGCGTCTGCAGCAGCAGCCGGCCCTCGGGCACCCTCGGGTACTCCACCGGCGCGGCCGTGAAGTTGGCCTTGCCGGTGACCGTGGGGAAGCGGCGCTCGTCGCGCGGGGCGTGCGGGAGGGCGAAGCCGCCGGGACGCGCCACGCGCGCGTTGAAGTCCTCGAAACCGGGGACCACGCGCGCGATGCGGTCACGGATCGTCGCGTAGTCCTTCTCGAACTCCTCCCACGGCACCCGGCTGTCCTCGCCGAGCACCCTGCGTGCGAGACGGCACACGATCGCCGGCTCCGACAGCAGACGCGCGCTCGCCGGCTCCAGGCGGCCCCGGGAGGCGTGCACCATGCCCATGGAGTCCTCCACGGTCACGAACTGCTCGCCGCCCTCCTGCACATCGCGCTCGGTCCGGCCCAGGGTGGGCAGGATGAGCGCCCGCGCGCCCGTGACCACGTGCGAGCGGTTGAGCTTCGTCGACACGTGCACGGTCAGCCGCGCGCGCCGCATGGCCGCCTCGGTGACCTCCGTGTCGGGGGAGGCGGCGACGAAGTTCCCGCCCATCGCGAAGAACACCTTCGCCTCGCCGTCGCGCAGCGCGCGGATCGCCCGCACCACGTCGAAGCCGTGCGCGCGCGGGGGCGCGAAGCCGAACTCCTTCTCCAGGGCGTCAAGAAACGCCGGCGCCGGACGTTCGAAGATGCCCATGGTGCGGTCGCCCTGCACGTTCGAGTGGCCGCGCACCGGGCACACGCCCGCGCCCGGGCGGCCGATGTTGCCACGCAGCAGCAGGAAGTTGACGACCTCGCGGATCGTGGGCACGGAGTGCTTGTGCTGGGTCAGGCCCATCGCCCAGCACACGATGGTGCGCTCGGAGGCGAGGACCATCCGCAGGGCGCTCTCGATCTCCGCGCGCGTGAGTCCCGTCGCGGCGAGCGTCTCGTCCCAGTCGGCGGCGCGGGCGGCCTCGGCGAACTCCTCGAAGCCGTGGGTGTGCTCCCGGACGAACGCGTCGTCCACACCGCCTTCCGCCTCCAGGATCAGCTTGTTGAGCAGGCGGAAGAGGGCCTGGTCGCCGCCGATGCGGATCTGCAGGAACAGGTCGTTGAGCGCGGCGCCGGCCGTGAGGCCCTTGGCGGTCTGCGGGTTCTTGAAGCGCTCCATGCCCGCCTCGGGCAGCGGATTGACGCTGATGATCTTCGCGCCGTTCGCCTTCGCCCGCTCCAGGGCGGAGAGCATGCGCGGATGGTTGGTGCCCGGGTTCTGGCCGGCCACGATGATCAGGTCCGCCCGGTGGAGGTCCTCCAGCAGGACGCTGCCCTTGCCGACGCCGATCGTCTCCGACAGGGCCGAGCCCGACGACTCGTGGCACATGTTGGAGCAGTCCGGCAGGTTGTTGGTGCCCAGCTCGCGCGCGAACAGCTGGTACAGGAACGCGGCCTCATTGCTGGTGCGGCCGGAGGTGTAGAAGACGGCCTCGTCGGGGGAGGCGAGGGCGGACATCTCCTCCGCGACGATGTCGAAGGCGCGCTCCCAGCTGACCGGCTCGTAGCGCTCGCCGCCCTCCGGCAGGTACATGGGGTGCGTCAGCCGCCCCTGCTGGCCGAGCCAGTAGCCGCTGCGGGCGGCCAGGTCGGCCACCGGGTGCGCGGCGAAGAACTCCGGGGTGACCCGCCGCAGCGTCGCCTCCTCGGCCACCGCCTTCGCGCCGTTCTCGCAGAACTCCGCGGTGTGCCGGTGCTCCGGCTCCGGCCAGGCACAGCCCGGGCAGTCGAAGCCGTCCTTCTGGTTGACGCGCAGCAGCGTCAGCGCGGTGCGCCGCACGCCCATCTGCCGCTGGGCGATCCGCAGTGAGTGCCCGACCGCCGGCAGGCCCGCCGCCGCGTGCTTCGGCTCGGCGACCTGCGGCGCGTCCTGAACCGGATCGGCCTTGGGCGGCTTCGTTGCCATCGCGCGCTCCCCTTCGCTGGCACGGGTCTCTTCCGACAGCGATCCTCGCACGCCGCACTGACAGCGAGAGGGCGGTGGGGGAGGAGCGCGGGGCCGGGTGTCAGTGGGGCGTGGCAGGATCGGGGGCGTGGCAGAGACAGCAGCGAAGAAGACCGAGACCAACACCGGCGGCGACCGGCCCCGCCTGATGCTCATGGACGGGCACTCGCTGGCCTACCGCGCGTTCTTCGCGCTGCCCGCGGAGAACTTCACCACCGCGACGGGCCAGCCGACGAACGCGATCTACGGCTTCGCGTCGATGCTGGCGAACACCCTGCGTGACGAGGCGCCGACGCACTTCGCGGTCGCCTTCGACGTGTCCCGCAAGACATGGCGCTCTCAGGAGTTCACCGAGTACAAGGCGAACCGCTCCAAGACCCCCGACGAGTTCAAGGGCCAGGTCGAGCTGATCGGCGAGCTGCTCGACGCGATGCACGTCTCGCGGTTCGCGATCGACGGCTTCGAGGCCGACGACGTCATCGCCACGCTCGCCACCCGCGCCGAGGCCGACGGCTTCGAGGTGCTCATCGTCACCGGCGACCGCGACTCCTTCCAGCTGGTCAGCGAGCACACCACGGTGCTCTACCCGACGAAGGGCGTCTCGGAGCTGACGAGGTTCACCCCGGAGAAGGTCGTCGAGAAGTACGGGTTGACGCCCGCGCAGTACCCGGACTTCGCGGCCCTGCGCGGCGACCCGTCCGACAACCTGCCCGGCATCCCCGGGGTCGGCGAGAAGACCGCCGCGAAGTGGATCAACCAGTTCGGTTCGTTCGCCGAGCTGGTCGAGCGTGTCGACGAGGTCAAGGGCAAGGCCGGGCAGAACCTGCGCGACCACCTGGAGTCCGTCAAGCTCAACCGCCGCCTCACCGAGCTGGAGCGGAACGTGGAGCTGCCCAAGGAGGTCGCCGACCTCGCGCGCGCCCCGTACGACCGTACGGCCGTCGCGCTGGTCCTGGACACCCTGGAGATCCGCAACCCCTCGCTGCGCGAGCGGCTCCTCGCCGTCGACCCCGGCGGCCAGGAGGCCGAGGTGAGCCCGGTCGTCGCCGCCGGCGTCGACCTGGACGGCACGGTCCTCGGCACCGGCGAGCTCACCGGCTGGCTCACCGAGCACGGCGACGGCCCGCTGGGCGTCGCCACCGTCGACACCTGGGCGCTGGGCACCGGCTCGGTCGCCGAGGTCGCCCTCGCCGCGGCCGGCGGAGCCGCGGCCTGGTTCGACCCGTCCGAGCTGGACGAGGCCGACGACCGCGCGTGGGCGGCCTGGCTGGCCGCCGAGGACCGCCCCAAGGTCCTGCACGACGCCAAGGGCGCCATGCGGGTCTTCGCCGAGCACGGCTGGAGCGTCGCCGGCGTCTCCATGGACACCGCCCTGGCCGCCTACCTCGTCAAGCCGGGCCGCCGCTCCTTCGACCTGGACGCGCTGTCCCTGGAGTACCTGCACCGGGAGCTGGCCCCCGCCGCCACCGCCGACGGGCAGCTCGCCTTCGGCGCGGACGACGGCGCCGAGGCGGAGGCGCTGATGGTGCAGGCCCGCGCGATCCTCGACCTCGGGGAGGCGTTCCGGAGTCGGCTGGAGGAGGTCGGCGCCGCGGACCTGCTGCGCGACATGGAGCTGCCCACGTCCGTCCTCCTCGCCCGGATGGAGCGGCACGGCATCGCCGCCGACCGGTCGCACCTGGAGGCCATGGAGCAGATGTTCGCCGGCGCCGTCCAGCAGGCGGTGAAGGAGGCGCACGCGGCGGCGGGGCACGAGTTCAACCTGGGCTCGCCCAAGCAGCTCCAGGAAGTCCTCTTCGGCGAGCTGGCCCTGCCCAAGACGAAGAAGACGAAGACCGGCTACACCACGGACGCCGACGCGCTGGCCTGGCTGGCGACGCAGACCGACAACGAACTGCCGGTCATCATGCTGCGCCACCGAGAGCAGGCGAAGCTCCGCGTCACCGTCGAGGGCCTGATCAAGACGATCGCCGCCGACGGCCGCATCCACACCACCTTCAACCAGACCGTCGCCGCGACCGGCCGTCTGTCGTCGACCGACCCCAACCTGCAGAACATCCCCGTCCGCACCGACGAGGGCCGGGCGATCCGCCGTGGCTTCGTCGTCGGCGAGGGCTTCGAGTCCCTGATGACGGCCGACTACAGCCAGATCGAACTGCGCGTGATGGCCCACCTCTCCGAGGACGAGGGCCTGATCGAGGCGTTCACCTCGGGCGAAGACCTCCACACCACGGCGGCCTCCCAGGTCTTCGGCGTCGAGCAGTCGGCGGTGGACGCGGAGATGCGCCGCAAGATCAAGGCGATGTCGTACGGGCTCGCGTACGGGCTGTCGGCGTTCGGGCTCTCTCAGCAGCTCAACATCGAGGCGGCGGAGGCCCGCGCCCTGATGGACGCCTACTTCGAGCGCTTCGGCGGGGTACGGGACTATCTGCGCCGCGCGGTCGACGAGGCGCGGGCCACCGGCTACACGGCGACCCTCTTCGGCCGCCGCCGCTACCTCCCCGACCTCAACAGCGACAACCGCCAGCGACGCGAGGCGGCCGAGCGGATGGCGCTCAACGCCCCCATCCAGGGCACCGCCGCGGACATCGTCAAGATCGCCATGCTGAAGGTGGACGGCGCACTGCGTCAGGCCGGCCTGACGTCCCGGATGCTGCTCCAGGTCCACGACGAAATCGTCCTGGAGATCGCACCCGGCGAGCGCGCGGCGGTGGAGGAACTGGTCCGCCGCGAGATGTCCACGGCGGTCCGCCTCCGGGCCCCCTTGGACGTCTCGGTGGGCTCGGGCCACGACTGGGAGTCGGCGGCCCACTGACCACCGGCACGCGACGCTCCTTGCGGGGGCGGGGGAGCCCCACCCCGCCCCCTGCGGACGGCACGGGCGGACGCAGGGGGCGACGGACGCCGCCCCCGAAGCCCTCCGTCACCCGTCGGCAGGCCCGGCGTGCTCCCGAGGAGCCTCACCCGGCCGGCCCCCGTCAGAACGCCCCCGGGACGCCGGGCCGTCAGGATGCCGCCATGGGTATACGCATGCTTCATCGCCGGACGGCCCCCGCACGCGTGCACGCCATGGCCGCCGCGAAGCCGCAGGCCGGCCCCGGGGCGAGGCCCCGGGGGCGACGACCGCTCCCCGCCCTCGCGCCCGGCGCGGCCCGTCCCCGTGTCCCCGTCGCCCTGGCCGCCGAGGTGGCCTCCGTGGCCGTACGACTGGGTCGCCGGGGGCTCGGCCTCCTGGCCCGGGTCAGCCCACGGCGACGGCCGCGGGTCGACGTGATCCACGGCTACGTCGCTCTCGCCCTCGGCGCCCTGAGCGCCCTGCGCGGACGCCTCAGGCCCCGCACGGCCCGCCGCCTCACGATCTTCATCGTGGACCTGCCCCCGAGCCACACCCCTCTCGGCCACCCCTGACCGGCCGTGCCCCCTGTAAGCCGGCGCCGTGCCGGGGCGGCGACTGCCGCGCCTGGGCCTCGTGCCGGTCGGCCGGGTCGGCCGCGTCGGCCGCGCATCGTCGTCATGGCCCTCGCGCGCGTTGATCCGGCACCGGGCAGCCGGGTCTCCGTTGCCGGGCATTCGCCGGGCAGCCGCGTCTACGTTGCCTGCCCCCGCCTCGCGGGCCCCCGCCCCCGTGCTTCGGCCCTGTGCCGAGCGGCGGCGACTGCCGCGCCTGGGCCTCGTGCCGGTCGGCCGCGTCGGCCGCGCATCGTCGTCATGGCCCTCGCGCGCGTTGATCCGGCACCGGGCAGCCGGGTCTCCGTTGCCGGGCATTCGCCGGGCA
>NZ_JBIURQ010000009.1:0-224915 GCF_044740925.1 Streptomyces sp. NPDC088254 | reverse complement strand
CAGGCGCCTCCCTTGCCTGGCCACCGTCTGGCCCCGCGGGCCCCCGTGCTTCGGCTCCCGCGCCGGGCGGGTGTCTCCCCGGCCCGCGCACCCGGTCCCCGGGCTCCGGCCCGAGCCGAGCGCTCAGCGGACGCCGACTCCCTCACGGTGCTGTGTCGGTTCCTGAGGTGCTGAGCGGCGTAGGCGGACCAGGGTGGCGTAGGCGAGGACTCCCAGGAACAGGCCCGCGCCCGTGCCGAAGCAGACGGTCGGGATGATCTCGTACGGTTCGGCCCGGGGCCCCCAGTACTCCCACCAGCGCGTCGCCCGCCGGACCGCCGCGACGACCGCGCAGCCGCCGATCAGGGCCGCCGCCCACCAGCGGTCCCGTGTGGACAGGGTGGGTACGCCGAGCGGCTCGGCGGGCGGTGTCCGGCGCAGGGCGGACGTCAGGAACGCGGCGATCGCCACCGCGGCGACCGCGGAACCGCCGTACTGCAGGTACCAGTACAGCGGCGAGCCCGCCACCGTCTCGCCCAGCACCGGGAACAGCCGCATGCCCCACCGGTCGAGATGGGTGAATGCGTCCCACACCACGTGTGTCAGCGAACCGAGCACCGCCGACGCGTACCAGCGCAGCAGAACGGCCGGGCCGACCCGCGCACGGGGCGCGCCGCAGCGCGTCAGGGTGGCCGTGCGGCCCTGACGGGCCCGGGGCAGCAGTGCCACGAGGGGCTCGCGCACCAGCAGCCACAGCGCCACCAGCGCCCAGGAGACGACCACGTCGACGGTGAACACGCCGGCGAAGGAGTGGGTGACGTCCCCGAACTCCATCGCGCCGTCCAGGACGCTCGCCGCGTAGTAGGTCATGTCGGGGGCGAAAGAGCCCGCCACGAGGACGGCCGGCACCAGCGGGCCACGCCCGCTCCCGTCGGTGCGCACGACGGGCAGCACGGCGGCCGCATGACTCAACGTGAACGGCAACCCGGCTCCCCGTGAAGGTCGTTGCCGGACCGGCCGGCCAGAAGTGCGACGCTGCGACCAGTATGCGGGAAGTCTCCGGCAACCCACCCGGGCGTGAGCACTCGGTGAATGGAGCGTTCGAACGGGTGCCGGTGCAAAAGAAGTTGTCGTAGGGTCACCTGGTCGCCTCGCCTGAAGCGCGGTCGAACAGCTGAAGTGATCAGAGCAGGGTGAAACGGTGAATACCGTCCGCGAGGGCAACCGTTTCGGACAGTTGATCGTCCCAACAGGGCGAGCGGAACAAGGTCGTCCACCAGGACGGGCGAAACAGACGAACACGGGCGCTCGAGTGTCCACGGGAGGGGTTCACTTCATGTCGGCGCATTTCGGCAGCAGGCTGCGCAAGGGAGCGGTCAACACCACCGTGGCCGCTTTGGCGGTCGCGGCTCTGGCGGCGTCCCAGGCGCCGGACGTCACGGCCGACACGCCGGGCGGACGCACCGCCGCCGACGCCCCGTCAGGAGATTCCGCCACCGAGGGCAGTGCCACCGGCAACTCGCCGTACTACACGGACCTGCCGCCCCTGAACAGCCCGGTCCCCTCGCCCACCCAGAGCACCGGCACCACGCCGACCGGCGCCGGCGGCAGCGAGACCGGCATCCCCGCGACCGTCCTGGACGCCTACAAGAAGGCTGCGGACGCCCTCAAGGCGTCCAAGCCGGGCTGCAACATGCCCTGGCAACTCCTCGCCGCCATCGGCAAGGTGGAGTCCGGGCAGGCCGGCGGCGGCCGTGTCAGCGCCGACGGCACCACCCTCTCGCCCATCCTGGGCCCGGTCCTCAACGGCGTCGGCTTCGCCAACATCAGCGACACCGACCACGGCGCCTACGACAACGACGCCGTCTACGACCGCGCTGTGGGCCCCATGCAGTTCATCCCGTCCACCTGGGCGTGGGCCGGCCGCGACGGCAACGGCGACGGCAAGAAGGACCCCAACAACATCTACGACGCCGCGCTCGCCGCCGGGCACTACCTGTGCCGCTACGACTGGGACATGGCCACCACGTCCGGCCTGCGCAAGGCGATCCTCAGCTACAACAACTCGACGGAGTACTACAACACCGTCCTGTCGTGGCTGGAGTACTACCGCAAGGGCACGCACGAGATCCCCGACGGCACCGGCGCGCTCCCGGGCAACCGCAGCGACGGCGGTGCCGGCAACGGTACGACCCCCTCCCCGTGGTCCCCGTCGCCCACGCCACCGTCGACCACCACCCCGCCGGCGTCGACGCCCCCCGCGACCTCCAAGCCCGGCGGCGGCACCACGACGCCGCCCGCCACACCGCCCCGGAAGCCGACCCCGCCCGCTCCCACGACGCCGACCGACACCGTCGACCACCTGGAGGCGGCGGGCGCCACCAAGCTCACCGCCACGGCGGGTGCCGCGTTCGGCGAGAAGATCAGCGCGCGGGCCGAGACCAAGGCCGGCAAGGGCGTCGGGAAGGTCAGGATCCGCTTCACCGTCATCGGCGGCGACGCCACGTTCACCGGCGGCGAGAGCGTCGCCGTGGTCCAGACCGACGGCGCCGGTGTCGCCGTCGCGCCGGCGCTGCGGGCGGGCGAGAAGACCGGGACGTTCACCGTGCGCGCCACGGTCGTGGGCCGCACGGTCCCCGCCCTCCAGTACACGGCCACCGTCGCCGCCCGCGCCGCCGACGCCCTGGCCCGCACCAGCAGCACCGCGCTGACCTGCGTCGCGGGCGGCGAGTTCGCCGACCAGGTCGAGGTGAAGGCCACCTACAAGGGCGCCGCGGCGGGCAAGGTCGCGGCCACCGCCACCCTCGTCGCGGCGGCGGGCGGCACGACCGCGAACGACAAGGGCCCCTACTTCAAGGACGCCGCCGGCAACCGCGTCCGCAGCCTGACGGACCTGCGGACCGACGCCGACGGCCTGCTGAAGCTGCCGAAGCTGTACGCCGACGACAACGCCGGCACGTACCTGCTGAGCGTCACCACCACCGGCGGCGCCACCCTCACCGTCGAACTCACGGTGACGGCGCCCACGCCGACGACCCCCGACCCGTCCGAAGGCACCCCCGACCCGTCCGAAGGCACCCCCGACCCCTCCGAGGGCACGTCGGACCCGTCCGGCGGCACCTCGACGAGCCCGTCCGACGGTGCCTCGAAGACGCCCTCCGGGAGCACCTCGGCGAGCCCCTCCGGATCGGCGTCGAGCGGCTCCTGACGACACCCGCCCCGACACGACGACGGCGCCCCCTCCCTGCGAGCGGGGCGCCGTCGTCGTGTGCGGCGTGTTCGACGTGTTCTCATCTCGGCCGCCCGTTGCTACGGTGCCCGACCTGACACACCATCAGGTCCGCTGCCCTCTCGCCCCGTCACCGGCGCGAGGCGGCACACCGCGCCGCGCCGCACACCCCGGGAGGACCGCATGCGCGCTCTGATCGCCGCCGCGTCCGGTCTCGTCCTCGCGCTCGCCCTGGTCCTCGCCGTCACCGCCCTGGGCGCTCCGGCCGGACGGACCTCCCCGGAACCGCTGCTGACGACGGTGCCACCACACCCCTGACCGCCCGGGAGGGAGGCCGAGATGCGCCGCATGGCCGGCCTGGTCCTGCTCGCCCTCGCCGTGTTCTTCGCGGCGCTGTCCCCGCTGCTGCGCTGGTACGCCTTCCCGCGCCTGGCCAAGATCCCGGCCGGGGAGTACCAGACCATGGTGCTCGAGGCGCACGACGCCACCCTCCTCGACTACGGCACCATGACCGCCCGCACCGTCCCCAAGGTCACCATCGTGCAGACCCTCAAGGGCGACGTGGAGGCCTCCGAGCGGATCGAGAAGACCGTCGGCCGGGACGTCGTCGTCTGGGACGGCCTGTCCTACGTCCAGGGACCCGACGGCAAGATGGTCTCCAAGGTCCCCGAGCGCTACATCTTCGACGCCCATACCCAGGAACCCGTGCACGCCCCCGGCGAGGCGGTCGACGGCGACCCCGTCCGGCGCGAGGGACTGGAGTTCAAGTGGCCGTTCCTGACGGAGAAACGGGACTACGAGTACTTCGACGCGCAGGCCAGGATCACCGCCCCCATCCACTACAAGGGCACCCAGGACTTCCGCGGCGTCGAGGTCTACTGCTTCGAGCAGACCGTCCCGTGGACCGAGGTCCCCATGCCCAAGACCATGCCGGTCGCCGGAATCACCCCCGAGACCGTCGCCGCGACCGGCACCACCCGCTGGTACACCACCGTCCGCAAGTTCTGGGTCGAACCCCTCACCGGCGCGCCCGTCTACGGCGAGGAGATCCACAAGGAGGAACTGCGCGGCGGCACCCTGCTCGGCGACCGCGACCGGGTGACGGCGTTCGCCGGGCACGTGAAGATGCGCGAGGACTACATCGAGCACACCGTCGACCTCGTCAAGGCCAACCGCACCGTCGTCCTGCTGATGACCTCCTACCTGCCCTGGGGCTTCCTGTTCCTCGGCGCCGTCCTGCTCGCGCTCGCCCTCTGGCTGGAGGCCCGCGGCCGCCGCCCCGGCGAGTCCGCGCCCGAGGAGCCCGCCGAACCCGAGCCGGTCAACGCCTGAGCCGCGCGTTGGTGTGCCGGGTCGGCTCGGCGCCGGCCGGGTCCTGCGGCCACGGATGCTTCGGATACCGGCCGCGCAGTTCCGCCCGTACGCCGTGGTAGCCGTCCTTCCAGAACGACGCGAGGTCCGCCGTGACGGCCGCCGGTCGTCCCGCGGGCGAGAGCAGGTGCACCAGCAGCGGCACCCCCGCGACCCGCGGCGACTCCTGGAGGCCGAACATCTCCTGGAGCTTGACGGCGAGCACGGGCCGCTCGGGATCGCCGTAGTCGATCCGGATCCTGGACCCGCTGGGCACGGTGATCCGCTCGGGCGCCAGCTCCTCCAGCCGCGCCGCCTCGCCCGACGCCCACGGCAGCAGCCGGGCCAGCGCCTGCGCGGCGTCGATCCGCGCGAGATCGGCGCGCCGCCGGGCCCGGCTCAGCTCCGGCTCCAGCCATTCGCCCACACGCGCGTGCAGCGACGCGTCGGCCATGTCGGGCCACGGCTCGCCCAGGTGCCGCCGCAGGAACGCCAGCCGCTGCCGCAGGCCCTCCGCCTCCGCCGACCAGCGCAGCAACCGGAACCCCTCCTGCCGCAGCCCTTCGAGGAGCGCCTCGCGTACGAGGGCCCCGTCGGCGTCCTTCAGCGGACGGGCCGCGAGCTCCACGGCGCCGAGCCGCTCCACGCGCCGCGCGACGACGTCCCCCTCGGCCCAGTGGACCTCCTCCCGCGCGTCGAGCAGCGCGCCGGCCGCGAACCGCGCCACATCCTCGTCGACCGCCGCCGCGAGCTGCACGCGTGCGTGCCCCTTGCCGAGGGGCCGGTCGGCGACGGCCACGGCGAGCCAGGAGATGCCCCGCAGCGGGGACCCGTCGGGCACCTCGCAGCGGGTGCCGGACGCCATCAGGTACGACCCGCCGTCCAGCCTCGCGATCCGCTCCGGGAACGCGAGGGCGGCCACCAGCCCGGCCACCTGATCGTCCCGGGCGTCCTCACCCGGCGTCACCGCACCGTCCGGTGAAGGACCGTCAGCAGGCCCTGGGGAGGCCTCCACGGCGGCGACGGACCGCAGCCGCCGTACCTCCGCACGCCACCTCCCCGCGTAGGCGTCGCCTCCGCGCCGGGCGCGGCGCAGGGCGGCCGCGAGATCGTCGCCGTACTCCCGCGGAGCCTCCTCGCTCAGCAGGGCGACCGCCTCCGCCGCCCGCTCGGCCCCCACGAGCGTGGCGCCGTCCAGCAGGGCGCGGCCCAGCCGCGGGTGCAGCCCCAGACGGGACAGCCGCATCCCGCGGTCCGTGGCCCGGCCGCCGCCGTCCACAGCCCCCACCGCCGTCAGCAGACGCCGCGCCGCCGTCATCGCCCCGCCCGGCGGCGGATCCAGCAGCGCGAGCCCGGAGGCGTCGGGGTCGCCCCAGCAGGCCGCCTGAAGGGCGAACGCCGCCAGGTCGGCCACCCTGATCTCGGGGGAGGGGAAACGCGGCAGACGCGTGTCCTCCGCCTCCGTCCAGCAGCGGTACACCGTCCCCGGCGCCTCACGCCCCGCGCGTCCGGCCCGCTGCCGCCCGGCCGCCTGCGAGGCCCGCACGGTCGCCAGCGCGCTCAGCCCGCGCGCGTGGTCCACCCGCGGCTCCCGCGCCAGCCCCGAGTCGACGACCACCCGTACCCCGGGGACCGTCAGCGAGGACTCCGCCACCGAGGTGGCCAGCACCACCCGCCGTCGCACGCCCGGCGCGAGCACCGCGTCCTGCACGGCCGCCGGCGCCCGCCCGTGCACCTGGAGCACGTCGACCCCGTCCAGACCACCGAGCAGCCCCGCCACCCGGGCGATCTCCCCGACGCCGGGCAGGAAGCACAGCACGTCCCCGGACCGCTCGGCCAGCGCCCGTCGCACCACCGACGCCACATGCGCCGGCAGCGCCGGATCGACGCGCATCCCGTGCGGCGGGCGCAGCGGGCGGGCCGGGGGAGCCCAGACCACCTCGACGTCGTACGACGCCCCGTGCGCCTCGACCACCGGCGCGCCGCCCAGCAGGCGCGCCCAGCCCGCCGTGTCCGTCGTCGCCGACGCCGCCACCAGCCGCAGCTCGGGCCGCAGGGCCGCTCGCACGTCGCACAGGAACGCGGCCGCCGTGTCCGCGTCCAGATGCCGCTCGTGGCACTCGTCGAGCATGACGACGTCGACGTCGGTCAGCTCCTGGTCGCGCTGGAGGCGCTGCACCAGCACGCCGGTGGTGACGACCTCCACGCGTGTGTGCCGCCCGACGACCCGCTCGCCGCGCACGGTGTACCCGACGCTTTCGCCGGGCCGCTCGCCCAGCAGCCACGCCATCCGCCGGGCCGCGGCCCGCGCCGCGATCCGCCGGGGTTCGGCCACCACGACCCGCCGGGCCGGGGCTCCGCCCACCAGGCCCGCCAGCACGAGGGGCACCAGCGTCGTCTTGCCGGTGCCCGGCGGCGCGGCCAGCACAGCGACGCCTGGCCCGTCCAGGGCGTCGGTCAGGGCGGGCAGGGCGGCCCGCACGGGCAGCGCGTCCAGGGCGTCGTCACGGATCACGCCCCCAGTGTCGTACGCCCGGGAAGGCTCCCGCGCACGCCCGCACGCGCGCGTGCGGAGTCTCAGGAGGGCCGCTTCAGTCCCGTTCGCACACGAAGATGGCCGTGCCCGGGATCAGGTTCCCGCGCAGCGGGGACCAGCCGCCCCACTCCGAGGTGTTCCACGACGGCCACTCCGGCTCGACCAGGTCGACCAGGCGGAAGCCGGACGTCACGATGTCGCGGACGCGGTCGCCGAGCGTCCTGTGGTGCTCCACGTACACCGCGTGGCCGTCCTCGCCCTGCTCGACGTAGGGCGTGCGGTCGAAGTAGGAGGCGGAAACCGACAGTCCCTCGGGGCCGGGCTCGTCGGGGAAGGCCCAGCGGACCGGATGCGTGACGGAGAAGACGAAGCGGCCGCCCGGGCGCAGGACCCGGCGCAGCTCGCCCAGCACCAGCCGGGGGTCCGCCACGAACGGCAGGGCGCCGTACGCCGAGCACGCCAGGTCGAAGGAGGCGTCCGCGAAGGGCAGCGCGCCGGCGTCCGCGCACACCAGCGGGAACGACCCGCCGATGCGCAGCGCGTGCTGGAGCTGGCGGTGGGACAGGTCCAGGGCGACCGGCCGGGCCCCCTGGGCTGCCAGCCAGCGCGAGCACTGGGCGGCACCGGCGCCGATCTCCAGCACCTCCTTGCCCTTCAGCTCCTCGGCCGGGCCCAGCAGCTCGGCCTCCACCTCGTCGAGGCCCTCGGGGCACCACACGAAGCGGTCGTCGCCCAGGAACGTGCCGTGCTCGATCTGGTACTCGTCGGCGTTGCGGTCCCACCAGCCGCGACTGGCCCGGGAACTCTCCGTGACGTCGGCGTCGCGCCGGGTGGCTTCCGGTTCGAACGCATCGGGCTCTTGGATGATCTGCTCCCTCGTCGTACTCTTCCGTTCATCCCGTCCGGGACGTGTCGCGGAAGAGGTCTTTCCGGCCTGTCCGGCCTCGCAGGACGTTTCTTGTGCCGGGATTGCGGCGTTGTGCCCCGGGTGTGCGCCTTCGCGCATTGACCCTGCCCGGCTGCCCCCGTATGCTACAAGTTGCGCTGCGGGCCTGCGCACCTCAGACGTAGCAGGCTGCGCTCGCATCTGTCGTATGTCCCCTCGGTTGTCGAGGTGTCGTCACCGGTTCACCGGTGGGGCGCTTCCTAGGCTGTCCGGCTTCTTCAGAGCGATACGGGCTCCCGGCGTAGCAGTACCTACGACTTCAATGTCCGTACCGGAGCCCTTTCCCACATGACGAGCAGCACCGAGACCACCGCCACCACCCCGCAGGTTGCGGTCAACGACATCGGTAACGAGGAAGCCTTCCTCGCCGCGATCGACGAGACGATCAAGTACTTCAACGACGGCGACATCGTCGACGGCGTCATCGTGAAGGTCGACCGGGACGAGGTCCTGCTCGACATCGGTTACAAGACCGAAGGCGTTATCCCGAGCCGTGAGCTCTCGATCAAGCACGACGTCGACCCCAACGAGGTCGTCGCCGTCGGTGACGAGATCGAAGCCCTTGTTCTCCAGAAGGAGGACAAGGAAGGCCGCCTGATCCTCTCGAAGAAGCGCGCCCAGTACGAGCGTGCCTGGGGCACCATCGAGAAGATCAAGGAAGAGGACGGGATCGTCACCGGTACCGTCATCGAGGTCGTCAAGGGTGGTCTCATCCTCGACATCGGCCTCCGTGGCTTCCTTCCGGCCTCGCTCGTCGAGATGCGCCGCGTCCGCGACCTCCAGCCCTACGTGGGCAAGGAGCTCGAGGCCAAGATCATCGAGCTGGACAAGAACCGCAACAACGTGGTCCTGTCCCGCCGTGCCTGGCTGGAGCAGACCCAGTCCGAGGTCCGCCAGACGTTCCTCACGACCCTCCAGAAGGGTCAGGTCCGTTCCGGTGTGGTCTCCTCGATCGTCAACTTCGGTGCCTTCGTGGACCTGGGTGGCGTCGACGGTCTGGTCCACGTCTCCGAGCTGTCCTGGAAGCACATCGACCACCCCTCCGAGGTCGTCGAGGTCGGCCAGGAGGTCACGGTCGAGGTCCTCGACGTCGACATGGACCGCGAGCGCGTCTCCCTGTCGCTGAAGGCGACCCAGGAAGACCCGTGGCAGCAGTTCGCCCGCACCCACCAGATCGGCCAGGTCGTGCCCGGCAAGGTCACGAAGCTGGTTCCGTTCGGTGCGTTCGTCCGCGTGGACGAGGGCATCGAGGGTCTGGTCCACATCTCCGAGCTGGCCGAGCGCCACGTGGAGATCCCGGAGCAGGTCGTCCAGGTCAACGACGAGATCTTCGTCAAGGTCATCGACATCGACCTCGAGCGTCGCCGCATCAGCCTCTCGCTGAAGCAGGCCAACGAGGCCTTCGGCGCCGACCCGTCCACGGTCGAGTTCGACCCGACCCTGTACGGCATGGCCGCGTCCTACGACGACCAGGGCAACTACATCTACCCCGAGGGCTTCGACCCCGAGACCAACGACTGGCTCGAGGGCTACGAGACCCAGCGCGAGGCGTGGGAGCACCAGTACGCCGAGGCGCAGACCCGCTTCGAGCAGCACCAGCAGCAGGTCATCAAGTCCCGCGAGGCGGACGAGAAGGCCGCTGCCGAGGGCGGCGAAGCCGCGGGTGCGGCTCCGGCCGCGGGCGGTGGCTCGTACTCCTCCGAGGGTGCGGACACCTCCGGTGCGCTCGCCTCGGACGAGGCGCTCGCCGCTCTGCGCGAGAAGCTCGCCGGCGGTCAGAGCTGACGCCCGACTGAGCACCAGCTCCTGACTGAGGGGCCGTACCTTCCGGGGTACGGCCCCTCAGCCGTTGCCGAAGGGAAACACACCGGCCGGGACGGATCCACGTGATCATGGTCCGGAGTGGGAATGCCCCTGTCCTCACGCGTGTTGACGAAGAGGGAACACGAGGAGGAGCGGTCCAAGTGCTTGATCCGCAGGGTTTGTACGCATGGGAGCCGAAGGGGCTGGCCGTCGTCGACATGGCGCTCGCCCAGGAGTCGGCCGGACTGGTCATGCTCTACCACTTCGACGGATACATCGACGCGGGGGAGACCGGCGACCAGGTCGTCGACGGGATCCTCGACGCGCTGCCCCACCAGGTCGTCGCCCGCTTCGACCACGACCGGCTGGTGGACTACCGGGCGCGCCGCCCGCTGCTGACCTTCAAGCGCGACCGGTGGACCGACTACGAGGACCCCGCCATCGAGGTGCGGCTCGTCCAGGACACCACCGGCGCCCCCTTCCTTCTGCTGTCCGGCCCCGAGCCGGACGTGGAGTGGGAGCGCTTCGCCGTCGCCGTCCGGCAGATCGTGGAGCGGCTCGGCGTGCGCCTGTCCGTGAACTTCCACGGCATCCCCATGGGCGTTCCGCACACCCGCCCCGTCGGCCTCACCCCGCACGGCAACCGCACGGACCTCGTACCGGGCCACCGCAGCCCCTTCGACGAGGCGCAGGTCCCCGGCAGCGCCGAGGCGCTCGTCGAGTACCGCCTGATGGAAGCCGGCCACGACGTCCTCGGCATCGCCGCGCACGTCCCGCACTACATCGCCCGCTCCCCCTACCCGGACGCCGCCCTCACCGTCCTGGAGGCCCTCACCGCCGCCACCGGACTGGTCCTGCCGGGCATCGCGCACTCCCTGCGCAACGACGCCCACCGCACCCAGACCGAGATCGACCGGCAGATCCAGGAGGGCGACGAGGAGCTCACCGCCCTCGTCCAGGGCCTGGAGCACCAGTACGACGCCGCCGCGGGCGCCGAGACCCGGGGCAACATGCTCGCCGAGCCCGTCGAGATCCCCTCGGCCGACGAGATCGGGCGGGAGTTCGAGAAGTTCCTCGCCGAGCGGGAGGGCGAGGGCTGAGCCCCGCCCGGCACCGGGGTGCGGACGCCGGGCGCGGAGGTGGATGCCGAGAGCGCCGGGTGCGCTGTCGGTGGCAGGCCGTAAGCTGCACGACATGCTGAAAGTGGGCCTGACCGGGGGCATCGGCGCCGGCAAGAGCGAGGTGTCACGGCTGCTGGTGGAGTGCGGCGCCGTGCTGATCGACGCGGACCGCATCGCGCGTGAGGTCGTCGCGCCCGGCACACCGGGCCTCGCCGCGATCGTCGAGACCTTCGGGGAGGGCGTGCTCGCGGCGGACGGCAGCCTCGACCGCCCCCGGCTCGGCTCCCTCGTCTTCGCCGACCCGGACAAGCTCGCCGCGCTCAACGCCGTCGTGCACCCCCTGGTCGGAGCCCGCTCCGCCGAACTGGAGGCCGCCGCGCCCGAGGACGCCGTCGTCGTCCACGACGTCCCGCTCCTCACCGAGAACGGCCTCGCACCGCTCTACGACGCCGTGGTGGTCGTGGACGCCGCCCCCGAGACCCAGCTCGACCGCCTGGTCCGCCTGCGCGGCATGACCGAGGACGACGCACGCGCACGCATGGCGGCCCAGGCGACGCGCGAGCAGCGCCGGGAGATCGCCGACGTCGTCATCGACAACGACGTCCCGCTGGCCGAGCTGAGAGCGCGCGTGAAGGACGTGTGGGCCGACCTGGAGCGCCGGGCACGCGCCGCCTGAGGCCTCTCCCCGGCCCGGTGCCCCGGAATAGCGGGAGTCGCCCGACGCGTTGAACGCGTGCAGCGAGGGAAGGAATTTTCCGTGCCCGAAACCAGCGGTTCGACCGGACGCACTCCGGAGACGCATGTCATCGACTTCCGTGCCGCCGAGCAACTGCTCGCCGCCCGGGACCCGCGGGGCGCGGTGAAGCTGCTCGACGGCGTCATCGCCGCCTACCCCGAGAACACGGCGGCCCGGCTGCTGCGCGCGCGTGCCTTCTTCGCCGCCGCACAACTGCGGCCGGCCGAACTCGAGTTCACGATCGTCCTGGAGCGCGAGCCGGACAACGCGTTCGCCCACTTCGCGCTCGCCCGCACCTACGAGCGGCAAGGGCGGGGCGACCAGGCCAAACGCCACTTCCGGCTGGCCGCAGCGCTCGACCCCAACCCGCAGTACCTGAAAGCGGCGCGCTTCGACTCCTGAGGGCCACCCCGGCCCCCGCCACGCCGCCCGACGGACAGTGTCACGGGTGCCGGTGCTCCGGCGGCGGGTACGGCGGGATGTCGCGGCCCGGCTGGTAGTGGGGCCCCTGGCGCAGATGCCGCACGATCATCGTCAGGTCGACGGTGACCACCAGCCACAGCACCCCGCAGGCGGCGGCCCACCCCGGCCGCCCGGCGAGCGCGAACGCGACCGTGCCGAAGGCCGCCCACAGCAGCCCCCACACGGTCAGCCACAACCGCATCCTCAGCGGACTGCGCGCCGTCGCCGGCTCACTGCCTGTACGCATCGGATCATCACTCCTCCTATGAAACGTACTCTTCGCTCCGGGCGTTCTCCAGGAGAGCGGTGATCGCGAAGAGGGGAGTCAGGTCCGTGCCGTTACCGGAAACCGACGAGCTGGCCGAGGTGCTCCTCGACCTCGGAGTACCGCACCAGGACATCGACGAGCCGGTCCGGCTGAGCCGGCGGGTGACCGGCGACCCCGGGATCCGGGCCTTCCTGGAGAAGGCGGTGGCGGAACTCGTCGACGGGATGGGGGAGGTCCGCGGCGGAGCCGACGTGCCCGGCCTCCCCGGCGCGTCCGGAGCCCTCGCCCGGTTCTTCCCGCTGTACGTGCTCGTCGGCTCGCTGCCCCAGGCTCGCGCCCACCACCGGAAGCTGGGCGTCCCGGAGGAGGTCTCCCGGCGCACGCTCGCCGACGTCGGCCGCGCGGTCGCGCTGCACCGCCGGTGGCACGGCACGGGCGGCATCCTGTCGGCCCGCTGGTTGTCCCTGCACCTGCGGGGCGAGCTGTACCAGCTGGGACGGCTCCAGTTCCAGCGGTCCCGGATCGACCGGCGCACGAGCGACTCGATCGCTGCGGCGGGCCTCGCCGCCGGGCTCGACGACCCCGCTCTCAGCGTCCATGTGCCTGACTTCATGGGCCCGTTGTCGCCGCGTGCCTGCGACCGCTCCCTGGATCTCGCCCGGGACTTCTTCGCCCGGCACCACCCCGAGGAGCCCTCCTCCGTGGCGACCTGCGCCTCCTGGCTGCTCGACCCCCAGCTGAAGCGCTACCTGCCCGGCGACTCCAACATCGTCCGGTTCCAGGAACGGTTCCGGCTGGGCGAGGAACCCGCCGAGCCGGAGGACCTGACGCCCGTCCGCTTCGTCTTCGGTACCACCGACGTGCCTCTGGCGCGGCTCCCGCGCACGACCGTCCTGCACCGGGCGGTCCTCGACCATCTGGGGGACGGGGGGCACTGGTACGTCAGAACGGGGTGGCTGTCCCTCTGACGAGTGATCGGCGCGCGGCGGGGAACGGCGCGGCGGGGGCGGGGCGTTGGGCGGGTATGACACTCGGAATGCGTGAGGGGCACGACGGGACGGGCCCCGGGGCCGTCACTCCGGACGGCTGCGCGGTGGAGCTCTGCAGTCGGCTGCCCGTGCGGGACGCATCCGACCCTCGGGGAGACGTTCGACGTGGTGATGCTCGCATCGTTCCTCGTGCACAGCGGGGACGTCGAGGTGCGGCACGGGTTGCTGCGCACCTGTGTGCGGCATGTCGCGGCCGGCGGATGCGTGCTGATCCAGCGGGAGGGCGAGGAATACCCCACCGGCCTGCCGCGTGAACGCGTCGATCCGACCGGGTTCACCGTGCGCATCGTCTCGGCCGAGCCCGTGGGCGACGGGGTCAACGCGGTGCGCGCGGAGTACGTGTTCCCGGACGCGGTCTGGACGCAGACGTTCCGCTGCCGGCCGCTGACCCGAGAACAGTTCGAGGACGCGCTGGAGGAGGCGGGTCTGAGAGTGGACAGGTATCTGACGAAGGATCGGATATGGGTGCGGGCGGTGCCGGAGGCGCGATCGGTGCGGCGGAGTGAAAAGGCGCAGTGAAAGGCGGAGCGAAAAGAGTCGCCCGGCGGCGATGAGTCCGGGGCGTGGGGCCGGTCTACCTCTCTGACAGCACAGACGGACCGCTTCCCCTCAGGAGAACCCCATGTCCGAGACCACCGCCTCCCCCGCCTCCTCCGCTTCCACCGGTTCCGTCGTCTCCCAGGTCACCGGTCGGCGGCGGGCCGCCAGGATCGCGCTGCGCGGACTGCAGGTGCTGCTCGCCCTCTTCTACGGGCTCGCGAGCGCGCTGCCGAAGCTGATCGCGCATCCGACGGCGTCCGAGGCGTTCGACGAGATGGGCTGGGGCAGCGCGGGCATGTACGCGATCGGTGTCCTGGAACTGGCCGGAGCGGTGGCCTTGTTGGTGCCGGTGCTGCAGTCGGTGGCGGCGGTGGCGCTGGGCGCGCTGATGGTCGGCGCGTTCGTCGTGCAGGTCGCCGTGTTCGACGGGGAGAACGCGGCGACCCCGCTGATCCTGCTCGTCCCTCTGGCCCTGATCGCCTGGACGCGGCGCGGCTCCAACGCCGATCTGCTGCGGCTCGTGCGACGCGGGGCGTGAACGCCCCTGCGCGGTGGGGTCGTACGGTGGGGGCATGGACGGCCTCGCCGAACTGGACCGGCGCATCGCTGACTGCCGGGCCTGCCCCCGGCTGGTGGACTGGCGCGAGGAGGTGGCCCGCACCAAGCGGGCCGCCTTCGCGGACTGGACGTACTGGGGCCGCCCCGTGCCCGGCTTCGGTCCGCCCGACGCCCGTCTGCTGATCGTCGGGCTCGCCCCGGCCGCGCACGGAGGCAACCGCACCGGCCGCATGTTCACCGGTGACCGCTCCGGGGACGTGCTCTACTGGGCGCTGTACGACGTGGGGCTGGCCTCGCAGCCGACGTCGGTGTCCGCCGGGGACGGGCTGGCCCTGCACGGCGTGCGCGTGACGTCGCCGGTGCACTGCGCGCCGCCCGCCAACAAGCCCACCCCGGGGGAACGGGACACCTGCCGGCCCTGGCTGGTCCAGGAACTGCGGGTGCTGCGGCCGACGCTGCGGTCGGTCGTCGTGCTGGGCGCGTTCGGGTGGCAGGCGGCGCTGCCGGCGTTCACCGAGGCCGGCTGGTCCGTGCCCCGCCCGCGACCGGCGTTCGCCCACGGGAAGCGGGTGGAGCTGGGCGGCCTCGAACTCTACGGCTGCTTCCATGTGAGCCAGCGCAACACCTTCACCGGGCGGCTCACCCCCGAGATGCTGAGGGACGTCCTGCGGACGGCGGCGACAGCGGCGGGACTGCCGTAGGAGCCCAGGAGCTTTCACCCGGGCCCCTCCCCGCCGCTGACGCGTCCGTAGGGGTCCGCGGCGACGCGGCGACGCGGCGACAGGGCGACGGTCAGACGACGCGGGCTGCGGCGAGCGGCCGCTGCGACACCGGGTAGGCGTTGTCCTTGTGGGTGTTGACGCTCCACCGGTACCGGGAGAACTCCCCGGTGGCCTGCGAGGCGTAGAACATCATGTGACCGATGCCCACGCCCTCGTGGTTCTCCTCCTTCGCGAGGCTGACCATGCGGGTGTCGGGATACTTCGGGTAGTTGGTCAGCGCGTACACGCCGTGCGGCTCGGCCGTGCAGTCGACGACCTCGACGGCGTACTGCGTCTCACCGGCGAAGTCCGCGACCCCGGTGAAGACGCCCTTGACCTCGCGGACCATGACGATGTGCCCGGTGTTGCCCTCGACCTCGCCCCGGTAGTCCACCGCGACGAGGTCGCCCGGCTGGAGGTCGGTGACCTTGCGGATCAGCTGGAAGCGCGGCCCCGCGGTGCCGGCCGCGAAGGCCTGCCGGTAGTCGGCGGCCTCGGGGATCCGGTCCTGGAAGTACTGGGTGAAGTAGGCGTCGGACGCCCACCCGTAGGTGTGCCGGAGCACCCAGGTGACGAAGGACGAGCAGCGGGCCTTGGCGATCCAGCTGGTCAGGTCGTCGGGGGTGCCCCAGGTGACCGTCGAGGGGGAGCCGATGAGGTAGCGGTTGTTCTCGGCCGCCTGCCGGCCGCTGACGAGGAAGACCTCGGCGGCGCTCAGCGCGCGGCCGTAGGCGCGGACGTCGTCCACGGCGCCCTTGAAGAGGTTCACGTACGCGCCGTTCCACCGGGCGCGGCCCACGTTGAAGCCCTCGGACGCGGCCCAGGAGAGGGACGCGTCGGCGCTGCCCTCCAGGGTGCCGTTCACGTACAGGTGCACGCGGGAGCCGTCCCAGACGCCCGTCAGATGGGTCCACCGGCCCGGCTCGGGGGCGGTGGTGGACAGGGCGGAGATCTTGGCGCTCTGGTCCTCGCCGCGCACCTTGAACGCCCACTTGCCGGCGCTGTCGTCGTACTGGAGCAGGAAGCGGCTGCAGGCGGCCCCGTCCTGGCTGACCGCGGTGTACATGGACGTCAGGGCGGCGTCGTTCGCGAGGCGGACCCAGGCCGAGACGGTGAAGGGAGCCGTGGTGTCCAGGACGGACGCGGTGGCCGCGTGACCGCCGTCGAGGCTGAGTTCGCCGCCGGCCCGCAGGGCCGACCAGCTCGCGCCCGCACCGAGGGTGAGAGGCCGGCCCAGCCCGGAGCGGTCCGCGCCGGAGCCGTCCAGCGGCCAGTGCCCGGCCAGGCCGCCCGGCAGATAGCCGGCCGCGAGCAGCCGCTGGTACTGCACCATTCGCTCCGCCTCCGCGAGGTGCGGCACGCCGACGGGCGTGAACGGGGTGCCGAGCGGGGCGTCGGCCACGGCGGCCCCCGCCCCGCCCAGCACTCCGGTCATCGCGCCCGCCCCCACGAGCGCGGCCCCACTCAACAACCCACGTCTGCTGACCATGCAGGTTCTCCCCATCTCGTCCACCGAGTCATCCCCCTCGAACCCGTGCCCGAAAGGCCGAGTGAGTCTAGACGTCCGAAGGGACGCGGGGCGCGCGTATTTCGGGGCGCCCGCGCGGGAGTTGCGTTCATAAAGAACGCGGGATTCGGGCCGGGTGTCACCTCGTCGCAACGTGAGCGGCCCTGGATTCCCGCGGTCCGGGCCGTACCGTGGGTACCAGCTCAGCACCCCGCCCCGGTCGCCGTCGCCCGAAGGCACACCCCGCCCTCGAACCGACAGGAGCTCCGTGTCCCCGCGCCCGTCCCTTCCCGTTCGCGTACGCGCCGCTCTGCCGCCCTGGCTCGCTCACGCCCTGCGCGCGCAGGGCGGACCCGTGCCGTGGAGCGCCGTCGTGCGCGGGGCGCTCGCCGCGGGGCCGCTGCTGCTGGTCGCGGTGCTCCTCGACCGGGTCTCCCTCGGGGTGGTCGCCGCCGTCGCCGCCATGCTCGCCGGCATCAACGACCGGCCCGGCAGCCGACGCGCCTCGGTGCGGCGGCTCGGAGCGCCCGCGCTGGCGGGAGCGGCCGGGCTGCTCGTCGGGACGTACGCCGGCGAGCACGTCGGGGCGGTCGCGCTGACGTTCGTGTTCACCGGGCTGGGGCTGCTCGCCGGCGGGATCAGCGCCATCGGGCCGGTCGCCTCGGGGGCCGGCACGCAGCTCCTCGTCGCCGCGGCGATCGGAGCGGGGATGCCGCTGCCCGACAGCGGCTGGATGCGCGCCCTCGCCTTCCTCGCCGGCGCCGGCTGGCTGCTCCTCCTGCGGCTCGTCCTGCCCACGCCCGGCGCGCTGGCCGGCGACTTCCGCCGCGTGCCCCGAGGGGAGGGAGACTCCCGCCACGGAAGGCGCGGCGCCTTCCGCCCCGGATCCCGCCTCGACTTCCGTTTCGACGGGGAGCGGGCCGCCGTCGCCGACGTGTACGACGCCGTCGCCGAGCTGCTGGACGCGACCGGCACCGAGGACGCCCTGGCCCGTCGCGCGGCCCTGACCGCCGCCCTCGACCACGCGCAGGACTCCCTGGCCGGGCCCAGGCTGCGGCGGTACGCCAGCTCCGCCGCCGAACGGCGGCTGCACGCGCAGTACGCCGCCGCGCTGCCCCTCGCGGAGGCGGCGACCGCCCTCGCCTGGGCCGGCGAACCCCTCAGCGAGCGGGCCTCCGAGGGCCCCCGCCGTCTGGCCGCCGCCGTACGCGGCAACGCGTCCACCGGGCCGCTCCCCGCGCCCTCCCGGTCGGCGCCCGGACTGCGGGCCCTGGACGACGCCCTGTTGCGGGCCGCCGACGCCTTCGACCAGGGCGGCGGGGGCGATCTGCACACGCGGCGGCGCGGCGCGCGGGACCTGCTGCGGACCGTCTTCGGGGTCGGCGGCCGGGAGTACGGGATGCGGGTCGCCCTCTGCTTCGGGGCGAGCGCGGCCATCGCCCAGGGCCTGTACCACTCGCACTGGTACGGGCAGCACACGCACTGGTACTGGCTGCCCGCCACCGCCGTCTTCCTGGTCAAGCCCGACCTCGGGCCGCTGGTGTCCCGGGTGCTGTGCAGGGCCGCCGGAACCGTCCTCGGCGCGCTGCTCTTCGCCGGGTTCGCCGCCGTGCTGCCCCGTCCGGAGGGGCTCGTGGCGCTGGTCGCTCTCTGCGGGGCGCTCATACCGGTATCCACCCGGCATTTCGCCGCGCAGACCTCCGTCGTCACCGTCCTCGTCCTGGCCCTCGTCATGGTCGGCGGAGAACCCCAGGTCTCCGTCAGCCGTATCGCGGAGACCCTGCTCGCGTGCGCGATCGCGCTGATCGTGGGGCATCTGCCGATGCCGGGGGAGCGCGGCGGGCGGGTGCAGGCCCGGCTCACCGCCGCCGCGACCGCCGCGCACGCCTACCTCGTCCACGTGCTCGACGGCCCCGATACCCGTGACGGCGTCAACAACCCCTACGGAACTGATCACTCCGGGGACGCCCGTACCCTCCCGAGCACCGGCGGCACCGGCAGTGCCCTTCAGGCCCCCGACCGCTCCGACGTCCGCGCCGCCCGCTGGACCCTGCGCCGCGAGGCCTATCGCACGCTCGCCGAGGCCCGGACCGCCATCGCCCTCTCCGCCGCCGAACTGCCCGCCCTCGCCCGGCACACGGAGGGCGCCGACGCGATCGCCGCTCTCCTCGAACGGCTCGTCGACACGACCACCGCCTGCGCGGTCCACCTCGACGAGACCGGAAGCCTCAGCAGCCGACAAAGCGGACAACTCGCAGAACTGCTCCAGGAACTGTCGGAGCACCGGGACCGCCTCGGGCTACCGGCGGGGGACCCGCCGGGGCCGGCCGTCGCCGTGTGAGACGGATCGGAGGATTGCGAAGGGTGATCTTTCCGGTGCGCAATGTGCTCGTCATGTTCGTGAAGTGACCGGATCCTCACGGTCCGCACCGAGCGCGTGTCGAGTACGTCTCAGTACCGTCACCGCGCGAGGCGTTTCGGCTCCGGACAGCGTTAACTCCTACAAGTACAACGCTTCCTGGAGGTGCGAGATGGTGAACGGGCGAACCGTGCTCGAACGCTTTCCCGCGGGCGGGCCGCGGGGATCGTGGCCGGCCGAGGAGTTCGCGCACGCGCGGCGCATGGAGGGGCTGGCCGCCGAGGTGGTCATGGACCTCGCGACGGACACGTTCCTGGTGGTCGTCCGGGGCGGCGACGTCACGGAGTGACGGCGTCCCGCACGGACGCGCCGCGGCCCCGGCCCGCCTGCCGGGCGGGCGGGTTCGCCGCGGCCGGGGGGTTCGCGAACTGCTCCGCCTGGAGCGCGTACAGCTCCGCGTAGACACCGCCGCAGGCCAGCAGCTCCTCGGGGGTGCCGGACTCCACGAGCCGGCCCTGCTCCAGGACGTGCACCAGGTCCGCGTGACGCACCGACGCCAGCCGGTGCGTGATCAGCACGACCGTCTGGCCGCTGTCCGCCAGGGCGCGGATCTTCTCGAACACCTCCAGCTCCGCCCGCGCGTCCAGGGCCGCCGTCGGCTCGTCCACGATCAGGATGCGCCCGCGCCGGTAGGCGGCCCGCGCGATGCCCAGCCGCTGCCACTGGCCCCCGGACAGCTCGTGCCCGCCGCTGAAGTGCCGGGCGAGCAGGGTGTCCAGGCCGCGCGGCAGGTCGGCGACCACGTCCTCGGCGCCCGCCTCCCCGATCGCGGCGGCCAGCCGGTCCTCGGTCAGCGGCGCGGAGGACCGGCCCACCGCGACGTTGACCCGCGCCGTGAACGGCCACCGCTTGAAGTCCTGGGCCACCATCGCGATGCGCTCGGCCAGCAGCCGCCTGTCCGCGCCGGCCGCGTCGACGCCGTCCCACAGGATCCGCCCCCGGTCCGGCTGGTACAGGCCCGCCAGCAGCTTCACCAGGGTCGTCTTGCCCGACCCGTTCTCGCCGACGAGGGCGACGATCCGGCCCAGGGGCAGGGTGAGGCTGACGTCGTCGAGGGCGGGTCGCGCCGACTCCCCCGGATAGCCGAAGGTGACGTTCTCGAAGCGGATCTCCCGGGGGTCCTCGGGCAGGGCGGTCCCGCCCCGCGGGATCGCCCGTTCGGCGGCCTCCCCGTACAGGCGTTGCAGATCGCCCACGAACAGGGCCTCCTCGTGGAGCTGGTTGATCTCCAGGACGAGCGTGTTCAGGCTGGTGGAACCGCTGCGGATGGCGATCACGGCCGTGCCCGCCACCGCCAGCGCCATCGTCCCCGTGAGCAGCAGCCCGCCGAGCGTGGCGTACGTCGCGACCGTCGCGAGGCCGGTCCAGGCCGCCGCGAACAGACCGGTGCGGGCCGCGAGGCGGGCGAGGCGCGCCTGTTCCGCCTCCGCGGTCTCCGACATCGCGCGGAAGTGCCGGAGCAGGAAGGGCCCGACGCCGTGCACACGGATCTCCGGGGCGGCCTCCGGCTCGGTGAGCAGACTCGCGATGAGATGCCCCGCGCGCGCGTGCTGCACCCACGTGTGGAAGGACTCGTACCGGCGCCGGGCGTTGACCAGGGCGCTCCAGGCGCTGGGCAGCGTCATCGTGACGAGCAGCGGCAGCAGCAGCGGATGCAGCACGGTCAGCACGCCGGCCGCCGCGACCAGCGAGATCATCGCGTTCACCACGCGCGTCCCGTGGCTGATCATGTAGCGGCTGGACCGGGCGCCGTACTGCGCGGTGTCCAGCAGTTTGTGGAAGGCGTGGTCCTCGATCGCGGACAGCTCCACCGCCGCCGCGCGCTCCAGGTACAGCTCGGTCGCCACCCGCTCCACCTTGGGCTCCAGACGACCGGTGGCGTACGTCGAGGCGGCCCGCAGCACCGCCCCGACCAGCAGGACGGCGGCCATGACGGCCAGCGCGGGGACGGCGTCGCGCAGCCGGTCCTCGATCGCGCCGGCGCCCACCAGCCGGCCCAGGATCGTGTTCACCGCGAGCAGGCCCACGGCCTCGGCCACACCCCGGCCCACCTCGGCGCCCACGACGATCCCGGCGGCCCGCGGGTCGGCCTGCCGGGCCAGCCGGAGGCTGACGCCCAGGAGCGCGGGCAGCCGGCTGACCATGGCCCGGAAGTCCAGCTCCAGGAACGCCTCCTGGTGCTGGTTCCAGCCGGTGTCGTAGCGGAGCGGGCCGCCGAACAGCAGCTCCTCCGACTCGGAGACATCGCGCCCGTCCGCACCGCGCGCCTTCGGTTTCCCCGGCGGCTTCGCCTTCCGCACCGTCGACCTCCCCCGATCGTGGGCAAGTGGCCACTATCGCGGGGCGGGCTGCCCGAGGGCAGGGCGCGAGGTGGGGGAGGAGGCGCGCGCGGGTGTGCGCCCGGGGCGCCGCCCGGGTACGAGGACGCCTCGGCACACGCTGCACGCCGGGAAACGTCAGCCGGTCGGGGCGTCCCCGGTCACGCGGTGACCGGGCGGGACCAGGCCGGCGCGGTGCCCGTGAGGCGGCACAGCGTCAGATAGAGGGGTATCGGCGGGGTGTACGGAAGTATCCCGTCGGGCCGGTGGACGAGCGCGGGGGACCGCGAGGCGTCCCCGAGGAGCGCGCCCGTCGCGTAGTGCGCGGGCGCGGGCCACTCCAGGGCGTGGTCGGAGTCGGCCGGGACCAGCCACCACCAGTGCGTCTCGTCGGCGTACACGCAGCCCACGAGCGGCAGCCGGGGCAAGACCAGCGGGCCCAGGCGAGCCGGGGCGGCGACGGCGTCGCAGCCCAGCGGAGCCGTCATGCCGTCGGGCACGGCGAGCCGGCCGGGCTTCCGCGCGGGCTCGCCCTGGGCGCGCCGGAGCCGCACGAGCGTGTCGAGGCCGATGGCGGGAGCCCCACGGCGCAGGGCGCTCACGCGGGATCCCGGTCGGGGTCCCGCTCGCGGCCGAACGAACCCCCCAGGGGCTGTGTCGCCCCCGCCGCCGCCTGAAGCCGGGCGGTCGCGCCGTCCACGCCGGGAGCGCGCTCGCTCACACCCGCCGGGATCTCCGTCTCCGGTGTACGGCGGCGCTGCTGGGCGACGACGGGGAGGGGACGAGTCTGCGGGGAGGGGTGCGGCCACCGGGCGCGCACGGTCTTCCAGCCGGGCGCCTCGAAACTCTGGGAGCCGTGCTGCGCCTGGCGGCCCGGGTGGTCCTGCCGGCCCGCGGGGGACTGCTCGCCGTGCTCGGCGGCGTCCTCGTCGTCCCGTGGACCGCCCGCCGGCCCGGGCTTCGGGCGGGTGCCCCAGCCGAGGTCGTCGCGCGGCGCGTCGTGGCCGGCGTCGAGATCGTCGGTGCGGGCGAAACCCGTGCCGGGGACGTCGAGGGAGAACTCCGGGGCCGCCGCGAGCGTGGGGCAGAGCTCGCCGGAGGTGTCGTCGTCCGCGTCCTCGGGGTGGCGCGGCAGGTCGGCCCAGACGAGCAGACCCGGGCCGCAGTCCTCGACCCCCCACGCGCGACACAGGGCGTCGACGAGGAACAGTCCTCTGCCGTGCTCCTCGTGCGGGCGTTGCGGGGACGGGAGCGGTTCGCCGGGAGCGCAGCCCTCGTCGCGCACGGCGATGCGCACGAGGTCGTCGCCGTCCTGCAGCTCGCAGACGACGACGCCGCTCGCGGTGTGCACGACGGCGTTGGTGACCAGCTCGGATATGACCAGGGCGGCCGTGTCGCAGGTGTCCTCGCACACCGACCAGCCGGTGAGCCGTTCCTGCGCCAGGCGTCTGGCCCGGGCCGGAGAGCCCGGATGGGCGGCCAGCTCGAATCGGAACCGGCGCTCGGCGGCGGCCTGGTCAGGACCTGCCCCCTCGGCGGCACCGAGACCCTGGGGGCGGCCTGCGGCGTCTGTTCCTAAAGGCGCGGACGGAATCACGCCTGCCACTATCGCCCCGCCATGAACACTTGGCAAGTGTCACTCTGAAAAATGCAGAGTGCCGTGTGACGCGGAGAGACGCCGTGGCACACTGCTCGCAACAGCACATGGAACGGCGCCAGTCGCGATCACCGGAGATCCGTACGCACGCGTACGGAGCCTCGCATCGGTGTTCGCACGGCGCCGTAAGGCTGTCAGGAATCTCTTCCGTGACGGCCGGTCGGGCCGAGCGTGGCTCAAGTGACCGTCCGGCCCGTGCTCTTCGTGGAGGTGGAGCGTGAGCGAACCGCGGTCCGCGCCGACGGTGGGGCAGGTCGTCCTGGGCCGGCGCCTGCTGGACCTGCGGGAACGCGCCGGCCTCCGACGCGAGGAAGCCGCCCGCATCCTCCGCGTCGCCCCCGCCACGGTCCGCCGCATGGAGACGGCAGAGGTCGGGCTCAAGATCCCCTACCTGCAACTGCTCCTCAAGGCGTACGGGGTGAGCGACGACGAGGCCGAGGGCTTCGTCCGGCTGGCCGAGGAGGCCAACCGGCCGGGCTGGTGGCAGCGGTTCCACGACGTGCTGCCCGGCTGGTTCTCCATGCACGTCAGCCTGGAGGGCGCGGCCTCCCTCATCCGCCAGTATGAGCCGCACTTCATCCCCGGACTGCTCCAGACCGAGGACTATGCGCGCGGCGTACTGACCTCGGGGGCCGTCGGCCAGGCCCGGCCGGAGGACATCGAGCGCCTCGTCGACCTGCGCATGCGCCGCCAGGACCTGCTCACCCGCCCGGACGCGCCCCGCCTGTGGGTCGTCATGGACGAGACCGTGCTGCGCCGCCCCGTCGGCTGCCCGGAGGTGATGCGCGCACAGATCGGCAAACTGATCGACGCCACGAAGCTCCCGAACGTGACCCTCCAGGTCGCCCCGTTCGCGAACGGGCCGCACCCCGGCACCTACGGGCCCTTCGTGCTCTTCCGATTCGCCGTGCCGGAACTCCCGGACATGGTCTACAGCGAGTACCTGACCGGCGCCGTCTACCTGGACGCGCGCACCGAGGTGGCCACCCACCTCGAGGTCATGGACCGCATGGCGGCGCAGGCCGCCACCGCACATCGCACGAAGGAGATCCTCGAGGATCTCCGCAAGGAGCTGTGAATGGATCGCATCAAGCCGCGCAAACGGGTCTACAACGGCATGCCCGCGCGGGACTTGGGCAGCGAGGGCTGGCACAAGCCGTGGAGCGGCGGCAACGGCGGGAACTGCCTGGAGGCGATGAAGCTCGCCGACGGCCGGATCGCCGTCCGTCAGTCCACCGACCCCGACGGTCCGGCGCTGATCTACACCACCGACGAGATGACGGCCTTCATCGAGGGCGCCAAGGCGGGGAAGGCGGACTTCCTGCTGTCCTGACCCGATCTCGCCCTTGCCTGCCCTTCGACTGCCCTTCTGACTCTCGACTTCCCTATTTTTGGTGCTTACTTGATCATCCACTGCGTCTTACGGAGTGCCTCATGACCGGGCCGGACCCCACCGCCGCCGTCCACATCGACACCAGCAAGCCCCATCCGGCGCGCATGTACGACTGGTATCTCGGCGGCAAGGACAACTACCCCGTCGACGAGGCGATGGGCCGGCAGATGCTCGCCCTCGACCCGCGCGTGCCGGTCATGGCACGCGTCAACCGCGCTTTCATGCACCGGGCCACCCGCTGGCTGGCCCACCACGGCGTACGCCAGTTCCTGGACATCGGCACGGGCATCCCGACCGAGCCGAACCTCCACCAGGTCGCCCAGGAGGCCGCACCCGACGCGCGCGTGGTCTACTGCGACAACGACCCGATCGTGCTGGCCCACGCGGCCGCCCTGCTGCGCAGCACTCCCGACGGCGTCACGGAGTACCTCCAGGCGGACGTCCGCGACCCCGCCGCCATCGTCGAGGGGGCCAGGAAGATTCTGGACTTCGACCGGCCGGTGGCCCTGTCGCTGGTCGCCCTGCTGCACTTCGTCTCCGACGAGGACGGCGCGCACGAACTGGTCGGCCGGCTCCTCGCCGAACTGCCGTCCGGCAGCTACCTGATGATGACCCACGCCACCGCCGACTTCAGTCCCGAGGAGTCCGCGGCGGCCACGGCGAAGCTCAAGGCGGCCGGCGTCACCCTGGCGCTGCGCTCCCGCGAGGAGTTCGCCCGCTTCTTCGCCGGCCTCGACCTGGTCGAGCCCGGCGTCGCCGTGGTGCCCGACTGGCACCCCGAACTCGGCGAGCCCGTGCCCGGCCAGGACGACGGGGTCATCCCGGGGTACGGGGCGGTGGGCCGCAAACCCTGACGGCGGGACAGCACGCCTACGGCGGCGGCAGGACGGTGCACAGGGCGTCCAGTGCCGCCCCGTAGGCGTGCTCGGGGGGTGTCGCGTAGCCGACGACCAGTCCGTCCGGAACCGCCGTCGCGTCGTGCGCCGTGCCCGCCCGCGGGTGCCGGAACTCCGCGAGCCCGTTCAGAGCGACGCCCTGCCAGGCGGCGGCCTTCAAGGTGGAGCGCTCGGTGCCCGGCGGCAGCCGCAGCACCGCGTGCAGCCCGGCGGCGACCCCCGTCACCTCGACGTGCGGCGCGTGTTCCGCCAGAGCCTCGACCAGCCGGTCCCGGCGCCGGCGGTACCGCTGCCGCATACGCCGCACATGACGGTCGTACGCCCCGGAGGCGATGAAGTCGGCCAGGCTCAGCTGGTCCAGGACGCTCGCCCAGGCCTCCCGCTCCCCCTTGGCCGCGAGGACGCCGTCCACGTGCCGCTCCGGCAGCACCATCCAGCCCAGCCGCAGCGCCGGGGACAGGCTCTTGCTGACCGAGCCGATGTGGACGACCCGTTCGGGATCGAGGCCCTGCACGGCGCCGACCGGCTTGCGGTCGTAGCGGAACTCGCCGTCGTAGTCGTCCTCCAGCACCACCGCGTCCCGCGTGCGTGCCCAGTCGACGACGGCGGCGCGCCGGGTCGCATGGAGCGGGCCGCCGGTCGGGAACTGGTGCGCCGGGGTGAGCAGGACGCCCCGCTCGCGCCCCAGCAGTCCGACGCGTGCCCCGTCCCCGTCGAGGGGGAGCGGGACCGTCCGTACGCCCGCCGTCCTCAGCAACCGCCGGTGGAAGCCGAGTCCGTACGCCTCCACCGCCAGCGGGCCGCGCAGCACCGCGCCCCCCGGCCCGCCGTTGCCCTCGCCCTTCGCGAGCACCGGCTCGAACAGCAGCCGCAGGGCGTGGGCGAAACCGGAGCAGATCACGATGCGCCCCGGATCGGCGCGCACGCCACGCGCGCGTGCCAGATACTCGGCCAGCGCCTCCCGCAACTCCCGGCGGCCCGCAGGGTCACCCGGCCCGAACACCTCGCTGGGCGCCCCCTGCACAGCCCGCCGGTAGGACGCCAGCCAGGCCGCGCGCGGGAACGACGACGCGTCCGGACTGCCCTGCCGCAGATCGTGTCGCGGCCCACGCGCGCGGGGCGGCTTCTTCCGGGGCGCCCGTGCCGCGGCCCGTGCCGGCTCCACGCGGTCGGCGACCCGGGTGCCGGAGCCCTGACGAGCCGTCAGCCAGCCCTCCGCCACCAGCTCCGCGTAGGCGTCGGCCACCGTGTTGCGGGCGACGCCGAGGTCGGCGGCGAGCGACCGGTACGGCGGCAGCCGGGTCCCCGGCGCGAGCCGGCCGCCGCGCACGGCCTCCCGCAGCGCCCCGGTCAGCGCGGCCCGCCGCCCGCCCGGAGCGGACAGCTCCAGATGCAGGTCGACGCCGATGCGCTCCCAGTGATTGACCCACGATTCCCCCATGGAAATGCACCCTACAAGGGGTCTTTGCAGTCCGTAGGTTGAGGGACATGACGAACACGACGACGCACACGACCGGCACGACGACCATCGCGACCGCGACGGCGGCGCACAAGGACGGCGCCGCCGTCACCCCCGGCATCGCCGCCGCCGAGGCCGCGCGCACCCGCCTCGACTTCGGGAAGTCGGCCCGCAAGGCCTTCCGCGCCCTCGTCGGTTTCGACGCGGCGGCCCGCGACGGCGTCGACCCGGCCCTCGTCGAACTCATCCAGATCCGCGCCTCCCACCTCAACCACTGCGCGTACTGCCTGCACATGCACACCAACGACGCCCGCAAGGCCGGCGAGAGCGAGGACCGGCTGCACATGGTCCCCGTCTGGCGCGAGGCCCGGCACTTCTTCACCGAGCGGGAACAGGCCGCGCTGGCGCTGACGGAGGCGCTCACGCGCGTGGCCGACGGCGGCGTGCCCGACGACGTCTACGCCGAGGCCGCGGCCCGCTTCGGCGACGAGGAACTCGCCCAGGTGATCGCCCTGATCTGCACGATCAACACCTGGAACCGGGTCGCCCTGGCGACGGGCAAGGTGGCGGGCACCGACGAACGCCCCTGACCGCCTCCCTCGGGGGGGGCGTGCGCGGGCGCACGCCGTCGCCCGGCCGTTCAGACGCTCATCGGCCGGTCGTACGGCCCGATCGGCGCCGGCAGGCGTGAACTCCCCGTCAGATGGCGGTCGACGGCCGCGGCCACCGCCCGGCCCTCCGCGATGGCCCAGACGATCAGCGACTGCCCGCGCGCCGCGTCCCCGGCCGCGAACACCCCGGGCACGTTCGTCGCGAAACCGGCGTCCCGTGTGATCGTGCCGCGCGGCTCCAGGGCCAGCCCCAGCTGCTCGACGAGCCCGTCCTCCCGGTCGGGCCCGGAGAAGCCCAGGGCGAGCAGCACGAGGTCGACGGGGAGCGTCCGCTCGCTGCCCCGCACCGGCCTGCGGCGCGCGTCCACCTCCACCAGGTGCAGCGAGCGGACGTGCCCGCTCTCGTCGCCGCTGAAGCGGAGCGTGGACGCGGCGAACAGGCGCGCGTCCGCGTCCGCCGCCGGAGCGGTCCGAAGATCTCGCGCCTCCTCGTGCGCCGCCGAGAGCCGGTAGATCTTCGGATACGTGGGCCAGGGATCGGCGTCCTCGTCGCGCTCCTCGCCCGGCTGGGCGTAGATGTCCAGCTGGGTCACCGACGCGGCGCCCTCCCGCACGGCCGTCCCCAGGCAGTCCGCCCCGGTGTCACCACCGCCCACGATCACCACGTGCCGTCCGGCGGCCGACATCGGGGACGCCTCCAGATCGCCCTCGCGCACCCGGTTGGCCAGCGGCAGATACTCCATGGCCTGATGAATGCCGGTCAACTCCCGTCCCGGAACATGCAGTTCGCGCCAGGCGGTGGCCCCGGTGGCGATCACCACCGCGTCATAGCGGGACCGCAGATCGGCGGCCATGACATCGCGCCCTACCTGCGTCGACGTACGGAACTTGGTCCCCTCGGCGCGCATCTGCCCGATGCGCCGCTCCAGATGGTGCTTCTCCATCTTGAACTCGGGGATGCCGTACCGCATCAGCCCGCCGAGCCGGTCGTCCTTCTCGTACACCGCGACCGTGTGCCCGGCCCGGGTGAGCTGCTGGGCCGCGGCCAGCCCGGTGGGGCCCGAGCCGATCACCGCCACCGTCCGCCCGGACAGCCGGTCCGGGGGCCGCGGGGGCGTGAACCCCTCGGCCCAGGCCCGGTCGGCGATGGCCGCCTCGACGTTCTTGATCGTCACCGCGGGCTGGTTGATGGCGAGCACGCACCCCGCCTCGCAGGGCGCCGGGCACAGCCGGCCGGTGAACTCGGGGAAGTTGTTGGTCGCGTGCAGCCGGTCGCTCGCCGCGAGCCAGTCCTCGCGCGACACCAGGTCGTTCCATTCGGGGATCAGGTTCCCGAGCGGACAGGCGTCGTGGCAGAAGGGGACCCCGCAGTCCATGCAGCGGTCGGCCTGCTCACTGATGATGGGGAGCAGCGCTCCGGGGACGTACACCTCGTCCCAGTCCCGGACCCGCTCCTCGACGGGCCGGCGAGGCCAGTCCTGGCGGGGCGTGGTCATGAATCCCTTGGGATCGGCCATGGCCGTGTTCCTTGCGTACGCGTGCGGCGAGCCGTGCGTCTCCAGGCGGCGACGCGTCCTCGGGCTGCGCTCTTGCGGCCACGATACGTCGTGGCCCTGGTGAGCGCAGGACCCTGACAGCGCTTTCTCACCCAGCGGGAAACAGCGCCGTCTCTCAGGTGAGCGCCAGCACGTACGCGAGGGCGGCGCCGGCCGAGGCGACCGTGCGGACGTGGTTCCACACCGTCCACTCCCGCACGTAAGTCGGCCAGTACGCGACCGCCTCCGCGGTGCCCGGCTCCAGCCCGGCCAGGGTCTCGTTGCGGGGCACGTTCGCCACCACGGTCACCCCGAACGAGCCGAACAGATACAGCGCGCTGCCCACCAGCAGCAGTACGGCCCCCTCGTCCGGCCACAGCACGAACGTCACCACCGCGATCATCGCGCACAGCACCGCCGTACCGAGGAAGACGACCATGAACGCCGGTGTCGTCGCGGCCGCGTTGACCGCGTTCATCGCGGCGACCCCCTGCGCGGGAGGCAGCGCGGCCAGCCCCCTCATCACGAAGGTGGAGAAAGCGCAGAACACGCCCGCCATCAGCCCGGCCCCCAGCACCCCGAGCACCGTCAGCACGAAGTACGGCTCATCGATCATGTCGACCCCACCTCCACGTCCTGGCTGCCCGATACCCCGCACGCCCCGTCGTCACCCTGAACCCGCGTGCTGTGCCCCGAGCCGCGACCGCGTACGCCGGCGTCCGGCGCGCGCGCAGGGTCCGGGCGCGCGCTCAGGACCCGGGGGATCCGAACCGCCCCTCCCAACCCCAGGCCCGCAGCACCGCCACCACCTCCGCCGCGATCCGCAGCCGCGCCTCACGCCGGGGCACGCCGTCCATCAGCAGCCGGTCGTACGGCGTGTCCAGATGCCGTACGGAGGCCACCACCGCCGACACCACCGCGCCCTCGGCCAGCGCCCGCCCGGCCGCAGTGCGCCCGACTCTCCCGCTGCCCCGCACCGAGGCGTGCGCGGCGACGCTCCACGCCCGCTCGGCCGGACAGCGGGGGAACAGCCGCCGCACCTCCGCCGCGAACGCCTCCACGAACCGCTCGTCCCGCGCCGCCCGCAGTCGCGCGTCGCGCATCCGGCGCCGCCGCCGCGCCTCGGCGTCCGCCAGGCAGCGCACCTCGGCCCGCGCCAGCCCCGCCTCCTCGACGAGGACGCCCTGCCGCTCGTAGCGCCCCTTGCGCCGGTTGAACCGGACGACGACCGCCGAGAGCGTGCTCTCCTCCCGCGACCTGCGCGTCAGCGCCGTGTCACCGCGCGGCAGGAACACCAGGTGCCCCAGATCGGCGCAGCCGAGGCAGCGCGGCGCGCCGTCCTCCAGGACGAGCATCGGCAGCGGCCCGCGCCGGCAGGCCGCACAGTGGCGACGGCGCAGCGGCTGGAGGACGAGGAGCCCGCCGCCGCGGGGCGGGTGAGGTGCGGGAGCCGGCATACCGGCTTCCTTCCCTGCGGCGAGGCCGACTGCGCACCGACCGGTTCCTTCCTCGCGGCGAGCCCGGCCGCGCGGCAGGCGATCCGGGTCGCGGGGCCGGCTCCCCTCTCCCGCCCCGGCCGTCGGCTGCGACGCCCGACTGACGCATCATGGCCGTGTGCGACTCGAAGCGATCACTTGGGAACGGCTCGGCGACCACCTCGCCGACCGGCTGCTCGGCCTGGAGCCGGGCGACGGCAGCCCCTGGCTGCGCGTCGCCTTCGACGGCGCCCCGGCGGCCCGCCCGGGGGACCTCGCCGAGCGGGTCGCCGAAGCCCTGCGCGTACGCGGCCGGCCGTCCCGGGTGGTCGACACGCACGGCTTCCTGCGCGCCGCCTCGCTCCGCCTGGAGTACGGCCACCAGGACGTGGAGGCCTACTACGACGGGTGGTTCGACACCGGCGCGCTGTGGCGCGAGGTGTTCGGGCCGCTCGAAGCCGGCGGGGACGGCCGGATCCTGCCCGACCTCCGGGACCCCGTCTCCGACCGCGCCACCCGCAGCGACTACGTCCGACTCCCGCCCGGCGGCGTCCTGTTGCTGCACGGTCCCCTGCTTCTGCGGCACTGGTTCCCCTTCGACCTGACCGTCCACCTCCTCCTCTCCCCGGGCGCCCTGCGCCGCCGCACCCCCGAGGCCGACCACTGGACGCTCCCCGCCTTCGAGCGCTACGAGCAGGAGACGGATCCGGCCGCCACGGCCGACGTTCTGGTGCGGACGGACGATCCACGCCGTCCCGCGTGGAACGGGTGAGACAGTCCGGCCGCCCGCTCCGGGCCGCCCCCACCGAACGAAGGTGCGCCCCTCCACCCGGCCGGTGAGAATCGAAGGACGCCGCGAAACGACACCCCAGGGCGCCGGGAGCGGCGCGATCCGCGTCGCGTCGGCCGCCCGCACCGGGAGGCACACCATGACCACCGCCGGACAGATCATGCACCGGGGCGCCCAGTGGATCCCCGCCCACGAGACCCTCGACCGCGCCGCCCAGTTGATGCGCGAGCTGAACGTCGGCGCCCTGCCCATCAGCGACGAGAACGAGCGGCTCTGCGGCATCCTCACCGACCGGGACATCGTCGTGGGCTGCGTGGCCATGGGCCACAACCCCGCCAAGGTCACCGCCGGGCAGATGGCCCACGGCACCCCGCGCTGGATCGACGCCGACGCCGAAGTCGACGAGGTCCTCCGGGAGATGCGGGACCACCAGATCCGCAGGCTGCCCGTCATCGCGGACAAGCGCCTCGTGGGCATGATCAGCGAGGCCGACCTCGCCCAGCACCTCACCGACGACCAGATGGCGTCCTGGGCTGAGAGCGTCTACGCCAGGACCGGCACGGGCCCTGAATGACCTGCCGTGCGCACGGCGCCGGCCCTCGGTGACCGGCCGTCGGCTCACCGCCGGCCGGTCCCGGGGCCTGGGCGACCCGGCCGCGTCGACCCCGGCGGACGGCCCGGTCGGCTGCGATGATCGCCGCATGACGCGAACCGACGGGTATCTCCTCGACAACCGACGTGACGAGGCGGGGGAACGCTTCGAGGCCTTCGCCACGCTCTTCGACCCCACGACGTTCCGGCACCTCGAAGGGCTCGGCGTCGGACCGGGCTGGCGCTGCTGGGAGGTCGGCGCGGGCGGCGTGTCCGTGGTGTCCTGGCTGGCCAAGAAGGTCGGCCCGACCGGCAAGGTCGTCGCCACCGACATCGACATCTCCCGGCTGACGCCCGCCGTCCGTCCGCCGGTGGAGGCGCGCGTGCACGACGTCGGCGCCGAGGAGCCGCCGGGCGAGGGCTTCGACCTGGTGCACGCCCGGCTCGTGCTCGTCCATGTGCCCGAGCGGGAGCGGGCGTTGCGCTCGATGGTCAAGGCGCTGCGTCCCGGCGGACGGCTCCTGCTGGAGGACGCCGACCCCGCCCTGCAGCCTCTGCTGTCCCCCGACGAGCACGGCCCCGAGCAGCAGCTCGCCAACCGGCTGCGGCACGGGTTCCGCTCGCTGCTGCAACACAGGGGTGCCGACCTCTCCTACGGCCGCAAGCTGCCCCGCCTCCTGCGCGAGGCCGGGCTGCAACAGGTCGAGGCCGACGCCTACTTCCCGCTCACCTCGCCCGCCTGCGCGGCTCTGGAGTCGGCGACGGTCCGGCAGATCCGCGCCGACCTCGTCACCGCAGGCATCGCCACCGACCAGGAGATCGACCGCCACCTCGCCAACGTCGCCGCCGGCGGTATGGACCTGGCCACGGCGCCGATGATCTCCGCGTGGGGGCGGAAGGGGTAGCCCGCCCAGGCCCGGACGCGGCCGGTGAGCAGGCGGGCCGCGGGCGCTTCAGCCGGTGACCGTCCTGCCCGCCCTCGGCGCCGCCCCGGCCGCCCTCGGGGTCGCGTGGTCGCCGGGCGTGGGCGGTCTGCCGCCCACGCGTTCCACCGCATGAGCGCCCGCCTCGCAGCCCTCGGCAGCCGCGTCGCCGGGGGCGGCCCCGGCGAGCAGGGCGGCGAGGAACGCGCCCGTGAAGGCATCGCCGGCGCCCGTGGTGTCGCACGGGGTGGCCGGGACGGCGGGAACGCGGGCGATCACGGCGCCGCCCCGGGCCACCACCGCGCCGTCCGCGCCGTGCTTCGCCACCACCAGCGGGAACTGGCGGCTCAGCGCGGCCGTCGCCTGCGCCCCGTCGGACAGGCCCGTCAGCAGACAGGCCTCGCCATGGCTCGGCAGCAGCACGTCCACCCCCTGCACGAGCGTCAGGAAACGCTCCACGCCGAGCTTCACCAGGAACCCAGCCGACGCCGGGTCCAGGCTCACCGGCACGCCACGCGCGTGTGCCGACGCCAGCGCCGTGCGCACCATCGCCCGCCCGGACGCGGAGAACAGCAGGTACCCCGACAGATGCAGCCGGCCGACGCCGTCCAGCAGCGCGTCCGACCAGTCGTCCGGCTCCAGCCGCAGGGACGCGCCGCTGTCGGTGAGGAAGGTCCGCTCGCCCGCCGCCCCCGTGTCGACCAGGCAGATCACTGTCCCCGTCGTCGCCTCGGAATCGACGACGAGCCGGGGCCGCACCCCGCAGGCGATCAGCTCCCGCTCGTGCCAGGCCGCCCCGTCCGCCCCCACCCTGCCGAGCAGCCGCACGTCCGCGCACCCCCGGTGCGCCGCCCAGCACGCCACGTTGGCGCCCGCCCCGCCCGGCAGGGTCCGGATCATGGAGGCCGTGTCGGTGCCCGAGGCCAGCGGCCCGCGGTGCCGTGCGACGACGTCCGTCACGACGTCCCCGACGACCAGCAGCGCCCCGCCCTCACGGCGTCCGCCCCGGCCGGTGGCGTCGGGTGCCGCCCCGCCGGGCCCCACGCTCACACCCCGGCCCATGCCGACGCGATCCGCCCGGCCAGCCGCACGTTCCCGCGCACCGCCGCCAGGTTGGCGCTCAGGGACGCGCCGTCGGTGTGCCGGACCAGGTAGTCGAGCAGGAACGGGGTGACGCCCTGACCGGTGACGCCCTCCACCTCGCACGCGTGCAGCGCGTCGGCCAGCACACGCGCGTGCAGACCGGGATCGAGCTGCTCCGCCTCGGGCACGGGGTTCGCCACGATCAGCGCCGACTCGGGGCCGCCGACCTCGTCCTGCGCGCGCATCACGTCCGCCACCTGCGCAGGGCTCTCCAGCCTCCAGTCCACGGGATGACCCGAGTCGGACAGGTAGAACCCGGGGAAGCGGTCCGTGCCGTACCCGGCCACGGCGACTCCCAGCGTCTCCAGGCGCTGCAGGGTCGCCGGCACGTCCAGGATCGACTTCACGCCCGCGCACACGACCGTGATCCGTGTGCGCGCCAGCAGGCCGAGGTCGGCCGACTCGTCCTGGGTCGCCGTCCACTCCCGGTGCACCCCGCCGAGCCCGCCCGTGGCGAACACCCGGACGCCCGCCAGGGCGGCCAGCAGGGCCGTCGCCGAGACGGTGGTCGCCCCGCTCGCCCCGGAGGCGACCGCGAGCGGCAGGTCGCGGTGGCCCAGCTTGCGGATGCCGTCCTCGTTGGCGACCCGCTCCAACTGCTCCTTGGCCAGGCCGACATGGGGACTCCCGTCCAGCACGGCGATCGTCGCCGGCACGGCGCCCTCCGCGCGCACCACCGCCTCCAGCTCCCGCGCCACCTGCAGGTTGCGTGGGCGCGGCAGCCCATGGGCGATGATCGTGGACTCCAGGGCCACCACGGGGCGACGCGCGTCGAGCGCCTCCCGCACCTCTTCCGACACCACCAGCACCACGAGCCGGCCTCCCGTCGATCGCTCCTGCCCGGTCCAGCCTCGTCTTTGGATCTCTGGCGGGCGGGGCGCCCGATCAAACCCCCGCGCCCTGTCAGCGACGCCACCGGCCCGCGACGCATGACCGGCGACACCGCGTCGGAACGCATGATCGGCGGCACCCGCAGCGGCCACAGATGACCGGCGCGCGACCGGCCCGGTGCATGACCGACGTCAGCCGCCCGCGACGCATGACCGACGCCACCCGCTCGGGACGCATTCGACCGGCTCGATCGGCCCGTGCGCATGACCGGCGGCACCGGCCCGCGACGCATGACCGACGCCACCGCGCCGGAACGCATGATCGGCGGCACCCGCCGGGGACGCAGATGACCGGCGCGACCGGCCCGGGCGCATGACGGACGGCGCCGGCCCGCGACCTACGACCGGCGCGACCGGCCCCGGCGCATGGCCGACGCCATCGGCCCGAGGCGTACGACCGGCCAGCCGAGGCCCGGCGCTACGCCCGCCGGACCGTGCCCCGTGTGAACAGCGCCAGCGCGGCCAGCGGGAGGAGCAGGCACGCCGCCGCGAGGTTCAGCCATCCGTAGCTCGCCCGGGCGACCACCAGGCCGGCGACCGCTCCGCCGATGCCCGCCGAGGCGTTCATGACGAGGTCGGACAAGCCCTGTGCGGCGGCCCGTGCGGGTTGCGGCACGGCGTCGGTGAGCAGCGCCGACCCGGAGACCAGCCCGGCCGACCAGCCCAGGCCGAGCACGAAGAGTCCCGCGGCGGTCTGCCCGTGGCTGCCGCCCGCCGTGCCGGACAGGAACAGCGCGCAGGCCAGCAGCCCGGCCGCCAGCCCCGTGACGGACAGCCGCCCCACCCGGTCCGCCAGCCGTCCCATCAGCGGGGAGAACGCGTACATGCCCGCGATGTGCACGCTGATGACCAGCCCGATCAGGTCGATGCCGGCACCGTGGTGGGCGAGGGCGACCGGGGTCATCGACATGACCGACACCATCGCCGTGTGGGACACGGCGACCGTCACCAGCGCGAGCCGCGCGAGCGGTGAGGCGACCACCGCGGACAGCCCCGCGCGCAGGGAACGGGCCTCGGCCGACCGCTCCTCCTCGGGCGCGAGCGCGCGTGCCGTCAGCAGGGGATCCGGGCGCAGCAGGACCCCGATCACCACCGCCGAGACCAGGAAGATCCCGGCCGCCCACAGGAACGGTCCCGCCGCCGCGGGTATCCCCAGGGCGGAGACGCTGCGGCCGGCGGGCGCGGCGATGTTCGGGCCCAGAACCGCGCCGACGGTGGTCGCCCACACGACGAGCGAGATGGCCCGGGCCCGCCGGTCCGGCTCCGCCAGGTCGGCGGCCGCGTACCGGGCCTGGAGGTTCGCCGCCGACGCCGCGCCGAAGGCGGCCATCCCGCACAGCAGCAGCGGGAAGCTCCCGATCCGGGCCGCCAGCACGACGAGACCGCCGCCCAGCGCGCCCACGAGATAGGCCAGCACCAACCCGGGCCTGCGGCCCCGCGCGGTCATCAACGCGGCCAGCGGCACCGACAGCACGGCCGTGCCGGCGACGGTCGAGGTGGCCGCGAGTCCGGACAGCGCGTCGGTGCCGCTCACCTCCTGGGCCAGCACCGCGGACAGCGCGATGCCGGTGGCGACGCCCAGCCCGCCGAGGATCTGACCGGCGACCAGCACCGCGGTCGTGCGGCGCCGCAGCGCGGGCAGCAGCTCCGCGCTGACGGCCGGGACGGTCCCCTCCACAGCGGTCACGACGTCCACCCGGCCCGGCGGAGGCGTTCGCTGGACCGGGCCGGCCCCTGGCCCGTCGGATACGCGTGCGTGTCATCAATGGTCACTGGCGCAGTGTCCCCCTTGCCTTCCTTCCCGCCCATCCCGCGGCCTCAGAACAGCGGCTCGGGCAGCACCCCCTCCAGCGCGAGCAGCTTGCGCTTGGCCTCCAGTCCGCCCCCGAACCCGCCGATCCCGCCGTCGCTCTCCACGACCCGGTGACAGGGCACCACCACGGGAAGGGGGTTGGCGCCCATCGCCAGCCCCACCGCCTGCGCGGCCCCCGGCTGCCCCACCCGTCTCGCCAGCTCGCCGTATCCCACCACCGCTCCGTACGGCACGCCGGCGGCCAGCTCGCGCAGCACCTGCCGGTGGAAGCCGGAGATCAACGACCAGTCCAACGGCAGCTCGAAGTCCTTGCGCGCACCCGCGAAATAGGCCTCCACCTGAGATGCCGCCTCCGCCAGCAGGGAGGAGGCGGGCGCCTCGACGGGCTCCGCGCCCAGCCGGTCCGCGAGACGGCGGAGCGCCCGCTCCCGCACCGCGTCGGCGGCGTGGAAGACGACGTTGACCAGCCCCTCGTCGGTCGCGGCCAGCAGCAGCGGACCGATGCCGGTGCCGACGACGGTCCACACGACGCGCTGCTCATTGTGCTCCTGGCTGTCCATGCGCCCACCGTACGACCCGCCACTGACAACGCACCCCGGGCGCCCGGCCGCGGGGGCGGGCCTCAGGGAGAGGCCAGCGCCTGCCGCACCACGTCGGGCTTGTCGGTGATGAGGCCGTCGACGCCGTAACCGGCCAAGCTGCGGGCGAGGGCGGCGTCGTCGACGGTCCAGACGAAGATCCTCAACGGCCTGCCGTGCGGCCCGGCCGTCGCGTGCACGGCGGCGACGTACTCCGGCGAGAGGGAGACGTGCGAGGGGTTGACCAGGTCGGCGAAGCGGGCGCAGTCCGGCAGGTCCTTCACCGCCGGTCTGCCGAGCAGCCCGGTCGTCACCGCCGGGTCGAGGTCGTGGACGGCACGGAGACTGTCCGCGCTGAAGCTCTGCACGATCAGCCGGCCACGCACGTGCCCCCGGTCGAGCCAGCCCTCGTCGCCGAGCACCTTGAGGGTCTGCTGTTCGATCCCCGGATACAGCTCCGGGTTCTTGATCTCCAGGAGCAGCTTCTGGTGGTGGCGCTCCACACGGCGGACGTACTGCGTCAGAGTCGGCACGCGCGTGCCCGCGTACGCGGGCCCGAACCAGCTGCCCGCGTCGAGCCGCGCGATCTCGGCAGCCGTGAAGTCCTTCACCTTCCAGGGGGAACGCCCGGGAAAGACCTCCTCGACGTCGGTGGTCCGGCTCAGGCTCTCGTCGTGGACGACGACGAGCTCACCGTCCTTGGTGCGCTGCACGTCGTTCTCCACCCACGCCACGCCCAGCCCGGCCGCCGCGTCGACGGCGGCGAGGGTGTTCTCCGGGGCCCGGGCGGACGCACCCCGGTGGGCGATCAGGGCGGGCCGGGCGCCGGCGGCCGCGGGGGCGTCGACGACGGGGAGCAGGAGGGCGACGGCGCCCAGGAGCGCGGTGGCCGGGGCGACTGCGCGCGCGTGCATTGCGGACTCCTCGCATCAAGCTGTCACGTTCAGCACCACTGTGGCAGCGGAGAGTCATCGGCGGCGGCGGTTCAGGATGCCCGCAGAAGGGAAGACGGCGTCCCGGCCCGCTCACCAGGGCCGCACAAGTGGGGCAAGGACGTGATTCTTTGCCGGAAAATCGTTCGACCATTGCGGTGGGGGTCATACTTTCTGCGTCATCCCCGGCCGCTCGCGCGGATCTGGGAAGGGGCGCGCTTCAGGAAGTCCAGCAACAGGGCGGAAGGGCAACCGCGCATGCACGGCACGGTCGACGGATTCAGCTACGGACTCGTCACACCGCTGGTGGCCTACCTCATGGCCTGCCTCGGCGGTGCGCTCGGCCTGCGCTGCACGACCAGAGCCCTGCTCGTGACCCAGTCCTGGCGCCCCGGGTGGCTCGCCCTGGGCGCGGCGGCGATCGGCTCCGGCATCTGGACCATGCACTTCATCGCCATGATGGGCTTCTCGGTGGCGGGCGCCCCCATCCACTACGACAAGCCGATGACCTACGCCAGCCTGGGCGTCGCGGTCATCATGGTGGGCGTCGGGATCTTCATCGTCGGCTACCGGGGCGCGACCGGGACCGCGCTGTTCACCGGTGGCACCATCACCGGACTGGGCATCGCCTCCATGCACTACCTGGGCATGGCGGGGATGCGCTTCAACGGCCGGTTCGAGTACAACACGCTGACCGTGGCGCTCTCCGTCGCCATAGCCATGGCCGCCGCCACCGCCGCCCTGTGGGCCGCCGGACAGGTCAGGGGCTTCCTGTGGAGCGTCGGCGCGAGCCTCGTCATGGGACTGGCCGTGACCGGCATGCACTACACCGGCATGGCCGCCCTCAGCGTCCACCTGCACACCGCCGGCGCACCCACGCCGGGCGACTCACCGGCCGGCCTGCTCGCGCCGATGCTGATCGGCCCCCTCGCCTTCCTCTGCCTCGCGGGAGTCGTCGTGATGTTCGACCCGCTGATGGTGATGGGCAGGCCCGACCGGGCGCCGGAGCGGACGGGGCGCGGCGCCCCCGCCCGCCCCGCGCACCCGGTGCACACCGCCCAGCGGCCCCCGCAGCGCCCCCGCCGCAAGGTGGCCGCCCACGAGTCCAGGACCCCGCAGAACCGCTGATCGGACCCCGTTGTCAGTGCCGGGTCGTACGGTGGATGGCATGCGGCCCGTTTCCCACATCGAACGCACGGTGGCGCCTTTCGAGGTCGTCAGTCCCTACCAGCCCAGCGGCGACCAGCCCGCTGCCATCGCCGAGCTCGCCAAGCGCGTGGAGTCCGGCGAGAAGGACGTCGTCCTGCTCGGCGCGACCGGCACCGGCAAGTCCGCCACCACCGCGTGGATGATCGAGAAGCTCCAGCGCCCCACGCTCGTCATGGCGCCGAACAAGACGCTGGCCGCCCAGCTGGCGAACGAGTTCCGCGAGCTGCTGCCGAACAACGCCGTCGAATACTTCGTCTCGTACTACGACTACTACCAGCCCGAGGCGTACGTCCCGCAGTCGGACACCTACATCGAGAAGGACTCCTCGATCAACGAGGAGGTCGAGCGGCTGCGGCACTCCGCGACCAACTCGCTGCTCACCCGCCGCGACGTCGTCGTGGTCGCCTCGGTCTCCTGCATCTACGGCCTGGGCACGCCGCAGGAGTACGTGGACCGCATGGTCCGGTTGAAGGTCGGCGAGGAGATCGACCGGGACGAACTGCTGCGCCGCTTCGTGGACATCCAGTACACGCGCAACGACCTGGCGTTCACCCGCGGCACCTTCCGGGTGCGCGGCGACACCATCGAGATCTTCCCGGTCTACGAGGAACTCGCCGTGCGCATCGAGATGTTCGGCGACGAGATCGAGGCGCTGTCCACGCTGCACCCGCTCACCGGCGAGATCATCAGCGACGACGACCAGCTGTACGTCTTCCCCGCCTCCCACTACGTCGCCGGTCCCGAGCGCCTGGAGCGGGCCGTCAACGACATCGAGAAGGAACTCGTCGAGCGCCTCGACGAACTGGAGAAGCAGGGCAAGCTCCTGGAGGCCCAGCGCCTGCGCATGCGCACCACCTACGACATCGAGATGCTCCGCCAGATCGGCAGCTGCTCCGGCGTGGAGAACTACTCGATGCACTTCGACGGCCGCTCGCCCGGCTCCCCGCCCAACACCCTGCTCGACTACTTCCCGGAGGACTTCCTCCTCGTCATCGACGAGTCCCATGTCACCGTGCCGCAGATCGGCGCCATGTACGAGGGCGACGCCTCCCGCAAGCGCACCCTCGTCGACCACGGCTTCCGGCTGCCCTCCGCGCTCGACAACCGCCCGCTGAAATGGGAGGAGTTCCAGGAGCGGACCGGACAGACCGTCTACCTCTCGGCGACGCCCGGCAAGTACGAGCTCTCCCGCGGGGACGGCGTCGTCGAGCAGATCATCCGGCCCACCGGCCTCGTCGACCCGGAGGTCGTCGTCAAGCCCACCGAGGGCCAGATCGACGACCTGGTGCACGAGATCCGCACGCGCGTGGAGAAGGACGAACGCGTCCTGGTCACCACGCTCACCAAGAAGATGGCCGAGGACCTCACCGACTACTTCCTCGAACTCGGCATCCAGGTCCGCTATCTGCACAGCGACGTCGACACGCTGCGCCGGATCGAGCTGCTGCGCGAGCTGCGGGCCGGCGAGTTCGACGTCCTCGTCGGCATCAACCTGCTGCGCGAGGGCCTCGACCTGCCCGAGGTGTCCCTGGTGGCGATCCTCGACGCCGACAAGGAGGGTTTCCTGCGCTCCGGCACCTCCCTGATCCAGACCATCGGCCGCGCCGCGCGCAACGTCTCCGGTCAGGTGCACATGTACGCCGACAAGATCACCCCGGGCATGGAGCGGGCGATCGAGGAGACCAACCGCCGCCGGGAGAAGCAGATCGCCTACAACAAGGCGAACGGCATCGACCCGCAGCCGCTCCGCAAGAAGATCAACGACATCGTGGCGCAGATCGCCCGCGAGGAGGTCGACACCGAGCAGTTGCTCGGCACGGGCTACCGCGCGAAGAAGGACGGCCGGGGCGCCAAGGCGCCGGTGCCCGCCCTCGGCGACAAGGCCGCGAAGGCGGCGAAGCCCGCCCGGTCCGCGAAGGGGAAGGCCAAGGAGACGGTCCCGACCGACCGCCCCGCGGCCGAACTCGCCGAGCAGATCGAGGAGATGACCGAGCGGATGCGGGCCGCCGCCGCGGACCTCCACTTCGAGGTCGCGGCCCGGCTGCGCGACGAGGTCGCCGAGATGAAGAAGGAACTGCGCCAGATGAAGGAGGCCGGCCTGGCCTGAGCGGCCGAAGAGGCCGAAGAGGTCTGAGCGGCCGCGCCGCGGCACGCGCTGTGTTGCAAGAACGACACAAAGTCCGGGCGTGGGTACGGCACTGTCAGTGCCCTTGCGTAGGGTTTTCGTCAACCGCGGGGTCCGCGGCAACAGGGGACAGCCGAGAGGGGAATCAGCGCGTGACCGTCAACATGACCAAGGGTCAGGCCATCAGTCTTCAGAAGAACGACGGAGGCAGCCTGACCGCGGTGCGCATGGGTCTCGGATGGCAGGCCGCCCCTCGGCGCGGCCTGTTCGGCTCCCGCACCAGGGAGATCGACCTCGATGCCTCCGCCGTCCTCTTCGCGGACAAGCAGCCGGTCGACGTCGTCTTCTTCCGCCACCTGGTGAGCGACGACGGCTCCGTCCGGCACACCGGCGACAACCTCGTCGGCGGCGTCGGCCAGGGCGGCGACGACGAGGCGATCCTCGTCGACCTGTCCCGCGTGCCGGTCCACATCGACCAGATCGTCTTCACGGTGAACTCCTTCACCGGCCAGACGTTCCAGGAGGTGCAGAACGCGTTCTGCCGTCTGGTCGACGAGACCAACGGCCAGGAGCTGGCCCGCTACACGCTCGCGGGCGGCGGCGCCTACACGGCGCAGATCATGGCGAAGGTGCACCGGGCGGGCTCGGGCTGGAACATGACGGCCCTCGGCACGCCGGCCAACGGCCGTACCTTCCAGGACCTGATGCCCGCGATCCTCCCGGCGCTGTAGGGCAACGGGCCTGGCGGCACACGACAACACCACACACGACCGACGCGATCGACGCGACGCAGGGGGACGACAGGCGATGACGGCCGAGCTGGTGCGGGGACAGAACCACCCGCTTGCCGAGGTCCGCCTCGAGATCAGGGTCTCGGCCGGCACGCCGATCGTGGCGGGGGCCACGCTCGGCGACGAGAACGGCACGGTGCACGGAGTGGAATGGGTGGCCCACCCGGGCTCGCCCCTCCTGCCCGGCGTCGAGGTCTCTCGCCAGGCCGCCGCCGAGCACCGCCTCGCCGTCGACCTGGACGCCGTCGCCGAGGCCGTGCACCGCGTCGGAGTCCTGCTCGCCCTGCCCACGGGCATCGCGGGGCCGGCGAGCTTCGGCTCCGTCCCGGCCCCCTTCGTCGCGGTCACCGGCCTCGACGGAACAGAGGTCGCCAGCTACACCATCACCGGCCTGACCGCGGAGTCCGCCGTCGTCGCCCTGGAGCTCTACCGGCGCCAGGGCGCCTGGAAGGTGCGGGCCATCGGCCAGGGTTACGCGGGCGGTCTCGCCGAACTCCTCGCCGACCAGGGCCTGCCGCAGGCCCGGCAGCTCGCGGCCGGCATCTTCAAGGCGGTGGAGCAGGGCATGGCCCGCTCGGTGCCCGCCCCGCCCCCGCGCCCGTCCGACGGCGGCCGCTCCCGGCAGCCGGCCGGCCCCGCGCCCGGACCCGGCCAGAGCGACGCTTCCCACAACGGACAGCACCCCCAGGGCAACCCCGGCCCCTACGGCGGCCCGCCCCCAAGCGGTCCGCAGGGCACACAGCCCCCGCAGACTCCCGCAGAACCACCGGCCGACTACGTCACGGCCCCCACACCCACGAACACGCCGCCCACGCCGCCGCAGACGCCCGCCGGCGGCCCCATCAACTACAGCCACCCGCGCCGGCAGAACACCGCTCCGCCGCCACCGCCCACCGCGCCCCCGGCCCGGCCCGGGCAGCCCGCCCAGCCCGTCGCGGGCGACGCCACCGGCTGGTCGATGGAGGAGCGGCTCTACAACCAGGTGTGGGGCATGTTCGAGGACCTGGCCCGCACCACGGCCGCCTATCGCAGCGCCGTCGACTTCGCCGACACACGTATGGAGAAGGAGCTCGACGAGGTCCTGTCCGACCCGCGCAGCCGGATCGGCGGACAGGGCGACGCCGCCCGGGAGACGGCCCGCGCCAAGCACAGCCAACTCGTCGACCAGGCACGTCAGGTGCTGGACCGCGACCTCGCCCAGCTCGCCGCCGAGGCGGACGTGGTGGAACCGGCGCTGCCGCCGGCGTACGCGCGCTGGGACAACCCGGTCTGGCACGCCTACCGCGTCCCCATGGAGATGCCCATGGCCCTGCGTCTGGGCGACCTCCACCTGCCCGAGAGCGACCGGCTGCGCATACCGATGCTGATCCGCCTGCCGCTGGAGCGGGGCCTGTGGATCGACAGCGGGCGGACGGGGTCGGTCGACGGCACCTTCTTCGACTCCCACGAACTGCGCCGCCTCGCCCTGGATTCGGCCGTCGCGCACACGGCACGGCTGCTGGCGGTGCATCCTGCGGACGAGTTCACCGTGCACGTCATCGATCCGGCCGGGTCGGGCGCGCAGAGCCTGGCGCCGCTGGTGCGGGCCGGTGTGCTCGCCGGTCCGCCCGCGGTCGGCGCGGCCGGTGTGACGGACGTGCTCGCCCGTCTCACCCAGCGTGTCGACCTGGTGCAGATGGCGGTGCGCGGCGGTGCGGCCGACTCGCTCCCGCCCGGCTTCGACACCTCCCAGCAGCTCCTGGTGGTCAACGACTTCCCGCACGGCTTCGACGACCGGGCCGTCAACCAGCTGCGCTATCTCGCGGACGAGGGACCGGCCGTCGGCGTCCACCTGATGATGGTCGCCGACCGGGAGGACGCCGCCGGTTACGGACCGTTGCTGGATCCGCTCTGGCGCGGGCTGATGCGTCTGACGCCGGTGCCCGACGACCACCTCGCCGACCCCTGGGTCGGGCATGCCTGGACGTACGAGCCGACACTGACGCCGCCCGGCAGCCGGGTGCTCGACACGGTGCTGGCACAGGTCGCCCAGGCCCGCGGGCAACGGAGTCGGTAAAGCCCGGTAAAGCCACTCTGACCAGCAGATTTGGCCTTTCTTTTGCCAGTCCCTTTACCAATCCTTGGTGATTGGGGTACTGTCTTTCTCAACGGAGGGGAGTACTCCCTGTCTGCTGCGGCGTACCCGTCAATACGGATCAGGTCAGATCCCGGGGCGTCGGCCCGTGTGGTCCCACGCGCTCCGGCGTGCCGGGGCCCGGGGTGGAAGAGACCTCCGGCAGCGCGACGACGCTGTTCACCTGCCGTTACGTACTGCCGGAGGCGCAGTGGATGTTTCAGTGGGCCTGTGGGTCCTCACCATCGTGGGCTTGGCCGCCCTCATCGCGGTCGACTTCTTCATCGGCCGCAAACCGCACGACGTGTCGCTCAAGGAAGCCGGCATCTGGACGATCGTCTGGATCGTCCTCGCCGGACTCTTCGGGCTCGGACTGTTCCTGTTCGGCGGCGGTCAGCCCGCCGGCGAGTTCTTCGCCGGCTTCATCACCGAGAAGTCGCTGAGCGTCGACAACCTCTTCGTCTTCGTCCTGATCATGGCGAAGTTCGCGGTCCCCTCTCAGTACCAGCAGCGGGTCCTGCTCATCGGCGTCCTCATAGCCCTGGTGCTGCGCGCGATCTTCATCGCTGCCGGCGCCGCCATCCTCGCCAGCTTCTCCTGGGTGTTCTACCTCTTCGGCGCCTTCCTGATCTGGACGGCCTGGAAGCTCATCCAGGAAGCCCGGGCCGACGAGGAGGACGAGGAGTTCGAGGAGAACAAGCTGCTCAAGGCCGTCGAGCGCAAGTTCGGCGTCGCCGACCGCTATCACGGCACCAAGCTGTGGATCGAGCAGAACGGCAAGCGGGTCATGACCCCGATGCTGGTCGTGATGCTGGCGATCGGCTCCACGGACGTCCTGTTCGCCCTGGACTCCATCCCCGCGATCTTCGGCCTGACGCAGGACCCGTACATCGTGTTCACGGCCAACGCGTTCGCGCTGATGGGTCTGCGCCAGTTGTACTTCCTCATCGGCGGCCTGCTGAAGAGGCTGGTCCACCTCAGCTACGGCCTGTCGGTCATCCTGGGCTTCATCGGCGTGAAGCTGGTGCTGCACGCGCTGCACGAGTCCGGGGTGCACGTCCCCGAGATCAGCATCCCGGTCTCGCTGGGCGTCATCTGCTCCGTCCTGATCGTCACCACGATCACCAGCCTCCGGGCGTCGAAGAAGCAGGCGGCGGCCGAGGAGGCTCAGCAGGCGGACGAAGGCGCTCCGAAGGACAGCGCCGATGTCTGAGGCGGCCCTCGGAGGCGGCGCCCGGCACCTCGCCGGGCGCCGCCCCCGGCGCCTCACGCTCCGGCAGGCCGTCCCGGCGGCTGGAATGCGCTGCTCGTACCGCTCCGGGAGCATCGCAGCATGAGGGCTCGGCTCAGGTCGGTCACGGCCCGCTGGACGTTCCTCGTACCGGTGCTCGCGGTCGTCTTGCTGGTCCTGACCTGGGGCCGGGACCTGCCCGGCGTGATCGTCGCCGTCGTGACCGCGGTCCTCGCCGGATCCGTCCTGGCCGCCGTCCATCACGCGGAGGTCGTCGCCCACCGGGTCGGCGAGCCCTTCGGCTCGCTGGTGCTCGCCATCGCCGTGACGATCATCGAGGTCGCCCTGATCGTCACGCTGATGGTGGACGGCGGTGACAAGAGCTCCACGCTCGCCCGCGACACCGTCTTCGCCGCCGTGATGATCACCTGCAACGGCATCGTCGGCCTGTGCCTGCTCGTCGGCTCGCTCCGGCACGGCACGGCGGTCTTCAACCCCGAGGGCACCGGCGCGGCCCTGGCCACCGTGGCCACGCTGGCGACGCTCAGCCTGGTCCTGCCGACCTTCACCACCAGCAAGCCGGGACCGGAGTTCTCCGGCGTCCAGCTCACCTTCGCCGCACTGTCGTCACTCGCCCTGTACGGCCTGTTCGTGGCCACGCAGACCGTGCGGCACCGCGACTACTTCCTGCCCGTCACCCGGCACGGCGACGTGATCACCGCGGACGACCACGCCGACGCCCCGTCCTCCCGGACCGCGCTGATCAGCCTCGGGCTGCTCGGCCTGGCCCTGATCGGTGTGGTCGGCCTCGCCAAGGGCGTCTCGCCGACCGTCGAGCGCGGAGTCGAGGCGGCCGGACTGCCCGCCGCCGTCGTGGGCGTGGTCATCGCCCTGCTCGTCCTGCTCCCCGAGACCATCGCCGCCCTGCGCTCCGCCCGCCGCGACCGTGTGCAGACCAGCCTCAACCTCGCGCTCGGCTCCGCGATGGCCAGCATCGGCCTCACCATCCCCGCGGTCGCCCTGGCCTCGGTCTGGCTCTCCGGGCCGCTCGTCCTCGGCCTCGGCGCCACCCACATGGTGCTGCTCGCGCTGACCGTCGTCGTCGCCTCGCTCACCGTGGTGCCCGGCCGGGCCACCCCGCTCCAGGGCGGGGTGCACCTGGTGATCTTCGCGGCGTACCTGGAGCTGGCGCTCAATCCATAGCCGCCCGCGCCACCGTCGCGGGCGCCGGCCGCGTCTCCGGCAACAGGGCGAAGCAGCCGAGGCTGAGCAGTGCGACCCCCGTCAGATACGCCCCCACGCCCCAGGGGACCCGCCCGCCGTGCTCGGCGAGAGCCGTCGCCGCGAGCGGGGTGAGCGCGCCGCCGAGGACACCGCCGAGGTTGTACCCGACCGCCGCGCCCGTGCAGCGCACGCGCGGTTCGTACAGCTCCGGCAGATAGGCCGCGATCACGGCGAACATCGTGACGAAGGCGATCAGCGCCCCCGCGATGCCCAGGAACATGGGCAGCGGTTCACCGGTCGCCAGCAGCGCGACCATCGGGAACATCCACAGGGCGGCCGCGGCGCACCCGACGAGGCACAGCGGCCGCCGCCCGTGGCGGTCGCCGAGCAGGGCCATCAGCGGCGTCAGCGCCCCCTTGACCACCACGGCGGCCATCACGCAGACCAGCATGACGTTCCGGCTCACTCCCAGCCGCTCGGTGGCGTAGGCCAGGGACCACGTCGTCACGGTGTAGAAGATCGCGTACCCCACGGCGAGCGCGCCGGCGGTCAGCAGGACGAGCCTCCAGTGGGAGCGCAGCACCTCGACGAGGGGCACGCGCGCGTGGTCGTCGAGCTCCAGGAACCGAGGGCTCTCCGGGAGGGAGGAGCGCAGCCACAGCCCGACCGCGGCGAGCGCTCCCGCCGCCCAGAACGGCACCCGCCACCCCCACTGCGCGAACTGTGCCTCGCTCAGCGTCACCGACAGCGCGAGGACCACGCCGTTGGCGAGCACGAAGCCCACGGCCGGCCCGATCTGGGGGAAGCTCGACCACAAGGCCCGCCGCCCGGCGGGCGCGTGCTCGGCGGTCAGCAGGACGGCGCCGCCCCACTCCCCGCCGAGCCCCAGCCCTTGCAGGAACCGCAGCCCGAGCAGCAGCAGGGGAGCGGCGACACCGATCGTGTCGTACGTCGGTACGCACCCGACCGCGACCGTCGCGCCGCCGGTCAGCAGCAGGGAGACGACGAGGACCGGCCGGCGTCCGTGCCGGTCCCCGACGTGCCCGAAGAGCACCGCCCCCAGCGGCCGTGCCACGAAGCCCACGCCGAACGTGCCGAACGCGGCCAGCGTCCCCGCCGCGGGGGAGAAGGTCGGGAAGAACAGCGGCCCCAGGATCAGTGCGGCCGCGGTCCCGTAGACGAAGAAGTCGTAGAACTCGATGGCCGTCCCGGCGAGCGAGGCGGCCGCGAGCCGCGGCATGGAGGGCGTCCTCACGGTGGGTACGTCGTGCATGCCGCGTCAACCACCCACGGTGACCGATGGTTACGGGGCGTGCGGAGGCGCGCCGTCCTCGTCAGTACGTGACGGTGATGCGCCGGGCGGGTCCGTCGACGCGCACGAGGCCCCCGTAGGGGATCACGAACTGCGGGTCGGTGTGGCCGAAGTCCACGTCGAAGACGATCATGGTGTTGGGGGCATACACACGCATCGCGCGAAGGACGGCGTCGCGCTGTTCGGCCGCGTAACGGTCGGCCTCCTCGGGGCTGTTGGGTCTTTCGAAGGACCAGGTCTTCGCCCGGCCCATCAGCAGCGCGGAGAAGCGCTGGAGCAGCCCGCGCTCGCCCATGTTCCGCAGGACCCGGAAGACCTCCTCGCCGCTCGGCATTTCCTCGGACGTCTCCAGCAGCAGCACCCCCGAGTCGTACTCGGAGAGGTCGTGCGCGATCTCCCGGTCGGCCATGAGCAGCCAGCCCACGATCTCCAGACAGCCGCCCCAACTGCGCCCCTCCACCACGCGGTCGGCGTTCCGCCAGATCCATCCGCCGCCGGGCCGGGTCTCCGGTTCCGCGTCGAAGGTGGCAGGTTCGGCCCAGTCGCGGTTGACGTCGTTCCACCGTTCGGCGGGCCGGAGTTCGTACTCGCCCGAGGTGAAGAGCGCGGCGCGCAGCGAGTCCGCGGTGAGCGGGTCCATGCGCACGGGCCGGCCCAGCGCGGTCATCACGGTCGCGCCGTGGTAGCCGACGATCCCCGTGTTGCGCAGATACATCAGCAGGTTCGTGTTGTCGCTCATCCCGAAGAACGGCTTGGGGTTGGCCCGGATCAACTCCCGGTCCAGGAACGGCAGCACGGTGATCTGATCGTCGCCGCCGATCGACGCGATGACCGCCTTGACGTCCGGGTCGGCGAACGCGGCGTGCAGGTCGTCGGCGCGCTGCTGCGGCGTCGCGCCCATCGTGCGGGTGGCCGGGTACTCGACCGGTACGAGCCCGTAGTCCTCACGCAGCCGCTCCAGGCCCAGTTCGAAGGGGCGAGGGAAGAGTCCGGGCAGACCGGCGCCGGGCGAGACGACGGCTATGCGGTCACCGGGGGAGGGCTTGGGAGGGTACGAGATCATGGTCATGCCGGGAGGGTAGGGCCGGTGGCGCGGCGCCGCATCGTGATAAACGGGGAGGAGCAGCCCGCCTTCACCGAACCGGAGGACCCCGTGCCCCGCACCCTGGCCAACGCCCCGATCATGATCCTCAACGGTCCCAACCTGAACCTCCTCGGGCAGCGCCAGCCGGAGATCTACGGCTCGGACACGCTCGCCGACGTCGAGGCGCTGTGCGCGAAGGCGGCGGCCGCGCACGGCGGCACGGTCGACTTCCGGCAGTCCAACCACGAGGGCGTGCTGGTGGACTGGATCCACGAGGCGCGGCTGAACCACTGCGGGATCGTCATCAACCCCGGCGCCTACTCGCACACCTCGGTCGCGATCCTGGACGCGCTCAACGCCTGCGACGGCCTGCCGGTGCTGGAGGTCCACATCTCCAACATCCACCGGCGCGAGTCGTTCCGGCACCACTCCTACGTCTCCCTGCGCGCCGACGGCGTCATCGCGGGCTGCGGCGTGCAGGGGTACGTCTTCGGCGTGGAGCGGGTGGCGGCGCTGGCGGGGGCGGCGCAGGCCGACGCGTAAGCACCGGCCTCCTGGGCCACGTCCCTTACAGAGCCCCTGCTCCGGTGCGCCGCAGGAAACGCCGTGTGCGTTCCTGCCGCGGGTCGCCGAAGACCTGCTCGGCGGTGCCGCGCTCCAGCACCACGCCGCCGTCCAGGAAGCAGACCTGGTCGGCGACCTCACGCGCGAAGGCCATCTCGTGCGTGGCCAGCACCATGGTCATGCCGTCGCCCTTCAGATCGCGGACGACGTTCAGGACCTCGCCCACCAGCTCGGGATCGAGGGCCGCCGTGATCTCGTCGAGCAGCAGCAGCCGGGGGCGTACGGCGAGGGCGCGCACGATCGCGACACGCTGCTGCTGGCCGCCGCTGAGCCGGTCCGGGTAAGCACCTGCCTTCCCGCCCAACCCGAGCCGCTCCAGCAGCTCCCGGGCACGTTCCTCGGCCTGGGCGCGCGGTACGCCGTGCACACGGCGGGGGGCGAGCGTGATGTTCTCCAGCACCGTCATGTGCGGGAACAGGTTGTAGGCCTGGAAGACCACGCCGATCCGGCGCCGTACCGCGTCCTGGTCCGCGCGCGGGTCGGTGATCTCCTCGCCGTCCAGCCAGATCGCCCCGTCGTCGATGTCCTCCAGCAGGTTGGCGCAGCGCAGCAGCGTGGACTTGCCGGAGCCGGAGGCGCCGATCAGCGCGGTCACCGTGTGCGGAGCGACCTCCAGGTCGATGTCGCGCAGCACCACGGAGCCGCCGAAGGTCTTGCGGACGGACTCCATCCGCAACACGGGCGAGCCGTCCTGGGCCGTCGCGCTCATACTGGTCCTCCTTGGGCCCGCTGACGGTCCATCCGGGCCGTCACCCAGTCGGTGAAGCGGGTCATCGGTATGGTCAGCGCCACGAAGACCAGTCCCGCGACGATGTACGGCGTGTAGTTGAGACTGCGGCCCACGATGATGTCGGCGGCCCGGACCGCGTCGACCGCTCCGCCGATGGACACCAGACCGGTGTCCTTCTGGAGCGAGACCAGGTCGTTCAACAGCGGCGGCACCTGACGGCGCACGGCCTGGGGGAGCACCACGTGCCGCAGCGCCTGCCGGTTGGTCAGCCCCAGCGAGCGGGCCGCGGCACGCTGCGAGGGATGCACGGACTCGATGCCGGCGCGGAACACCTCGGCGACGTACGCGGAGTACGTCAGGGTGAGTGCCGTGCCGCCGAGCAGGACCGGGTCGACGGTGACGCCCTGCAGGCGCAGCGCCGGGACGCCCAGCACCACGATCATCAGGTTGATGATGAGCGGCAGTCCGCGGAAGAAGTCCGTGTACGCGGCCGCCAGCGCCCGCAGCGGGAAGAACACCGGGCCGCGCAGGGTGCGGGCCACGGCGATGAGCATGCCGAGCACCAGCACGGCGGCCCCGCAGACGAGCAGCAGGCGTACGTTCAGCCACAGTCCGTCCAGGACCTTCGGCAGCGCCTCGCGCGCGTACCGCCCGTCGAAGAACGTCTCCTTGGTGCGCGGCCAGCCGGGCGCGCTGACCACGACCAGGTAGAGGACGACGGCGGTGACCAGGGTCGACACGGCGGCGAGCGCCGTGGCGCGGCGGCCACGCGTGCGCTTGTAGCGCTCCCGCTCGAGCCGTCGCCGCGAGGGCGTGTACCCGTCGTCCTGGGCGTCCGCGCCGCTGCCGGGCTTCCGGTCACCGCTTCCGTCCGGTCCCCCGGCGTCTTCGGGGCCGGACTGCTCCTCGACGACGGTCACTTGAGGACCGGGGCGTCGACGGCGTCGGAGAGCCACTGCTGCTCGATCTTCGCCAGGGTGCCGTCCGCGCGGAGGGCGTCCACGGCGGACGAGACGCACGGGGTGAGCGCGCTGCCCTTGTCGAGCACCAGCCCGAACTGCTCGGGCGTACCGCCGTGGTTCTCGAACTGGCCGACGACCGTGGCGTCGGTGACCTCGGCCGCGGTGATGTAGAAGGCGGTCGGCAGATCGGTGACGACGGCGTCGACCTGGCCGTTCTTCAGCGCGGACTTGGCCTGGTCGTTCTTGGCGTAGACGGCGGCGGCGCGCGTCGGCTTCACCACGTCGTCGATGTAGCCGAGGCTGGTCGTGCCGACCTGGGCACCCAGCTTGAGGCCCCTGAGGTCGGCGATGCTCTTCGCGCCCGCGGCCTTGGAGCCCTTCAGCGCGATGACCGCCTGGCGCACGTCGTAGTAGCCGGAGGAGAAGTCCACGGCCTGCTTGCGCTCGGCGCTGATCGACACCTGGTTGACGTCGAAGTCGAAGGTCTTCTCGCCGGGCGCGAAGGCCTTGTTGAACGGCACGCTCTGCCAGACGACGGCGTCCTTGCCGTAGCCGAGCCGCTTCGCCACGGCGTACGCGACCGCCGACTCGAAGCCCTCGCCGTTCGCGGGCTTGTCGTCCTTGAACCACGGCTCGTACGCGGGCGTGTCGGTGGCGACCGTCAGCTTGCCGGAGGTCCTGGTGGGCAGCGCGCCCTTGGCGCACGCGTTCTCGGCCGCACCGGACGGCGCGGCGGCGGTCTTCTCCTCCGGTTGCGGTGCGCAGCCGACGGCGGTGGCGAGGAGGGCTACGGTGACGCCGGCGACGGCGCGGCGCAGGGTGCGCGGGGCGGGATGCATGGCGGGAGATTGGCAGCGAATTCCGCGTCTGTCGAGGTCAATCGGCCTTTTGTCCGCATGCTGGGAACGGGTGTTGCAGCCGCGTGAACAGCGGCGCGAGCAGGGCCTGGGCCGCCGGCCGAGGGCGGGGAACGTAGGCCGGCGGCCCGTCCGAGCGGGAGCCGTCATCCCGCGCGGGGCTGTGACCAGTTGACCGCGCAACGAGGTGGGGCGGGGAGTGTGCGTACGGCCCCGGCGCGTGCACGTCGTTCACACGGGGCGCGCGAGTGTCAGTGCGCGCCCCCTTGCTCACCATCCGCGTGCGTGCCACTCCGGAAGGTGCGGACGCTCGGCGCCCAGCGTGGTGTCGTCGCCGTGGCCGGGATAGACCCAGGTCTCGTCCGGGAGAACGTCGACAGCCTCCTGCCCCATTACCCGAGCACCGCCGACGCGCTCAGCGCCCACCAGGGCGCCCCCGACGCCGCCTGAACCGCTCCTTCGCCAGCTCTCGCGTCGCTCCCCGGGCGGCAAAGCCCGGCATGCGCGGTGGTACAACGAACGGCCAGGCAGCCTCGGGTGCGGTTTCCGTTGCGGTCACGCGCGAGCCCGGCCGCCGTGGGCGGCGGCCGCTGTACGTCAACCGGTTCACGTACAGCCCGGAACTGGGCCGAGTTGCCGCCGATGAACCGGGCCGCCCCTCTGTTCCCTCTCTTGTGGCGCCCGACCGAATGTCAGTGGTGGCTGTTGTTAAGACTTGAGCAGGACGCCGACTCCTCTGCCTCAGCCGGTACTCGTGGACAGCAGGAGGCGGGCAATCCGGCTGGGATCGTCGGACATGGGTGAGTGACCGCAGCCGAGCAGTCGCACATGGCGGGCTGCGGGCAGGAGTTGGGCTGCGCGGTGGGCCTGGTGCCGGGGTGTCAGAAGGTCTCGGGTGCCCCAGGCGACCGTGACCGGGACGCTCGGGGTGAAGCCGGTGAGCCGGTAGGTGCGGGCTGCCCGGCGGGTTGCTTCGAAGCCGGGTGAGCGGACCAGGTTGCGCAGGGCGCCGTCGGCTGCCTCTGCCGTCATCTGCCAGGGACGTGCGGCGAGTTGCCAGAAGGCGAGTGTTCGACCCAGCGGGCTTCTGGTCAGCCGTGCCGTGCGGGGGCCGAGGGTCTGCACCATGGTGCGCGCGAAGCGGAGCGAGCCGAGGGCGTAGGCGGCCCCGGGGCCGGTCCACAAGCCGATGGGGGACAGGGCGACGGTGCTGGCGACGTGGCCGGCCCGGGCGAGTTCGAGTGCGACGGCTCCGCCGAGCGAGTTGCCCACGACGGGCGGGCGAGTGAGGCCGACCGTGGAGAACCACAGGGCGACCTCGTCGGCCAGTGCCTGGACGGTGGGCATTGTGCCCGGTAGCGGTGGGCTGTCGCCGAATCCCGGAAGGTCGACGGCCACGACCTCGCGTTCGTGGGCCAGCAGATCGATAACGGGCGGCCAGCCCTCCCGGTCCAACTGCCGGATCACAACCAGAGGCGACCCTGTGCCACGGCGGCTGCTGGCGAGCTGAATCTCCGGCATATTTCCATGATACGAGCATCTTGTAATTAAAGTGATGATTCGGGCGCTCATCGGGGAACGGGTTCGGACACCGCCCGAAGGAGCCTCCGGTCACCTCCGCCTGGCAACCGGCCACGTCGCCCCGGGCGCTGGCTCGGCTCCGTGCTGCGGCTCCTGACCATTCCGAGCACTCCTGGCCGACTGCCGCCGCTGACCGCAGTGCGCACACCCGGTCACCGGGGCAGATTGGAAAAAACGGCCAGCTCCGCTCGATCGCGGTGCCGGGAGGAGGCGGCAATGCTCCGGACGCGGCTGTGCGACGTGCTCGGTTTCGAGGTGCCCCTCATCGGCGCACCGTACGGGCCATTCGGCCAGGTCAGGGGGCGCAAGGTGTGGTGCGCTGGCTGGGCACACGAACCCAGAGAGCCTCGACGAGCGTCGCCTCGAGGTCACGGCGGCGCGTAAACCTACGGGCCGTGCCTCCGCGGCGTCGAAGTGGGCCGACCGCAGCAGATGCCTGTGCAGCGAGGCCGACCGTGCCCTTCTCAGCGGTGACGCGGGCGAGGCAGCAAGGCGAACGCGCTCTCCGCAATCGAAGTCAGGCGGTCAGGGCTGTGGCCGTACGCGCCTACGACATCGGTCCCGCGGATGATGGTCAGCAGAAGGTAGGCAAGGTCGTCGGGGTCCGCGTCGGGGTCGATGTCGCCGTTGCGTTGCGCCGCTCGCACGCACTCGGCCACCGCCGTCGCGACCACGGAGAAGCAGTCGTTGGCCAGGCGTTTCACCTCGGCGTCGGAGGCGCCGATCTCCAGGGCCATCTTGGCGGCGAAGCAGGCCGCCCCCGCCCGGTCGGACGCGGGGGGTACGTCGGCGGCGAGTGGCACCCCGTGGACGGCGCGGAGCAAGTACGCGTGCAGTCGTTCCAGGGCGCCCTCGTCCGGTCCGGCGAGCATCTTCCGCGGACCCTGCGCCAGCCGGGCGAAGTAGCCGGCCATCGCCTGCAGCAGCACGCCGTGCTTGCCGTCGAACGCGGCATAGAGGCTGCCGCGGCCCAGGCCGGTGGCGGCGCTGATGTCGTCGACGCTCGTGCCGTTGTAGCCCGAGGCGCGGAACTGCCGCTCGGCGGCATGGAGGACGTGGTCGCGGTCGAAGCTTCGTGGTCTCGCCATACACCGAAGGTAAAGCCGACCCGCCGTTATTGACAACCCAGTACAGAACCATCTAGGTTTCTGACTGTTCAGTACACAACCATCCTGACCTCACCGGACAGGGTGCGTGCACGCCGGGCGCGATGGGAGGCAACCCATGCCCCGCACTCCTCCGCGCCGCCCGGCATTGCGACGCCTTCCAGGCCGGCAAGGCCCGGTCTGATCCTCGCGCTCCTGGCGGCGGCGAGCTTCATCGCCGGACTGGATCTGTACATCACGAACGTCGGGCTGTCCTCGGCGCGGGGCACTTCCTGCACCTCGAACAGCCCAAGACGGTCGCCGACCACATCCTCGGCTTCCTGAACAGCTGACCCCCTCCAGCCACCCGGAACTCGAAGGGTTGACCGAACCATGACTGATAAGGAAAGGCAGGAGGCCATGGCTGTGGCAACTCCTCCGTACGCGAGCGACGCACTGGCCGAGGGGACCGTCGACGCGGTGGTGATCGGCGGGGGCGCCGCGGGGCTGAACGGTGCACTGATCCTCGCCCGCTCCCGCCGCTCGGTCGTCGTGATCGACAGCGGCTCCCCGCGCAACGCGCCCGCGGAGGCCATGCACGGCTTCATCGTCCTGGACGGCACCCCGCCGTCCGAGATCCTTCGACGGGGCCGGGAGCAGGTGCGCCAGTACGGTGGACGCGTCGTGTTCGGCGAGGTGGTCTCGGCCGAGTCCGCCGCCCCGTCGGCGGACGGGGACCTGCGGTTCACCGTCACTCTGGCCGACGGCCGAAGCATCACCGCCCGCCGCATCCTGGTGGCCACCGGCCTCACGGATGTGCTGCCACAGGTGCCCGGGCTCGCCGAGCACTGGGGACACAGTGTGGTGCACTGCCCGTACTGCCACGGCTGGGAGATGCGCGACGAGCCCCTCGGCATCCTCGCCACCGGCCCGGCCTCCATCGGCCACGCGTATCTGTTCCGCCAGCTGACCGAGGACCTGACCTACTTCACCCACGGCAGCGACCTGGACGAGGACAGCCGCGCCCGCTTCGCCGCCCGCGGCATCCGCATCATCGACACCCCGGTCACCGAGGTCGTCAACGACGAGGACGGTGCCCTCGCCGGGGTGCGCCTGGCCGACGGTCAGGTCGTGGCCCGCCGCGTCCTCGCGGTCACCCCGCAGATGCAGGCCCGCACTCAGGGCCTGGAAGGTCTGGGCCTGCCGGTGCGGGACCTGCCGGACAACATGGGCCGCGGTTTCGCCTCCGGCATGGCCGGCACCACCGAGGTGCCGGGTGTGTGGGTGGCCGGCAACGCCACCGATCCGGTCGCCCAGGTCGGCGCCTCCGCAGCGGCCGGCGCACTGGCCGGCGACTACATCAACAGGATGCTGGCCACTGCGGACACCGACGCGGCCCTCCGGGGAATCGCCGAGGCAAGCCCACACGGGGCCACAGGATGATCTCGAAGCCCTGAGATCTCAGCCCGCCGCCCGCTCCCCTCCCGGGCAATCAAATGATTCCGCTCGTCCGCCTCGCCCCTCTCAGGAGCTACTGATGCCCTTCCTTGCACATACCCCCGTGGAGAAGATGACCGAGCCGTACGCGCGGCGCTGGTGGGCGCTGCTCGTGTTGTGTCTGAGCCTGCTGATCACGGTGATGGCGAACACGTCGTTGATCGTCGCCGCCCCCGACATGACCACCGATCTGGGCCTGAGCAGCAGTGATCTGCAGTGGGTCGTCGACTCCTACACCGTTCCGTACGCGGCGCTGATGCTGGTGCTGGGCGCGATCGGCGACAAGTACAGCCGACGCGGCGCGCTGGTGCTGGGTCTGCTGATCTTCGCCGGCGGTTCGGTGATGGGGAGCATGGTCGACGAGACCTCGCTGGTCATCGTGGCCCGCGCGATCATGGGTGTCGGTGCCGCGGTCGTGATGCCGGCCACGCTGTCCCTGGTGGTCGCGACCTTCCCCCGGAGTGAGCGGACCAAGGCCATCACCGCCTGGGCCGCGACCTCCGGACTGGCGGTCGCCGTCGGCCCGCTGGTCTCCGGCTGGCTGCTCGAGGACCACGCCTGGGGCTCGACCTTCCTGATCAACGTGCCGATCGCCCTCCTCGGCGTGGTCGGCGCGCTCACCCTGGTGCCGCCGTCCAAGGCGCAGGGCATGGGCCGGATCGACTACGTCGGTGGTCTGCTGTCGATCGTCACCGTCGGCTCCCTGATATACGCCGCCATCGAGGGCCCGCACTCCGGCTGGGGCGTCGGCCCCGTCACCGCCGCCGTGGTCGCCGCTGTCGGTCTGGTCGCCTTCGTCGCCTGGGAGCTGCGGCACCCGCACCCGATGCTGGACGTCCGGAAGTTCGCGGTGCGGCCCTTCAGCGGCTCGATGCTCGCGGTGCTGTTCTTCTTCTTCGGCATGTTCGCCGTGATCTACTACGCGACGCAGTTCCTGCAGTTCGTCCTCGGCTACGGCGCCCTGGACACGGGTGTACGGCTGCTGCCGCTGGCCGGTGCGGTGTTCCTCGGGTCCGCGCTGACCGGGATGCTCACCCCGAAGCTGGGCGTGAAGCCGATGGTCGTGACCGGCCTGGCCATCGGCACGGCGGGCATGTTCCTGCTCACCCAGATCGACAAGGGCTCGACGTACGGGGACTTCGTGGCGCCGATGATGATGCTGGGCCTCGCGCTCGGACTGGCCATCTCCCCGGCGACCGACACGATCATGGGCTCCTTCCCCGAGTCCGAGCTGGGCGTCGGCGGCGGGGTCAACGACACCGCGCTGGAGCTGGGCGGAGCGCTGGGCATCGCGGTGCTGGGCTCGCTGCTGGGCACGGCCTACCGGGACGAGCTGACCGATCTGGTGGGCAACCGGCTCCCGGCGGAGGCGATGGAGACCGCCAAGGACTCGGTCGGCGCCGGCCTGGCCGTCGCGGAGCGGGTCGCACAGGATCCCGCTGCCGGGCCCCAGCAGGCCCAGGCCGCCGTGGACGCCGTCCACCAGGCCTTCGCTCACGGAGTCGCCCAGACCAGCCTCATCGGCGGGATCATCATGGCCGCCGGAACGGCGATCGTCCTCGCCGTCCTGCCGGGCCGGCGCGGCTTCGCGAAGCACAACGCCGAGCCGGGAGCCGGGACGACGGCGAACGAGGCGGCCACTGTGCGGGAGCACACCGGGGCCACCCGCTAGATCGCCGGCGGGGCGTCCACTGGATCGCCGGGGACGAGTCCGCCGGGTCGCCGGGCACCGACTCCGCCGGATCACCCGCCAGGCGAGTCAGGCAGGAGCCCCGGCGGCGCGAGACGCGCAGGGCGCGGGCGTCGTCCACGGTCCACAGCCACGCGGATCCTCTGCCGGAACACGTCACCGTCCTCGGCCTCCGGGCCGCCCCGGGGTCTCCTCCGGGGCGGCCCGGAGGCCAAGGCGTGAAGTGACAGCGGCGGTCGCAGGCCGCTTGAGCGCGGCCTCCAGCTGCGTGCGGGTGTTTCGCGCCCGTAGTACGGCTGGGAGCCGAAGGGATGGATTGCGGAGAAGGGGGAGGTTCCGCTGCCTGCCAGTTGAACCCGCCCGGCAGACCGCAGCCCATGCAACCGTCCCCCTGACCATGGCGGTCATCGCTGCCGGCATCGGTGCGGTGCTCTGGAGGCCACGATCCGTGGGGCATGACCCTCCCGAGCGCGGACGGACCTGGATGCGCGACCGCCCCTGCTTCGGTTCGAAACTGGAGCGGTCGGCGTTGGACGGTCACCAGCCTCGTGCGCGCCACTCCGCGAGGTGGGGGCGCTCCGTGCCGATGGTGGTGTCGTTGCCGTGGCCGGGGTAGATCCACGTCTCGTCGGGCAGGACGGCGAAGAGCTTGGTCTCCAGGCCGTCCATCAGGGAGTTGAACTCTTCCGGACGTGTTGTCCGACCAGGACCGCCCGGGAAGAGGCAGTCGCCCGTGAAGACGTGGGGGTGCCCGTGCGGGTCGTCGTAGACCAAGGCGATCGAACCCGGGGTGTGCCCGACGAGATGGCGCGCGGTCAGCACGACGCGTCCCACCCGGATGACGTCGCCGTCGTCGACCGGCACGTCCGTCGGCACGGGGATGCCCCCGGCGTCCTCGCGGCCGGCGTACGTGCGCGCGCCCGTGGCCGCGACCACGTCGGCGAGCGCCTGCCAGTGGTCGCCGTGCTGGTGGGTGGTGACGACGGACGCGATGCCGTCGTCACCGATCATGCCGAGCAGCGTCCGCGCCTCGTTCGCCGCGTCGATCAGCAGCTGCTCGTCCGTGGCCCGGCACCGCAGCAGATAGGCGTTGTTGCTCATCGGACCGACCGCGATCTTGGTGATCATCAGGTCCTTCAGCTCGTGCACGTCCGCCGGGCCGCCGACCCGCACCTCTCCGCTGTACGTCATGTCGGCAGCCTATAGCGGGGGAAGCGCCGGAAGAGTTCCGCCGGACACGGTCAGCGCGGCTCCGTCGCGGCGGCCGGCGAGCCAGCCCAGGAGGTCGGCCGGGGCGCCCGTGACGGCCGTCTCCGGGGCGTCGCCCGGCCGGCCGGTGCGCCACGCGCGCGTGCCGTCCGTCAGGCGCGTCGGCGGCACGTCGGGGTGGCCGGCGAAGCGGTCCGCGAGGAAGCCGGTCTCCCGCTCGGTGAACTCCTCCGGCAGGTCCTCCAGCTCGTACCCGATCCCGAGGTCCACGTGGTGCAGCTCGACCTCCACCCACCGTCGGAAGGGCAGCCGGGACGCGGAGTCGGTGACGCCGTTGCGCAGTTCCACCGTGCGCGACCAGTCGCCGGGCATGTCGGCCACCTCCTGGAAGCGGGCCGCGCTCTCCCGGAGGTCGGTGAGGTGCGCCTCCAGCGGGCGCGGGGCGTCCCGCTCGATGTCGGCGTCGCGGGCGGCGGCGTCGACGTACATGGGGCGGCCCGCCAGGACGTTCACCAGGGCGTCCGCGTTGCGGGAGAGGTGGGCGAGGACATGGCCCCGGTTCCAGCCGGGCAGACGTGACGAACTCGTCATGGACGCGTCGTCCAGCTTGGCGACCGCGGTCAGCAGCCGCTCCGTCGCGTCCTGTACACACAGCAGGTCATGAGCGTGATCCATCATGCTGCTGACCCTAGTCCCGCCACCCCTTCGGGTGAAGGAGGCGGAGAGCGCCCGTAAATCGAATGTGCGTGCTATATGGTCGGGGGCGACGTCGGGCATGCTGGAGAGCCGGGGATTGTTGTGAACCCATGCATCCCGACCGGCGTTGTCAGTGGCTCCCCCTAGTCTGAGAAAGACGGGGGCCCCGCCCCTGTCACTTCTCTCAAGAAAGGTGCGGACCGGCGTGGCCGACCGTCTCATCGTCCGTGGAGCGCGCGAGCACAACCTCAAGAACGTCTCGCTCGACCTCCCGCGCGACTCGCTCATCGTCTTCACGGGCCTGTCGGGGTCGGGCAAGTCCTCGCTGGCCTTCGACACGATCTTCGCCGAGGGCCAGCGGCGCTACGTGGAGTCGCTCTCCTCGTACGCCCGCCAGTTCCTCGGCCAGATGGACAAGCCCGACGTCGACTTCATCGAGGGCCTCTCCCCGGCCGTCTCGATCGACCAGAAGTCGACCTCGCGCAACCCCCGCTCCACGGTCGGCACCATCACCGAGGTGTACGACTACCTGCGGCTGCTCTTCGCGCGCATCGGCAAGCCGCACTGCCCCGAGTGCGGCCGCCCGATCACGCGCCAGTCGCCGCAGGCCATCGTCGACCGGGTCCTGGAGCTGCCGGAGGGCAGCCGCTTCCAGGTGCTCTCGCCGCTCGTGCGCGAGCGCAAGGGCGAGTTCGTCGACCTGTTCGCCGACCTGCAGACCAAGGGCTACTCCCGCGCGCGCGTGGACGGCGAGACCATCCAGCTGTCCAGCCCGCCCACGCTGAAGAAGCAGGAGAAGCACACCATCGAGGTGGTCGTCGACCGTCTCACCGTGAAGGGCAGCGCCAAGCGCCGGCTCACCGACTCCGTGGAGACCGCCCTCGGCCTGTCCGGCGGCATGGTCGTGCTCGACTTCGTCGACCTCCCCGAGGACGACCCCGAGCGCGAGCGCATGTACTCCGAGCACCTGTACTGCCCCTACGACGACCTGTCCTTCGAGGAGCTGGAGCCGCGCTCCTTCTCCTTCAACTCGCCCTTCGGCGCCTGCCCCGAGTGCAGCGGCATCGGCACGCGTATGGAGGTCGACGCCGAGCTGATCGTCCCCGACGAGGACAAGTCCCTCGACGAGGGCGCCATCCACCCCTGGTCGCACGGCCACACCAAGGACTACTTCGGCCGGCTGGTCGGCGCCCTCGCCGACGCGCTGGGATTCCGGACGGACATCCCCTTCGCCGGCCTGCCGCAGCGCGCCAAGAAGGCGCTCCTGCACGGCCACAAGACCCAGATCGAGGTCCGCTACCGCAACCGCTACGGCCGCGAGCGCGTGTACACGACGCCCTTCGAAGGCGCCGTCCCGTTCGTCAAGCGCCGCCACAGCGAGGCCGAGAGTGACGCCAGCCGGGAGCGCTTCGAGGGCTACATGCGCGAGGTGCCCTGCCCCACCTGTGAGGGCACCCGGCTGAAGCCGATCGTCCTCGCGGTCACGATCATGGGCAAGTCCATCGCCGAGGTCTCCGCGATGTCCATCAGCGACTGCGCGGACTTCCTGGGCGAACTCAAGCTCGACGCCCGCGACAAGAAGATCGCCGAGCGGGTCCTCAAGGAGGTCAATGAGCGGCTGAAGTTCCTCGTCGACGTCGGCCTCGACTACCTCTCCCTGAACCGCGCCGCCGGCACGCTCTCCGGCGGCGAGGCCCAGCGCATCCGGCTGGCCACCCAGATCGGCTCCGGCCTCGTCGGCGTCCTCTACGTCCTCGACGAGCCGTCCATCGGCCTGCACCAGCGAGACAACCACCGGCTGATCGAGACCCTCGTCCGGCTGCGGGACATGGGCAACACGCTCATCGTCGTCGAGCACGACGAGGACACCATCAAGGTCGCCGACTGGATCGTCGACATCGGCCCCGGCGCCGGCGAGCACGGCGGCGAGGTCGTGCACAGCGGCTCCCTGAAGGAACTGCTCGCCAACAGCGCGTCGCAGACCGGGCAGTACCTGTCCGGCAAGAAGGCGATCCCGCTGCCGGAGATCCGGCGCCCCCGGGACCCGTCCCGGCAGCTCACCGTGCACGGCGCCCGCGAGAACAACCTGCGGGACATCGACGTCTCCTTCCCGCTGGGCGTGTTCACCGCGGTCACCGGCGTGTCCGGCTCCGGGAAGTCGACCCTGGTCAACGACATCCTGTACACGCACCTCGCCCGCGAGCTGAACGGCGCGAGGAACGTGCCGGGGCGGCACACCCGCGTGGACGGCGACGACCTCGTCGACAAGGTCGTCCACGTCGACCAGTCGCCCATCGGCCGCACCCCCCGGTCCAACCCGGCCACCTACACAGGCGTCTTCGACCACGTCCGCAAGCTGTTCGCCGAGACCACCGAGGCGAAGGTCCGCGGCTACATGCCCGGCCGCTTCTCCTTCAACGTCAAGGGCGGCCGCTGCGAGAACTGCGCCGGCGACGGCACCATCAAGATCGAGATGAACTTCCTCCCGGACGTCTACGTCCCGTGCGAGGTCTGCCACGGGGCCCGCTACAACCGGGAGACCCTGGAGGTCCACTACAAGGGCAAGTCCATCGCCGACGTGCTGAACATGCCGATCGAGGAGGCCACGGAGTTCTTCGAGGCCGTCCCGGCGATCGCCCGCCACCTCAACACCCTCAAGGACGTGGGCCTCGGCTACGTCCGGCTCGGCCAGTCCGCGACCACCCTGTCCGGCGGTGAGGCCCAGCGCGTCAAGCTCGCCAGCGAGCTGCAGCGCCGCTCCACCGGCCGTACGGTCTACGTCCTGGACGAGCCGACCACCGGTCTGCACTTCGAGGACATCAGCAAGCTCCTCAAGGTCCTCTCCGGCCTGGTCGACAAGGGCAACACGGTCATCGTCATCGAGCACAACCTCGACGTGATCAAGACCGCCGACTGGGTCGTCGACATGGGACCCGAGGGCGGCGCGGGCGGCGGCGTGGTCGTCGCCGAGGGCACGCCCGAGCAGGTCGCCGGCGTCCCGGCCAGTCACACCGGCAAGTTCCTGCGCGAGATCCTCGCGCCGGAGAAGATCAGCGACGCCACGCCCTCCGCGAAGGCGCCGGCCAAGAAGACGACGGCCCGCAAGAAGGCGGCGGCCAAGCGGTAAGGAGCCCGCGCTCCGAGGCGGCCCGCGGGAACTCCCCGCGGGCCGCCGTCCGTGACCGGCGCACCGCCGCGCGCTCCGGGCGTCCGCCGGCTGACAACCCCTACAGGTCGCCCAGTTCGGACGCGTACGGCGGTTCGGCGCCCGGCCGGGAACAGGTGACCGCCGCAGCGCGGGCCGCGAACCGCAGCAGCCGGTCCCAGCCGTCGCGGCCCAGTGCCGCCACCGCGGCCGGGGACAGCGCGTCGCGCATCGCGAGCCCGTGCAGCAGGGCCGCGTTCACGGTGTCGCCGGCCCCGATCGTGTCCACGACCTCGACCTTCTCGCCCGGCACCGTGTACTCGGCGTACTCGCCGCCGTAGCCGGTATGGGCGGTGAGCCCGTCGCCGCCGTGCGTGACCACGACGGCCGCCGGACCGGCGGACAGCCACTCGCGCGGAGTGCCGCCCAGCCACCGGGCGTCGTCCTCCGACAGCTTGAGCAGGGTCACCGAGGGCAGCCAGCTCTTGAAGCGGGCCCGGTAGGCGTCGGCGTCCGGGATCAGACCGGCCCGGATGTTGGGGTCGAGCGCGGTGAACAGCCCCTGCGCCGCCGAGTCCCGCATCAGCTCCTCGTACGCGCTCGCGCCCGGCTCCAGGACGAGCGAGCAGGTGCCGAACGACACCGCGCGCGTCCCGGCCGGCAGCCCGGCCGGCGCGGCGAACAGGCGGTCGGCGGTGCCGTCGACGTAGAAGGAGTAGGCGGCCGAGCCGTCGCCGTCGAGGGTGGCGACGGCGAGCGACGTCGGTTCCGGGCCGCGCCGCACCGGCGAGACGTCCACGCCCGACTCGCGCAGCCGGCCGAGCAGCGCCTCGCCGAAGGCGTCCCGGGAGACGCGCGAGCAGAAGGCGGTCGGCGAGCCGAGCCGGCCGAGGGCCACGGCCGTGTTGAACGGGCCGCCGCCCGGCGCCGGTTGCAGCGCCGCGAGGGCGCCCGTGTCCTGCGGCACCAGATCGATCAGGGCCTCACCGGCGACGACGATCACAGGGTGGTTTCCTTCCACGAAGAGCTCGGTGGCATCAGCGGCTCAGCGGCCGGCGGGGCGCGGGCTCGCTCACTCCCAGTCCCAGCCGATGCCCAGCATGCCCGACCGTACCCGCGGCTCGACGAGGTGGACCGAGCGGTGCCGGTGACTGAACGGCAGCTCCTGACGGCCGCTGCGCGGGGCGGCGGGGGAGTGCCGGGAGAAGCGGTGACAGCGGACCGGCAGCGCGTCCTCGGCGAAACGGACCTGGAGGGCGTACTGGCCGCCCGGTGCGTCGAAACCGCGGACGTACTCGCGGCACGCCCCGGCGGTGCCGTCCCGCACGCCGTAGCGGAAGAGGAAGGTCTCGCCGGCCCGCAGCCGGGTGTCGAAGAGGAGCTCGGCCACCAGGACGCCGGTGTCGTGGTGGCGGCGGATCCGGCCGGTGCGGCAGTTCTCCAGGGCCTGCACCGCCATCCGCTCCGGCACGCAGCCAGGGTCCCCGTGGTGGACGGCGACGAAGCGGTCCACGCCGTCGCGGTGGGCCCGCACGATGTGCTGGGACTCGCGTCCGAGCAGCTCGCGGCGCCCGCCGATCCGGACCCGCTCATGGTGGCCGAGCGTGTGGAGCCCGTCGTCGAGAGGGCACTGAAGTTCGACGAACAGCTTCTCCAGGACGTCCGAGGCCGCCATGAGCGCCCGGTAGGAGCGTCCCGCGGGCTGCCCGGCGACCAGATCCGCGCCGGTCTCCGTGAGCAGCCGGATCAGCGACTCCTCCGGCAGCCGCAGGATCTCCTCCAGCGCGCGCACGGCCCGCAGGGACTCCGGGCGCTGCGGTCGGCGAGCGCCCTGCTGCCAGTAACTCAAACTGGTGACGCCGACCTTGACCCCGTGCCGCGACAGATGGTGCTGCACACGCTGCAGGGGCAGCCCCCGGGCCGCGATCGCGGCCCGCAGGGCGACGTGGAAGGGGCCGCCCCGCAGGGCCGCTTCCAGATCCGCCACGGCGTCCGCGGCGGTGGACTCGGCGTCGGCGTCCACGTGCTGAGGGGCATGCGGCATGCAGGGGCCTTTCTGTGAATGCGCACGACGGCTGGTCAGACCGTTCGCGTGGGTGGCCGGGCACCCCAGGAGGGCGCGGGACGCCTTCACATCCGTAGGGCGTGCTTCACCACCCGAGTTCCCCCGCATTGAAGCGTGTTGACCAAGTCCCGACAACACCTGAGCGAAGGAACGTGACGCACCCGCCGCGGTTGTCCACAGCCCGGCCGGACTGTCACCGCGCGCCAGTAGGGTGTGAGACATGGCCGACCCCTCCAGCTACCGCCCCAAGCCGGGACAGATCCCGGACTCCCCCGGGGTGTACCGGTTCCGCGACGAGCACCGCCGGGTGATCTACGTCGGAAAGGCGAAAAGCCTGCGCCAGCGCCTGGCGAACTACTTCCAGGACCTCGCGGGCCTGCACCCGCGCACCCGCTCCATGGTCACCACGGCGGCGTCCGTGGAGTGGACGGTGGTGTCCACGGAGGTGGAGGCGCTCCAGCTGGAGTACTCGTGGATCAAGGAGTACGACCCCCGCTTCAACGTCAAGTACCGCGACGACAAGAGCTACCCCTACCTCGCGGTGACGATGAACGAGGAGTTCCCGCGCGTGCAGGTGATGCGCGGGCACAAGAAGAAGGGCGTCAGGTACTTCGGGCCGTACGCGCACGCGTGGGCGATCCGCGACACCGTCGACCTCCTCCTGCGCGTCTTTCCCGTCCGCACGTGCTCCGCGGGTGTCTTCAAGAACGCGTCCCGTACCGGCCGCCCCTGTCTGCTCGGCTACATCGGCAAGTGCTCCGCGCCCTGCGTCGAGAGGATCTCCGCCGACGACCACCGCGACCTGGCCGAGGAGTTCTGCGACTTCATGGCCGGCCGCACCGGCGCCTATCTGCGGCGGCTGGAGCAGCAGATGGCGCAGGCGGCCGACGAGATGGAGTACGAGCGGGCCGCCCGCCTGCGCGACGACATAGAGGCCCTGCGCAAGGCCATGGAGAAGAACGCGGTCGTGCTCGCCGACGCGACCGACGCCGACCTGATCGCGGTCGCGGAGGACGAGCTGGAGGCGGCCGTCCAGATCTTCCACGTCCGCGGCGGACGGGTGCGCGGCCAGCGCGGCTGGGTCACCGACAAGGTCGAGGAGATCACCACCGGCGCCCTCGTCGAGCACGCCCTGCAGCAGCTCTACGGCGAGGAGTCCGGGGACGCGGTGCCCAAGGAGGTCCTGGTCCCCGCGCTGCCCGACCCGGTGGAGCCCGTGCAGGAGTGGCTGACCGGGCGGCGCGGCTCCGCCGTCTCGCTGCGCGTCCCGCAGCGCGGCGACAAGCGGGCCCTGATGGAGACCGTCGAGCGCAACGCCCAGCAGGCCCTGGTCCTGCACAAGACCAAGCGCGCCTCCGACCTGACCACACGCTCGCGCGCCCTGGAGGAGATCGCCGAGGCCCTCGACCTGGACAGCGCCCCGCTGCGGATCGAGTGCTTCGACATCTCCCACTTCCAGGGGGACGACGTGGTGGCCTCCATGGTCGTCTTCGAGGACGGGCTCGCCCGCAAGAGCGAGTACCGCCGCTTCCAGATCAAGAGCTTCGAGGGACAGGACGACGTCCGGTCCATGCACGAGGTGATCTCCCGCCGCTTCCGGCGCTACCTCGCGGAGAAGGAGCGCACCGGCGAGTGGGCCGACGGCGACCCCGCCCTCCCCGACGGCGCCCTCACCGAGGAGGACGGCCGCCCCAAGCGGTTCGCCTACCCGCCCCAGCTCATCGTCGTCGACGGCGGGCAGCCGCAGGTCGCGGCCGCCCGCCGGGCCCTCGACGAACTCGGCATCGACGACATCGCCGTCTGCGGCCTCGCCAAGCGACTGGAGGAGGTCTGGCTGCCGGACGACGACGACCCGGTCGTCCTGCCCCGCACCAGCGAGGGCCTCTACCTCCTCCAGCGCGTCCGCGACGAGGCCCACCGCTTCGCCATCACCTACCAGCGCTCCAAGCGCGCCAAGCGGTTCCGCGCCGGCCCCCTGGACGACGTGCCGGGCCTCGGCGAGACCCGCAAGCAGGCCCTGGTCAAACACTTCGGCTCGGTGAAGAAGCTGCGTGCCGCGACGATCGAACAGATCTGTGAGGTGCCCGGCATAGGCCGCAAGACGGCCGAGACGATCGCCGCGGCCCTCGCCGAGGCGGCTCCGCCCGCGCCCGCCGTGAACACGGCCACGGGAGAGATCATGGAAGAAGGGGAACCCGGTGACACGGCGGGTCCCCCCGGGGAGCCCGTCACCGCGGGCGTCCCGGAAGAACGACGGGGGCAGGAGACATGACCGAGCACGACGCACACCCCACCAGCGGACAGGAACAACCCCCCACGCCGGCGCCGCCGGCCCCCGGACAGCCGCCGCGGGCCCCCCAGCAGGACCCCCGCGCGTCCGGCGCGCGACCCGACCCGCACAATGCAGGTCACGACGACGCCGAACAGCAGGCGCGTCAGGAAGACGGAGCACAGGTGAGCACGGACGTCACACCACCCGGGATCCCCGACGCGGCCATCCCCGAGCTGGTGATCATCTCCGGCATGTCCGGGGCCGGCCGCTCGACGGCGGCCAAGTGTCTGGAGGACCTCGGCTGGTTCGTCGTCGACAACCTCCCGCCCGCCCTGATCCCCACCATGGTGGAGCTCGGCGCCCGCTCCCAGGGCAACGTGGCGCGGATCGCCGTCGTCGTCGACGTCCGCGGCCGGCGCTTCTTCGACAACCTCCGCGAGTCCCTCGCCGACCTCGAGTCCAAGGGCGTCACCCGGCGGATCGTCTTCCTGGAGTCCTCCGACGACGCCCTGGTGCGCCGCTTCGAGTCCGTGCGCCGCCCGCACCCCCTCCAGGGCGACGGCCGCATCGTCGACGGCATCGCCGCCGAACGCGAGCTGCTGCGCGAGCTGCGCGGCGACGCGGACCTGGTCATCGACACCTCCAGCCTCAACGTGCACGAACTGCGCGCCAAGATGGACGCCCAGTTCGCCGGCGAGGAGGAGCCCGAGCTGCGGGCCACCGTGATGTCCTTCGGCTTTAAGTACGGCCTCCCCGTCGACGCCGACCTGGTCGTCGACATGCGCTTCCTTCCCAACCCGCACTGGGTCCCCGAGCTGCGCCCCTTCACCGGCCTGAACGAGGAGGTGTCGGCGTACGTCCTCAACCAGCCCGGCGCCAAGGAGTTCCTCGACCGGTACGCCGAGCTGCTCCAGCTCGTCGCCGCGGGCTACCGCCGGGAGGGCAAGCGCTACGTGACCATCGCGGTGGGCTGCACGGGCGGCAAGCACCGCTCGGTCGCCATGTCGGAGAAGCTCGCCGCGCGCCTCGCGGCCGAGGGCGTGGAGACGGTGGTCGTGCACCGGGACATGGGACGGGAATGACGGGACGCACTCCGCGGCTCGGCCGGCTGCGCAGGACGGCGTCCGAGGGGCGGGTGAGCCGGCCGGGCGAGGCCCGGGGCGGCAGACCCCGCCGCCGCGGCGCCCAGCCCAAGGTCGTCGCGCTCGGCGGCGGGATGGGCCTGTCGTCCTCCCTCGCCGCGCTGCGCCGGATCACCGGCGACCTCACCGCCGTCGTCACCGTGGCCGACGACGGCGGCTCCAGCGGGCGTCTGCGCGACGAACTGGGCGTCCTGCCGCCCGGTGATCTGCGCAAGGCGCTGGCCGCGCTGTGCGGCGACGACGACTGGGGCCAGACCTGGTCCCGGGTCATTCAGCACCGCTTCCAGTCGCAGGGCGAGATCAACGGCCACGCGGTCGGCAACCTGCTGATCGTGGCCCTGTGGGAGCAGCTCGGCGACCATGTGCAGGCGCTGGACCTGGTCGGCCGGCTGCTGGGCGCGCACGGGCGTGTGCTGCCCATGTCGGCCGTGCCGCTGGAACTCCAGGCGCTGGTCAAGGGGCACGACCCCCAGCGCCCCGACGACGTGGACACCGTGCGCGGACAGGCGACCGTGGCGCTGACGCCGGGCGAGGTGCAGTCGGTGCACCTCGTGCCGCACGACCCGCCGGCCGTCCCGGAGGCGGTGGAGGCCGTCCTGGACGCGGACTGGGTCGTCCTGGGGCCCGGCTCCTGGTTCTCCTCGGTCATCCCGCACCTGCTGGTGCCGGAGCTGCTGGACGCGCTCACGCAGACCAAGGCGCGCCGGGTACTCTCGCTGAACCTCGCACCGCAGCCGGGAGAAACCGACGGCTTCTCCCCGCAGCGTCATTTGGAGGTTTTGGGACGACACGCCCCTAAACTCGCCCTGGACGTGGTGCTGGCCGACGAGGCCGCCGTGCCCGACCGCGACTCCCTCACCGACGCCGCCAAACGGTTCGGGGCCGCGGTGGAGCTGGCGCCGGTGGCCCGGCCCGACGGAACTCCGCGGCATGATCCGGAGCTGCTGGCCGCCGCGTACGACCGTATTTTTCGGATGCATGGAAGGATCGGCCCATGGCGATGACGGCAGCGGTGAAGGACGAGATCTCCCGGCTCCCCGTCACCCGTACCTGCTGCAGAAAGGCGGAGGTCTCCGCCATCCTGCGGTTCGCCGGCGGCCTCCACCTGGTGAGCGGTCGGATCGTGATCGAGGCGGAGCTGGACACCGCGATGGCGGCCCGCCGGCTCAAGCGGGACATCCTGGAGATCTTCGGCCACAGCTCTGAGCTGATCGTGATGGCGCCCGGCGGTCTGCGCCGCGGCTCCCGGTACGTCGTACGGGTGGTCGCGGGCGGCGACCAGCTGGCCCGGCAGACCGGCCTGGTCGACGGCCGGGGCCGCCCGATCCGCGGTCTGCCGCCGCAGGTGGTCTCGGGGGCGACCTGCGACGCGGAGGCGGCCTGGCGCGGGGCGTTCCTCGCGCACGGCTCGCTCACCGAGCCCGGTCGGTCCTCCTCCCTGGAGGTCACCTGCCCCGGGCCGGAGGCCGCGCTCGCGCTCGTCGGCGCGGCCCGCAGACTGTCCATCGCCGCGAAGGCCCGTGAGGTGCGCGGGGTCGACCGGGTGGTCGTCCGCGACGGCGACGCGATCGGCGCGCTGCTGACCCGCCTCGGCGCGCACGAGTCGGTGCTGGCCTGGGAGGAGCGGCGGATGCGCCGAGAGGTGCGCGCCACGGCGAACCGGCTCGCCAACTTCGACGACGCCAACCTGCGCCGGTCCGCCCGTGCGGCGGTGGCCGCAGGGGCCCGGGTGCAGCGCGCGCTGGAGATCCTCGGCGAGGAGGTCCCCGAGCACCTCGCGGCGGCCGGCCGACTGCGCATGGAGCACAAGCAGGCCTCACTGGAGGAGCTGGGCGCGCTCGCCGACCCGCCGCTGACCAAGGACGCCGTCGCCGGCCGCATCCGCCGGCTGCTCGCCATGGCCGACAAGCGCGCCTCCGACCTGGGCATCCCGAGCACGGAGGCCAACCTCAGCGAGGAACTGGCCGACAACCTGGTGGGCTGACCACACGCCCGCCGCCCGCCGCCCGCCCTGGCACCACGCCCCGTTACGCCGCCGCAGGCCCCCACAGGCGGTGACCCCACGGGCGGAAGGCCCTACGGGCGGTGGCCCGACCGGCGGAAGGCCTCACGGGCGGTGGCACACCGACGGAGGGCTTACCCGGTATGGACGGCCCCACCTGCGGAGGGCTCACCGGCGGAAGCCCCCACGGGCGGTGGGCTCACCGGCGGAGGGCCTCACGGGCGGTGGTCCTACCGGCGGCGGGCTTACGCGGTGCGGAAGCCCCTACGAGCGGTCGGCCCCACGAGCGGAAGGCCCTACGGGGGTGGCCCCACCAGCTGAACCCCTCACCGGCGGTGGCCCAACCGGCGGTGGGCACACCGGAGGTGGGCTTACCCGGCGGAGGACCCCACGTGCGGTGCGCTTACCGGCGGAGGACTTCACCGGCGGAAGCCCACGTGCGGAAGGCTGCAACGGCGGTGGGCCCCACCGGCGGAGGGCCGGCCGGCATCGACGGCCCGGCACAGTGCACACCGGCACCGCCCCCACCGGTGCCGTGGCTGCCGAAGCGGCCAGGTCTGATCGACCGGTTCCCGGTTCCAGCGCCGCTGTCCCGGCGGCAGCGGGCCTCCCGTGCGGTCGCGCATCTGACGGCCGCAGCCGCATCGTCGTCCCCGCCGGCGTCGCGCCATCGGCCAGGACAAGCCTCTGGCGCGGCCCGGCTGCCCGGAACCGGTCAGGCCTGCCGGCCCGTCAGGTCTGGCGGGCCCCTCCAGGTCTGCGCAGCCCGTCAGGTCTGCCGGCCCGCCTGTGAGATATGTCAGCCCGTCAGATCTGCGTCTCGTCAGATCTGTGGGTTCGTCCGGCCCGCCGACACGGCACACGCCGGCATCGTCCCCCCACCGTCCCCCCGCCGTCCCCAACCGGTCCTTGTCCGCCGGACCGGCCAACCCCGACCGCCCCGTTCCACGGCCGCCGGACCGGCCAACCCCGACCGACCGGTTCCACGGCCGCTGTCCCCGGCGGAACTGCGGCCGCCGAGATACCGGGCCGCCGCCTGCCCACGCGGTAGCGCCCGGCGAACAAGCCCCACCCCCACCTCGCCCCCGCCACATCACCTCACTCAGCCACCCCATCCCAACCTCACCCCCACCCCCCCCACATCCATCCCGGCCCAACCTCACCCCCACCCCAACCAACCCCCAGACCTCACCCCCACCCCAACCTCACCCCCACCCCAACACACCGCGTCCCCAGCCCACTTGGGCTGGTAGCCGGTGTGTTCACTCACCCTTGAGGCACCCTTGACTCGATCAAGAACTGACATGAGCCTGGCATCTGTTCGCTGTTGCGGCGAACCCACACCAGGGGGGTTCATGAGACGTAGAGCGAGATCGATCCTCGCTGTCGGCGCGCTCCTGATCGGCGGAGCGAGCCTCGCGCCCATCGCCCAGGCACAACCCGGGAGTCCGGCGAAGGACACCGACGCGGACGAGGTCAAGGTGTTCCGCGCCGAGGTCACCAAGAAGCAGATCCCGCTGCTGCTGGCGGCCGGTCAGGACGGTCACGAACTCAGTGAGCGGGCGCCCGCGCGGGGCACCGCCACCGTCGAGGTCTACCTCACCGACAAGCAGGCCGAGAAGCTGGAGCAGCAGGGCGTCCCGCTCACCGAGCACACCCTGTCCGCCAAGGCGGAGGCCCGCGTGCAGGCCGCCGCCGACGGGGTGTTCCGGCCCTACAGCGGCAAGGGCGGCCTGAAGGAGGAGATCCTTCGCACCGCCCAGGAGAACCCCGGCCTCACCAAGGTCGTCTCCATCGGCAAGACCGTCGGCGGACAGGACATCCTCGCCCTCAAGCTCACCAAGGACGCACAGCGGAGCAAGGACGGCTCCAAGCCGGCCACGCTGTACATGTCGAATCAGCACGCGCGCGAGTGGATCACGCCGGAGATGACCCGCCGGCTGCTCCACCACTACCTGGACAGCTACTCGACGGACCAGCGCGTCAAGAAGATCGTCGACACCACCGAGCTGTGGTTCCTGCTGTCCGCCAACCCGGACGGCTACGACTACACCTTCCAGAGCGCCGACAACCGCCTGTGGCGCAAGAACCTGCGGGACGTCAACGCCGACGGCGTCATCGGCACCGGCGACGGCGTCGACCTCAACCGCAACTTCGCCTACAAGTGGGGTTACGACGACGAGGGTTCGTCCCCGACCCCCACCAGCCAGACCTACCGCGGCCCGGGCCCGAACTCCGAGCCCGAGACCAAGGCGCTGGACGCCTTCGAGAAGCGCATCGGCTTCGCGTACGGCGTCAACTACCACTCCGCCGCCGAACTCCTCCTCTACGGCGTCGGCTGGCAGGTCGCCACCGACACCCCGGACGACGTCGCCTACAAGGCGCTCGCCGGCACCCCGGAGAACTCCGCGATCCCCGGCTACCACCCGCAGGTCTCCTCGGAGCTGTACACCACCAACGGCGAGGCCGACGGCCACGCGGCCAACGTCAACGGCACGGCGATGTTCACCCCCGAGATGTCGACCTGTCAGACGGCCTCGAACCTCGTCCCGGACGACCAGTGGAAAGCGGCCGACTGCCAGTCGGTCTTCAACTTCCCGGACGACGAGAAGCTGATCCAGCAGGAGTTCGCGAAGAACATCCCCTTCGCCCTTTCCGTCGCCGAGAGCGCCGCGCGCCCGGACCGGCCGAAGTCCTCGGTCGGCCTGACCGCGGCCGACTTCACCCTCGCGCCCTTCAGCACGTCGTACTCACGCGGGCACAAGCAGGAGGTCTCGGTCGTCGCCCGCAAGGCGATCCGCGACAAGGAGCTCAAGTACCGCGTCAACGGCGGCTCCGTGCACGACCAGAGGCTCAAGTCCTGGAGCGGCGGCGAGACCTACGGCGGCGCGGACGACCTCTACTTCGACGAGTACCGCGCCAAGGTCAAGCACGGCGAACCGGGCGACAAGGTCGAGGTGTGGTTCACCGGTGAGGACGAGGACGGCGCGCAGGTCTCCAGCGCGCACTTCACGTACACGGTCGCCGAACTGCCCAAGGCGGACACGCTGGTCGTCGCCGAGGAGGGCGCGGCCGCCACGCAGGCGCAGACCTACGTCGACGCGCTGAAGGCCAACGGCCACAAGGCGGTCGTCTGGGGCGTCGCACGGCAGGGCGTGCCGGACGCGCTCGGCGTGCTCGGCCACTTCGACACCGTCGTCCACTACACGGGCGCGAGCGCCCCGGGCAACCCGACCCAGCTGGAACTGCGCGCCTACCTCAACGAGGGCGGCAAACTGATCGAGGCTGGCGAACTCGCGGGCGGCAACGTCGACCTGGGCGACGGCACCCCGTCCAACGACTTCAGCCAGTACTACCTGGGCGCCTACACCCGTACCTCCCTGCCCGGCGCGACCGCCTTCGAGGGCACGGGCGCGCTGGCCGGCTCCGGCGGACCGCTGGGCGCGGCACCCGGCAACCCGCTGAACCAGGCGGGCTCGTTCAGCGTCACCTCCGAGACCCTGCCCGTGTCCCGCTTCCCGCAGTTCGCCAGCGCGGGAGCGGGCCGCTACCCCGGCACGGTCAACCCGTTCGGGCCCTACGAGGGCGCCTCCATGGCCGCCGTCACCCACAGCGACTACGCCTGGAACCGCCTCACCCGCACCATCGACCTCACCGGTGTGAGCGCGTCCCAGAACCCGTCGCTGCGGACCCGGCTGCTGTGGAACACCGAACCGGGCTACGACCACGCCGTCCTGGAGGCGCACACCGCGGGAGCCGACGACTGGACCACGCTGCCGGAGGCCGGCGGCGCCACCGGCACCGCCGTCCCCGCCGAATGCGAGGCCGGGTACCTCCTCCAGTCGCACCCCGCGCTCAAGCGGTACCTGACGCTCAGCGGCGGCGCCTGCGCCCCGACCGGTACCAGCGGCTCCTGGAACAGCTTCACGGGCGCCTCGGCCGGCTGGCAGGACGTGTCCTTCGACCTGTCCGCCTATGCCGGGAAGTCCGTGGAGGTGTCGCTCTCCTACATCACCGACCCCGGCACCGGGGGCCGTGGCGTCCTCGTCGACAACGCCTCCGTCGTCGTGGGCGGAAACGCGGTGCAGACCGAGGGCTTCGAGACGTCGCTCGGCGCCTGGAGCGTGCCCGGCCCGCCCGCCGGCAGCCCCGCCGTCGTCAAGGACTGGGCGCGCAGCGGAGCCCTGTTCCAGACGTACGCGGCGGTCGCCACCGACGACACCGTGCTGCTGGGCTTCGGACTGGAGCACCTCACCGCCGCCGACCGCAAGGCGCTCATCGGAAAGGCCCTCGCATCACTTGATCGGTGACGCACCGGTCAACTCCCTTTGACGGTGCGTGGTGGAAACGGGCCCGAAGGGCCTCTGGCCAGGGCGGTCCGTACCCCTACTGGCGGGTACGGACCGCCATGCCGTGTATGGACCGACTCAATGTCACTCCCCGGGGCCCGGAGAGGTAGGGTCGGGGGTGGTCGGGGACATCCCAAACACAGCTCGCCGGCACCGCATGGCCGGCGTACCAACGAGGAGATCGGTTCGTGACGATCCGCGTAGGCATCAACGGCTTCGGCCGTATCGGGCGTAACTACTTCCGCGCGCTCCTGGAGCAGGGTGCTGACATCGAGATCGTGGCTGTCAACGACCTGGGTGACACCGCGACCACCGCTCACCTGCTCAAGTACGACACCATCCTGGGCCGTCTGAAGGCCGAGGTCTCGCACACCGCCGACACGATCACCGTCGACGGCAAGACCATCAAGGTGCTCGCCGAGCGCAACCCCGCGGACATCCCGTGGGGCGAGCTGGGCGTCGACATCGTCATCGAGTCCACCGGCATCTTCACCAAGAAGGAAGACGCCGCGAAGCACCTCGCCGGCGGCGCCAAGAAGGTCCTCATCTCGGCTCCGGCCAAGGACGAGGACGTCACCATCGTGATGGGCGTCAACCAGGACAAGTACGACCCGGCGAACCACCACGTCATCTCCAACGCCTCCTGCACCACCAACTGTGTGGCGCCGATGGCGAAGGTCCTCGACGAGAACTTCGGCATCGTCAAGGGCCTGATGACGACGGTGCACGCGTACACCAACGATCAGCGCATCCTGGACTTCCCGCACAAGGACCTGCGCCGCGCCCGCGCCGCCGCCGAGAACATCATCCCGACCACGACGGGCGCCGCCAAGGCCACCGCCCTGGTCCTGCCCCAGCTCAAGGGCAAGCTCGACGGCATCGCGATGCGCGTCCCGGTCCCCACCGGCTCGGTCACCGACCTGGTGCTGGAGCTGGGCCGCGAGGTCACCAAGGAAGAGGTCAACGCCGCCTTCCAGAAGGCCGCCGAGGGCGAGCTCAAGGGCATCCTGGAGTACACGGAGGACCCGATCGTCTCCTCCGACATCGTCAACGCCCCCGCGTCCTGCACCTTCGACTCGTCCCTGACCATGGTCCAGGACGGCAAGAACGTGAAGGTCATCGGCTGGTACGACAACGAGTGGGGCTACTCCAACCGCCTCGTCGACCTGACGGTCTTCGTCGGCGGCCAGCTCTGACCGACAGAGCGGGCGGCTCGGTGTGAGAGCAGGGCTCGGGCAGCGCGGGGACGCGCGGCCCGGGCCCTGACTCACGTCACGACAGGCCTTCTCTACGATCACGTCGTACCACCAGCCCTCCCGGGAGCCCCTTTCATGAAGACGATCGACGAACTTCTCTCCGAAGGCGTGGCAGGCAAGCGCGTCTTCGTCCGTGCCGACCTCAACGTGCCGCTGGACGGCGGCGCCATCACCGACGACGGCCGCATCCGCGCCGTGCTGCCGACCGTCAAGGCCCTCGCGGACGCGGGCGCCAAGGTGGTCGTCGCCTCGCACCTGGGCCGCCCCAAGGGCGCCCCGGACCCGGCCTTCTCCCTCGCGCCGGCCGCCGCCCGCCTGGGCGAACTCCTCGGCGCCGACGTGGCCTTCGCGACCGACACGGTCGGCGAGTCCGCTCGCTCCACCGTCGCCGGCCTCACCGACGGCCAGGTCGCCGTCATCGAGAACCTGCGCTTCAACGCGGGCGAGACGTCCAAGGACGACGCCGAGCGCGGCGAGTTCGCCGACCGGCTCGCCGAACTCGCCGACCTCTACGTCGGGGACGGCTTCGGCGCCGTGCACCGCAAGCACGCGTCCGTCTACGACCTCCCGGCCCGGCTGCCGCACGCGGCCGGCTATCTCATCGCCACCGAGGTCGGCGTCCTGAAGAAGCTCACCGAGGACGTCAAGCGGCCGTACGTCGTCGCCCTCGGCGGCGCCAAGGTCTCCGACAAGCTCGCCGTCATCGACGAGCTGCTCGGCAAGGCCGACCGCCTCCTCATCGGCGGCGGCATGGCGTACACCTTCCTCAAGGCCCAGGGCCACGAGGTCGGCATCTCCCTCCTCCAGGAGGACCAGATCCCGACCGTCACCGAGTACATCGCGCGCGCCGAGAAGACCGGCGTCGAACTGGTCCTGCCGGTCGACGTGCTGGTCTCGCCGGAGTTCCCGGACCTGAAGGCCAAGACGCCCACCCACCCCACGACCGTCGCCGCGGACTCGATCCCCGCCGACCAGGAGGGTCTGGACATCGGTCCCGAGACCCGCAAGCTGTACGCCTCGAAGCTCGCCGACGCGGCCACCGTCTTCTGGAACGGCCCGATGGGCGTCTTCGAGCACCCCGACTACGCCGAGGGCACCAAGGCGGTCGCCCAGGCACTCCTCGACTCCCCGGGCTTCACGGTCGTCGGCGGTGGCGACTCCGCCGCGGCCGTCCGCCTCCTGGGCTTCGACGAGAACGCATTCGGCCACATCTCGACCGGCGGCGGCGCCTCCCTCGAATACCTCGAGGGCAAGACGCTCCCCGGCCTCGCCGCACTGGAGGACTGACCCACATGACCGCGCGCATGCCGCTGATGGCGGGCAACTGGAAGATGAACCTCAACCACCTCGAGGCCATCGCCCACACCCAGAAGCTCGCCTTCGCCCTCGCGGACAAGGACTACGAGGCCGTCGAGGTCGCCGTCCTGCCGCCCTTCACCGACCTGCGCTCCGTGCAGACCCTGGTCGACGGCGACAAGCTCAAGATCAAGTACGGCGCCCAGGACCTCTCGGCGCACGACGGGGGCGCCTACACCGGCGAGATCTCCGGCTCCATGCTGGCCAAGCTGAAGTGCACGTACGTGGCCGTCGGCCACTCCGAGCGCCGCCAGTACCACGCCGAGACCGACGAGCTGGTCAACGCCAAGGTCAAGGCCGCCTACAGGCACGGCCTCACCCCGATCCTGTGCGTGGGCGAGGAGCTGGAGGTCCGCGAGGCGGGCAACCACGTCTCCCACACCCTCGCCCAGGTCGAGGCCGGCCTGAAGGACCTCCCGGCCGAGCAGGCCGAGACCGTCGTCATCGCCTACGAACCCGTGTGGGCCATCGGCACCGGCAAGGTCTGCGGCGCCGAGGACGCCCAGGAGGTCTGCGCCGCCATCCGCGGCAAGATCGCCGAGCTGTACTCCCAGGAGCTGGCCGACAAGGTCCGCATCCAGTACGGCGGCTCCGTGAAGTCCGGCAACGTCGCGGAGATCATGGCCCAGGCCGACATCGACGGCGCCCTGGTCGGCGGCGCCTCGCTGGACGCCGACGAGTTCGTCAAGATCGTGCGCTTCCGCGACCAGTGAGTATGCGGTAGCGGCGATCCGTCGTACCCTTGCGGGGGCGCAGCGACGTCGCTGCGCCCCCGTCGTCATCCGAATCCGAGGAAGTTGGTCCAGCCGTGGTTTTGGGGTTCTCGATCGCCCTGATCGTCTTCAGCCTGCTGCTGATGCTGCTGGTGCTGATGCACAAGGGAAAGGGCGGCGGCCTCTCCGACATGTTCGGTGGCGGTATGCAGTCCTCCGTCGGCGGCTCCTCGGTCGCCGAGCGCAACCTCGACCGCATCACCGTGGTGATCGGTCTGCTGTGGTTCGCGTGCATCGTCGTCCTCGGCATCCTCATGAAGACGAACAGCTGAGCGGACGACCGGCCGCTGAGCGGTCGCCCTGCTGAGAGCGCACACAAACGCACATTCCTCACGTAACGCCCCATGTTCGGTACGCGCGGCTGACCGCGGCCTATCATGGACGCTTGCAGCGCGGGTCCTGTAACTCCGGTCACTGGACGCGCGTTGGGCCTTACGTAGACTGAGGCGCTCGCGGCGAAGCGAAACCCGACTCGCTTCGCGGCACCATCACGCAGGGAGTTACGACCGTGGCAAGTGGCAACGCGATCCGGGGAAGCCGGGTCGGGGCGGGGCCGATGGGCGAGGCCGAGCGCGGTGAGTCAGCGCCGCGTCTGCGCATCTCCTTCTGGTGCTCCAACGGGCATGAGACGCAGCCCAGCTTCGCCAGCGACGCGCAGGTGCCCGAGACCTGGGACTGCCCGCGCTGCGGCTTTCCGGCCGGCCAGGACCGGGACAACCCCCCGGCCCCGCCGCGCACCGAGCCCTACAAGACGCACCTCGCCTATGTGCGGGAGCGGCGCAGCGACGCGGACGGCGAGGCGATCCTCGCCGAGGCGCTCGCCAAACTGCGGGGCGAGATCTAGTGCCCCGGCACTAGGAGTTGAGACCGGCCGGGTGCCTTCGGGTACCTGGCCGGTCGCATTCCGCCCCGCGCCCCGGCCGCCCCGTCCCGCCCGCTCGCGTGGACCGTGAGGCGAACCGCCCCTTTCGGCCGTATCTGTTGTCGCACCTCCGCGCGGGCCCGCGTCAGCTCATCTGGTGGGCTGATCAATTAGGTTGATACCCGAGCGGGACAAGACGCGCAGCACGGACAGGCGAGGAAGAGGGCTGGCTCGACATGAACGCAGACGGCACGAGGCTCAATCAGATGCCCGAGTGGACCGCTCTGGCCAAGCATCGTGAACAGCTCGGCGGGGTGGGGCTGCGCGAGCTGTTCGCCGACGACCCGGGGCGCGGCGAGACGTACACCCTGCAGGTCGGCGACCTGCACATCGACTACTCCAAGCACCTCGTCACCGACGAGACGCTGCGGTTGCTGCGCGAGCTGGCCGCCGCCACCGACGTCTTCGGCCTGCGGGACGCCATGTTCCGCGGCGAGAGGATCAACACCACCGAGGACCGCGCCGTCCTGCACACCGCGCTGCGCGCCCCGCGCGACGCCGTGATCGAGGTCGACGGGCAGAACGTGGTCCCCGCGGTGCACGCCGTCCTCGACAGGATGGCCGACTTCGCGGACCGGGTCCGCTCCGGCGAGTGGACCGGCCACACCGGCCGCCGCATCCGCAACGTCGTCAACATCGGCATCGGCGGCTCCGACCTCGGGCCTGCCATGGCGTACGAGGTGCTGCGCGCCTTCACCGACCGCGACCTCACGGTCCGTTTCGTCTCCAACGTCGACGGCGCCGACCTGCACGAGGCGACACGGGACCTGGACCCGGCCGAGACGCTGTTCATCGTCGCGTCCAAGACGTTCACCACCATCGAGACGATCACCAACGCCGGCTCGGCCCGCCAGTGGGTGCTGGACGCACTTGGCGACGACGCCGCTGTGGCCAAGCACTTCGTCGCGCTGTCCACCAACGCCGAGAAGGTCGCCGACTTCGGCATCGACACGGCCAACATGTTCGAGTTCTGGGACTGGGTCGGCGGGCGGTACTCCTTCGACTCGGCGATCGGGCTCTCCCTGATGATCGCCGTCGGCGCGGACCGCTTCCGCGAGATGCTCGACGGCTTCCGGCTCGTCGACGAACACTTCCGCACCGCACCCGCCGAGGCCAACGCCCCCTTGCTGCTCGGGCTGTTGGGCGTCTGGTACGGCAACTTCCACGACGCGCAGTCGCACGCCGTGTTGCCGTACAGCCACTACCTGTCCAAGTTCGCCGCATACCTTCAGCAGTTGGACATGGAGTCCAACGGCAAGTACGTCGGCCGCGACGGCCGGGAGGTGGACTGGCAGACGGGCCCGGTGGTGTGGGGCACTCCGGGCACCAACGGCCAGCACGCCTACTACCAGTTGATCCACCAGGGGACGAAACTGATCCCGGCGGACTTCATCGGCTTCGCCGAGCCGGTCGCCGAGCTCAGCGACCGGCTCAAGGCGCAGCACGACCTGCTGATGGCCAACTTCTTCGCCCAGACGCAGGCACTGGCCTTCGGCAAGACGCCGGACGAGGTGCGCGAGCAGGGCGTGCCCGAGGAACTGGTCGCCCACAAGACGTTCAAGGGCGACCACCCGACGACGACGATCCTCGCGGGCGAGCTGACGCCGTCGGTCCTCGGTCAGCTCATCGCCCTCTACGAGCACAAGGTGTTCGTGCAGGGCGCGATCTGGAACATCGACTCCTTCGACCAGTGGGGCGTGGAGCTGGGCAAGGTCCTCGCCAAGCGCGTCGAGCCGGCCCTGACCGAGGGCGCGGACGTGCCGGGCCTGGACGCCTCCACACGGGCGCTGGTCGCCAGGTACCGCACGCTGCGCGGTCGCTGAGCACGCCGCTCAGGTCATGAGCACGCCGCTCAGGTCACGGCGCTGAGCGTGTCCGCGAGTCTGCGGCGGGAGGCGCGGGCGGCCGGAAGCGTCGCCAGGGCGGTCGCGCCCAGCACGGCCGCCGTGCCGAGCAGCAGCAGGAGCGGCAGGGGCGGGGACTGCGCGATCCCCGCCCCGATGCCGCTGGACCGGCCCTGGGCGTCGATCAGCCAGTGCGCGAGAGGCGTGCCCAGGGCCGTGCCCACCACGGCCGCCGTCAGCGTCGTGCAGGCGGTGGCCGTCACCGTGATCGCGGTGATCTGGCGGGGGGACAGACCGACGGCCTTGAGGGCGAGCAGATCGCGTTCGCTTTCACGGACCGTGCCCCCGATCACCGTCAGCAGCTCGATCAGCCCGATCAGGGCCAGGACGGCGATCACCGCCACCACCACCCCGCGCAGCGGGGAGAGCCCGTCGGCCGGGTTGACGGCGGTGTGGACGTCCAGACGGCCCTGGCCGGCCGCGGTGAGCCGGGCCGCGACCGCGGCCGGGTCGGCGCCGGGGGTCAGCCGGAGCTGGTAGAGGGTCGGGCCGCCCAGCTCGGGCGCGTTCTCGTGGAGGGTGTCGAGCGAGGTGGAGATGACCCGACCGGCGTTCTCCGGTTCGATGCTGCGCCCCACGATGTGCAGGATCTGCGGCTGGTCGCCCACCGTCATCCGCACCCAGTCGCCGACGCCCACGTCCAGCAGGTCGAGCAGACCCTGCCCGGCCACCGCCTCGTCCGGGCCGTGCGCCGGACGGCCCTCGGCCAGGGTGTACGGGTAGGGGTCCTGGCGGGTGCCGTAGCCGCGCAGGGCGATCGTGGCCGTCTGGCCGGGGACCAGGGCCGCCACCTCCACACCGGGGTAGGCGGCGGCGACCTGCGGATCGCGGGTGAGGAGCGCGCGCGTCGAGGCGTCGGCGAGCGCGGCGTCCGGGTGGACCGTGAGAGCGGTGGGCAGGCCGGTCCGCTCGGGTGCGCTGTGGAAGCGGTCGATCGTGGTCCAGGCGCTCAACGCGACCACGATCAGCAGCAGCGGCAGCGCGAGCCGGGCCACCGTCGCCAGGGACCTCAGCCGACGGGTGAGGAAGGCCTTGTGCCAGCCGAGGACCAGCGCGGGCGGCAGCCGCAGCCCGAGCGCCCGCAGCGCCGCCCCGGACAGCCGTCCGCCCGACGGCGAGACCGGACGCGGCACCGGCACCGGCGGCACACGCCCCGCCCGCCACGCGGCGAGACCGGTGATCGCGGCGATGAACAGCACCGCCCCGGCCGGCACCGCGAACAACGCCACCGTGTGCCCCGGCAGCCCCTGCCAGACGCCGACCGCGTCCCCGAGCCGGCCGGGGACGAGGCTGCCCAGCGCCTGGGTGAGAGCCGCCGCTGCCGTCGCGCCCAGCAGCGCGTAGGCGATGTGCTGGAGCAGGAAGATCCGTACGACCTGGCCGGGGGTGAAGCCGATCGCCTTCAGGATCGAGATGTCCCGCAGATGACCGCGGATCCGGGTGGCGATCGCACCGTGCACCGCGAACCCGGCGGCGACGAGGGCGCCCAGCCCGAACAGGCCCAGCACCTGCCCCAGCAGCCGGTTGTCGCCCTGGGCCTCGGCACGCGCCTGCTGCCAGGTGGAGACCTCGCTGACCGCGCCGGCGCCCAGCACCGTGACCGCGCGCTGGACGGCGTAGTCCGTGTCGTCGGGATCGGCCAGACGAAGCCCGACCACCTGGCCGGACGGATCCGGCACGGCGGACGGCAGCGCCCAGACCAGGCCGGGCCGGTCGCCCGGGCTGTAGCGGGGCTCGGCGCTGTCGGCGATGCCGAGCACGGTCAGTTCGTGCGCGGCGCCCGGCAGGGCGAGTGTGTCACCGGGCTCGGCGACCAGAGTGCGGGCGAGGCGGCTCTCCAGGACCACGCCGTCGGGCGTCGCCGGATCCAGCCAGCGGCCGGAGAGCAGCAGCGGGCGGCCCACGGCCGGCTGCTCGGACGTCCCGCGCAGCTCGACGGAGGCGCGGGCGCCGCGCGAGGTCACGGTCGTGGAGGCGGTCGGCCAGGGCCCGGCGACGGAGTCGACGCCGTCCAGCGAGCGCAGCCCGTCCGTCGCGGCGGCCGGGCCGGTGTGGATCCACACATGCGCGCCGCGCGCCTGGGTGAACACCCGCTGCCACGGGTTGGTGGCGTACCCGAACAGCGCCGCCGCCAGCAGCAGCGAGGCGACGACGCCCGCCGTGGCCAGCACCAGGAACAGCGCCTCGCCGCGGTGCGTGCGCAGATCGGAGTGCGCCCAGCGCAAGGTGGCCCGCACCGTCTCAGCCCTTCCGGGATTCGTCGTACGCCCGCACGTCAGTCCCTCAGCTCCAGCACACCCGAGATGCCGACGCCACGCGCGGGAGCGCCGTCGAGGGTCGCGTCGTCGGCGATCCGCCCGTCGAAGAAGCTGATCACCCGGTCCGCGGCACTCGCCAGCCGGGCGTCATGGGTGACGAGCACGATGCTCTGCCCGCGCCGGTGGAAGCGGGACAGCAGCCGCATCACCTCACGGGTGCCCTTGCTGTCGAGGCTGCCCGCGGGCTCGTCGGCCAGCAGCAGCGGCGGACGGTTGACGAGGGCGCGGGCCAGCGCAACCCGCTGCTGCTCGCCGCCGGACAGCTCGCCCGGCATGCTCCGCTCCTTGCCCTCGAGCCCCAGCTCGGCCAGCAACCCCTCCCGCTCGGCACGCGCCTGCCGGGGGGAGACGCCGGCGAGCAGCGCGGGCAGTTCCACGTTGTCGGCGACGGACAGGTTCGACACCAGATTGAAGAACTGGAAGACGATCCCGATGCGCTTCCTGCGCTCGACGGCCCAGCGCGCCTCGCTGTAGGCGTCCGTGCACTCGCCGTCCAGCCAGAGGCTGCCGGCGTCCGGCCGTTGCAGCCCGCCGAGCAGATGCAGCAGCGTCGACTTACCGGCGCCGGAGGGACCCGTGATCGCCACGAACTCGCCGCGCTCCACGCACAGGTCCACCCCGCGCACCGCACGGGCCGGGGCGCCCTCGCCGTGATGCGTCTTGACCAGGCCCTCGGCGCGCAGCACCGGAGCGGGGCGCTCGCTCACTCCAGCTCCTCCAGCTCGTTCAGCTCTTCCAGTTCTTCCTGACACCGCTCCAGCCAGTCCAGGTCGGCCTGCAGGTGCAGCATCGCGCCCTCGATCAGCAGATGGGCGATGCGGTTGTTCCGGTCCTCGGCGGCCGCCAGCTTCGACAGGGAGCGCATGGTGTTCAGGTATTGGCGCCGCTGCTGGTTGATGAGGGCGAGCTGGTCGGCGAGGCCGGTACGCGGAGCGAGGGCCAGCTTCATGAAGAACTCGTCCCGCACCCGCGGCTCGTCCTCGGGCTCCGAGAACCAGGTGCGCAGCGCCGCCCGCCCGTCGTCGGTGAGGTGGTAGACCTTCTTGTTGGGCCGGCTGGACTGCTCGACGGCCTCGCCCTCGATCAGCCCCTGCTTCTCCAGGCGGCCGAGGGTCACATAGACCTGGCCGACGTTCGGCTGAGGGTACGCGGAGCCCAGCAGTTGCTCAAGGTCCTGCTTCAGCTCGTATCCGTGGGCCGGTCCGCGCGCGAGAAGTGCCAGGAGGGGCAGGCGCACTCGTGCTGTCCTCCTGTCCTCGCCCTGGGGTTTATCGTGCTCCAGGCCCATAGGGCCTGGCGTCAAAATCCCGTCTGCACGGCGGCGCCTGGTACGCGCGCTCGCCGCGTTGCCGAACCGCCCACGTGGCTCCGCCACGAGGACGCTCCGGCGCCTTGCGATCACACGCACCAGGCGCCGCCGTGCCCGCCCTCCGGGCGGACGACGGGATTTTGACGCCAGGCCCTAGTATCGCCCATACCTAACAGGTATACATGGCCTCTGACTCCGGGTGAAGGCGCCCGGGGCCGGGTGCGCTGGGAGGAACCTATGCGGTGGATACGTGCCGCCGGTAGGGGACTCCTTGTTCTGATCGTGGTCATGACCGGGTACGTCGCCTCGGGCGCCCGCGCCGACGAGGGGGGCGGCGAGGGCCGCGGGCCGCTCACGCTCGCCACCGCCGGAGACCTCACCGGCTACCTGGGCACCCTGCTCCAGGGCTGGAACCGCACCCACCCCGGCGAACGGGTCACTCTCGTCGAGCTTCCGGACTCCGCCGACGAGACCCACGCGCAGATGGCCACCGACCTGCGCGACGGTGACCGCAGCCGCTTCGACGTCCTCAACATCGACGTCAGCTGGACCTCCGAGTTCGCCGCCGCGGGCTGGATACGCCCGCTGCCCGCCGACCGCTTCCCCCTGCGGGACTTCCTGGCGCCGGTCGTGGACACGGCGACCTACGACGGGCGGCTGTACGCCGTCCCGTACGTCACCAACGCCGGCCTCCTCCTCTACCGCGCCGACGTGCTCGCGAAGGAGGGGGTCCCGCCGCCGCGCTCCTGGGCCGAACTGGAACGGTACGCCCGGACCATCGCCCCGAAGCACGGGCTCGACGGCTACGCCGGACAGTTCCTGCCCTACGAGGGGCTCACCGTGAACGCCGCCGAGGCCGTCTACTCGGCGGGCGGCAGCGTCCTCGGCGACGAGGGGGCGCGGGTCACCGTGGACTCGGCCGCCGCCCGCGAGGGCATCGGCTTCCTCGCCCGGGGCGTGCGCGAGGGCTGGATACCGAAACGGGCCCTCACCTACAAGGAGGAGGAGTCCAGGCAGGCCTTCCAGGACGGCCGGCTGCTCTTCCTGCGCAACTGGCCCTACGCCTACGTCGCCGCCTCGGCCCCCTCCTCGAAGGTCGCCGGAAAGGTCGGCGCCGTGCCGCTGCCAGGACCGGACGGTCCCGGCACCAGCGTCCTGGGCGGCTCCAACCTCGCGGTGAACACGCACGCACGGCACCCCGACTCCGCCGCGCGGCTGATCGCCTATCTCACCAGCGAGCCCGTCCAGCGCCAGGTCCTCACCCGCGGCGCCCTGCCGCCGGTGCGCGCCGCGCTCTACGAGGACCCCGGACTGATCCGGGCGTTCCCCTATCTGCCGACCCTGCGCGAGAGCGTGCTCGCGGCCGCGCCGCGCCCCAAGAGCGCGCGCTACGACCAGGTCAGCCTGGTCGTGCAGTCGGTCGTGCACGACGCCATGGCCGGGCACGAGACGCCCGAGGCGGCGGTGCGCCGGCTGGCGCGGGAACTCGCCGCGATCTCCCGCTGACGAGAGCCGGCCGCGCGCTTCACTTCCTTCAGGCCTCGCCTCCCTAGTTACTTGTTAGGTAACGCGTAGGTCTCATCTCGCCCCGATGCGAGTTCTTTTCGTTGACATCTTCCTGACACGCTTACCTAACATGCATACATGTTGAGTAAGTACTGCTGGTGGCGGGACGCGGTGATCTACCAGGTCTACGTCCGCAGCTTTCTGGACAGCACCGGCGACGGCGTCGGCGACCTCGCCGGGGTCAGGGCCGGACTGCCCTATCTGAAGAAGCTCGGCGTGGACGGCATCTGGCTGAGCCCGTTCTACCCGTCCCCGCAGCACGACCACGGCTACGACGTCGCCGACTACTGCGACGTCGACCCGCTCTTCGGCGACCTCGCCGAGTTCGACCTGCTGGTGGCGGCCGCCCGCCGGCTCGGCGTCAAGGTGCTCCTGGACATCGTCCCCAACCACTGCTCCAGCGAGCACCCCTGGTTCCGTGAGGCGCTCGCCTCCGCGCCCGGCAGCGCGGCCCGCGCCCGCTTCCACTTCGCCGACGGCCGCGGCCCCGACGGCGCCGAACCGCCCAACAACTGGCACGCCATGTTCGGCGGCCCCGCCTGGACCCGGATCACCGAGCCCGACGGCCGGCCCGGCCAGTGGTACCTGCACATGTTCACCCCCGAGCAGCCGGACTGGAACTGGCGCACCCCCGAGGTCGCCGCCGAGTTCGACCGGGTCCTGCGCTTCTGGCTGGACCGGGGCGCCGACGGCTTCCGGATCGACGTCGCCGCCGGCCTCTACAAGCACCCCTCGCTGCCCGACTCCGACGACCCCGAGGCCGACGCCCGCACCCGTGACTCGGTCAACCCGCTCGCCTGGAACCAGCCCGAGGTGCACGACGTGTGGCGGCACTGGCGGGCGGTCTGCGAGGAGTACACGGCACGCGACGGCCGCGAACGGCTCCTGGTCGGCGAGGTCTCCGTCCCCACCGCCCGCGAACACGCGAAGTACGTCCGCCCGGACGAACTCCACCAGGCCTTCTTCTTCGACCTGCTGAGCGCCCCCTGGAACGCCGACGCCTTCCGCAAGGTCATCTCCGAGGCCATGGCGGACATCGCCGGCACCGGCTCCACGGTCACCTGGGTCCTCAACAACCACGACCAGGTCCGCACCGTCACCCGCTACGGCGAACCGGCCCCCGCCGGCAGCGGACTGGGCACCGCCCGCGCCCGCGCCGCGGCCCTGCTGATGCTCGCGCTGCCCGGCGCCGCCTACATCTACCAGGGTGAGGAACTCGGCCTGCCCGAGGTCGTCGACCTGCCCGACGACGTGCTCACCGACCCCATCTTCCGGCGCACCGGAAGCCGCGCCCGCATCCGCGACGGCTGCCGCGTCCCGCTCCCGTGGTCGGGACAAGCCTCGCCGTTCGGCTTCACCTCCGGCGCGGAGGGGGCCAAGCCCTGGCTGCCGCAGCCCGACTACTTCGCCGAGCACGCCACCGACCGGGCCCTCGCCGACACCCGCTCCTTCTGGCACCTGTACCGCGACGGACTCCAACTGCGCTCCGCCCTGCCTCAGTTGGGCGAGGGCGCCATGCGCTGGCTGGACGCCCCGCCCGGCGTCCTCGCCTTCGAGCGCGGCGACGGCCTCATCTGCGCCGTCAACTTCGGTACGGCACCCACCCCCGCGCCGGTCACCGGCGTCCCGCTGCTGTCCAGCGACCCCTGCCCGGCCGGCGTCCTGCCCGGCTCGACCTCGGCCTGGTGGCTCAGCGACCTCTGAACCCGTCAACTCCCCACCTCTCGAAGGGACATCAACGATGATGCGACGACGTACGACCCTGCTCTCCGGCTGCACCGCCCTCGCCCTCGCGCTCGGCGCCACCGCCTGCGGCGGCTCGGGACCGGTCGCGGCGGGCGGCGGCGACAAGGCGCTGAACGGCCAGACCGTCACCGTGGCCGGCGTCTGGTCCGGCAGCGAGCAGAAGAACTTCCAGAAGGTCCTGGACGCCTTCACCGAGAAGACCGGCGCGAAGACCCAGTTCACGTCCACCGGGGACAACGTCTCCACCGTCGTCGGCAGCAAGATCGAGGGCGGCAACGCCCCCGACGTCGTGATGGTCCCGCAGGTGGGGGTGCTCCAGCAGTTCGCTGCCAAGGGCTGGCTCACGCCGCTCTCCGACACCACCCGCAAGTCCGTCGAGGCCAACTACGCCCCGGTGTGGAAGACCTACGGCAGCGTCGGCGGCTCCCTCTACGGCCTGTACTTCAAGGCCGCCCACAAGTCGACCGTCTGGTACAGCCCCGACGCCCTCACCCAGGCCGGCGTCAAGCCCCCGGCCACCTACGCCGACCTGCTGAAGGCCGGACGCACCGTCTCCGACTCCGGGCTCGCCGCGTTCTCCGTCGCCGGCCAGGACGGCTGGACCCTCACCGACTGGTTCGAGAACGTCTACCTCTCCCAGGCCGGACCCGAGAAGTACGACGCCCTCGCCGCCCACAAGCTGAAGTGGACCGACGCCTCCGTCGTCAAGGCGCTCACCACGCTCGGCGAACTCTTCAAGGACAAGCAGCTCATCGCCGGCGGCCAGAAGGGCGCGCTGAACACCGACTTCCCCGGCTCGGTGGAGAAGGTGTTCGGGCCGAAGCCCGAGGCGGGCATGGTCTACGAGGGCGACTTCGTCGCCGGTGTCGCCAAGGACCAGTTCGGCCGGAAGATCGGCCAGGACGCGAACTTCTTCCCCTTCCCGGCGGTCGACGGCGGCGACGCCCCCGTGGTCAGCGGCGGCGACGCGGCCGTCGTCCTCAAGGACGGCAAGAACGCCAAGGCGGGCATGGCCCTCCTGGAGTACCTCGCGACCCCCGAGGCCGCCGCCGTCTGGGCCGAGGCGGGCGGCTTCCTGTCCCCGAACAAGAAGCTCGACCTCGCCTCCTACGGCGACGACGTCACCCGCGCCACCGCCAAGTCCCTCGTCGACGCCGGTGACTCGGTCCGCTTCGACATGTCCGACCAGGCGCCCGCCGCGTTCGGCGGCACCAAGGGTGCGGGGGAGTGGAAGCTGCTCCAGGACTTCCTGCGCGACCCGTCCGACCCCAAGGCGACCGCGGCCCAGCTGGAAGCCGCCGCGGCCAAGGCCTACAAGGGCTGACCGGACATGACCGCCACCCTCGCGAAAGAGGCGGCCACACCGCCCGCCGCCCCGGCCGGCCGCGCCCGGCGCCCGGGGCGGCGGGGGCGGGCCGTCGCCCTTCTCTTCGCCCTGCCCGCACTGCTCCTGCTCGGCGCCCTCGTCGTCTACCCGGTGCTCTTCTCCGTCGGCCGCAGCCTGTTCGACGCCTCCGGCACCCGCTTCGTCGGCGGCGACAACTACGCCGAGATGTTCCGCGACCCCGCCACCCTCAAGGCCGTACGCAACACGGCGATCTGGGTGGTCGTGGCCCCGGCGCTGCTGACCGGGCTGGGCCTGATCCTCGCCGTGCTGGTGGAGAAGATCCGCTGGGCGACGGCCTTCAAGCTGCTGCTGTTCATGCCGATGGCGGTGTCCTTCCTCGCCGCCGGCATCATCTTCCGCCTCGCCTACGACGAGGACCCGGACAAGGGCGTGCTCAACGCCGCCGCCGTCTCCCTCCACAACGCCTTCCAGGACACCTCGGCCTACTCGACGGCCCGCGCCCGCGACGGGCAGGGGCTCACCGCCGAACCGGACGGCTCCTACCGCACCGGCGCGGCCGTGTCCCCGGGCGACACGGTGCACCTCCCCCTCGTCGGCGTGGCGCCCAAGGACCTCCCCGCCGGCGCCGGGCCCGCGTACACCGCCGCCTCCCGCCCGGCCGCCCGGGACGGACTGAGCGGGGTGGTCTACCTCGACTTCACGCCCGGAGGGGGCGGGACGCCGGGCAAGGTCGACCGCAGCGAGAGCGGGCTGCCCGGGATCCGCGTCGAGGCGGTACGCGACGGCAGGACCGCCGCGACCGCCACCACCGCCCCGGACGGCTCCTTCGACTTCCCCCGGCTGGACGCCGGCTCCTACACACTGCGGCTGTCCGCCTCGAACTTCGCGCAGCCCTACGACGGCGTCTCCTGGCTCGGTCCCGCCCTGGTCACACCGGCGATCATCGGGGCGTACCTGTGGATCTGGACCGGCTTCGCGATGGTGCTGATCGGCGCGGGGCTCTCCACCCTGCCCCGGGACGCGCTGGAGGCCGCGCGGATGGACGGGGCGAACGAGTGGCAGATCTTCCGGCGGATCACCGTCCCGCTGCTCGCGCCCGTCCTCACCGTGGTCTTCGTGACCCTCGTCATCAACGTGATGAAGGTCTTCGACCTCGTCTACATCATCGCGCCCGGACCGGTGCAGGAGGACGCGACCGTGCTCGCCACCCAGATGTGGCTGGTGTCCTTCGGCGGCGGCAACGACCAGGGCCTCGGCAGCGCGCTCGGCGTACTGCTCCTGCTGCTGGTCGTCCCGGCGATGGTCTTCAACGTCCGCCGATTCAAGAGGAGTCAGCGATGAACGCCCTCAGGCGTCACCTCGGCAGCGGGATCGTGCAGGCCTTCCTGGTGCTGGTCGGGCTGGTGTGGATGACGCCCCTGGCAGGACTGTTCCTGTCCTCGCTCAGGTCGGCGGAGGACACCGCCGAGGGCGGCTGGTGGACGGTGTTCGCCAGTCCCGGGCAACTGTCCTTCGACAACTACGCGTCGCTGCTGGGGAACGCCGGCATCACCCAGGCGTTCTGGAACACCGTGCTGATCTCGGTGCCCACGACCGTGCTCGTCGTCGTGCTGGCGGCGCTCGCCGGATACGCCTTCGCCTGGCTGGACTTCCCCGGCCGGGACGCCGTCTTCCTCGTCGTGGTCGCGCTGTTGGTGGTGCCGGTGCAGATCGGCCTGCTGCCGGTCGCCAAACTCTTCGGCCAGCTGGGCCTGTTCGGGACCATCCCCGGAGTGGTGCTGTTCCACGTGGCCTACGGGCTGCCGTTCGCGGTGTTCCTGCTGCGCAACTACTTCGTGGAGATCCCGAAGGAGATGCTGGAGGCGGCCCGCATGGACGGCGGCAGCGAGTGGCGCATCTTCACCCGGCTGGTCGTCCCCGTGGGGCGGCCCGCCCTCGCCAGCCTGGCCATCTTCCAGTTCCTGTGGGTGTGGAACGACATGCTGGTGGCGCTGCTTTTCGCCGACAGCTCCTCACAGCCGCTGACGGTCGCCCTCCAGTCCCAGATACGGCAGTTCGGCAGCAACATCGACGTGCTCGCGCCGGGCGCGTTCCTGTCGCTGGTGGTGCCGGTGGCGGTGTTCTTCGCCTTCCAGAAGCACTTCGTGCAGGGGGTGATGGCGGGCTCGGTGAAGTGAGCCCGCCGCGCATGCGAAGACGGGTGAGGGCGGCGGACCGTGTCGGTCCGCCGCCCTCACCCGTCGACCCGTGCTCAGGCCCCGGGCCTCACGGCGAGGCCGGCGGGTACAGCGCCCTGGGCAGCTCGGAGGCGGCCGCCGAGTCCAGCAGCCACAGCGTGCGCGCGCGGCCGCGCGCGCCGGCCGCCGGGGCCTGGATCTCGCCCGCGCCCGACAGGGCGATCGCCGCCGCCCGCGCCTTGTCCTCGCCGGCCGCCAGCAGCCACACCTCACGGGCCGCGCGGATCGCCGGGAGAGTCAGCGTGATACGGGTCGGCGGCGGCTTGGGCGCGCCGTGCACGCCGACCACCGTGCGCTCGGTCTCCCGTACGGCCGGCAGCTCCGGGAAGAGAGAGGCCACATGGGTGTCCGGGCCGACGCCCAGCATCAGGACGTCGAAGGTGGGCACGGCGCCGTGGTTCTCAGGTCCGGCCGCGCGGGCCAGTTCCTCGGCGTAGGCCTCGGCGGCGGCCTCCACGTCGGCGCCGTGGGGACCGTCCGACGCGGGCATGGCGTGCACGCGCTTCGGGTCCACGGGCACGGAGTCCAGCAGGGCCTCGCGGGCCTGCGTGACGTTGCGCTCCGGGTCGCCCTCGGGCAGGAAGCGCTCGTCGCCCCACCACAGGTCGATCCGGGACCAGTCGATGGCGTCCCGGGCGGGCGCGGTCGCCAGTGCGGCCAGCAGGCCGTTGCCGTTGCGCCCGCCGGTGAGGACCACGGAGGCGTGGCCGCGGGAGGCCTGCGCGTCCACGATCTTCGTGATCAGGCGGGCGGCGGCGGCCTGCGCCATCAGTTCCTTGTCGCGGTGCACGACGAGCTGAGGGGCGCTCACTTCGCCGCCGCCTTCTTCGCCGGGGCCTTGCGGGCGGTCTTCTTGGCCGCCTGCTGGGCGGGCGCCTTCGCGGCCTCCTCCACGGGAGTGTCGACGGCGGCCGGCTCACCTTCGGCGCAACCATCGGCAGCCGGCTCACCAGAAGCCGGACGCGGTTCCTCTGAAGCCGCATCACCCGAAGCAGGCTCACCCGAGCCCGAGCCCGAGCTAGAGCCCGAGCCCGAGCTGGAGCCCGAGCCGGCCTCCGCCCGCTCCGCCCGGGCCGCCGGCGTGGTCTGTCCCGCCGCCAGCCGCTCCACACCGAACCGCAGCGCCGAGGCGTACGTGTCGTCCGGGTCCAGCCGCCGCAGCTCCTCCGCGATCAGCTCGGCGGTGTCCCGGCGCTTGAGCGCCACCGCGCGGTCGGGCTGGCCCTCTATGGAGAGCGTCGCCAGCGAGCCGTCGGCCCGGTCCAGCGCGATCGGGCCGCAGTCGGTGGACATGCGCACCGCCGTGAGTCCCGGCCCGGCGGACAGCGAGCGCTTTACGGGGACGCCAAGACGGTCGCCCAGCCACATCGCCAGCAGCTCGCAGCTCGGGTTGAACTCCTCGCCCTCCACCTCGACCGACTCCACCTTGCAGGTGACCTGGTCCAGGGCCGCCGCCAGCATCGAACGCCAGGGCGTGATCCGGGTCCACGACAGGTCGGTGTCGCCGGGGGTGTAGGCCTCGGAGCGGGCCGCCAGGTCCCGTACGGGCTGCTCGGCGGCGTAGGTGTCGGTGACCCGGCGCTGGGCCAGCGCGCCCAGCGGGTCCTGGGCCGGGTCGAGCGGCGCGTTGACCGGCCACCACACGACGACGGGCGCGTCCGGGAGCAGCAGGGGCAGCACCACCGACTGAGCGTGGTCGGCCACCTCCCCGTACAGCCGCAGCACGACCGTCTCACCGGTGCCCGCTTCCGCGCCCACCCGCACCTCCGCGTCCAGCCGGGACCGGGTGCGGTCGCGGGGGGAGCGGGAGACCCGCCTGATCACCACGAGCGTGCGCGAGGGGTGCTCGTGCGAGGCGTCGCCGGCCGCCTTGAGCGCGTCGTACGCGTTCTCCTCGTCGGTGACGATGACCAGCGTGAGCACCATGCCCACGGCCGGTGTGCCGATCGCCCGGCGGCCCTGGACCAGCGCCTTGTTGATCTTGCTGGCCGTGGTGTCCGTGAGGTCTGTCTTCATGGCCGGCGCCAGCTCCGTCCGTCTCGTTCGAGCATCTCGTCCGCCTCGACGGGTCCCCAGGTGCCTGCCTGGTACTGGGCGGGCTTGCCGTTCTTGTCCCAGTACTCCTCGATCGGGTCGAGGATCTTCCAGGACAGCTCGACCTCCTCGGTGCGCGGGAAGAGGTTGGAGTCGCCGAGAAGGACGTCCAGGATGAGGCGCTCGTACGCCTCGGGGCTGGACTCCGTGAAGGACTCGCCGTAGGCGAAGTCCATGGACACGTCCCGGATCTCCATCGAGGTGCCCGGCACCTTGGAGCCGAAGCGGACCGTCACGCCCTCGTCGGGCTGGACGCGGATGACGATCGCGTTCTTGCCCAGCTCCTCCGTCGCCGTGTGGTCGAAGGGGGAGTGCGGGGCCCGCTGGAAGACCACCGCGATCTCGGTGACCCGGCGGCCGAGGCGCTTGCCGGTGCGCAGGTAGAAGGGGACGCCCGCCCAGCGGCGGTTGTCGACCTCGAGCTTGATGGCCGCATAGGTGTCGGTCTTCGACTTGGGGTCGATGCCGTCCTCTTCCAGATAGCCGACGGCCTTCTCGCCGCCCTGCCACCCTGCCGCGTACTGGCCGTGCACGGTGTCGCGCCCGAGGTCCTTCGGCAGCCGGACGGCGCCGAGCACCTTGGTCTTCTCCGCGGCGAGCGCGTCCGCGTCGAAGGAGGCCGGCTCCTCCATGGCCGTGAGGGCCATCAGCTGGAGCAGGTGGTTCTGGATGACGTCACGCGCCGCGCCGATGCCGTCGTAGTAGCCGGCCCGGCCGCCGATGCCGATGTCCTCGGCCATCGTGATCTGCACATGGTCCACGAAGGACCGGTTCCAGATCGGCTCGAACATCGTGTTGGCGAAGCGCAGCGCCAGGATGTTCTGGACGGTCTCCTTGCCCAGGTAGTGGTCGATGCGGAAGACCTGGTCCGGGGCGAAGACCTCGTGGACGATCTCGTTGAGCTCCTCGGCCGACTTCAGGTCGTGGCCGAACGGCTTCTCGATGACCGCGCGCCGCCAGTGGCCGCCCGTCTGGTCCGCCAGCCCGTGCTTCTTCAGCTGCTGGATGACCACCGGGAAGGCGCCCGGGGGCACCGACAGGTAGAAGGCGAAGTTGCCGCCGGTGCCCTGCGCCTTGTCCAGTTCCTCGATCGTCGCCCGAAGCCGCTCGAAGGCGTCGTCGTCGTCGAAGGTGCCCTGCACGAAGCGCATCCCCTGGATGAGCTGCTGCCAGACCTCCTCGCGGAAGGGGGTGCGGGCGTGTTCCTTGACCGCGTCGTGGACCTCCTGAGCGAAGTCCTCGTGGGCCCATTCACGGCGGGCGAACCCGACCAGCGAGAAACCCGGCGGCAGCAGACCCCGGTTCGCGAGGTCGTACACCGCGGGCATCAGCTTCTTGCGCGACAGATCGCCCGTGACGCCGAAGATGACCAGGCCCGACGGCCCCGCGATACGCGGGAGCCGTCGGTCTGCGGGGTCACGGAGCGGATTGGCTCCGGAACCGGGGATCGATGACAAGTCCTCAGTCCTCCGAAGGGGCGAGGCGCTGGAGCTCCGCCTCGGTCGACTTGAGCAGGTCGTTCCAGGACGCCTCGAACTTCTCGACGCCCTCTTCCTCCAGCAGCTGCACGACCTCGTCGTAGGAGATCCCGAGCTTCTCGACCGCGTCGAGGTCGGCGCGGGCCTGCTCGTAGGTGCCGGCGATGGTGTTGCCGGTGATCTCGCCGTGGTCCTCGACGGCGAACAGGGTCGCCTCCGGCATGGTGTTCACCGTGTTCGGCGCCACCAGCTCGTCCACGTACATCGTGTCCTTGTACGCCGGGTCCTTCACGCCGGTGGAGGCCCACAGCGGACGCTGCTTGTTGGCGCCCGCCTTCTCCAGCGCCAGCCAGCGCTCCGAGGAGAAGACCTCCTCGTACGCCTGGTAGGCGAGCCGGGCGTTGGCGACGCCGGCCTTGCCGCGGGCGGCCTTGGCCTCGTCGGTGCCGAGCGCGTCGAGCCGCTTGTCGATCTCGGTGTCCACACGGGACACGAAGAAGGACGCCACGGAGTGGATCTTCGACAGGTCCAGGCCGCGCTCCTTGGCCTTCTCCAGGCCGCTCAGGTAGGCGTCCATCACCTGGCGGTAGCGCTCCAGGGAGAAGATCAGCGTGACGTTGACGCTGATGCCGTGGCCGATGACCTCGCCGATCGCGGGCAGACCGCCCATGGTGGCCGGGATCTTGATCAGCGTGTTGGGCCGGTCGACCAGCCACGCCAGCTGCTTGGCCTCGGCGACCGTCGGCTTGGTGTGGTGGGCGAGCCGCGGGTCGACCTCGATGGAGACCCGGCCGTCCTGGCCGCCCGTGGCGTCGAAGACCGGGCGCAGGATGTCGGCGGCGTCACGGACGTCCGCCGTCGTGATCATGCGGATGGCCTCTTCGACCGTGACCTTGCGGGAGGCGAGGTCCGACAGCTGCTGGTCGTAGCCGTCGCCCTGCGAGATCGCCTTCTGGAAGATCGACGGGTTGGTGGTGACGCCCACGACGTGCTGCTGGTCGATCAGCTCGGCGAGGTTGCCGGACGTGATCCGCTTGCGCGACAGGTCGTCCAGCCAGATCGCGACGCCTTCCTCGGAGAGGCGCTTGAGTGCGTCTGTCATGGAATTACATCTCCTACGTGTCGTGTATGGGGCGTCAGCGCTGGGCCGCGGCCAGGGATTCCCTCGCCTGCGCGGCGACGTTCTCGGCAGTGAAGCCGTACTCGCGGAAGAGGACCTTGCCGTCGGCCGAAGCACCGAAGTGCTCCAGGGAAACGATGCGGCCGGCGTCCCCGACGTACTTGTGCCAGGTCAGTCCGATGCCCGCCTCGACCGAGACGCGGGCCCTCACCGACGGCGGCAGCACGCTGTCCCGGTACCCCTGGTCCTGCTCCTCGAACCACTCCACGGACGGCATCGACACCACGCGGGTGGGGACACCGTCGGCCTGAAGCTGCTCACGCGCCTCGACGGCCACGTGCACCTCGGAACCGGTGGCGATCAGGATGACCTGGGCGTCGCCGCCCTCGGCCTCCAGCAGGACGTAACCGCCGCGCGCCGCGCCCTCGTTGGGCTCGTACGTCGGCACGCCCTGACGGGTCAGCACCAGACCGTGCGGGGCGCCCTTGCCGAACTCCTTCGTCCAGCGCTTGAGGATCTCGCGCCAGGCGATCGCGGTCTCGTTGGCGTCCGCCGGGCGCACGATGTTGAGGCCCGGGATGGCGCGCAGCGAGGCGAGGTGCTCGACCGGCTGGTGGGTGGGGCCGTCCTCGCCGAGGCCGATGGAGTCGTGCGTCCACACGTACGTCACCGGCAGGTGCATCAGGGCCGACAGGCGCACGGCGTTGCGCATGTAGTCGGAGAACACCAGGAACGTGCCGCCGTAGACACGGGTGTTGCCGTGCAGGGCGATGCCGTTCATCTCCGCGGCCATGGAGTGCTCGCGGATGCCGAAGTGCACCGTGCGGCCGTACGGGTCGGCCTCGGGCAGCGGGTTGCCGGCGGGCAGGAACGACGACGTCTTGTCGATGGTGGTGTTGTTGGAGCCGGCCAGGTCGGCGGAGCCGCCCCACAGCTCGGGGATCACACCGCCGAGCGCCTGGAGCACCTTGCCGGACGCGGCGCGCGTGGCGACGGCCTTGCCGGGCTCGAACACCGGGAGCTTCTCCTCCCAGCCGGCCGGCAGCTCGCCCGCGGCGATCCGGTCGAACTCGGCTGCCCGCTCGGGGTTGTTGTCGCGCCACTGCTGGAACGACTTCTCCCACTCGGCCTTCGCCTCGGCGCCGCGCTTCAGCGCCTCGCGGGTGTGGCCGATGACCTCGTCGGAGACCTCGAAGGTCTGCTCCGGGTCGAAGCCGAGGACGCGCTTGGTGGCCGCGACCTCGTCGTCGCCGAGCGCCGAGCCGTGCGCGGCCTCGGTGTTCTGCGCGTTCGGGGCGGGCCAGGCGATGATCGAGCGCATCGCGATGAAGGACGGCCTGTCCGTCACCTTCTTCGCTTCCTCGATCGCGTCGTAGAGGGCGTGCGGGTCGAGGTCGCCGTCCGGCTTCGGGGCGACGCGCTGCACATGCCAGCCGTACGCCTCGTACCGCTTGGCGGTGTCCTCGGAGACGGCGGTCTCGGTGTCGCCCTCGATCGAGATGTGGTTGTCGTCCCACAGCAGCACCAGGTTGCCGAGCTTCTGGTGACCGGCCAGCGAGGACGCCTCGGCGGAGATGCCCTCCTGGAGGCAGCCGTCACCGGCGATGCAGTAGACGAAGTGGTCGAAGGGGGACTCGCCCTCGGCGGCCTCAGGGTCGAAGAGGCCGCGCTCGTAGCGGGCGGCCATCGCCATGCCGACGGCGTTGGCGACGCCCTGGCCCAGCGGACCGGTCGTCGTCTCCACGCCCACGGTGTGGCCGTACTCCGGGTGGCCGGGGGTCTTCGAGCCCCACGTCCTGAACGCCTTCAGGTCGTCCAGCTCCAGGCCGAAACCGGCCAGGTACAGCTGGGTGTAGAGGGTCAGGGACGAGTGGCCCGCGGACAGCACGAAGCGGTCGCGGCCGACCCAGTTCGGGTCGGCGGGGTCATGCCGCATCACCTTCTGAAAGAGGGTGTAGGCGGCGGGCGCCAGGCTCATCGCCGTACCGGGATGGCCGTTGCCGACCTTCTGTACGGCGTCTGCGGCAAGGATGCGGGCGGTGTCCACGGCCCGCTGGTCCCACTCGGTCCACTCGAGGTCTGTGGTGGTCGGCTTGGTGCTCACCCTGAGTCAGGGCTCCTCTCCACATGTCGAATACCGGCTGTTGCGGGCGCGCGCCCACCGGCTGCCGATGCGCTGTGCGCGCACCGGCCGTTGTCGAGCCTACCCCTGAGAGGAGGCGCCTTTTTCGCGTCATTCCAGACTGCCGGGCCGCGTCGGCATCCGCCTCCCGACCGGGCCGTTTCCCCTGTCGACACATGAATACGGAGCCGCTCATCCGACTGCTCAATCGAGCCACGCGGGCACTGATGAGCGACCCCCTCGAACACCCCCGGCGCCCCCTCGGGCCGGCCCCCGTCAACACGACCGACCCCCGCGAAGGACGAAGTATGGGCAACGTCTACAGTGGCGTGGTACGCGCGAGCCTTTAACGGGACTTCACACCGGCAGGCTCGCTGGGAGTCTCTGTCAGGGGTGTGCGTGACGGCCGTTGAATCCCGTCCAGTAGGGATGATCGGGACGAGCCAGAGCCCGAGCCACCGGCCGTTCGGGGCCCGTGTCAAGGCGTTCGTGGCGCTGACCAAGCCGCGGATCATCGAACTGCTGCTGATCACCACCGTGCCGGTGATGTTCCTGGCGCAGCAGGGTGTCCCGGACCTTGGGCTGGTCCTGCTCACCTCCGTCGGCGGCTACCTGTCCGCGGGCGGCGCCAACGCGCTGAACATGTACATCGACCGCGACATCGACGCGCTGATGGACCGCACCTCGCAGCGTCCGCTGGTCACCGGCATGGTCAGTCCCCGGGAGTGCCTCGCCTTCGGCGTCACGCTGGCCGTCGTCTCGACCCTGCTGTTCGGCCTCACCGTCAACTGGCTGTCCGCCTGGCTCGCCCTCGGGGCACTCCTCTTCTACGTCGTCGTCTACACGATGATCCTCAAGCGGCGCACGTCGCAGAACATCGTGTGGGGCGGCATCGCGGGCTGCATGCCGGTGCTGATCGGCTGGTCTGCCGTGACGAACTCGCTGTCCTGGGCGCCGGTGATCCTCTTCGCCGTCATCTTCTTCTGGACGCCGCCGCACTACTGGCCGCTGTCCATGAAGGTGAAGGACGACTACGCGCGCGTGGGCGTGCCGATGCTCCCGGTGATCGCCTCCAACAAGACCGTCGCCAAGCAGATCGTGATCTACAGCTGGGTGATGGTCGCCGTCTCGCTGCTGCTGACGCCGCTCGGCTACACCGGCTGGTTCTACACCGCGGTCGCCCTGGCCGCCGGCGGCTGGTGGCTGTGGGAGGCGCACGCCCTGCAGAACCGCGCGAAGGCCGAGGTGACGGGCGGGAAGCTGAAGGAGATGCGGCTGTTCCACTGGTCGATCACCTATGTCTCCCTGCTGTTCGTGGCGGTCGCGGTGGACCCCTTCCTGCGCTGAGCGCCCGTCCGGCGGATCATGACGGCCGGGGTGCGTGGTCAAGGCCACGCACCCCGGCCGTCGCCGTTCCGCCTACCCGTCGGTAGCATCCTGACCATGGCAGACAGCAAGCAGGTTGAGGCGAAGGCCGAGCGCACGGCGGCCCGGCTGGCCAAGCGGATCGGCGCCTTCTCCAAGGAGCACGGCGGGGCCGAGGGCCAGGTCGCGTACATCGGCGAGCGGGGCGCCCGGATCGTCCTCGTCGGCGAGGACGGCGGCTGGGGCGACCTGGTGGCCCCCTCGGTCGAGATCGCCCGGAAGGCCGTCGAGAAGTCGGGCATCACCGCCCACGAGTCCTTCGACGGCGAGTTCGCGGCCAAGGTCAGGACCGGGCCGTACGAGTGGACCCGGATGGCGGGGATCCAGGTGGGCGGCCCGTCCAACGGCTGACCCCCGGGGCGGGAGCGTTCGCCGCCCACTCCCGCGGCCGCCCGCGACCTGAACCGCGGTTCGCCCGTTAGCCGGGGGAACGACGTGGTCGACCCGCGGGAGAGCCCGATGATCGAAACGCCGTCCCTGGTGGACCAGTACTGCCACGGCGTGCTGAGAACGGAGCTGGGCCTCGGCACCTTCGAGGCCCGGCTGTCCCGCACCGCGGGCCCGCCCGCCGCCGGCACCACCCTCTTCGACACCCAGGCCGGCTTCGCCGTACGCCGCTGGTGCCCGCCGCTGCTCGGCCTGGAGCCGCACTGCCCGCCGGCCGGCTATCTCGCCCGCCGCCGTGAACTGGGCGTGCTGGAGGCGGGCCGCCGGCTGCTGCGGGGGAGCGGCGTCACCACCTACCTCGTCGACACCGGCCTGCCCGGCGATCTCACCGGGCCCGAGGAGATCGCCTCCGCGGGAGCGGCCGAGGCCCGCGAGATCGTGCGGCTGGAGCCGCTCGCCGAGCAGGTCGCCGACACCTCCGGGACCGTCGAGGCCTTCCTCGCCAACCTTGCCGAGGCGCTGCACGGAGCGGCTGGGCACGCCGTCGCCTTCACCTCGGTGGCCGGCCTCCGGCACGGCCTCGCGCTCGCGCCCGAGCCGCCCGGACCGGGACAGGTGCGGGGTGCGGCGGGCCGCTGGCTGGCCGTCCGCCGGGCCGGTGGGGAGATGGGCGACCCGGTGCTGCTGCGCCACCTGCTGTGGAGCGCGCTCGCCACCGGACTGCCGCTGCAACTGCACGCCGGTCCCGTGGAGCCCGGGCCGCGCGCCGGCCGCGCCGGCCACCCCGCCCTCCTGACGGAGTTCGCCCGCGCGACGGCGGGCCTCGGCGCCACTGTGGTCCTGCTGCCCGGCCACCCCCACCACCGGCACGCCGCCCGCCTCGCCGGCGTCTTCCCGCACGTCTACGCCGACTCCGGCACCGCGCTCGTCCACAGCGGCGGCCGCGCGGCGACGATCCTGGCGGAGACCCTGGAACTGGCCCCCTTCGGCAAGATCCTCTTCTCCAGCGGTGCCCAGGCGCTCCCCGAACTGCACGTGGTGGGCGCCCGGCTGTTCCGCGAGGCCCTGGGCCGGGTCCTGGGCGCCTGGGTCGCGGAGGGCGCCTGGTCCCTCACGGACGCGCAGCGGGTGGCGGCGATGATCGCGTCGGAGAACGCGCGGAGGGTGTACGGACTGGGCTGAACCGGTCAAGACTGGCCGTATGAACCGGACCGACGCGTTACTCGACCGCTTCCTGGCCGCCCTCTCCTCCCCGCCCCACTCGGGTCCCACGAGCCGGCGGCCCCTCGCCGTCTGGACGCACGGCTCGCTCGCGGGAGGCGACTACCAGGAGGGGCGCAGCGACCTGGACCTGATCGCCGTACTCCCGGAACCGATCACCGCGCGGACCGTCTGGGAGGTGGCCGTGGCCCACGCCCGGCTGCGCACCGAACCGCTCGCGGGCCTGCTGCACTGCACCTATCTGACGCCCGCCACGCTCTCGGGCTCGGACCGGCGGCACCTCACATGGGCCCACGGACGGCTGTTCAGGCGGACGGTCACCCCGGTCACCCGGCGAGAGCTGCACACCTTCGGCCGGGTGTTGCACGGGGGCGCCCCGGCCGAGCTGCTGCCGCCGGTGACGGACCTCGAACTGGAGGCGTTCGTCGTGCGCGACCAGCGGGACTTGTGGCGGCCGGCCGTGGACGAGGCGCGCCTGTGGACCCGGGACGTCTGGGTGGACCTGGGCCTGACGACCTTCGCCCGTGCCGCCGTCACTCTGCGGGAGGGACGGCTGATCTCCAAGTGGGAGGCGCTGGGGGAACTGCCCGGACTCGGGGCGCCCGCCGACGTCGTCGAGGACGTCCGGCGGCGACGGTACGGGATGCGGCCGCTGTTCGCCGGGGAGCAGTGGCTCGCCCGCAGGAGCGGGCTGACGCGTGACTACCTGGGGCCGGCGATCGACGGGCTGGTGGAGAAGTACTCCTGAGCCGGCGGCACGGCGTCGGCCTCGCCGGCGGCGGGCCGCTCGCGCAGGGACAGGACCACGCGCAGGACCCAGATCCACATCAGCGCGGAGCCCAGCATGTGCAGGCCGACCAGGATCTCCGGGAGATCCGTGAAGTACTGGACGTAGCCCACCACGCCCTGGCACAGCAGGACGACGAACAGCTCCCGCGTCCGGTGCAGCGGAGCCTTCGGCGCGTCGACCGCCTTCAGCACGAACCACAGCGCGAACGTCAGGGACACCACGATCCAGGCGAGGACGGCGTGGGCCTTGCTGACCGTCTCCCAGTCGAGCGGCATGCGCTCCACCTCGCTGGAGTCGCCGGCGTGCGGGCCCGCGCCGGTCACGACCGTGCCGACGAGGATCAGCAGGACCGACGCGCCGACCAGGCACCACACCAGCTGCCGCACCGCGCCGCCGACCAGCGGCTGGGGCGCCGCGTCCCCCTCCCGGGTGCGCTGCCACATCACCGTGGCGACGGCGATCAGCGCCGACGTGGCCACGAAGTGGGCGGCGACGGTGTACGGGTTGAGGCCGACGAGGACGACGATGCCGCCGAGCACGGCGTTGCTCATGACCACCCAGAACTGGGCCCAGCCCAGCCGGGTGAGGCCACGCCGGTACGGCTTCTGCGAGCGGGCGGCGATGATCGCCCAGCCGACCGCGGCGCACAGCACGTACGTCAGCATGCGGTTGCCGAACTCGATGACGCCGTGGAAGCCCATCTCGCTGGTCGCGGTGAGGGAGTCCTCGGTGCACTTGGGCCAGGTCGGGCAGCCGAGGCCGGACCCGGTGAGCCGTACCGCGCCGCCGGTGACCACGATGAGCACCGACATCACGAGTGCGGACAGGGCAGCCCGCTGGACCGTCCGGGGGGCGGGGGTCCAGCGGTCGGCGATGAAGGCGAGCGGGTTGCGCACGGCCGCCAGGGCGTCGGCGCGGGTCACGTTGGGCACGCCTTCCATCGTAGGGGGCCGCTTGTGCACGCTTTCACGAGGGTGCCCCGTGGCTTCGCCGCCGTCACTCCCACCGGAAGAACCTCCCCGCCGCGGCCAGGCCGGCCACCGCCCACACCGCCAGGATCCCGAGCTCGCCCCACGGCATCCCCGCCCCGTGCTGGAGCACGTCCCGCAGGCCTCCGGACAGCGCCGAGATCGGCAGCAGTGCGAGGACGTCCTGCGCCGCCGGCGGGAACTTGTCCAGCGGGACGATCACACCGCCGCCCACCAGCAGCAGCAGGAACACCAGGTTGGCCGCGGCCAGCGTCGCCTCGGCCTTCAGGGTGCCCGCCATCAACAGCCCGAGCCCGGAGAACGCCGCCGTGCCGAGGACCAGCAGGAGCAGCACGGCGAACGGGTTCCCGTGCGGCGACCAGCCCAGCGCGAAGGCGATCACCGTCAGCAGGACGACCTGGAGGACCTCCGTGACCAGCACGGACAGCGTCTTGGCGGTCATCAGGCCCCAGCGGGGCAGCGGCGAGACGGCCAGCCGCTTCAGCACGCCATAGCGGCGTTCGAAGCCGGTGGCGATGGCCTGCCCGGTGAACGCCGTCGACATCACGGCGAGGGCCAGGACGCCCGGGGCGAGGAAGTCCACCGCCTTGCCCGCGCCGGTGTCCACGATGTCCACCGTGCTGAACAGCACCAGCAGCAGGGTGGGGATCACCACGGTGAGCAGCAGTTGCTCGCCGTTGCGCAGGAGCATCCGGGTCTCCAGTGCCGCCTGGGCCCCGATCATCCGGGGCAGCGGCGCGGCGCCCGGCGCCGGGGTGTGGATGCCGGTGGCGGTCATGAGCGCAGTTCCTTTCCCGTCAGCTCGAGGAAGACGTCCTCCAGGGTGTGCCGTTCGACCGAGATCCGGTCGGGCATCACCCCGTGCTGCGCGCACCAGGAGGTGACGGTCGCCAGGAGCTGGGGGTCGATCTTCCCGGTGACCCGGTACGAGCCCGGCGTCAGCTCCTCGGCGGTGCTGTCCGCGGGCAGCGCCTTGAGCAGCGAGGTCACGTCCAGTCCGGGGCGGCCGGTGAAGCGGAGCGTGTTCTCGGCGCCGCCGCGGCACAGCTCCTCCGGGGAGCCCTGGGCGATGACCCGGCCCGCGTCGATGATCGCGACGTCGTCACTGAGCTGCTCGGCCTCGTCCATGTAGTGGGTGGTGAGGATCACGCCGACGCCGTCGGCGCGCAGGTCGCGGACGAGGTCCCAGGTGGCGCGGCGGGCCTGCGGGTCGAGACCTGCGGTCGGCTCGTCCAGGAACACCAGTTCAGGGCGTCCGACGACGGCCATCGCCAGCGCGAGCCGCTGCTGCTGCCCGCCGGAGAGCCGGCGGTAGGAGGTCCGGCCGCAGCTGCCGAGCCCGAGCCGCTCCACGAGGGCGTCCACGTCCAGCGGGTTCGCGTGCAGCTTCGCGACATGGCGGAGCATCTCGTCCGCCCGCGCGCCCGAGTAGACGCCGCCGGACTGGAGCATCACGCCGATCCGGGGCCGCAGTTCGCGGGCCTGTCTCACCGGGTCGAGGCCGAGGACGCGCACGGTGCCGGAGTCCGGCTTGCGGTAGCCCTCGCAGGTCTCGATGGTCGTCGTCTTGCCGGCGCCGTTGGGGCCGAGGACGGCGGTGACGCCTGCCCGGGCCTCCAGGTCGAGGCCGTCCACCGCGGTCTTCGTCCCGTACCGCTGCACCAGGGCCTGGACCTGGACGACAGGCTCAGTTCGCATGGACGCAAAGTCTAGGTTCGCACTCGTGCGCCCGGACGCGCGGGGCCGTCCAGGGGCGCCGGGAGGCCACCCGGCAGAGCCCGGGACGGCCCCGGGAAGGCCCGGCTCCCTGATCGATCAAAGATCGTTTCCCCAGGTCAGGTTAGCTTTACCTAAGTGATGTAGTGCATCGCCCGGTCGGCCGGACGCGGCTTGCCTGCCTCCGGCGAATTACGCAACAATGGCGTTGTGAAAAACGTCGGACAGGCTCGGGAGACCCCCGCGGGGGCCCCTCAGGAGGAGCTGGCGACCGGTGAGCGCTCGACGCGCAACCGGGTCGCGCGCTCCATCCTGGACCACGGGCCGTCGACCGTCACCGAGCTGGCCGGACGCCTCGGGCTCACCCCGGCGGCCGTACGCAGGCACCTCGATGCATTGGTCGCCGACGACGTCGTGGAGGCTCGCGAGCAGCGCGTGTACGGCACGCGGACGCGCGGACGCCCCGCCAAGGTCTTCGCCCTGACCGACTGCGGCCGCGACGCCTTCGACCAGTCCTACGACAAGCTCGCCGCCGACGCCCTGCGTTGGATCCAGGAGCGCTTCGGCGGGGACGAGGCCGTCGTGGCCTTCGCCCGCGCGAGGATCGCCGAACAGGCCGCCGCCTACCGCGAGGCCGTCGAGGCCGCCGCCCCGGAGGACCGCACCGAAGCACTGGCCAAGGCCCTGAGCGCGGACGGGTACGCTGCTACGGCGCGCAGCGCACCCCTCCCTCAAAAAGGCGAGCAGCTCTGTCAGCACCACTGCCCGGTGGCCCACGTCGCGGAGAAGTTCCCGCAGTTGTGCGAGGCCGAGACGGAGATCTTCTCCCAGCTGCTCGGAACGCACGTCCAGAGACTGGCGACCATCGCGCACGGAGACGGCGTCTGCACGACGTTCATCCCCAAGATTTCCCACACTGATCACCGCAGCCAGAACGCATCTGCAAGCACGGCCGGGAGGAACCCCGCATGACTCTCCCCACGGAGACTGCTCACCCCGAACTCGAGGGCCTGGGCAAGTACGAATACGGCTGGGCCGACTCCGACACGGCCGGCGCGTCCGCGCGTCGCGGCATCAACGAGGACGTCGTCAACGACATCTCCTCGAAGAAGTCCGAGCCGGAGTGGATGACCAAGCTCCGCCTCAAGGGCCTGAAGCTCTTCGAGAAGAAGCCCATGCCGAACTGGGGCTCGGACCTGTCGGGCATCGACTTCGACAACATCAAGTACTTCGTGCGCTCCACGGAGAAGCAGGCGGCGTCCTGGGAGGACCTGCCCGAGGACATCAAGAACACCTACGACAAGCTGGGCATCCCCGAGGCGGAGAAGCAGCGCCTCGTCGCCGGTGTCGCCGCCCAGTACGAGTCGGAGGTCGTCTACCACCAGATCCGCGAGGACCTGGAGGAGCAGGGCGTCATCTTCCTCGACACCGACACCGCGCTGAAGGAGCACCCGGAGCTCTTCAAGGAGTACTTCGGGACCGTCATCCCCGCCGGCGACAACAAGTTCGCCGCGCTGAACACCGCGGTGTGGTCCGGCGGCTCCTTCATCTACGTGCCGAAGGGCGTGCACGTCGAGATCCCGCTCCAGGCCTACTTCCGTATCAACACGGAGAACATGGGCCAGTTCGAGCGGACCCTGATCATCGTCGACGAGGGCGCCTACGTGCACTACGTCGAGGGTTGTACGGCCCCGATCTACAAGTCCGACTCCCTGCACAGCGCCGTCGTCGAGATCATCGTCAAGAAGAACGCCCGCTGCCGCTACACGACCATCCAGAACTGGTCGAACAACGTCTACAACCTGGTCACCAAACGCGCCGTCGCCTACGAGGGCGCGACCATGGAGTGGATCGACGGCAACATCGGCTCCAAGGTGACGATGAAGTACCCGGCCGTCTACCTGATGGGCGAGCACGCCAAGGGCGAGACCCTCTCCATCGCCTTCGCCGGCGAGGGCCAGCACCAGGACGCCGGCGCCAAGATGGTCCACATGGCGCCGAACACCTCCTCCAACATCGTCTCCAAGTCGGTGGCGCGAGGCGGCGGCCGCACCTCCTACCGCGGTCTCATCGAGATCGGCGAAGGCGCCCCCGGCTCCAAGTCCAACGTGCTGTGCGACGCGCTGCTCGTCGACACCATCTCCCGCTCCGACACGTACCCCTACGTCGACGTGCGTGAGGACGACGTGTCCATGGGCCACGAGGCGACCGTCTCCAAGGTCTCCGAGGACCAGCTCTTCTACCTGATGAGCCGTGGTCTCTCCGAGGACGAGGCGATGGCCATGATCGTGCGCGGCTTCGTCGAGCCCATCGCCAAGGAGCTCCCGATGGAGTACGCGCTGGAGCTCAACCGGCTGATCGAGCTGCAGATGGAAGGCGCCGTCGGCTGACCCCCGGCCCGTCCGTCACGCCCCTTACGTCAACGAAAGCGAGCACTACGACAGCCATGGCTGAGGCTCAGAATCTTCCTGTGGGGTCCACCACCACAGGCTCCATCGCGGTGGCCGCCGAGTCGACCGTCGCCACGCGCATGAGCGCGCCGCCGTCCTTCGACGTCGCGGACTTCCCGGTCCCGCACGGCCGCGAGGAGGAGTGGCGGTTCACCCCGCTGGAGCGCCTGCGCGGCCTGCACGACGGCACCGCCGTCGCGGGCGGCAACGGCGTCAAGGTCACGGTGGAGGCCCCCGAAGGCGTCGTCGTCGAGGCCGTCGGCCGCGACGACGCGCGGCTCGGCAGGGCCGGCACGCCCGTGGACCGCGTCGCCGCCCAGGCGTACTCCGCCTTCGAGCAGGCCGGCGTCGTCTTCGTCCCCAAGGAGACGGTCCTCACCGAGCCGATCCGGATCTCCGTGCACGGCGAGGGCGGCGTCTCCTACGGCCACCAGATCATCGAGCTGGGAGCCTTCGCCGAGGCCGTCGTCGTCATCGACCACACCGGTGACGCCGTGGTCGCCGCCAACGTCGAGTACGTCCTCGGCGACGGCGCCAAGCTGACCGTCGTCTCCGTCCAGGACTGGGACGACAAGGCCGTCCACGTCGCCCAGCACAACGCCCTCGTCGGCCGGGACGCCACCTTCAAGTCGGTGGTCGTCACCTTCGGCGGCGACGTGGTCCGCCTGCACCCGCGCGTGCAGTACGCCGGCACCGGTGGCGAGGCCGAGCTGTACGGCCTGTACTTCACCGACGCCGGCCAGCACCAGGAGCACCGCCTCCTGGTCGACCACAACACCCCGCACTGCAAGTCGAACGTCGCCTACAAGGGCGCCCTCCAGGGCGAGGACGCGCACGCCGTGTGGATCGGCGACGTCCTCATCGAGGCCAAGGCCGAGGGCACCGACACCTACGAGATGAACCGCAACCTCGTCCTCACGGACGGCGCGCGCGTCGACTCGGTGCCGAACCTGGAGATCGAGACCGGCGAGATCGTCGGCGCCGGCCACGCCTCCGCCACCGGCCGCTTCGACGACGAGCAGCTCTTCTACCTGATGGCCCGCGGCATCCCCGAGCACGAGGCCCGCCGCCTCGTCGTCCGCGGCTTCTTCGCCGAGCTGGTCCAGCAGATCGGCGTCGACGACATCGAGGAGCGTCTGCTCGCGAAGATCGAAGAGGAGCTGGAGGCCTCGGTCGCATGACGACCTACGTACGCGCCTGCGGACTGGGCGAGCTGGAGGAGGACACCCCGAAGCGGGTGGAACTCGACGGCACGCCGGTCTCCTTGGTGCGGACCGAGGGGGAGGTGTTCGCGATCCACGACATCTGCTCGCACGCGAACGTCTCGCTCTCCGAGGGCGAGGTGGAGGACTGCCAGATCGAGTGCTGGCTGCACGGCTCCGCCTTCGACCTGCGCACCGGCAAGCCGTCCGGCCTTCCCGCGACGCGCCCCGTCCCCGTATACCCCGTAAAGATCGAAGGGGGCAGCGTCTTCGTCGACGTACGCGCCCCCCTCACCCAGGAGTCCTGAGGCATCCATGGCAACGCTTGAAATCCGAGACCTGCACGTCACCGTCGAGGCCGACAACGCCACGAAGGAGATCCTCAAGGGCGTCGACCTCACCGTGAAGCAGGGCGAGACGCACGCCATCATGGGCCCGAACGGCTCCGGCAAGTCGACGCTCGCCTACTCCCTCGCGGGTCACCCGAAGTACACGATCACCGGCGGCACCGTCACCCTCGACGGCGAGGACGTCCTGGAGATGTCCGTCGACGAGCGCGCCCGCGCCGGCCTGTTCCTCGCCATGCAGTACCCGGTCGAGGTCCCCGGCGTGTCCGTGTCGAACTTCCTGCGCACCTCCGCCACCGCCGTCCGCGGCGAGGCCCCCAAGCTGCGCACCTGGGTGAAGGAGGTCAAGGAGGCCATGCAGCGCCTCAACATGGACCCCTCCTTCGCCGAGCGCAACGTCAACGAGGGCTTCTCCGGCGGTGAGAAGAAGCGCCACGAGATCCTCCAGCTCGAACTGCTCAAGCCGAAGGTCGCGATCCTCGACGAGACCGACTCCGGCCTGGACGTCGACGCGCTCCGCATCGTCTCCGAGGGCGTCAACCGCGTCCGCGAGACCGGCGAGGTCGGCACCCTGCTGATCACGCACTACACGCGCATCCTGCGCTACATCAAGCCCGACTTCGTCCACGTCTTCTCCGGCGGCCGCATCGTCGAGTCCGGCGGCGCCGAGCTCGCCGACAAGCTGGAGAACGAGGGGTACGAGGCATATGCGAAGCAGGACGCAGTCGACACGAAGGGTGGCGTATCCGCGTGACACAGCTGCCGGGCCTCCTCGACACAGAGGCGATCCGCAAGGACTTCCCGATCCTGGACCGTCTGGTCCACGACGACCGGAAGCTCGTCTACCTGGACAACGCGGCGACCTCGCAGAAGCCGCGCCAGGTGCTGGACGCCCTGAGCGAGTACTACGAGCGCTACAACGCCAACGTCCACCGCGGTGTGCATGTGCTCGCCGAGGAGGCCACGGCGCTGTACGAGGGCGCGCGTGACAAGGTCGCGTCCTTCATCAACGCGCCCTCGCGCGACGAGGTGATCTTCACCAAGAACGCCTCGGAGTCGCTCAACCTCGTGGCGAACATGCTGGGCTGGGCCGACGAGCCCTACCGCGTGGACTCCGAGACCGAGATCGTCATCACCGAGATGGAGCACCACTCCAACATCGTGCCGTGGCAGCTGCTCTCGCAGCGCACGGGCGCGAAGCTGAAGTGGTTCGGCCTGACCGACGACGGCCGCCTCGACCTGTCGAACATCGACGAGATCATCACGGAGAAGACGAAGATCGTCTCCTTCGTGCTGGTGTCGAACATCCTCGGCACGGTCAACCCGGTCGAGGCGATAGTCCGCCGGGCGCAGGAGGTCGGCGCGCTGGTCTGCGTCGACGCCTCGCAGGCCGCTCCCCACATGCCGCTGGACGTGCAGGCCCTCCAGGCCGACTTCGTGGCCTTCACCGGCCACAAGATGTGCGGCCCGACCGGCATCGGCGTGCTGTGGGGCCGCCAGGAGCTGCTGGAGGACCTGCCTCCGTTCCTCGGCGGCGGCGAGATGATCGAGACAGTGTCCATGCACTCCTCGACCTACGCCCCCGCCCCGCACAAGTTCGAGGCGGGCACGCCCCCGGTCGCCCAGGCGGTCGGTCTCGGCGCGGCCATCGACTACCTGTCCTCGATCGGCATGGACAAGATCCTCGCCCACGAGCACGCGCTCACCGAGTACGCGGTGAAGCGGTTCGCCGAGGTCCCCGACCTGCGGATCATCGGTCCGACCACGGCCGAGGACCGCGGCGCGGCGATCTCCTTCACGCTCGGCGACATCCACCCGCACGACGTGGGCCAGGTCCTCGACGAGCAGGGCATCGCGGTTCGCGTCGGCCACCACTGCGCGCGACCCGTCTGCCTGCGCTACGGAATTCCCGCGACGACGCGAGCGTCGTTCTATCTGTACTCCACGCCCGCCGAGATCGACGCTCTGGTGGACGGCCTGGAGCACGTACGGAATTTCTTCGGCTGAGGGGTTGGCGAGCGAGCGCATGAAGCTGGACTCCATGTACCAGGAAGTCATCCTGGACCACTACAAGCACCCGCACGGGCGTGGTCTGCGCGTCGGCGACGCCGAGGTGCACCACGTGAACCCGACCTGCGGCGACGAGATCACCCTGCGGGTGAAGTACGCCGGCACGAAGATCGAGGACGTCTCGTACGAGGGCCAGGGCTGCTCCATCAGCCAGGCGAGCGCGTCCGTGCTGAACGAACTCCTCGTCGGCAAGGAGCTGTCCGAGGCGCACCGGATCCAGGAGACCTTCCTGGAGCTGATGCAGTCCAAGGGCAGGATCGAGCCGGACGACGCGATGGAGGAGGTGCTGGAGGACGCGGTCGCGTTCGCCGGCGTCTCCAAGTACCCGGCCCGGGTCAAGTGCGCCCTCCTCAGCTGGATGGCGTGGAAGGACGCGACGGCCCAGGCGCTGGGCGCCGACGCCGAAAGGAAGACGGCATGAGCGAGACCCTGGAGATGAAGCCGGCCTCGGAGGAGGAGGTCCGAGAGGCGCTGTACGACGTCGTCGACCCCGAGTTGGGCATCGACGTCGTCAACCTCGGCCTGATCTACGGCATTCACATCGACGACGCGAACATCGCGACGATCGACATGACCCTGACCTCCGCGGCCTGCCCGCTGACGGACGTCATCGAGGACCAGGCGAAGTCCGCCACGGACGGCCTGGTCAACGAGCTGCGCATCAACTGGGTCTGGATGCCGCCGTGGGGCCCGGACAAGATCACCGACGACGGCCGCGAGCAGCTTCGGGCGCTCGGCTTCAACGTCTGAGGAGTGTGGTGACGCGTGTGGCCCCCGGCGGGAACCGCCGGGGGCCACACGCGTGTGCGGGTGGCGGTCCGCTCAGGCGAGACCGTCGACGAGGCGGAACGCGAAGTCCTCGCCGCCGCTGGAGTTGTAGCCGTACTGGTCCAGACGCAGCTCCATGTTCCGGTGCCGCAGCGCGCGGTCGGGGTAGTTGACCGAACGCAGCGTCATGGAGCCCGAGTAGGGCGACCAGTTGGGGCAGAAGGTGGCGTCCTGGGAGAACAGGTTCGAGCCGTCGTTGCGTTCCGCGCGCAGCACGAAGTTGCGGTGGCGCAGATACGTGCCGTCGGCCGTCCTGAACGAGTAGCAGGAGCCATTGGACAGGCCCGCCACGACGTCGAAGGAGGCGTCCTCGCGGAACTCCGAGCCGCCGCTCTGTTCGAGCCGCACCAGGCCGCCGCTCGCGCGCCAGTAGCGGTCGGGGTAGTTGACCGACTGCACCGACTTGCGGTTGCTCGCCGGCCGCGGCGCGGGCACGTCCTTGACCGGCGGCGCCTGCGGGGCGGGGGCGGTGGACGGGCGGGGCGACGCACTCCCCTGCGGCCGGGGCGAACCCGAGGCGGACGGCGAGGCCGACGCCGAAGCGGACGCGGACGGCGAGGGGCTCCCGGCCGGCGCGGACGCCGAAGGGGATCCGCTCGCCGAGGGTGTGGCGAAAGAGATCAGCCCCGAGGTGGTCTCCTTGGCGGACGTCGTCCGGCCCTGACGGGCGGCCGACTGCTTGTCGTTGGCCTTTTCGGTCACGGATATCGCCGTCACGCAGGCCACCACGGTGGCCACGGCGAGAGCGCCGGCCAGCCACAGCCGTCGCGTTCCGGGAGCCCGGGAGCTTTCCGGGGCCCAACCGTTCCCCCAGGGTTGCTCCGGGGAAGGCCGGGACTTGTTGTCTGGCATGCGCTGTTCCTCCAGCGGCGCTCGTGTCGGCGGCCGCGGCTGCGAAGGCCCGGTATGTGAACGGTGAAACATTAGTGGAACGTGTGGCTGATGAGCAGCCGTTTCAGCGAGCGGTTTCCATAACGGTTTCTCATACAGGGGCACTTGGGGGCGGGCCGGCCCGCGCGGCGGCGGTCGGGCCGCGCACGGCGCCGCCGAAGCGGACCCGCGCCCGCCCCGACCGCCACCTGAGACGCCGGGCGGCAGGTTGGCCTCGGGTGGGGCTTGCCGGTTAGGTTGCGCTCATGACCGAAACGACTGCTCCTCGCACCACCGGCGCCGCGGCCGCCGGGCTCGCCACGCTCGCCGCCGACGGCACCGTTCTCGACACCTGGTTCCCCGCGCCCGAGCTCACCGCCGAGCCCGGTCCGGCCGGCACCGAGCGCCTTTCTCCCGAGAAGGCCGTGGAGCTGCTCGGCGAGGGCGCGGCCAAGGCCGTCGGCCCGGACGCCCGCCGGGGCGTCGAGGTCGTCGCGGTCCGCACGGTCATCGCCTCCCTCGACGACAAGCCGCTCGACGCGCACGACGTCTACCTGCGGCTCCACCTGCTCTCCCACCGCCTGGTCAAGCCGCACGGCCAGAGCCTGGACGGCATGTTCGGCCACCTGGCCAACGTCGCGTGGACGTCTCTCGGCCCGGTCGCCGTGGACGACGTCGAGAAGGTCCGCCTGAACGCGCGCGCCGAGGGCCTGCACCTCCAGGTGACGTCCATCGACAAGTTCCCCCGCATGACGGACTACGTGGCCCCCAAGGGCGTCCGCATCGCCGACGCGGACCGCGTCCGCCTGGGCGCGCACCTCGCCGAGGGCACCACGGTCATGCACGAGGGCTTCGTGAACTTCAACGCCGGCACGCTCGGCACGTCCATGGTCGAGGGCCGCATCTCCGCGGGCGTCGTCGTGGGCGACGGCTCCGACATCGGCGGCGGCGCGTCCACGATGGGCACGCTCTCCGGCGGCGGCAACGTGATCATCTCCATCGGCGAGCGCTGCCTGGTCGGCGCGGAGGCGGGCGTCGGCATCGCGCTGGGCGACGAGTGCGTCGTCGAGGCGGGCCTCTACGTCACGGCGGGCACCCGGGTGACCATGCCCGACGGCCAGATCGTCAAGGCCCGCGACCTCTCCGGCGCCTCGAACATCCTCTTCCGTCGCAACTCGGTCACCGGCGCGGTCGAGGCCCGCCCGAACAACGCGGTCTGGGGCGGCCTGAACGAGATCCTGCACAGCCACAACTGAGGCGCGTCGCGTCGGTGGTGGAGAGCGCCCCTCGGCTTTTGGCCGAGGGGCGCTCTCGCTGTTTCTCGCGGCCGCGCGGGCCGGTGCGGTGCGGCCTCCTACTCCGGGCTCGTCATGAGGTGGTCGTAGGCCGCTCGGAGGGCGCGGGTCGTTTCCGGGGTGGCGGGGAGCAGCGGGGGGCGGAGCGGGCCGGCGGGGAGGGCGAGGGAGGTCAGGAGGGCCTTGGCGGTGACCGTGCCGGGCAGGTCCGCGGCCATCATCGCCTCGATGAGGTCCAGCGCGCGCAGCTGGAGCCGGGCGGCCTCGCGGGTGTCGCCCCGGTCGAACGCGTCCAGGATCGAGCGGAGCCGGCGCGGGGCGACGCCTGCGACCGTGCTGACGTAGCCGACCGCGCCCACCGCGTACAGGGCGAGGATCTGCTCGTCGCAGCCCGCGTAGTACGCCAGTCGGGTGCGGGCCAGGATCTTCTGGACGCCCAGGAGGTCGTTGGAGCAGTCCTTCACCGCTGCGATCCCCGGGTGTTCCGCGAGCCGGATCATCGTCTCCGGCGCGATGCGCACGCCGGTGCGGCCGGGCACGTCGTACAGCATCACCGGCAGCCCGCAGGCGTCCGCGACCTCGCGGAAGTGGGCCTCCAGGGCGTCCTGCGGGGGTCTGCTGTAGTAGGGGGCGGCGACGAGGACGCCGTCCGCGCCGGCCTTCCCGGCGGACAGGGCGAGATCGACGGTGTGCCGGGTGTCGGCGGTGGTCACGCCCGCCACCAGCGGCACCCCGTCCCCGACGGCCTCGCGCACCGCCCGGACCAGCTCCGCCTTCTCCGTGTCCGACGTGGTCGGGGACTCGCCCGTCGTCCCCGACAGCACGAGCCCGTCGCAGCCGTGCGTGACCAGCCGGTCGGCGAGCCGTTGCGCGCCGTCGAGGTCGAGCGCCCCCGACTCCGTGAAGGGAGTGATCATCGCGCAGAGGGCGCGGCCGAAGGGAGGGGCGGGGGTGTGCGGGAGTCCGGTTGTCATACGGGTAGCTTCGGCCAGACAGAGGTGAAGCTCCACTTAAATCTGCTACGGGACAAAGATTAGCGATACTGCATGGTGAGCGGCGTCGTGGGGCAGGGGTAGCGCCGGCGCGTGCGGGTACCCGGGTGGTCCGGAACCGAGAGGAGGCGGAACAGCGTGACCGGGACCACGGACACCCGGCCCGTCCACGACGGGCACCACACGGTCGGCCAACTCGTGAACCAGGCCGGCGAACAGCTCTCCCAGCTCGTGCGGCAGGAACTCGCCCTCGCCAAGGAGGAGCTGACCGAGAAAGGCCGTCGCGCGGGGCGCGGCGGCGGAATGCTCGGCGGGGCGGGCGCGTTCGCCTACGCGGGCCTGCTCGCGCTCGCCGGGACGGGCGTCGCCGCACTCTCGCTGGTGCTGCCCGTCTGGGCGGCGGCGCTCATCGTCACGGCGGTGCTGTTCGCGATCGCCGCCGTGCTGGCCGTGACCGGCCGCAGCCAGCTGCGCCGGGCCACGCCCCCCACCCCCGAGGAAACCATCGGCAGTGTCAAGGCCGACGTCGAGGAGATCAGGGAAAGGGCGCATCGATGACGGACAGGACCACGGCGGCGGAGCTGCGCCGGCAGATCGCCGAGACGCGCAGCCAACTCGGCCACACCGTCGAGGAGTTGGCGGCCAAGACGGACCTTCGCGGACGGGCCCGCGCGCGGGCGGCGGACCTCAGGGACCGCGCGGGCGCGATGACGGTCCAGCTCCGCAGCACGGCGGCCCAGGCGGGCCACACCGTGCAGGAGAAGGCCGGTCGAGCGACCCACACCGTGCAGAGCAGGGCGGGGCGCGCGACGCACGCGGTGCAGGACGGCGCGGGGCGGGCCGGGCACACCGTCCAGGAGAAGGCGGGGCGGGCGGGCCACGCCGTCCAGAGCAAGGCCAAGGAGGCGACCCTCACCGCCCAGGACAAGGCCGTGCACACACGGCACGGCCTGCAGGAGACGACGTCCCGCGCGGGCCGCGGCATGCCCGAGGCGATGCGCGCCCCGGCGCGGTTCGCCCGGCAGCACCCGCGCCCGATGATCGTCGCCGCGGCGGCGGGCGCGGTGCTCATCGCGGCAGGTGTCGTGGGGCGGCGCCGGGCGGCCCGCCGCTGACGGCGGCCTGTGACGGCGGAAGGACGGAAGGGCCCGGCACCCCGTGTGGGTGCCGGGCCCGTCCGTGTGTGCCGGGCTGGTCGCGCGTCCCGCGCCCTCAGGCCGACGGCGCCGAGGGCGGCGGGGCCGAGCGGCCGCGCCGGGCCGCCGCCCACGTCGTGCGCAGCCACGCAGGCCACTTCCGGGTGTCCCGCGGCTCCACGTACGGCTCGGTGTACGGGGCCTCGGTCTCCTCCCGTCCCCGCCCGCCGCAGACGATCGCCCGCTCCCGCGCCAGCTCCGCGTCGAACTCCAGCCCCAGCAGGATCGCCAGATTGCTCAGCCACAGCCACACCAGGAAGACGACGGCCCCCGCGAGAGTCCCGTACGTCCGGTTGTAGAGCGAGAAGTTGGCCGCGTAGAGCGCGAACCCGCCCGAGGCGACGAGCCAGATGAGGGTGGCGACGAAACTGCCGGGGGAGACCCAACGGAAGCCGCGGCCACGGACGTTGGGGGCGGCCCAGTACAGCAGGGCGATCATCAGCACGACGAGGAGCAGCAGCACCGGCCACTTGGCCACGCCCCACACCGCGATCGCCGCGTCGCCGGCCCCCACCAGCCTGCCCGCCCGCTCGGCCAGCGGCCCGGTGAAGACGACGATCAGCGCGCTCGCCGCCAGCATCAGCATCAGCGTCACGGTCAGCGCGAGGCGCAGCGGCGTCAGCTTCCACACCGGCCGGCCCTCCGGGAGGTCGTACACCGCGTTCGACGCCCGGATGAACGCGGCGACGTAACCGGACGCCGACCACAGCGCGGCGAGGAGACCGGCGATCGCCAGCACGCCGCTCGTGCCGCCGCTGTCGCCGAGCTGGACCACCGAGTCGCGCAGGATGTCCCGGGCCGGGCCGGGGGTCAGCTCCCCTATGTTGTCGAGGATGGCGTCGGTGGCGCGCCGGCCGACCACGCCCAGCGCGGACACCATCACCAGCAGCGCCGGGAACAGCGACAGCACGCCGTAGTACGTCAACGCGGCCGCCCGGTCGGAGAGTTCGTCGTCGAGCAGTTCCTTCGCCGTGCGCCGTGTCACCGCCCACCACGAACGGGCGGGCAACCGGCCGGGACCACGCCCCGCCTCCTGCGAATCCTCGTCCATGACCTGCGTGTCTCCCGAAACGGGGCCGCGAACCGCGCGCAGGCCGGGTTTGCCCGGCCGGGAGCCCGGGGCCGGCCGAACCGTGTGTCCGGCCGGCCCCGCCGGCCTGTGCCGGCCGCCGCCTACGGCTGGAAGCGCAGCACCTGCGGGTCGTGGTCGCTGATCTGGTCGTGGAACTCCGAGTTCACGTGCACGCTGTCGTACTCGAAGACCCCGCGCCGGATCGCCGGGCTGACCAGGATCTGGTCGAGGACCTGGCTGTTGCCCTGGTAGACGTAGGAGTAACGCTCCTGCCTCGGCAGTGACTTGATGGCCGACCACAGCTCGCCGTCGCCTTCGAGGACGTCGGCGGTGCCGGAGAACTCGAAGTCGTTGATGTCGCCGAGCGCGATGACGTTCGCCTTGCGCTCGGTGTCCAGGATGTCCTTCACGAACCCGTTGACCAGGGCCGCCTGCTGGTGGCGCTGGACCTCCGAGCTGCGCGCCGCCGGCTGGTACTGCGAGGTCAGACCCTGGTCGCCGCCCTTGGAGTTGAAGTGGTTGGCGATCACGAAGACCGTGCGGCCCTGGAAGACGAACTCGCCGACCAGCGGCTTGCGGCTGGAGTTGAAGGCGGTGTTCGCCGGGTCGATGCGGCCGGGGGAGACCGTCAGGGCCGCCTTGCCGCGGACTCCGGTGACGCCGGCCGCGGTCGTGGCGTCGCCGCCCGCGCGGTCGGTGAAGGAGACCCGCTCCGGGTTGAACAGGAACACCTGGCGGATGTTGCCGCCCGGCTCGCCGCCGTCGGCGTTGTTCACCGGGTCGACGGAGCGCCAGTCGTAGCGCGGGCCGCCCGCGGCGACGATCGCGTCGATCAGCTTGCGCACCGTCTGCCCGGCGGTCACCGTGCCGTCGTTCTTCGCGCCGTTGTCGTCCTGGATCTCCTCCAGGGACACGACGTCGGGCGACTGCAGGTGCTGCACGATGGCGGCGGCGTGCGCGGCGAAGGTCGTGTCGCCCGGGTCGAGGTTCTCGACGTTGTACGTCGCCACGGCCAGCTCGCGCTCGTCCTGCTTGCGCGTGGTCTCACGCTCCAGGCCGGCGCTCTCCAGCGTGCCGATCCGGTTGCCGACCAGGGTGTACCCGCCGAACTGGTTGTAGTCCAGGGGCCCTTCGGTCACGCCCGCGAGCACGTCGCCGACGTTCGCCTTCGGGAAGGCGGCCACCGCGCCGAGCGACTGGATCTGCAGCCGGCCCGTGTTCTGCTGCTTGTACGAGCCGTAGACCGTGCCGCCGCTGGGGTTGGCGTTCTCCTGCGGCTTCACCGTGACCCACAGCTCGGTGTACGGGTCGGTCGCGCCGACCACCCGGGTGTCCTTGACCCGGATGTTCTGGCCCTCGAGGGACTCGTAGTGGTCCAGGGCGTACTTCCGCGGCTTCAGCGTCAGACCGTTGACCGAGCCGTTCGCGGCCGGGTCGCCCTCCGGGGCGTACTTGTTCGGGACCGTCCCGGCGTCCACGACCACGGCGGCCGGGACCGGGTTGCCGCCGGAGACGACGGTGACCGTCGGCCGCACGATCTCGGTCACCGACTGGTTGCCGGTCGAGGCGCCGCCGGGGACGAACTCCGAGACCGTGCCGTTCACGGTGACGGCGTCGCCCACGGCGACCTTGGGCGCGGAGCTGGTGAAGACGAAGACGCCCTCGCTGGTGGCGGGGTCGGCGTCCGGGGACGGGTCCTGGATCCAGAAGCCTCTGGAGGAGCCGTAGGAGCGCACCCCGGTGACGATCCCGGTGACGTCGGTGACCTGCTGACCGGCGTAGGGGGATATCCGGGTGGTTCCCTGGATGTCGTGGATCCGCACGGCGTCGGCGTGCGCGGGCGAGGCGATGACGACGGCGGACGCCGCGGAGCAGACGGCGGCGACGGTGAGCGCGGCGAGGCGCGCGGAAGACCTGCTAGGCAACGGATTCCCTCCGGGGGACGTGCATGAGCGCCGGGACGAGGGTGAGGCGTGGGCGCGGACGGACGCGCGGAGAAAGATCAGTGAACACCTGTCCCCCCAACTTCTACGCGCGTCAATCTCCTGCCTGCTCCGGCCAGTTGTCAAGGTTTCGGCCATGTACGAATGCCGTCCGGCAGATGAACCGGGCGGCATGGGTGGATATCCGTCTAGGCTGAGCGACTGAGTGGCACCACGCGTTTCGAGGAGAACCAGCCGATGTCAGACAGCTCGCCCCTGCCGCCCGTACGGCTGTTCTCCGAAGCGGAGCTGGCGCGCGACGCGCTGTCGACCCCGTTGCTCGCCCGGGCCGCCCGCCTCGCCCGCTGGGCCGGGCCCGGCACCCTCGTCGACGCCGGCGGCGGACTCGTCGACGAACAGCTTCCGGCCGCCGCCGAACTCCTCGGCCTCACCGGCGACGACGCCGCCGCCTGCGCCAGCGAGGCGTGGCGGGTCGCGGTGGACACCGGGCTGGTCGAGATCACCGACGAGGAGAACGGCGCCGTCGCCCCCGGCGAGGAACTCGCCCTGCTGACGGGCGGTTCCCCGCACGACGTGCTCGCCGTCTGGCTCGCCGCGCTGGAGACGGTCCTCGCCGACGCGAGCGTGCCCGATCTCGACGACCTGATCGACGCCATGGACGCCGACGGCGGTCATGTCGACTTCTCCCAGCTGGACTTCGACCCCGAGCGGGAGGCCGCCTTCCTCGACGGCGTGCTCGGCAACCTCTACCTGCTCACCGTCGGCGAGGACGGCCCCGGCGACGCGGCCGTCCCGCTGCCCGCGCTCGCCGCCTCCATGATCGTCCCCGGTGATGCGGCCGAGCCCAGCAACGACATGCTGGAGCAGATCTCCGACGCGATGATGCGCCTCGACGACCAGTTCCGCCTGCTGGAGCCGATCGGCCTCGTCTCCTACCGGCCCGTCGACGAGGCGCTCATGCGGGACGCCGACGAGAGCGGCGGGACCGCGGGGGTCGAGGGTTCCGCGGGGTCCGACGGGGCCGGTGGCTCGGGGGAGGGGGCCGCCGCCTCGGCCGACGACATCGAGGTCGCCCGCTACGGCATGGTCCGCCTCACCCCGCTCGGCCTGTACGGGTTGCGGGCGCGGCTGCTGGAGGCCGGCTTCACCGCGCCCGCCGTCGGCGACCTCGCCGACAAGGGCGCCGACGCCCTCCTCGACGGCAGCGCCGGGTACGGTCCGCAGGCCGCCCGTGCCGAGACCGAGCACTGGCTCGCCCGCCGCGAACCCGTCGCCGCCGCACGCGAGTTGCTCGCCGCGGCCCGGGGCTCCGACGCGGGTGCGCCGCTGCGCCGGCTGCGCTGCCAGCAGGCCCTCTCCCTGGTCGGGGACCAGGCCGAACCGGCCGTGCGGGAGGTCCTGGACGACGCCGAACTCGGCGGTCTGGCCCGGGTCTGGCTCACCGAGCTGGGCGCGACCGACGTTCCGCCGCCGTCGGAGGCGATGATCTTCTGGCTCACCATCGACACCCTGGCCGCCCAGCTCGCCGCCGAGGGCAACTCCGAGGAACTCCAGGCGCTGGTCGAGGGGCTGGCCCAGCAGCACAGCGGGTTCTTCGCTGCCGCCTGGCGGGTCGAGCACCCGGCCACTCCGGACGTGCTGGAGGCGATGGGCCGCCTCCACCCCGACAAGCGCGTCGCCAAGGAGGCCCGCAAGGCCGCTTTCAAGGCCCGTTCCCAGCAGGGCGGCTGACGCCGGTCCTGAAGAGGAGGCGCGGTATGACGCGGGCCAGACCCATGCGCGCGGACGCCCGCCGCAACTACGAGCGGTTGCTGGAGGCAGCCGCCCAGGCCTTCGCCGAACACGGGGAGGGCGCGTCCCTCGACGACATCGCCAAGCGGGCGGGCGTCGGCTCGGGCACGCTGTACCGGCACTTCCCGACGCGTCAGGCGCTGCTGGAGGCTGCCTACGTCGACCGGATCGAGGCGTTCGCTGTCCGCGCGGACGAACTCGGCGCGCGGCTCCCGCCGGGGGAGGCGCTGGTGGCGTGGCTGATCGACCTGTGCGCCGGCACGCTCCAGGTCCGCGGCTTGAAGGCCCTGTTGGGCTCGGCCGTCACGGACGGCGGCGGCCGTGCGGTCCCGGCGTGCGCGACGAGCGTGACGGAGGCGGCGGCGCGGCTGGTAATGGCGGCGCAGCGGGAGGGCGCCCTGCGGACCGACGTCACCCCCATGGAACTGCTGCGGCTGGCGCACGGCCTGGCGACGGCGGCGGAACTGACCGACGGGGGCGGCGACAGCATCCGGCGGTACGTCACGCTGCTGACGGAGGGACTGCGGCCGGGGCGCTGAGGCGGGCGGCGGGCGCGCCCTCGGGGAGCGCGCCCGCGGCTGCCGTGCGGGGAGTGATCGGACGGGGTCCGCGTTCAGAGTGCCTGGGCGGCCGGTTTCACCATGTTCCGTACCGTCCGGGCCTTCACGAACTCGCCCATCGCCGTCATCTCCCACTCACCGGAGAACTGGCGGATCAGCTTCGCCATCATCACGCCCGTCTGCGGCTCCGCGCCGGTGAGGTCGAAGCGGACCAGTTCCTCGCCGGTCGCGGCGTCCAGCAGACGGCAGTAGGCCTTGGCCACCTCGGTGAACTTCTGCCCGGAGAACGAGTTGACGGTGAAGACCAGACCGGTCACCTCCTGCGGGAGCCGGCCCAGGTCGACGGCGATCACCTCGTCGTCCCCGCCGCCCTCGCCGGTGAGGTTGTCACCGGAGTGCTTGATCGCGCCGTTGAGGATGCTCAGCTTGCCGAAGTAGCAGCTGTCGATGTGGTTGCGCTGCGGGCCGTACGCGATGACCGAGGCGTCCAGGTCGATGTCCCGGCCCCGGTACGCCGGCTCCCAGCCGAGGCCCATCCTGACCTGCGACAGCAGGGGCAGGCCGCCCTTCATGAGGGAGACGGTCTGGTTCTTCTGGAGGCTGACGCGGCCCTTGTCGAGGTTGATCTTGCCGGTGCCGGCGGCCGGCGCGGGGGGTGCGGGAGGCGGCGCCTGCGGCATCGGGGGCGCGGTGACGGCGGGGGCTGCGGGCGCTGCGGGGACGCTGGGCGCCGCCGGCTGGGGCGGCGTAGCCGGTTCCTCGACCGTGACGCCGAAGTCGGTGGCGATGCCGGCCAGACCGTCGGCGTACCCCTGGCCCACCGCGCGGGCCTTCCACGCGCCGTTGCGCAGGTAGATCTCCACGATCAGCAGCGCCGTCTCGTCGCCCAGTTGCGGGGGCGTGAACGTCGCCAGGACGCTGTGGTCGTCGGCGTTGCGGATGGTGGCCGTCGGTTCGATGCCCCGGAACGTCTGTCCGGCGGCGTCGGGGCTCGCCGTGACGACGATCTTCTCGATGCCCGGCGGGATCGCGGAGGTGTCGACCGTGATCGCGTCGGGGGCCGCGCCGCCGCCGGAGCGGTGGGTCACGCCGGGGCCGCTCGGCTGGTTGTAGAAGATGAAGTCGTCGTCGGAGCGCACCTTGCCGTCGGCGGTGAGCAGCAGGCCCGAGACGTCGAGGCGCACGGGGGCGGTGACGTCGACCGCCACGCGGGGGGCGGTGAGGGGGATGTTCGAGCCGGGGGTCATAGCTGTCATGCCAGGAGAACGAGCGAGGCCGTTTTACCGTTCCCTTACCGTCCCCGTTCGGCGGGGAGGCCGTCGTCGAGGGGGCCGGCCGCGCCGGCGGGCCAGGTGTACTCGAACTCGGGGAGCTCGAAACTCTGGTCGAACCGGCAGACGCGGGACGCGGTGCGGTGGCCTCCATGGCGTTCGTAGAAGGCGACGGCGCGGGTGTCGTCCTGGAGGACTTCCAGGTAGACGTCCCGGCCGGGGTGCGCGGCGGCGGCCCAGGCCAGGGCACGTCCGAGCGGCAGCCGGCCCAGTCCGCGGCCGCTGTCGCCGGGCCGGACGTGCAGACTGTCCAGCAGGATCCGGCCGTCCGGCTTCGGTTCCAGATGGACGAAGCCGAGCAGCCGGCCGGCCTCCACGGCCAGGAACAGCGCGGCGCCCGGAACCGGATCGTCCAGCCGGGCCCGCCACACCTTCGGCGTTCGGCGAGCAGCGGACCGTTCAGGTACTGCGCGGGGAACAGGCCCGCGCAGGCCTTCGCCAGCTGGTCGTGTGCAGCTCGGCTATCGCGTCGACATCGTCAGCCCCGCCCGTGATGATCCTCCATGGCCGCATTCTCCCCGTCCCCGGACGGCGTCAGTACGGCCAGATCGGGGGGTCGGTCACGAAGGGGCCGCCCAGGTGGGTGTGGGCGGGGTTGGACGGGTCCGGTTCGCCCTGTTCGGCGATCAGCTTCTCGGCGTACGGCTCGGAGTCGTCCTGCGGCTCGTAGCCGAGGGCTCGCGCGCTGGTGAGGTCCCACCACAGACGCGTGTTGGCGGAGGAGCCGTAGACCACCGTGTGGCCCACGCCCTGGGCGGTGAGCGCGGCGTGGAAGAGGCGGGCGCCGTCGGCCGGGCTCATCCACACCGACAGCATGCGCACGTTGGTCGGCTCGGCGAAGCAGGAGCCGATCCGCACCGACACCGTCTCCAGGCCGTGCTTGTCCCAGTAGAACTGGGCGAGGTCCTCGCCGAAGGACTTGGACAGGCCGTAGAAAGTGTCCGGGCGGCGCGGGGTGTGGACCGGGATCAGCGACTCCGGCGGGAGGGGGGCGTCGCCCTCGGGCCGGGGGGTGAAGCCGACCGCGTGATTGGAGGAGGCGAACACCACGCGCCCGACGCCCTCCTGGCGGGCGGCCTCGTACAGGTGGTACGTCCCCTCGATGTTCGCCTTGAGGATCTTCTCGAAGGGGGCTTCCAGGGAGATGCCCGCGAGGTGGATGATCGCGTCGACGCCCCGTACGGCCTCTCGCAGCGCGTCCAGGTCGGCGAGGTCCGCGGTGATCGCGTCCGGCGCGCCCTCCACGGGCCGCACGTCGAGAAGGCGCAGCTCGTAGCCGTAGGCGGGGAGCAGTTCCCGCATGAGGGTGCCGAGGCCACCGGCGGCGCCGGTGAGCAGGACGGTGCGCGCAGCGGGCATCCCCGGGTCTCCTTGGATCTCACGGCCGAGTCTGTGGACGTCATTCACATCTGTGGACACGCTAGGGATCTCGCCCGACCTCCGTCAAGGGGTGCCGAGTCGACAAGTCTCCGTCTCGCGTCGCCGTTCGTGCGCTTGACCGGGCCTGATCGGCTCCCTAGGGTGAAGTGCGTTCAGAAATGTGGATGTCGGTCATAACAATGCACGCGTCGCCTCAGGGAGAGTCCGTGACGTCAGCGTCAGCTCCGCTCGCCGCACGCCTTCGCGTCCCCAGCGGACCGCTGTTCTTCCCCGTGACCGCCTTCGGCCCCGACGGCTCCGTCGCCCTGGACGTCTACCGGGAGCACGTGCGCCGCGGGGTGGAGGCCGGCGCGGCGGCCGTCTTCGCCTGCTGCGGTACCGGTGAGTTCCACGCGCTCACCCCCGAGGAGTTCCAGACGTGCGTCCGGGCGGCCGTGGAGGAGACGGGCGGGCGGGTGCCCGTCGTCGCGGGGGCCGGGTACGGGACCGCGCTCGCCGTCCGCTACGCACGGCTCGCGCGGGACGCCGGCGCCGACGGACTGCTCGCGATGCCGCCCTACCTCGTCGTCGCCGCCCAGGAAGGGCTGCTGCGCCACTACCGCGAACTCGCCGCCGCCACCGAACTCCCCGTCATCGTCTACCAGCGCGACAACGCCGTCCTCACCCCCGGGACCGCCGTCGAACTCGCCCGCACCGAGGGGATCATCGGCCTCAAGGACGGCGTCGGCGACCTCGACCTCATGCAACGCGTCGTCAGCGCCGTCCGCAGCGAGGTCCCCGGCGACTTCCTCTACTTCAACGGCCTGCCCACCGCGGAACAGACCCAGCTCGCCTACCACGGCATCGGCGTCACCCTCTACTCCTCGGCCGTGTTCTGCTTCGCCCCCGAGATCGCCCTGGCCTTCCACCGGGCGCTCACCGCGCGCGACCTGGCCGTCGTCCACCGCCTGCTGGACGGCTTCTACCGCCCCCTCGTCGAGCTGCGCGCCCTCGGCCGCGGCTACGCCGTCTCCCTGGTCAAGGCCGGTGTGCGGTTGCGCGGCCTCGACGTCGGCGAGGTGCGCCCGCCGCTGCACGAACCGAACGAGGACCATGTGAAACAGCTCGCCGCAGTGATCGAGCGTGGACACGCGCTGCTGGGGGAGGACCGGTGAAGGCGTCGACTTTCGTCTATCCCTGGGACGTCAACGGGGATCCGGAGGCGCCCGAGCGGATCGCCGCGCTCGGCGTACGGCAGGCGACGCTCGCCGCCGCCTACCACTCCACCCGCGCCCTCACCCCGCGCCACCCCCGCCACCGCATCGTCACCGCCGAGCACGCCGCCGTGCTGTACCCGACGGACCCGGCGGGCCCGCGTTGGGCGGGCCGCGCCCTGCGGCCCCACCCGGCCGGCGACTGGGCCCCGGGCGACGCCTACGGCGAGGCCGCCGCCGCGCTGGAGCGGGCCGGCCTGGAGGTCCACACCTGGGTGGTCCTCGCGCACAACTCCCGCCTCGGCGCAGAGCACCCCGGCACCTCGGTCGTCAACGCCTACGGCGACCGCTACCCCTGGGCCCCGTGCATCGCGCAGCCCACCACACGCGCGTACCTCGTCGACCTGGCCGCCGAGGCCGCCGTACGGCCCGGCGCGGCGGGCACCGAGCTGGAGTCCCTCGGCTGGTACGGCCTCCAGCACCTGCACGCCCACGACAAGACGTCCGGCGTCGCCCTCGGGGACGCCGGCATGTACCTGATGGCGCTCTGCTTCTGCCCGTCCTGCCGGGAGGGCTACGCCGGCCGGGGCCTGGACCCCGGCCTGCTGGCTGACTCCGTACGCACCGCGCTGGAGCCGCTGTGGCAGGGGGCGCCCGACGACGCCGGCTGGGCGGGCGTCGAGAGGCTCCTCGGGCAGGAGACGGCGAGGGCCACACGCGCGTGGCGCGACGAGACCGCCCGCACCCTCCAGGAGGCGGCGGTGGCCGCCGTCCGCGCCGAGGCCCCCAAGGGCTTCCAGGTGCTGCTGCACGCCGACCCGGTGACGTACCACGTCGGCGCCAACCCGGGCGTGGACCCCGCGCACGTCCTGTCCGTCGCGGACGGTGTGGTCGTCCCCTGCGCGGACGGGCCCGGCCTGATCACACCCTTCGCCGAGCAGGGCCGGGACGGGGCGGTGCTCGCCGCCAACTTCCCGATCGTCTCCGGCATGGGCGGCGACCCCGACGGCCTGTCGGCCGGCGCGGCCCGCGCGCGCGACCTCGGAGCCACCGAGCTCCGCCTCTACCACGCGGGCTTGGCGTCCGACGCCGACCTGGAGGCGACCCGGAAGGCCCTCGGCGCGCTCTGAGGCCCACGCGTCCCCCACACGAGGGTCCGGGGGAGCCCGGGGCCACGAACGTCCGCGGGGAGCGATGAGTTTCCCCCCTCCGCGCGGTCCACCTCATATGACCGACATCGCCACCACACTCGACCTCGCACCTCAGGCCCGCATCGTCGCGCGGCTCGCCGCGGGCGTCCGGGACGAGCAGCTCGACGGGCGCACGCCCTGCCCGCGGTACGCCGTGCGGAACCTGCTCGGCCATCTCGGGCACCTCGCCGTCGCCTTCCGGGACGCCGCGCGCAAGGACCTGGGCGCCACGACCGACACGGACCCCGGGACGACCCTGCCGGACCTCCCGCCCGGCTGGCGCGAGGAGCTGCCGGCGGCGCTCGACGCGCTCGCCGAGGCCTGGCGGGACCCCACCGCCTGGGCCGGCATGACCCGTGCGGGGGGCGTCGACCTGCCCGGCGAGGTCGCCGGCGCCGTCGCCGCCGACGAACTCGTGGTCCACGGCTGGGACCTCGCGCGGGCCACCGGACAGCGCTACGCGCCCGACCCGGCGGCGCTGCGCGCCTCCCACGCGTTCCTGCGGGCCGCCGCCGAGGAGGCCGGCGAGGGCGGCAGCGGGATCTTCGGCCCCGTCGTCCCCGTCCCGCCGGACGCCCCGCTGCTCGCCCGTGCCGTCGGCCTGAGCGGCCGCGACCCGGGCTGGACGCCGTGAGCGCTCCGGCTGCGTACCCGTAGACGCATCGCGTAGACGCACCCATGAGCACGGCGTAGACGGAGGTGATCGCGGCGCTTCGCGCCGTGGTGAAACGTACGCTCCCCACCATGCCCCTCAGCCTCACCGTCCTCGGCACCGCCTCTCCGCATCCGGGACCGGGCCACCCCTGCTCCGGCTATCTCCTGCGCGGCGGGGGCGCGGAGGTGTGGGTGGACGCGGGCACGGGCACGTTCGCCGAGTTGCAGCGGCACACCGACCCGCGGCGGCTCACCGCGATCTGGATCTCCCATCTGCACGCCGACCACTGCGCCGACCTCCTCCCGGCCGTCTACGCGTTCGCGTTCGGCGGCCTCACCCCGCCGGCGCCGGTCCCCGTGTACGCGCCGAGGGACTGCGCGCGGCGGCTGGCTGCCTTCTTCGGGCAGCCGGACGCCCGGTTCCTGACCGGAATCCTCGACTTCAGGGCCCTGCACGACGGCCACTCGGTACGGCACTGGAACCTCAAGCTCACCTCCCGCGCGGTGGCCCACGACACCGAGGCGTACGGGCTGCGCGCCGAGTGCCAGGGGAGCGTCCTCGCGTACTCCGGGGACAGCGGGCCGTGCCCCGCGCTCTTCGAACTCGCCTCCGGCGCCGACCTGTTCCTGTGCGAGGCGGACATCGACCGGCATCGCGACGGCGAACAGGTCCATCTGACCCCGGAGGACGCGGGGGACACGGCCCGGCAGGCCGGCGTGCGCGAACTCGTCGTCACCCACGTCGGGCCCACGCTGACCCGTGAGAACGCGGCCGCGCGGGCCGCCGCCGCGTTCGGCGGCCCCACCCGCTCCGCGCACGAGGGCGACACCGTTCCCCTCTGACCCCACCCGGCGCGGCAACTCCTTCCGCAACTTCCTCTGCCGGAAGCATTGACGAAACCCCGGCCCGCTCCTACCTTCAACGCGTCGTACTTCGTACGTCATATATGAGACGCGATACACGAGATCCGATGCAGCGCGTCAGCCATACCGCACGTCAGCCACGCAGCACGTCACACAACTCGTCAGACACCGAGAGGCGCGCATGACCTCTGTGCCCACGCCGATCCCCTCCCGCACGCAGTACGTGCTGGAGGAGATCAAACGCCGCATCCTCACCGGGCAGTTGACGCCAGGTCAGGCACTGGTCGAGACCGACCTCGCCGCTCAGTTCGGGGTCTCCAAGACCCCGGTGCGGGAGGCGCTCAAGACACTCGCCGGCACCGGACTGGTCGTCATGAACCAGTACAAGGGCGTCACGGTGCGCATGGTGGACGCGGACATGGCGCGCGAGGTCTACGACGTACGGCTCCTCCTCGAACCCGAGGCGCTGAAGCGGGCCGTGCGGCGCGGGGCGTCCCTGGACGCCGCCCGCTCGGCGCTGACCCGTGCCGACGAGGCCGCCGACACCGCCGAACGCTCCCTGGCAAACCGGGAGTTCCATCGCGCCCTCTACCTGCCCTGCGGCAACCCGCTGCTCGGCCGGATGCTCGACGAGGTCCGCGACCAGGCCGCCCTTGTCTCCGCCGTCGCCTGGGCCGCCTCCCCCTCCTGGGAGCGGGAGGCCGGCGAGCACCGCGAGATCCTGCGGCTCGCGCTGGCGGGCGACGCCGACGGCGCGGCGAGCGCTCTGCACGCGCACATCGCGTCGTTCGTACGGCGGGCGTTCCCCGAGGCCGGGGAAGCCCAGGGACAGGAAGGTCAGCAGTGAGCAGCGTGGCGTTCGAGACCCAACGGGCGGCCCTGGCCGACGTGGTGGCGATCCCGGTGACCCCCTTCGCCGAGGACGGCTCCGTCGACCAGGACACCCACCGGGCCCTGCTGCGCAGGCTGCTCGACGGCGGGATCACCACCCTCACCCCCAACGGCAACACCGGCGAGTTCTACGCCCTCACCCCCGAGGAGCGCCGCCTGGTCACCGAGCTGACCGTCGAGGAGGCCGGCGACCGGGCCGTCGTCCTGGCCGGCGTCGGCCACGACGTCCCCACCGCCGTCGCCTCCGCCCGCCACGCCCGCGAGCTGGGCGCGCGCATGGTGATGGTCCACCAGCCCGTCCACCCCTATGTGTCGCAGAGCGGCTGGGTCGACTACCACCGCGCCATCGCCGAGGCGGTGCCCGAGCTGGGCGTCGTGCCGTACATCCGCAACGCGCAGCTCGCGGGCCTTCGGCTCGCCGAACTCGCCGACGCCTGCCCGAACGTGATCGGCGTGAAGTACGCCGTGCCGGACGCCGCCCGCTTCGCCGCCTTCGCGCGGGACGCCGGTCTTGAGCGGTTCGTCTGGGTCGCCGGCCTGGCCGAACCCTACGCCCCCTCCTACTTCTCCGCGGGCGCCACCGGTTTCACCTCGGGCCTGGTGAACGTGGCCCCGGCCGTCTCGCTCAACATGATCGAGGCGCTGCGCTCCGGCGACTACCCGGCCGCCATGAAGGTCTGGGAGCAGATCCGCCGCTTCGAGGAGTTGCGCGCCGCCGACGGCTCCGCCGACAACGTCACCGTCGTCAAGGAGGCCCTCGCCTCCCTCGGGCTGTGCCGCCGCGAGGTCCGCCCGCCGAGCCGGCCGCTGCCCGAGGGCGGGCGCGCCGAGGTCGCCGCCATCGCCGCCGGGTGGTCCATATGAGCGACGACGTCAGGAAGCGCCCCGAGGAGCTGCGCAGCCACCAGTGGTACGGCACCGAAGGCCTGCGCTCCTTCAGCCACCGCGCCCGCACCCGCCAGCTCGGCTACCTCCCCGAGGAGCACCTCGGCAAGCCGGTCATCGCGATCCTCAACACCTGGTCGGACATCAACCCCTGTCATGTCCACCTCCGTGAGCGGGCGCAGGCGGTCAAGCGGGGCGTGTGGCAGGCGGGCGGATTCCCGCTGGAGTTCCCTGTCTCGACCCTGTCCGAGACCTTCCAGAAGCCGACCCCCATGCTCTACCGCAACCTCCTCGCCATGGAGACCGAGGAGCTGCTGCGCTCCTACCCGGTCGACGGGGCGGTGCTGATGGGCGGCTGCGACAAGACGACCCCGGCCCTGCTGATGGGGGCGGCGAGCGTCGACCTGCCGACCGTGTTCGTGCCCGCCGGGCCGATGCTGCCGGGCCACTGGCGCAGCGAGGTCCTCGGCTCCGGCACCGACATGTGGAAGTACTGGGACGACAAACGGGCCGGCCTCATCGGCGACTGCGAGATGGCCGAGCTGGAGAACGGCCTCGCCCGCTCGCCCGGCCACTGCATGACGATGGGCACGGCGTCCACGCTGACCGCCGCCGCCGAGGTGCTCGGGGTGACGGTCCCGGGCGCGTCGAGCATCCCCGCCGTGGACTCCGGACACGACCGGATGGCCGCCGCGGCGGGCCTGCGCATCGTCGAACTGGTCCACAAGGGCCGGACGTTGAACGACATCCTCACGCAGGACGCCTTCACCGACGCCGTCACCACCGTCCTCGGTCTCGGCGGCTCCACCAACGCGGTGATCCACCTCATCGCCATGGCGGGCCGGGCCGGCGTCGCGCTCACCCTCGACGACTTCGACCGCATCGCCCGCACGGTGCCCGTCCTCGCCGACGTGCGCCCCGGCGGCCAGAAGTACCTGATGGAGGACTTCCACTTCGCGGGCGGCCTGCCCGGCTTCCTCTCCCGGATCCCCGACCTGCTCCACCTGGACCGCCCGACCGTCGCCCACGACACCCTGCGCGAGCAGATCGCCGGGGCCCTGGTGCACGACGACGACGTGATCCGCACCCGGGACAACCCGGTCGCGAGCGAGGGCGGGGTCGCCGTCCTGCGCGGCAACCTCTGCCCGGACGGCGCCGTCATCAAGCACATCGCCGCCGAGCCGCACCTGCTCAAGCACACCGGCCCCGCCGTCGTCTTCGACGACTACCGGACGATGCAGCGCACCATCAACGACCCCGCCCTGGACATCACCGCCGACAGCGTGCTCGTCCTGCGCAACGCCGGCCCCAAGGGCGGCCCGGGCATGCCCGAGTACGGCATGCTGCCCATCCCCGACCACCTGCTCAAGCAGGGCGTGCGGGACATGGTCCGCATCTCCGACGCCCGTATGAGCGGCACCAGTTACGGCGCCTGCGTCCTGCACGTGGCGCCCGAGTCGTACGTCGGCGGACCCCTCGCCCTCGTGCGCACCGGGGACTCGATCACCCTGGACGTCGAGGCGCGCTCCCTTCAACTCAACGTCGACGACGAGGAACTGGAGCGCCGCCGGGCGCGGTGGACGCCGCCGCCCGTGCGCTATGAGCGCGGTTACGGCGCGCTCTACAACGAGCAGATCACTCAGGCCGACACCGGCTGCGACTTCGAGTTCCTGGCCCGCCCGGGCAAGGTGCAGGACCCGTACGCGGGCTGAACCGCCGCACCACACGCACGACTCGGCACACCCATGTGCACGGAGAAAGCGCTTCCCGCGCCACGCGTGACCCACGCACCACGCGTGACCCACGCACCACGCACCACGCACGCGCCACGCACGCGCACGCACCCCGTACGAGAACGGAGAACAGTCATGGCCCAAGCCGCAGCCGTGGCGAAGCCGCCCGCGCCACCGAGGCGGCGCCGGGCCTCCGCCACGCCCCGCAGACTGCCGTACCTGCTGATCGCACCGGCGGCCCTGCTCATGCTGGGCTTCATCGCCTACCCGGTCATCAGCGTCTTCTACTACAGCCTGCAGAACTACAACCCCACCAAACCGTGGCGCAACGGCTACGCGGGCTTCGACAACTTCGTCCACGCCTTCACCGAGGACCCCGTCTTCTGGGACACGCTGACCTTCAGCGCCAAGTGGGTCTTCGTCGAGGTCGGACTCCAGCTGATGTTCGGCCTCGCCCTGGCCCTCATCGTCAACCAGACCTTCGTGGGCCGCGCCCTGGGCCGCGCCCTGGTGTTCTCCCCCTGGGCCGTCTCCGGCGTGCTGACCTCCGCGATCTGGGTGCTGCTCTACAACTCCCAGACGGGCATCACCCGTTACCTCGCAGACGTCGGCATCGGCTCCTACGGGACCAGCTGGCTGTCGGACACCTCCACCGTCTTCCCGGCGGCGATCGTCGCCGACCTGTGGCGCGGCGTGCCCTTCTTCGCGATCCTCATCCTCGCCGACCTCCAGTCCGTCTCCAAGGACCTGTACGAGGCCGCCGAGGTCGACGGGGCGTCCCGGCTCCAGCAGTTCTGGCACATCACGCTGCCCCATCTGAAGGACGCCATCGTCCTGTCCACGCTGCTGCGCGCGGTGTGGGAGTTCAACAACGTCGACCTGCTCTACACCCTGACCGGCGGCGGCCCCGCGGGCGAGACCACCACCCTCCCGCTCTACATCGCCGACACCAGCGTCGACGCCCACAACTTCGGTTACGCGTCCGCGCTGACGACGGTCGCGTTCGTCATCCTGCTCTTCTGCTCCATGGTCTACCTGCGGCTGAGCAAGTTCGGAAGGGAGGCCAAGTGATCACCAAGGAGGCCACTGTGCCGGCGCCCACGCCCGTGAGCGCGCCCCCCGCGCCCGAGCAGCGGCCGCGCGGCGGCAACCGCCCCTGGGACGAGGTCCCGCGCTGGCAGATCTACCTGCCCCTGTCGGTCTACCTCGTCTTCACCCTGATCCCCTTCTACTGGATCCTGCTCTTCGCGCTCCGCCCGGCCGGCTCGACCTCGCTCGTGCCCTGGCCGATGACGTTCGACCACTTCGACAAGGTCTGGACGCAGCGCAGCTTCGGCACCTACTTCCAGAACAGCCTGCTCGTCGGCGTCGCCACCCTGGCGATGACGACGGTGGTCGCGCTGGCCGGCGGCTACGCCCTCGCCCGCTTCGACTTCAAGATCAAGCAGGGCTTCATGCTGGCCCTGCTCTGCTCCCAGTTCGTGCCGGGCGCGCTGCTGCTGGTCCCGCTGTTCGAGATCTTCGCCGAACTGAAGATGATCAACTCGCTGGGCAGCGTCATCCTCGCCGAGACCGTCTTCCAGCTGCCGCTGTCGATCATCCTGATCAGCAACTTCATCAAGAACGTGCCGTACTCGCTGGAGGAGGCGGCCTGGGTCGACGGCTGCAACCGTCTGACGGCGTTCCGGATCGTCGTGCTGCCGCTGCTGCGGCCCGGTCTGATCGCCGTCGGCTCCTTCGCCTTCGTGCACTCCTGGAACCACTTCCTGTTCGCCCTGATGTTCCTCAACAACCAGGACAAGCAGACCATCCCGGTCGGCCTCAACACCCTGATGAGCGCCGACAGCGTCGACCTGGGCGCGCTCGCCGCGGGCGGCATCATCGCCGCCGTCCCTGTGGTGATCGTCTTCGCCTTCATCCAGAAGTGGCTGATCACGGGCTTCAGCGCGGGGGCGGTCAAGGGATGAGCGCTTCCACGGCACACCCCGGCCGGACGCCTACCCTGCACCGAAAGATCGACGGCGCCGCGGCGGCCGCCCGTGAGGCGGCGCCCGGCGCAGGCGCAGGGAGGACCACCCCATGAACACCGCAGTCCCCATCGTCCTCGCGGGCGCACGCGGCCACGGCCGCTGGCACCTGGACAACATCCGCCGGCTCCAGGACAAGGGCGTCGTCCGCCTCGCGGGCGTGTGCGAGCTGACCCCGCTCACCCCGGACGAGATCCCGGAGGGCCTCGGCACGCCCGAGCAGTCCGCCGACTTCGGCGCGCTGCTCGACTCCACCGGCGCGCGGATCGCCGTGATCTGCACCCCGATCCCCACCCACACCGACCTGGCCCTGACCGCGGCGGCCAAGGGCGTGCACCTGCTGCTGGAGAAGCCCCCGGCCCCGTCGTACGCCGAGTTCCGGCGGATGGCGGACGGGGTCGCCGCGGCGGGCGTGGCCTGCCAGATCGGCTTCCAGTCGCTCGGCTCGCACGCCGTGCCCGCGATCCGGCGGCTTCTCGGCGAGGGGGCGATCGGCGAGGTCGTCGGGGTCGGCGGGGCCGGCGCCTGGGCCCGCGCGGAGGCCTACTTCCGGCGCGCGCCCTGGGCCGGCAAGCGGCGGCTGAACGGCGTCGACGTCATCGACGGCGCCCTCACCAACCCGCTCGCGCACGCCGTCGCCACCGCCCTCGCCCTGGCCGGCGCCACTCGTGCCGAGGACGTCACCCGTATCGAGACCGAGCTGGCGCACGCCAACGCCATCGAGTCCGACGACACCTCCTGCGTCCGCGTCACCACCGCCGGCGACCTGCCCCTCGTCGTCGCGGCCACCCTGTGCGCCGAGGACCCCGACGACCCGTACGTCCTCGTCCACGGCACCCGGGGCCGGATCACCTACTGGTACAAGCAGGACCGCGTCCTGGTCCAGCGCGCCGGCCACGGCCCCGAGGAGATCGAGCACGGCCGCACCGACCTGCTGGAGAACCTCGTCGACCACCTCACCGACGGCGCCGAGCTGCTCGTCCCGCCGGCCGCGACCGAGGCGTTCATGCGGGTCGTCGAGGCGATCCGCGTCGCCCCCGACCCGGTGCGGCTGCCCGACGACGCCTGGCGTCCGGTGCCCGGCGAGGACCGCCGGGCCGTCCCCGGCGTCGACGGGCTGGTCGCGGCCGCCGCCGACACCCTCGCGCTGTTCTCCGAGCTCGGCGCCCCCTGGGCGCGCACCACCACGTACCCGCCCGCGCATCCCGAAGAGGTGAGCACCTGATGACGGCACCCGACGCACCGGTCGTCCTGCGCGTCGCGGGCCGCCCCGTCGGCCGGTACGTCACCCGGCCGGAGCTGCCCGCACGGCTCTCCCCGCGTCCCTATCTGCATCCCGTCACCACCCTGGCCGGCACGGCGGTCACCGAGCTGAGCCCCGCCGACCACACCCACCACCTCGGCGTCGGTGTCGCCGTTCCCGACGTCGAGGGGTTCAACTTCTGGGGCGGGCGCACCTACGTCCGCGACCAGGGCCCCACCGAGCTCGACAACCACGGTTCCCAGCGGCACACAGCGTTCCAGCTGTGCGACCCCGACGGGCTGGTGGAGGAACTGCGCTGGGTCGCCGCCGGGGCCGAGCTGCTGCGCGAGCGCCGCACGGTCGCCGCCGGGGAGCTCGCCGACTCCGCCTGGGCGCTGGACTTCACCTTCTCCCTCACCAACGTCACCTCCGGCCCGGTCACCATCGGCAGCCCCGCCACCAACGGACGCCCCGGCGCCGCCTACGGCGGCTTCTTCTGGCGCGCCCGCAAGGAGGCCACGGCGCCGGAGGTGTTCACCGCGGCGGCCGAGGGCGAGAGGGCGGTCCACGGTGAGCGCGCCGACTGGCTGGCCCTGGCCGGCGCGGACTGGACCCTCGTCTTCGCGGGCGCCACCGACGCCACCCGCCGCGACCCCTGGTTCGTGCGCACCGCCGAGTACCCGGGCGTCGGCTCCTCCCTGGCCGGCGAGCGGCGGCTCGCGATCGCGCCCGGTGAGACGGCCGTCCGGCGGATCGTCACCGTCGTCGCCGACGGCCGGCTTGACCGCGACGGGGCGGCCACGCTCGTGCGGAAGGCGGTCAGCCAGTGAGCGGCGGGACGTACACCAACCCGGTGCTGAACGCCGACTGGTCCGACCCGGACGTCGTGCGCGTCGGCGACGACTACTACCTCACCGCCTCCAGCTTCGGCCGCGCCCCCGGCCTGCCCCTGCTGCACTCGCGCGACCTGGTCAACTGGACGCTGGTCGGCCACGCCCTCGAACGCCTGGAACCGGCCCGCGAGTTCGCCTCCCCGCGGCACGACTGCGGCGTCTGGGCGCCCGCCCTGCGATACCACGACGAACGCTTCTGGATCTTCTGGGGTGACCCGGACCAGGGCATCTTCCAGATCAACGCCCCCGAGATCAGGGGCCCTTGGACCCGGCCGCACCTGGTGAAGGAGGGCAAGGGACTGATCGACCCCTGCCCCCTGTGGGACGAGGAGAGCGGCGAGGCCTACCTCGTGCACGCCTGGGCCAGGTCCCGCTCCGGCGTGAAGAACCGCCTCACCGGCCACCGGATGCACCCCGACGGGACGTCATTGCTCGACGAGGGCAAGGTCATCGTCGACGGCGACCGCATCCCCGGCTGGTTCACCCTCGAAGGCCCCAAGCTCTACCGGCGCGACGGCTGGTACTGGATCCTCGCGCCCGCCGGGGGAGTGGAGACCGGCTGGCAGGGAGCCTTACGCTCCCAAGACTTCTTCGGCCCCTACGAGCACCGGATCGTCCTGGAGCAGAAGGACACCGGCGTCAACGGCCCCCACCAGGGCGGCTGGGTGCGCACCCAGGCCGGCGAGGACTGGTTCCTGCACTTCCAGCAGCGGGGCGCGTACGGCAGGGTCGTCCACCTCCAGCCGATGCGCTGGGGCCCCGGCGGGGACTGGCCGGTCATCGGCGACGAGGGCGCGCCCGTCGCCGTCCACCGGCGGCCCGACCTGCCCCCGCAGCCGCCCGCCGCGCCCGCCGCCGACGACGACTTCCCCGGCGGACGCTTCGGCCGCCAGTGGAGCTGGACGGCCAACCCCCGCGACGGCTGGGCCACCCACCACTCGGCGGACGGGCTGCGCCTGACCTGTGTGAGCGCGCCCACCGTGCACGACCTGCGCACTCTGCCGCACGTCCTCACCCAGCGGCTGCCCGGCGACCCCTGCGCCGTGGAGGTCGAACTCACCCTGCACGCCGAGGAGTCCGGCGCACGGGCCGGACTCGCGGTCCTCGGCGACGCCTTCTCGTGGATCGGACTGCAACGCGGGACCGACGGGACGGTCCACCTCGTGCACCGGTTCGCCGAGGCCGTCGCCGACCGGGAGCGGGACGCCGGCCATCCACGGCCGGTGCCGCGGCAGGCAGCGCCCGACGGGCGGGCCCGGCTGCGCGTCGAGATCGGCGAGGGCGCCCGCTGCCGCTTCTTCTCCGACGTCGGCGACGGCATGCGCCCCTCCGGGCCCGTCTTCGCCGCCACCCCCTGGCGTTGGGTCGGAGCGCTGCTCGGGCTGTTCGCCGCCGCCCCGGACCGGCCGGGGCACGCCGGGGCCGCCGTCTTCTCGCGCTTCCGGATCAGCCCCCTCTGACGCACCGCCGCCCCCCCACGCTCGGCCCCCACACCTTCACAGAAACCCTCGTTGGATCCCAAAGAAGAGAGCCGACCAATGAAGATCAGCGTTCACAGAAGCAGGCGTGCCGCCGTGGCCGTCGCGCTCGGATCCGTCCTCGCCCTGACCGCCACCGCCTGCGGTGACGACGGCAGCGGCAGCGGCGGCGACAAGGGATCCGACGGCAGCGGCAAGGGCAAGATCGTCTTCTGGGACAACAACGGCGGTGTCCGCACCGACATCTGGAAGGAGGTCATCGCCGACTTCGAGAAGCAGAACCCGGACATCGAGGTCGAGTACGTCGGCATCGCCTCCACCGAGTACCAGTCCAAGGTCGACACCGCCATCCAGGGCGGCGGTCTGCCGGACGTCGGCGGCGTCGGCGCCGCGATGCTCGCCGGGTTCGCCGCGCAGAACGTGCTGGAGCCGCTGGACGACCGGGTCGGCAAGTCCTCCCTCAACGGCAAGCTCAACGAGGACATGGTCAAGGTCCTCAAGGCGTCCGGCGGCGGCGACGGCACCCTGTACTCGGTGCCGACCTCCGCCAACAACGGCGTCCTGTACTACCGCACCGACCTGTTCAAGGCGGCCGGCCTGGAGGCGCCGACGACCTGGGACAAGTTCTTCGCCGCGGCGGAGAAGCTCACCGACGCGGGCAAGAACAAGTTCGGGTACACCATCCGCGGCGGCAAGGGCTCCATCGCCCAGGCGCTGGACGCGATGTACGGCCAGAGCGGGATCACCTCGTTCTGGAACGGTGACAAGACCACCGTCAACGACCCGAAGAACGTCGCGGCGCTGGAGAAGTACGCGGCGCTCTACAAGAAGGTCACCCCCGCGGCCGACCTGAACAACGACTTCACCAAGATGGTCGCGCAGTGGGACTCCGGCACCATCGGCATGCTGAACCACAACCTGGGCTCGTACCAGGACCACGTGAAGGCGCTCGGCGTCGAGAAGTTCCGGGGCATCCCGCAGCCGGCGGGCGCCGACGGCAAGCGGGTCCAGGTGTCCAACCCGGTCGACGGGCTCGGCCTGTTCAAGAGCTCGAAGAACAAGGACGCGGCGTGGAAGTTCATCGAGTTCGCCACATCCAAGGCGGAGAACTCGAAGTTCAACGAGTCGGCGGGGCAGGTGCCCGCCAACAACGACGCGGCCAAGGACGCGTGGATCTCCAAGGCCGAGCCGACGAAGCTGGCCGCGCAGGCGCTGACGGACGGCTCGACGACGATCGTGCAGCTGCCGTACTACCTGCCGGACTGGAACACCATCTCCAAGTCGGACAACGAGCCGAACTTCCAGAAGGTGCTGCTCGGCAAGACGAGCGCGAAGGACTTCCTGGACACGCTGGCCGACCAGCTGAACAAGGCTCAGGCCGAGTGGAAGAAGCAGCAGAAGAGCTGACGTCGCACGGGGCGGCCCGTGGTCCCGCGGGCCGTCCCCGGCTTTCACGCCCACGCGGCGGAGCCGTACATCGATACGGCCCCGCGCCCCTGAGGAAACTGCACCCACTCTGTTGAAAGGTGCGCCATCGTGTCCCTTACGCGCAGACAGGCCGCCGCTGCCGCCCTCTCCGTCCCCCTCGCCCTCGCGGGCGCCGGCGCCGCGCACGCCAGGCCCAGCCGGGAGAGGACCCTCCACATCGCAGGCGACTCCACCGCCGCCCAGAAGTACGCCGACGCCGCGCCCGAGACCGGGTGGGGGACGGCGCTGCCCTTCTTCCTCCGCGAGTCGGTGGCCGTCGCCAACCACGCCGTGAACGGCCGGAGTTCGAAGAGCTTCGTCGACGAAGGACGGCTCGACGCGATCCTTGCCGTGATCCGGCCCGGCGACGTGCTGCTCGTGCAGTTCGCGCACAACGACGAGAAGACGACCGACCCCACCCGGTACACCGAGCCCTGGACGACCTACCGGGACTTCTTACGGAGGTACGTCGACGGGGCCCGGGCGCGCGGGGCGCGGCCGGTGCTGCTGACGCCCGTGGAGCGGCGGCGGTTCGACGCGGCGGGCGACGCCGTGCCGACCCACGGCGAGTATCCGGCGGCGATGCGCGCGCTGGCGCGGGAGGAGGGCGTCACCCTGCTCGACCTCCAGGCGCAGTCGCTCGCGCTGTGGCAGGAGCTCGGGGTGGAGGGGACGAAGACCTGCTTCAACTGGACCGAGTCCGAGCAGGACAACACGCACTTCAATCCGCCCGGCGCGATCGCCCTGGCCCGGCTCGTCGCCGCGGGTCTGGCGTGCGACCGGGTGCTCGCGCGCCGGGACGTGTGCCGGCTGGACGCGGAGATCCCGGTCTCCTGGATCACCTGGCCGTCGGCCGCTTCCTGAGAGTCATCCCTTCGACGCCGAAAGAGAGCCGCACCGTGAACGCACAGAGATGGCATGGGCATGCTGTAGGCAGGGCCGTGGTCGGCTGCACCGCCCTCGCGCTGACCGTCACCGCCCCCACCGCCCAGGCACAGCCCTTCCGCGACCCCGCCCGGCAGACCCTCCCGGCGGGCGACGGATGGGCGTCGTACGGCACCGGGACCACCGGCGGGGCCGCCGCCGACGCCCAGCACGTCTATACCGTCACCACCTGGGCCGAGTTCAAGGCCGCCCTCGCCGCCGGAGGCAGCGCCCCCAAGATCATCAAGGTGAAGGGCACGATCGACGCCGTGTCGCAGGGGTGCGACTCGCTCGCCGCCCCCGGCTACGACTTCGACGCCTACCTCGCGAAGTACGCGCCGGAGAAGTGGGGCCTGGACACCGACCTGAGCGCCGAGCCCGACGACAGCCCCGAAGGGCTGCGCCGCGTCTCCGCCGCCAACCAGGACCAGCGGATCAAGGCGAGCGTCCCCGCCAACACCACCGTCATCGGCGTCGGCCGCAACGCCGGGTTCAAGGGCGCCAGTCTGCAGATCAGGGCCGTCGACAACGTCATCGTCCGCAACCTCGCCTTCGAGAGCCCCGTCGACTGCTTCCCCCAATGGGACCCCACCGACGGCTCCAAGGGCAACTGGAACTCCGAGTACGACACCGCCGTCGTCCACGGCTCCACCCACGTCTGGCTGGACCACAACACCTTCACCGACGGCTCCCACCCCGACAGCGCCGCGCCCACGTACTTCGGGATGCTCTACCAGCAGCACGACGGCGAACTGGACATCGTCCGCGGCTCCGACCACGTCACCGCCTCCTGGAACGTCTTCACCGAACACGACAAGACGATCCTGATCGGCAACAGCGACAGCGAGTCCACCGCGGCGGGCGACCGGGGCAAGCTCAAGGTCACCTTCCACCACAACCTGTTCTCCCACCTGGTCGAGCGGGCGCCCCGGGTGCGGTTCGGGCAGGTCGACTCCTACAACAACCACTTCGTCGCCGACTCCTCCTACTCCTACAGCTTCGGCATCGGCAAGGAGTCCCAACTCGTCGCCCAGCACAACGCGTTCACCCTGCCCAGCGGGGTCAGCGCGGCCAAGGCGCTGAAGCGGTGGAACGACTCGCCGGTCACCGCCGACGACAACCACGTCAACGGCAAGCCCGTCGACCTGATCGCCGTGCACAACGCCGAGATCCCCGGCGAGACGCTCCGCTCCGGCGCGGGCTGGACGCCGACCCTGCGCACCAGGGTCGACCCGCCCCGGGCCGTCCCCGGGATCGTCCGCGCCGGAGCCGGCGCCGGGAAGATCTGCTGACCCGACGCCGCACGACGGGCCGGGACCCCACGGTCCCGGCCCGCTCCCCTCCACCCGAGCCGCACGCGAAGGAGCACCCGCATGCCCTCGCCCCATCCCCGGCCGCTCCTGTCCCGCAGGGGCTTCCTGACCCTCGCCGCGGGCGCGCCCGCCGCCCTCGGACTGCCGGCCGCGCACTCCGCCCACGCCGCCGCCGGACCCCGGACCCGCCCGGACCGCCCGTTCGGCCGCTTCGGCTCCCCGGCCGCCCGCCTGACCCCGTCCACCCTGTACGTCGACCCGCTGGGCCGCGGCGACCACACCTCGGTCCGCGACGCCGTGGCCGCAGCCACGGGCAGCGGCCGGACCCTCGTCCTCGCCCCCGGCGTCTACCGCGAGACCGTCGCCGTCGACGCCACCCGCACCGAGGCGACCTGGATCGGCGCCTCGGAGGACCCGCACGACGTGGTGATCGTGTACGACAACGCGGCCGGCACCCCCAAGCCCGGCGGCGGCACCCACGGCACCACCGGGTCGGCCACCACCACCCTGCAGGCCGACGGCTTCACCGCCCGCTGGATCACCTTCGCCAACGACTGGCTGCGCGCCGACCACCCCGGTGTCACCGGCACCCAGGCCGTCGCCCTCAAGGTCCAGGGCGACCGCTCCGCCTTCCATCACTGCCGCTTCCTCGGCCACCAGGACACCCTGTACGCCGACACCGTGGCCCTCGGCGTCCTCGCCCGCCAGTACTACTCCCACTGCTACGCCGAGGGGGACGTGGACTTCGTCTTCGGCCGGGCCACCGCGGTCTTCGAGCACTGCCGCCTGCGCACCCTGATGCGCACCGACCTGGCCGGCGCCCCCTACGGGTTCGTCTTCGCCCCCTCCACCGCCGCCGCCAACCCGCGCGGCTATCTGGTCACCGAGAGCCGCGTGACCAGCGAAGCCCCGGACGCGTACTACAAGCTGGCCCGCCCCTGGGTGCCCAGCTCCGACACCACCGCCCGACCCATGCTCATCGTCCGCGACAGCCGCCTCGGGCCCGGCATCGACGCGGCCGCGCCCTACACCGACATGTCGAGCTCCTTCCCCTGGCAGTCGATGCGGTTCGCCGAGTACCGCAACTCCGGACCGGGCGCCGAGATCACCGTGGCCGAGAACAGGCCCCAACTCACGTGCGCACAAGTCGAGTCGGCGACTCGGGCGGCGTGGCTCGGCGACTGGGCCCCATGGAAGGAACCTGTGATCACCGCACCTGGTTCCTGACCGGCCCGGCGCCCTCCCGCGCGTCCCGTCCCCGCGGCCCCGGCTGCCTCAGTCGTCGTCCTGGGCCGCGAAACCGCCGCCCGCGAAACGGTCGGCGGAGCCCGCCCTCGCGGTGACGGCGTAGCTGTCGTCCTTGGCGTCCCGGCCGCCGCGCTCGTGGCTGTACTGCCCCGCGAACACCCACTCGCCCTTGGGGACCGTACGGCCCTCCTTGAGCACCCAGGTGTAGACGAGACAGCCGTCCCGTTCGGCGACCGTGAACGTGAAGTCGGCTTCCGCCAGGGAGCGCCAGGCCCCGGCCGGGGACACGCCGCCGGTCTGCGCCACCTTCAACGTCACGGTGAGCGAGGTCAGTTGCTCGGCGGCCTTGAGGGTGACGTTGCTCTGCGCCCAGAAGTCGTTGCTGTGCGGGTCGACCGAGCCGTCGGACCACAGCGGGCCGTCCTCGGCGCCGCGGGAGGGCGGCGGAGCCGTGGTGGCGGGGGGCGGGGCCGGGGCCGAGGGTGTGGACCGGGCGCTGTGCGACGGGGCGGCGCTCGGCTCGACCGGCTCCCGCCTCTCCTGGCCGGAACTCGGCGCCGGCCTGGGGGAGGCGGGCGGACGGCTGGTGGCCTCGGGGGAGGGGACCGGCGGCGAGGACACCGCCACGGTCTGCTGCTGCGGCGGGGTGTCGCCCCGTACGGCGGACGCCACCGCGTAGCCGCCGACCGCGAGCATGCCCGCGACGGCCGCCGTGGCCCCCACGATGCGCGTCCAGCTCCACAGGGGCGGCCGGGTGTCCCGGCGTGCGGCGTGCTCCTCGCCGGCCATGCCGCGCTCGATCCGGGCGAGGATCCGCTCGCGGTTCGGCTCGTGCGCCCCGGCCGCCCCCCGCAGCCGGGCGCGCAGCTCGTCGTGCACGTCCCGCCGCATCGTCATCGGTTCCTTCCTCCGGCCTGGCCGGTGCGGACCGTGAGCACGGCGTGCTGCACCTTGCGCGGAGCGCCTTGTGGGCCGAGCAGCTTCTGCAACTCGGCCATTCCCTTGGAGGTCTGGCTCTTCACCGTACCCACCGAGATCCCGAGCGCGAGCGCGGTGTCCTTCTCCGAGAGGTCGAAGGCGTGCCGCAGCACCACACAGGCCCGCTTGCGGAACGGGAGTCTACGCAGCGCCGACTGGACGTCCACCACGCCCGCCACGTCGGGGTTCTCCGTCTTCTCCTCGCGCTGCGACCAGAACAGGGTGATCCTGCGGCGCTCGCGCACGGCGCTGCGGATCCGGGTGCGGGCGAGGTTGGCGACGACGCCGCGCGCGTACGCCAGCGGGTGGTCGGCCGAGCGGACCCGGTCCCAGCGGTGCCACAGCGCCAGCAGCGCGTCCGCCGCCAGATCGTCGGCGGCGTCCGCCTCCCCGGTCAACAGATGGGCGAGTCTGGACAGTTCGGCGTAGTGGCGTTCGAAGAAGTCGTGGAACTCCACCGAGGCGGCGTCGTCGACGACTGTGCCCACGGGTGACCTCTTCTCGCTGCGGACTGCCGGCGTCCCGGCCGGGGGCGCGTGCATGTCATGTGAATGACATGAGGATGTCCCGGGGAGGACGTCGGGACGAGATCCGGAAGCGTAGCAGTGATCATCTGCCCCGCCTGGCACAGGGGTTCGAGTTGGCTCGAACGCTGCGCCGCGTGCTCAGGCATCCTGGCGCCTCAGCGCCCGACCGCCCCTCAGCCCTTCAGGGCAGCCTTCATGGCGGCCCTGGCGACCGGGGCGGCCAGGCCGTTGCCGCTGACCTCCGAGCGCTGCGCGTTCGACTGCTCCACCACCACCGCCACGGCGACCGCCTTGCCGCCGGCCTTCCCGTACGAGGTGAACCAGGCGTACGGCGTCTGGCTGTTGTTCTCGCCGTGCTGGGCGGTGCCCGTCTTCCCGCCGACGGCGACCCCGTCGATCCGGGCGTTGGTGCCGGTGCCCTGTTCCACGACCGTCCGCATCGCCGACCGCAACTGCTCGGCCGTGCCGGCGCTGACGACCCGCGTCGTCGACGGCTTGTCGTACTCCTCCAGCGCGTTGCCGCCGCCGTCGGTGATCTCCGAGACCATGTGCGGCTGGACGAGCACCCCGTCGTTGGCTATGGCGGCCGACACCATGGCCATCTGGAGCGGGGTCGCGGTCACGTCGTACTGGCCGATGCCGCTGAGGGCGGTCGACGACGCGTTCATGCCGGACGGGTACACGCTCGGGTAGGCCCGCACGGGCACGTCCTGCGACGTGTCGTCGAAGCCGAACTTCTCCGCCATGGCCCGCACCTTGTCCTGCCCCAGCTGGACGGCCATGCGGCCGAAGACGGTGTTGCACGAGTACTGGAGCGCCACCCGGATCGAGGCGTTCGCGCACGGGGCGGAGGCGTTCTCGTTGCGCAGGACCGTCCTCGTGCCCGGCAGCGGATAGGGGTCCGGGCTGTCCGTCGGCTGGTCCACCGACGTGTACAGGCCGCTCTCCAGCGCCGCCGCCGCGACGACCAGCTTGAACGTGGAGCCCGGCGGCAGCGGCTGCCGCAGCGCCCGGTTGGTGAGCGGCTTGTCCGGGTCGGCGGTGAGCTTCTTCCACGCGGCCCCGGCGGTGTCGGCGGCGGTCAGCGAGGACGGGTCGTACGACGGCGTCGACACGACCGCCAGCAGCTTCCCGGTGGCCGGGTCGAGGGCGACGGCCGCGCCCTTCTTGTCGCCGAGCGCGTCGTAGGCGGCCTTCTGCACGGCCGGGTCGATCGTGGTGACCACGTCACCCGGAGCGGCCCGGGTGTCGGTGACCGCGTCCGTCACGGTCCGCAGCCTCGGGTCGGTGCCGTTGAGCAGATCGGCGTAGACGCCCTCCAGCTGTGTGGGGGCGTAGCTCTGCGAGGCGTAGCCCGTCACCGCCGCGTACAGCTCGCCGTCCGTGTACGTGCGGCGGTACTTGAGGTCGCTGCCCGTCGTGGCCGCCGAGCCGGTGATCGCCTTGCCGGCCACGACGATGTCGCCCAGCGGCGCCGAGTACGTCTCGATCGCGTTCCGCCGGTTGTCCTGGTCGTCCGCCAGCGCCCGGCCCTCGTAGAACTGCACCCAGGTCGCCCGGAGCAACAGGGCGAGGGTCAGCAGCAGCGTGAAGAGCGAGGCGCGCCTGATCGTCTTGTTCATCGCACCCGGAAAGACGAACCGACGGAAGGGGATCGTTCCCTTCCGCCGGTTTTCTCATCAAGCGCTCATGTTTCTTACCTGTTCACGCTTTTTCTCACCTGAGGCCTCCGCTCGCCCGGTTCACGCTTCCAGCCTCAGGACGACCTCCGGGGTCTCCTCGCCGCGCGCGTTGGCGAAGCCCGAGGCGTGGGCGGTGACGCGGAAGCCGCACTTCTCCAGCACCCTCAGGGAACCGGCGTTGTCGGCCGCCGCCCGGGCGTACAGCGGACGCTCGGGGACCTCGGCGAGGAGCGCCCGCAGCGCGGCCGTCGCGATGCCCCGGCCCCAGTGGGAGCGGTCCACCCAGTACGTCACCTCGCGCTCGCCCGGCTCCCCGTACACCGCCGCATGACCGACGACGTCCCCGTCGGTCAGCACCGTGCGCACCAGGGCGCCGGACCTCACCCGTTTCCAGTGCTCCTCGAACTGGGACCGGTCGGCCGGGTCCGGCGGGGTGAACGCGGCCATCCGCAGGGCCTCGGGGTCGTTCATCTGCCGGTAGAAGACCGGCAGATCGCTGTCATGGACGGGACGCAGGTCGATCTGCATGCCCCCGAGGCTACCGCCGCGTGTTCACAGCCGGCGGGTCGCCAGCGTCAGCCGGTCACGCGCGTCGAACAGCGCGTCCTTGACCAGTTGCTCGTGCGCGGGCGTGAGCCTCGCCACCGGCACGGAGCAGCTGATCGCGTCCCGCGCGGGCGTGCGGTAGGGGATGGCGACGCCGAAGCAGCGCAGGCCGAGCGTGTTCTCCTCCCGGTCCACCGCGAAGCCCTGCTCGCGGATCTGGCGCAGCTCCTCGATGAGCTTCTCGCGGTCCGTGATGGTGTGTTCGGTCAGCGCGGGCAGCGCCTCGGGGAGCATCTTGCGGACCTGCTCGTCGCTGTAGGTGCTCAGCAGCGCCTTGCCCAGGGAGGTCGAGTGGGCGGGCAGACGGCGGCCCACGCGCGTGAAGGGGCGCAGATAGTGCTGGGACTGGCGGGTCGCGAGGTAGACCACGTTGGTGCCGTCGAGGCGGGCCAGGTGGATGGTCTCGGTGGTGTCGTCCGAGAGCCGGTCCAGCGTCGGCCGGGCCGCCGCCACGACCTCGTCGCCGTCGATGTAGGAGGTGCCGACCAGCAGCGCCCGCACGCCGATGCCGTAACGCGTGCCGGTGGCGTCGGTCTCGACCCAGCCCAGCTCCACCAGGGTGCGCAGCAGCATGTAGAGGCTCGACTTGGGATACCCGACGGCTTCCTGGACCGATGCGAGGGAGTGCATACCGGGGCGGCCGGCGAAGTATTCCAGCAGTTCAACCGTCCGCACCGCGGACTTGACCTGCGCTCCGCCCCCCGTCTCGCCAGCCGACATCGCCCTTGACCCCTTCGTTCGACGGGAAATAATCTCCACCATATTCACCATCAGAGACAACGTTCAGTATATCGAACGCCCTCGAGGCAGAGCACGTGGAGGACCCGCGGTGGCAGCAGCACCAGTCTGGAGTGTCGACCCCCGAACCGGGAAGCAGCGTGAACAGGTTGCGGTGGAGGCCACGGCCCAGGAGGTGGACGCCGTGGTCCGCGCCGCGCACGCCACTCGCGACGCCCTCGCCGACCGCGGCGTCCGCGCGGCCTTCCTGCGCACCGCCGCCGACCGCCTGGAGGGGGCCAGGGGCCACCTCGTCGAGGTCGCCGACGCCGAGACCGCGCTCGGCCCGGTCCGGCTGACCGGCGAACTCGCCCGCACCTGCTACCAGCTGCGCGCGTTCGCCGACATCGTCGACGAGGGCGCCTTCCTCGACGTCGTCGTCAACCACCCCGACGACACCGCCACCCCGCCCGTGCCGGACCTGCGCCGCTACAAGGTGCCGCTGGGAGTCGTCGCCGTCTACTCGGCGTCCAACTTCCCCTTCGCCTTCTCCGTCGCCGGCGGCGACACCGCGAGCGCGCTCGCCGCGGGCTGCCCGGTCGTCGTCAAGTCCCACCCCGACCACCCGGCCCTGTCCGAGCTGGTCGCCAGCCTGCTGCGGACGGCCGCCGCCGAACACGGCGTCGACAAGGGCGTCGTGGGCCTGGTCCACGGTTTCGAGGCGGGCGTCGAGCTGATCAAGCACCCGCTGGTCGCCGCGGCCGGCTTCACCGGCTCCGTGCGCGGCGGCCGCGCCCTGTTCGACGCGGCGGCGGCACGGCCCACGCCGATCCCCTTCCACGGTGAACTGGGCTCGCTGAACCCGGTCGTGGTGACCGAGGCGGCGGCCGCCGAACGCGCCGAGACCATCGGCACCGGCCTCGCCGGCTCCATGACCCTGGGCGTCGGCCAGTTCTGCGTGAAGCCCGGACTCGTGCTGGTGCCGTCCGGCTCCGCCGGCGACGGCCTGCTGAAGTCGCTCACGGACGCCGTCAGCGACACCGACGCGGGCGTCCTCCTCGACCACCGGATGCGGGACAACTTCATCGCCGGGGTCGCCGAGCGGACCGCGCTGCCCGAGGTGGAGTCCCCGGTGACGCCGGGCGCGGGCGGCGAGCACACCGTCAGCGCCGGGTTCCTGACCGTGCCGGCCGCGCGCCTGGCGGCCCGGGGCGAGCACGACCTGCTGCTGGAGGAGTGCTTCGGGCCGGTCACCGTCGTGGCCCGCTACGACTCCGAGGACGAGGTGAAGGCCGTCCTGACCCGGCTGCCCGGCAACCTCACGGCGACGGTCCACCTGTCCTCCGAGGAGGCGGCCGGCCAGGGGCGCGGCGCGGAGATCCTCGCCGAGCTGACGCCGCTCGCCGGGCGCGTGCTGGTCAACGGCTGGCCGACCGGCGTCGCCGTCGCACCGGCCCAGCACCACGGCGGGCCCTACCCCGCGACCACGTCCACGTCCACGTCGGTGGGCGGGACCGCGATCGAGCGGTGGCTGCGGCCGGTCGCCTACCAGGGCGCGCCCGAGGCGCTGCTGCCGCCGGAGCTCCGCGACGACAACCCGCTCGGCCTGCCGCGGCGGTTCAACGGACGGCTGGAACGCTAGGCCCTGTCCGACAGACCCCCGCCTGCTCTGCGGGCGGACGATGATGGAGCCATGGACATCGAACTTCCCCGACTTCCCTTCCCCTTGCGGACCTACGGGCCGGACGGGAACTGGTCCTACGAGGACGGTGTGCTCACCGGGTGGGCCGGTCCCCGGCAGGACCGGTTCGTGCCGCCCACGGGCGAGGCACTCGACCCCGCCTCCGACGCGCCCCGGCTGCTCGGCGCGCCCGAGGGGGACTTCCAGCTCATCGCCCGCGTCACCGTCGGGTTCAACGGGGCCTTCGACGCGGGGGCGTTGTACGTCCACGTCGGTGAGCGGGCCTGGGCCAAGCTCTGCCTGGAGTACTCCCCGGACGTGCCCACCGTCTGCACGGTGGTCACCCGGGGACACTCCGACGACGCCAACTCCTTCACCGTGGACGGAAGTTCGGTCTGGCTTCGAGTGAGCCGGACCGGACGGGCCTTCGCCTTCCACGCCTCCCGGGACGGCGAACACTGGACCTTCGTCCGGCTGTTCACGCTCGGCGGCGAGAAGGAGACCGGCGCGGCCCTGGTCGGCTTCCTGGCGCAGGCGCCGATGGGGGAGGGCTGCGTGGTCACCTACGACCACATCGAGTTCCGCCCCGGCTGGCCGGACGACCTGCGTGACGGAAGCTGAGGCGTACGGATGATCCACGTGATCCGCGAGGCCGTACCCGCCGACGTGGAGGCCGTGACCGCGCTGCACGCGCGGGCACGGGCCACGTACTACCCGGACGGGATCCCGCAGGACGGCAGCGACTGGCTCGCCAACTGGCGCACGGCGATCGAGCGGCCCGACGGACAGGTGCTGTGCGCCGTCGAGGGCGACCGGATCGTCGCCGTCGCCTCCTTCCGCACCCCGCCGGACGCGCCCGCCGACACGGTCAAGCTGTTCCAGTTCCACGTCGACCCCGACCGCTGGCGCGGCGGCATCGGCACGGCCCTGCACACGGAGTGCGTCGAGCGGTGGCGCGCCGACGGCAGGGCCGCCGCCGTCCTCGACGTGCACGTCGACAACCGGCGCGCCCAGGCCTTCTACGCCCGCCGGGGCTGGGTGCCGGACCCCGAGAACCCGCCCGCCGAGGACGACCACCACCTCTGTCTGCGCTTCTTCGTGAAAGGCGAATGACAGGCGCGGGAATGCGCCGCGGCGCTTGAACGTTCACGTATCGGCCGGAGGGCGTCTCCGCAGCCGACACGACGACCTGGAGAGAGCCGAGACATGCGCGTCGAGATCTGGAGCGACATCGCCTGCCCCTGGTGCTACGTGGGCAAGGCCCGCTTCGAGAAGGCGCTCGCGGCCTTCCCGCACCGCGACCAGGTCGAGGTCGTCCACCGCTCCTTCGAGCTGGACCCCGGCCGCGCCAAGGGCGACGTCCAGCCCGTGCTGACGATGCTGACCAAGAAGTACGGCATGAGCGAGGCGCAGGCCCAGGCCGGCGAGGACAACCTCGGCGCGCAGGCCGCCGCCGAGGGCCTCGACTACCGCACCCGGGACCGCGACCACGGCAACACCTTCGACCTGCACCGCCTGCTGCACCTCGCCAAGGAATGGGGCCGGCAGGACGAGCTGATCCAGATCCTGTACCGGGCGAACTTCGCCGAGGAGCGCTCCCTGTTCAGCGAGGGCGACGAGCGGCTCGTGGAGCTGGCCGTGGAGGCCGGTCTCGACGCCGGCGCCGTCCGCGAGGTGCTCGCCGACCCGGCCGCCTACGCCGACGAGGTCCGCGCCGACGAACGCGAGGCGGCCGAACTCGGCGCGAACGGCGTGCCGTTCTTCGTCCTCGACCGCGCCTACGGCGTCTCCGGGGCCCAGCCCGCCGAGGTCTTCGCCCAGGCGCTGGCCCGGGCATGGGGCGACCGCTCCCCGCTCACGCTGATCGACGAGGGCGGAGCCGAGGCCTGCGGCCCCGACGGATGCGCGGTCCCGCAGAACTGACACGGCCGGCGGCGGTGGCGGCCCGGAGCGATCTATAAGCGTTGCTTGGCACAACCGCTTGGAGACGCGCGATGGACGTGGACTTGCCCTGGCCCCACAGTGGAGTCATGGAGACCACGGAGACCTTCCAAGCCCTCGTCCGCTCCGAGTTCGCCCCGAAGGGCGTCTACCTCAACACCGCGAGCAACAGCCTGCTCCCGGCCCGTACGGTCGCCGCCCTGCACGAGGCGGCGCTGCTGCGGGCCGAGGGCCGTCCCACTACCCCGCTGTACGAGGACGTGGAGGCCTGCCGGGCCGCCTACGCCCGGCTCGCCGGCGTCCCCGTCACCCGGGTGGCGGTCGGCGCGACGGTCACCGCGCACACCGGGGTGGTCGCCGCCTCGCTGCCGGCCGGGGCCGAGGTGCTCACCGCCGAGGGCGACTTCACCTCCGTGCTGAACCCGTTCCATGTGCGGGGCGACCTCAAGGTCCGCTCGGTGCCGCTGGAGCGGATCGCCGAGTCCGTCCGCCCGGACACCGCGCTCGTCGCGGTCAGCGCGGTCCAGTCGGCGGACGGGCGGATCGCCGACCTGCCCGCCCTGCGCGAGGCCGCGCGCGCCCACGACGCCCGCACCTACGTCGACTTCTCCCAGTCGGCGGGCTGGCTGGCGATGGACGCCGGCGCCTACGACTTCACCGCCGCCGTCTCCTACAAGTGGCTCCTCGGCCCGCACGGGGCCGCCTTCTTCACCGTCCCGGAGGACTTCGGCGCTCTGACGCCGGTGCTCGCAGGATGGGTCGCCGCTGAGCGGCCCTGGGACAGCTGCTACGGCCCCGTGGCGGAACTCGCCCGCTCAGCGAGGCGGTTCGACCTGAGCCCCGCGCTGTTCACGCTCGCGGGGTTGCGGCCCTCGCTCGACCTGATCGAGGAACTCGGCGTGGCCGCCGTGCACGCCCACGACATCGCGCTCGCCGACCGGTTCCGGGACGGGCTCACGGCGCTCGGCCACGAGCCGGTGCCCGCCCCCGGCTCGGCGATCGTCTCGGTGCCCGGACTGGGCGTGCGGCAGCCGGAGTTGAGCCGCGCGGGCGTCGAGGTCTCCGACCGGGCCGGCAACCTGCGCGCGAGCTTCCACCTCCACAACACCCCCGCCGACGTGGACCGCCTGCTCGACGTCCTGTCCGGCTGAGCGCACAGGACCGGGCCGGGTCCCCCGTCCCACACGAGGGGGCCCGGCCCGGTGTCCCTGAGGGTGGCGCCTACCTCACCGGGGTGAAGTCGCGGGCGCCGATGAACTCGGGCCGCCTGACGGGCGCCGAGAACGGCTCGACGGCCTCGTTCTCCACGCTGTTGAACACGATGAAGACGTTGCTGCGCGGGAACGGCGTGATGTTGTCGCCGGAGCCGTGCATGGCGTTGCAGTCGAACCAGGTCGCCGAACCGGCGCGGCCCGTGAACAGCTTGATGCCGTACTCGGAGGCCATCGCGGTCAGCGCCTCGTCGGACGGGGTGCCCGCGTCCTGCATCTGCAGCGACTTCTTGTAGTTGTCCTTGGGCGTGGCGCCGGCGCAGCCCAGGAACGTCTTGTGCGAGCCCGGCATGATCATCAGGCCGCCGTTGGTGTCGTAGTTCTCGGTCAGCGCGACCGAGACGGACACCGTCCGCATCCGGGGCAGACCGTCCTCGGCGTGCCAGGTCTCGAAGTCGGAGTGCCAGTAGAAGCCGGAGGCGCCGAAGCCCGGCTTGACATTGATCCGCGACTGGTGGACGTACACGTCGGAGCCGAGGATCTGGCGGGCCCGGCCGACGATCCGCTCGTCGCGCACGAGACGGGCGAAGACCTCGCTGATCCGGTGCACCTCGAACACGGACCGGATCTCCTGGGACTGCGGCTCGACGATGGACCGCTCGTCGGCCCGGATCGTCGGGTCGGTCACCAGCCGGTCCAGCTCCTGCCGGTAGACGCCGACCTCGTCGTCGGTGAGCAGCTGGTCGACCGCGACGAAACCGTCACGTTCGAACGACTGCAGGTCCAGCGGCTCGAACGGGCCGGGCGCGTCCGGGGCGCCCCAGACGACCGGGTCCTGGCGCGGCGTGCTCACCTCGGTGGCGCCGCGGCTCGGGTAGAGGTCGGGGACGGTGGCGGCAGGGGTCTGGGCCGGGCTGGTCAGGTGAGTGGTCATGGGTCTCACACCTCCTCGGGCTCGGTGAGCAGCGGGTAGACGCCGTTCTCGTCGTGGTCCTCCCGTCCCGTGACGGGCGGGTTGAACACGCAGAGGCAGCGGAAGTCCTCCTTGACGCGCAGCGTGTGCCGCTCGTGGCCGTCGAGGAGGTACATGGTCCCGGGCGTGATCGAGTACGTCCGGCCGGTCTCGTGGTCGGTCAGCTCGGCCTCGCCCTCGACGCAGACGACGGCCTCGATGTGGTTCGCGTACCACATCGACGTCTCGGTGCCGGCGTACAGGACCGTCTCGTGGAGGGAGAAGCCGACCTTCTCCTTGGCCAGCACGATGCGTTTGCTCTCCCACGTCCCGGACGCCGCCTTGACGTGCCGGTCGGTGCCTTCGATGTCCTTGAACGAACGGACGATCACGGTGGTGCGATGCCTCCTAGGTGGATGGTGTCTCTGACGGAGCGGGCCGCTCGGGCGGTCGGCCGGCCGGCGGGGGAGCCGGACGGCCGAGCTGCCGGGAAGCCGGGATGTCAGACGGTCTCCCGGACGGCGCGGGCGAGGATGCGCATGCCCTCGTCCAGCTCCTCCGGGGTGATGGTGAGGGCGGGCAGCAGCTTGACGACCTCGCTCTCGGGACCGGACGTCTCGATGAGCAGCCCGAGCTCGAAGGCGCGCTTCGCGACCCGGCCCGCGCGCTCCTTGTCGTGGAACTCCAGGCCCCAGACCAGGCCGCGGCCGCGGTACTCGCGGACGTCGGCGAGGTTCTCCTCGGTGATCGAGATCAGCGCCTGCTCGACCTGCTCGCCGCGCTTGCGGGTCTGCTTCTCCATGGCCGAACCGTCGGCCCAGTACGTCTCCAGCGCGGCGGTGGCGGTGACGAAGGCCGGGTTGTTGCCGCGGAAGGTGCCGTTGTGCTCGCCCGGCTCCCACACGTCCAGCTCGGGCTTGAACAGGCACAGCGACATCGGCAGGCCGTAGCCGCTGATGGACTTGGACACGGTGACGATGTCCGGCGTGACGCCCGCCTCCTCGAAGGAGAAGAACGCGCCGGTGCGGCCGCAGCCCATCTGGATGTCGTCGACGATCAGGAGCATGTCCTGGCGCTCGCACAGCTCGCTGAGGGCGCGCAGCCACTCCGGACGGGCGACGTTGATGCCACCCTCGCCCTGCACGGTCTCGACGATCACGGCGGCGGGCTTGTTGAGGCCCGAGCCCTGGTCCTCCAGGAGCCGCTCGAACCACAGGAAGTCCTGGACCGTGCCGTCGAAGTAGTTGTCGAACGGCATCGGCGTGCCGTGCACCAGCGGGATGCCGGCGCCGGCCCGCTTGAAGGCGTTGCCCGTGACGGCGAGCGAGCCCAGCGACATGCCGTGGAAGGCGTTGGTGAACGACACGATCGCCTCGCGCCCCTTCACCTTGCGGGCCAGCTTCAGTGCGGACTCGACGGCGTTGGTGCCCGTCGGGCCCGGGAACATGACCTTGTACGGCAGGTCGCGCGGCCGCAGCACCAGGTCCTGGAAGGCCTGGAGGAAGGACCGCTTGGCGACGGTGGACATGTCGAGGCCGTGGGTGACGCCGTCACGCGACAGGTAGTCGATCAGCGCCCGTTTCAGCACCGGGTTGTTGTGGCCGTAGTTGAGTGAGCCGGCGCCGGCGAAGAAGTCGAGGTACTGGTGGCCGTCCTCGTCGAACATGCGGCTGCCCTGCGCCCGGTCGAAGACGACGGGCCAGCCACGGCAGTAGCTGCGAACCTCGGATTCGACGGTCTCGAAGACGCTGAGGTCGGGCTGAGTGATGGTCACGGCGAAGCGCTCCTCGTTGCGGGGTGTGGGGATGTGCCCTGGGCGGGGCGGAAGTTCGGGGCGGACCGGCTGTCAGGGCCGGGCGGCGAGGGGGCCGATCCGGTACAGGACCTCCGGGTCGTGCGGGCCGTCGGGGAACTGGTCCGCGCCGAACAGCACCTCGCGGGTGAGGCCGGCTCCGTGCCGGGCGGCGAAGGACGTGAACAGCCGCTCGGAGGCGGTGTTGCCGGGGGAGATCGTCGTCTCCACGGCGGTGATGGGGTGTTCGGCGGTGACCCGGGCGATCAGCCCGTCGAGCAGGGCCGCGGCCAGTCCGCGGCCGCGGTACGCGGCGTCGACCGCCACCTGCCAGACCAGAAGGGTGTGCGGGTCCTCGGGGCGTGCGTATCCGGTGATGAACCCGACGGGGGTGCCGTCCTCGGCACGCGCCACCGCCGAGGTGCCGGCGAAGTCACGGCACCACAGCAGGTAGCTGTAGGACGAGTTCAGGTCGAGGGTTCCGGAATCCTTGGCGATACGCCAGAGCGCGGCCCCGTCCGCCACCGTGGGGCGGTCGATCTGCAGGTCTGCTTGCGTGGCAGTCATGCGGATTGAATTTACCGAGTGAAATCAAAAAATGCGTGGAGAGGCGGCGTCGGTTTGGTGATGCACTCGTGGCCGGAGGTGACTGTGTCCCGATTTGCACCGGTCAAATCGGGACAAAGATAAACCTCTGTGCAATGCGTCACCCGAAGGTAATCAGCTCGAAATTTGCCTGTGTTTAGAGCTGGGAAACCGGGGCAGAAGAACCTGGGAAAGCTATCCGCATAAGCAATCAAGGAATTCCTGAATCACCTTGAATTCAGACTCCCGTCATCTCGCCCTCGCGATCGCGGGAAACGGGCGTCAGATCCAGGCCTCGTCCGCCGACCGGAGGGCCGACGCAAGGTCCACCTCGTGGCCGTGCGCGGTGAGGGCGGAGGCCAGGGCCGTCAGGGCGCCGCGCACCGTGCCCGGGGTCGCCGCCGGGCCGTAGTGGTTCACGCGGATCATCTCGCCCGCCAGCGCGCCGCCGCCTGCCGCCAGCGGCAGCGTCGGGTCGCTCGCCAGGGCCCGGGCCACCAGCTCCGAGGCCGCCGTGCCCGCCGGTGCGCGCAGGGTCGTGGCGACCGGCGCCGCCTCCCGGGCCTCGTGCACGTACGGCTCCAGGCCACCGCCCAGCGCCGCCGCGCCCGCACGGGTCGCCGCGGCGGCCGACGCGTGGCGGGCCATCACCGTCTCCAGGCCCTCCGCCTCGATCCGCTCCACGCACGCTTCCAGTGCCAGCATCTCCAGCTGCGCCGGCGCGTGCAGCAGCGCCTTGCGGCCGCCGTCCACCCAGCGCTCCTTCCAGTCGAGCAGCGACAGGTACGAGCGGCGCGGCGCCCCCGGGTTCGCCGCCATCAGCGCCCACGCCCGCTCGCTCACCGACACCGCCGACACGCCCGCCGGTCCGCCCATCGCCTTCTGCGCCCCGATCACGCACAGGTCCACGCCCCACGCGTCCGGCAGCACCGGCTCCGCCGCCACCGAGGCGACCGCGTCCAGGTAGAACAGCGCGCCGTGCTCGCGCACCACCGCGCCGATCTCCGCGACCGGGTTGGTGTTGCCGGTGGCGGCCTCGGCGTGCACCAGCGAGACGAAGTCGATCTCCGGGTGCTCGGCGAACGCCGCCCGGACCTGCTCGGCGGTGACCGCCGTGTGGAAGGGCACCGCCAGGTCGATCACCGTGGCGCCGCAGTCCCTCAGCCAGTCCCCGAACGTCTGCCCGTACGGCCCGGTGACGATGTTCAGTGCGGTGGTGCCGGGCCCCGCCGTGCCGCGGATCGCGCCCTCCAGCGGAAGCAGCGCCTCGCCCTGCATGATCACGACGTCCTGCCGGGTGCTCAGCAGCCGCGCCACCCGGTCCTCGATCGACGCGAAGCGGGCGGCACTCAGCGGGGCAAGATCCAGGAACGGGTGTGTCACAGCGGTGCTCTTTCGGCTCACGGGGGTAGAGGTGACGAGAGTAACCGGCAGCCGTCCCACCCCCGCGAAACGCCCATCGGCCCACCCCGAGGGCCGATTTCGCAGGCCGCGCGACCCTGTGACCATCGGTTTGGTTTGAGTACCTCAAACCCATCCTTATAATCTGAACAACGATCGCGTATCACCCCCACGAACCCCTGCACAGGAAGGCCCGCCGTGACCACGCTCTCCGGGCGCCGGACCCCCCGCATCCTGGCCGCCGCCACCGTGACGGCCGGCCTGCTGTTCATGACCGCCTGCACGAAGACCGACGACTCGGGCGGCGCCAAGACCGCCGGCGGGGTCCAGCTCGTCAAGGCCGGACAGCTCACCACCTGCACCCACCTGCCGTACCCGCCGTTCCAGTCGGAGATCGACGGCAAGGTGCAGGGCTTCGACGTCTCCCTCATCGACCTGGTCGCCAAGGACCTGGGCGTGAAGCAGGCGATCCTCGACACCCCGTTCGAGAACTTCAAGACCGGCGCGTTCCTCAACTCCGGCGAGTGCGACCTGGCCGCCGCCGGCATGACCATCACCGAGGAGCGCAAGAAGAACGTCGACTTCTCCGACCCCTACTTCGACGCCACCCAGGCCGTCCTCGTCGACAAGAGCGCCGGCGTCGGCTCACTCGCCGACATCAAGGCCAAGAAGGTCAAGCTCGGCGCCCAGGCGCAGACCACCGGCGAGGACTACGTCAAGAAGCAGGGCTTCGACCCGGTCTCCTTCGAGTCCTCCGACGCCGTCCTCAACGGCCTGCGCACCGGCCAGGTCAAGGCCGTCGTCATCGACTACCCCGTCGTCCAGGGCTGGCTGAAGGACAAGGCCAACGCGAACGCCTTCAAGGTCGTCGACAACCTCGACACCGGCGAGCAGTACGGCTTCACGGTGAAGAAGGGCAACGCCAAGCTGGTCGCGGCCATCAACAAGGCGATCGCCGACGCCAAGGCCGACGGCACGTACAAGAAGCTCTACGAGCAGTGGATCGGCCCGTACGACCCGGCGGCGGCCGCCCCGTCCGCCCCCGCCGCATCATGAGCGACACCGAACCCGCGGCGGCCGCCGAACCCGACGCGACACCCCGCCGCAAGGGCCTGACCCGGCGGCAGAAGCGCGGCGTCTCCCGCGGCGTCCAGTACGCCGTCTTCGTCGCCGCCGTGATCGCCTTCGCGCTCTCGGCGGACTGGGACCGGCTCCAGAACCAGTTCGCCCAGGCCGACATCGCCGAGCAGATGTTCCCCGAGGTCATCACGCTGGCGCTGAAGAACACCGTGCTCTACACGGTGTCCGGGTTCCTGGTCGGACTGGCCCTCGGCATGGTCATCGCCCTGATGCGGCTGTCGTCCGTCGGCCCCTACCGCTGGCTCGCCGGGATCTACATCGAGATCTTCCGCGGCCTGCCCGCCCTGCTGATCTTCATCTTCATCGGCGTGGCCGTGCCGCTGGCCTTCCCCGGCACGGAGATCATCGGCGGCACCTACGGCAAGGTCGCCCTCGCCCTCGGCCTGGTCGCCGCCGCCTACATGGCGGAGACCATCCGCGCCGGCATCCAGGCCGTCCCCAAGGGGCAGATGGAGGCGGCCCGCTCGCTCGGCTTCTCCCCGGCCCGCGCGATGGTCTCGATCATCATCCCGCAGGCGTTCCGCGTCATCCTCCCGCCGCTCACCAACGAACTGGTCCTCCTCTTCAAGGACTCCTCGCTGGTGCTGTTCCTCGGCGTCACCCTGGAGGAACGCGAACTGTCCAAGTACGGCCGCGACCTGGCCAGTACGACCGCCAACTCCACACCCATCCTCGTCGCCGGCCTGTGCTACCTGCTGGTCACGATCCCGCTCGGCTTCGTCGTGCGCCGTATGGAGGCCAAGGCCCAGGAGGCCGTGAAATGAGCCGACCGGAGATCGAAGTGCGCGGCCTGCGCAAGTCGTTCGGCGACAACGAGGTCCTGCGCGGCATCGACCTGGAGATCCGGCGCGGCGAGGTCGTCTGCGTCATCGGCCCGTCCGGCTCGGGCAAGTCCACGCTGCTGCGCTGCGTGAACCTGCTGGAGGAGCCGACCGGGGGCCAGGTCTTCGTCGGCGGCGCCGAACTCACCGACCCGGACGTCGACATCGACGCCGCCCGCCGCCGGATCGGCATGGTCTTCCAGCAGTTCAACCTCTTCCCGCACCTGACGGTGACCGAGAACCTCACCCTGCCGCAGCGCCGGGTGCTGCGGCGCGACAAGGCGGCCGCCGCGAAGGTGGCCGCGGCCAACCTGGAACGGGTGGGCCTCGCCGACAAGGCGGACGCCTACCCCTCCTCCCTCTCCGGCGGCCAGCAGCAGCGGGTGGCGATCGCCCGCGCCCTCGCCATGGGCCCCGAGGTGATGCTGTTCGACGAGCCGACCTCGGCCCTGGACCCCGAACTCGTCGGCGACGTCCTCGCGGTGATGCGCGGGCTCGCGCGGGAGGGCATGACGATGATGGTCGTCACGCACGAGATGTCCTTCGCCCGCGAGGTCGCCGACCGGGTCGTCTTCATGGACGGCGGAGTGATCGTCGAGGACGGCGCCCCCGACCGGGTCATCGGCGCCCCCGCCCACGAACGCACCCGCCACTTCCTCTCCCGCATCCTCGACCCGGCGATGGCCGAGGTCGAGGAGGGGACACCGAACGAGCTGAAGAAGACCCAGTAGCCAGTGCCCCGGCAGGCCGCGTTCGCCCCGTCGCGACGCGCGGCACGCTCCCCCAGAGGGGGGACCCCACTCGCCGCACCGGCCGAAAGCCCACGTACACCCAGTACGAGGACTTCCGGCCGGCACGCCGAGAGCACGCACCGGACGCCGCTCCTTCACGGACGAACGCTGCCCGCCGCGGCACTAGGGTGCCGTACATGAGCGATCGCGCGGTGCTGCACGTGAAGGGCAGGGTCCTCGCCGGACCCGGTGACGACCAGATCCACGACGAGGTGTGGGTCGTCGACGGGCGGATCTCCTACGACCGCCCCGCCGGCGCCCGTGACGTGCGCACGGTGACCGGCTGGGCCCTGCCCGGCCTCGTCGACGCCCACTGCCACGTGGGCCTGGGCGCGCACGGCCCGGTCGACCGCGACACGGCGGAACGGCAGGCCCTCACCGACCGGGACGCCGGGACCCTCCTGATCCGCGACGCCGGTTCCCCCTCCGACACCCGCTGGACCGACGACCGCCCCGATCTCCCGAAGATCGTCCGGGCGGGCCGGCACATCGCCCGCACCCGCCGCTACCTCCGCGGCTACGCCCACGAGATCGAGCCGGACGACCTCGTCGCCTACGTCGCCCAGGAGGCCCGGCGCGGCGACGGCTGGGTGAAGCTGGTCGGCGACTGGATCGACCGCGAGCTCGGCGACCTGTCCGCCTGCTGGCCCCGGGAGGCCGCCGAGGCGGCGATCAAGGAGGCCCACCGGCTGGGCGCGCGGGTCACGGCCCACTGCTTCGCCGAGGACTCGCTGAAGGACCTCGTCGAGTCCGGCATCGACTGCGTCGAGCACGCCACGGGCCTCACCGACGAGCTGATCCCCCTGTTCGCCTCGCGCGGCGTCGCCATCGTCCCCACCCTGGTGAACATCGCGACCTTCCCCGGCCTCGCCGCCGGCGGCGAGGCCAGGTTCCCTGCCTGGTCCGCCCATATGCGCCGCCTGCACGCCCGCCGCTACGACACCGTCCGCAACGCCTACGACGCCGGCATCCCGGTCTACGTCGGCACCGACGCCGGCGGCAGCCTGCCCCACGGGCTGGTCGCGGGGGAGGTCGCGGAACTCGTCACGGCCGGCATCCCCCCGGTACGGGCCCTGGGGGCGACCACCTGGGCGGCGCGCGCGTGGCTGGGCCGGCCGGGCCTGGACGAGGGCGCCCCGGCCGACCTGGTGGTCTACGAACAGGACCCGCGCGCCGACGTACGCGTGCTGGCCGCCCCGCGACGGATCGTGCTGAACGGACGCGTGGTGGGCTGACCCACGGCGTCGGTCCGGGGGCTCCGCCGGCTTCCCGGAGAGCCAGTGCCCCGGCAGGCACTGGCTCAGCCGGTGGCCAGCGCCCGTCCCAGAGCCTCCAGGAATCCGTCCACCGTCCTGCGGTCCCGCACCGCCACCCGCACCCATTCCTCCCCGAGGCCGGGAAACGTGTCCCCCCGCCGCACCGCGTAGCCCAGCTCCCGCAACCGCCCGCGCACCACCCCCGCGTCAGGCACCCGCACCAGCACGAACGGCCCCTGCGCCGGTCCCGCCACCCGCACCCCGTGCCCCGCGAACCGCTCAAGCCCCGCCACGAGGTACCCCCGGTCCGCTGCCCCCCGCCGCGCCGCGTGCGCCGCCTCCGCGACCGCCCGCCCCGACACACACGCCCGCGCCGCCGCCAACGCGGGCGTGGACACCGGCCACAGCGGCTGCGCCCGCTCCAGCTCCCGTATCGTCTCCGGCGCGCCGAGCACATAGCCGATGCGCAACCCCGCCAGCCCCCACGTCTTCGTCAGACTGCGCAGCACGACCAGTCCGGGCACGTCCGTCCGCCCGGCCAGCGACTCCCGCTCGCCCGGCACCGCGTCCATGAACGCCTCGTCGACGACGAGCGTGCGCCCGGTCCGGGCCAGGCACGTGACGTCCCGCGCGGGATGCAGCACCGACGTCGGGTTCGTGGGGTTGCCGATCACCACCAGGTCGGCGTCCTCGGGAACGGCCGCCGGGTCGAGGCGGAAGCCGTCCTCCTCCCGCAGCAGCACCCGGTCCACGCTGTGCCCGGCGTCCCGCAGCGCCGCCTCCGGCTCCGTGAACTGCGGGTGCACCACCACCGGCCGGCGCACCTTCGAAGCGCGGGCGAGCAGCACGAACGCCTCCGCCGCGCCCGCCGTCAGCAGCACCCGCTCCGGCGGCAGCCCGTGCCGCTCCGCCACCGCGGCCCGCGCCCGCCGCCCGTCGGGGTAGGCGGCGAGACCGGTCAGGGAGGCCGCGATGTGCTCGCGCAGCCAGTCCGGAGGCGTGTGCGCGCGGACGTTCACCGCGAGGTCGACCAGCGCGGCGCCGTCGTCCCGCACCTCGGAGTCCCCGTGGTGGCGCAGGTCGTGTCCGTCAGTGTGCATGGCAGTCCACATGCCCTTCGTGCTGATGCTGCCCGGAACCGTCGCGTCGGACCACCGCACAGGTCGCCCTGCCCGGCCGCCCGTCCCTCCGCGCCGACTTCCTTTTCGGTACGAGGAGTTCGCCCCCGCCCGCGAGTGCCGCCGCCTCCGCGACGGACGGCGTGCCCAGCGCGGCGGCCGGCGCGTCCGACGGGTTCGGCACCCGCACGGCGGCCAACTCCGCGGCGGGGTACGTCACCAGGGGCACCCCGAGCCGCAAGGCCGCCCCGATGACGCCGGGTTCGCCGCGCCTGGCGTCCACGGTGGCGAGCTCGGCCACATCGCGCCCGGACAGCCCCGCCTCCCGCAGCGCGTCCTCGATCACGCCGAGCACCTCCTCCACCGGCACGCCCCGGGACGCGCCGACGCCCACCACGAGGCTCACCGGCCCTCCTCCCCGCTGCCCCGGGGACGGAGGTGCGTGGACGGGCCCTGATCGGATACGAAGAGGGCATGGCGGTGTTCGTCGCGCTCGGCGCGTTCCTGATGACGTTGGCCGGCGGCTGGACGGCACAACGCGTGACCGACCGCCGCCACCTGGTGCTGGGGCTGGCCGGCGGCCTGATGCTGGGCGTGGTCGGCCTGGATCTGCTGCCGGAGGCCCTGGAGGCAGCCGGCACGGAGGTGTTCGGCGTGCCGGCCGCGCTGCTGCTGTTCGTGGCCGGCTTCCTGCTGGCCCATCTGGTGGAACGGCTGCTGGCCCTGCGCCGGGCGGCCCACGGCGCGGGGGAGCACGACGGCCGCACACCCGAGGTCGGCCTGACGGCGGCCGCGGCGATGGTCGGCCACAGCGCCATGGACGGCGTGGCGATCGGCGCGGCCTTCCAGGTAGGCGGCGGCATGGGCACGGCGGTCGCGCTGGCGGTCGTCGCCCACGACTTCGCCGACGGCTTCAACACGTACACCATCACGAGCCTGTACGGGAACGCCCGCCGCAAGGCCCTGGTCATGCTGTTCGCCGACGCGGCGGCGCCGGTCCTCGGCGCGGCCTCGACCACGTTCGTCACCATCCCCGAGCACCTGCTCGGCGGCTATCTCGCTCTCTTCGCCGGCGCGCTGCTCTACCTGGCGGCGGCCGAGATCCTGCCCGAGGCCCACCACGATCACCCCGCCCGCTCCACCGTGCTCTGCACGATCGCGGGCGCGGCCTTCATCTGGCTGGTGGTGGGCCTGTCGGGCTGAGCCGCCGCCGTTCACGGCGTACGGCACCTCTCCACGAAGCGCCGGGCCACGCCCGGCTCGGCCGCCCAGTGCGTGTGCAGGTAGCTCGCGTGCACGCCGCCCTGGACGAAGCCCTCGACCCGCCGCTGCGGGCTGCGCATCCCCCACGCCGGGGCCGTCCCCGCCCCCGGTTCGACGACGGTCCGGTGGAACTCGTGGCCCCGCATCCGCGTCCCGGCCGCGGCCAGCGCGCTGTCGCTCACGGCCACCGCGTCCCGGTAGCCGAGGGTGAGCCGCCCGGACATCCGCGCCGAGGCGTCGAGCACCCCGCACATGGGCTGCCCGTCCAACTCCCGGCACAGATAAAGCAGTCCGGCGCACTCCGCGGCGATCGGGGCGCCGCTGAGCGCCAGTTCGGCGACGGTCTTGCGCAACGGCTCGTTGGCGGACAGCTCCGCGGCGTACATCTCGGGGAACCCGCCCCCGACGACCAGTCCGGCACTCCCGTCGGGCAGCCCCTCGTCCCGCAACGGATCGAAGGTCACGACCTCGGCCCCGGCGGCGCTGAGCAGTTCGGCGTGCTCGGCGTAGGAGAAGGTGAACGCGGGCCCCCCGGCGAGAGCGACGACCGGCCTGTCACCCCGGCCCGTCGCGCCCGGCCCGGACGGCTCGCCGAGAGCCCCGGCCGCGTCCCACGCCGCACAGGACAGCACACCGGCACCGCGCGCCAGCGACATCACCGCGTCCAGATCGCACCCGTCGGCGACCTGCGCCCCCATCGCCGCCACGGCGTCCAGCGCCGCTGCCCTCCGCTCCGCCACCGGCACCAGCCCCAGATGCCGTGACGGGGTGTCCACCTGCGCCGTCCGCCGCAGCACCCCCAGCACCGGCACCCCCGCCGACTCCATCGCCTCCCGCAGCAACGCCTCGTGCCGGTCGGAGGCCACCTTGTTCAGGATCACGCCCCCGACCCGCACCTCCGGGTCCCACGACACGAACCCGTGCACCAGCGCGGCCACCGACCGCGACTGCGACGAGGCGTCCACCACCAGGACCACCGGAGCCCGCAGCAGCTTCGCCACATGCGCCGTGGACGCCAACTCCCCTTCCCCGGCGGCCCCGTCGAACATCCCCATCACGCCCTCGACGATCGCCAGATCGCAGCCGCGCGCCCCGTGCGCGAACAGCGGCCCGACCGACGCCGGCCCGCACATGTACGCGTCGAGGTTGCGTCCCACCCGCCCGGTCGCGAGCGCGTGGTACCCGGGGTCGATGTAGTCCGGGCCCACCTTGTGCGGGGACACGGCGAGCCCCCGCGCGGCGAACGCGGCCATCAGCCCCGTCGCGACGGTGGTCTTGCCGCTGCCGGAGGACGGCGCGGCGACGACCAGCCGGGGCACCGACACCGAGGAGGACACCAGCGAGGACAACGAGGCGGACGTCACCACTCGATACCCCGCTGCCCCTTCTGCCCCGCGTCCATCGGGTGCTTGACCTTGGACATGTCGGTGACGAGGTCGGCGAAGTCGACCAGTTCCTGCGGCGCGTTGCGCCCGGTGACGATCACGTGCTGGGTCCCGGGCCGGTCCCGCAGCACGGAGATCACCTCGGCGGTGTCGATCCACCCCCAGTGCATCGGGTAGGCGAACTCGTCCAGCACGTACAGCTTGTAGCGCTCGGCGGCCAGGTCGCGCTTGACCTGCTCCCAGCCCTCCCGGGCCTTCTCCTCGTTGCTGGCGTTGTCGCCGTCGGGGTCGCGCTGGATCCACGACCAGCCCTCGCCCATCTTGTGCCAGTCGACCGAGCCGCCCTCACCGCTGGCGCCCAGCACCCGCAGCGCGTTCTCCTCGCCGACCTTCCACTTCGCCGACTTGACGAACTGGAACACCCCGATCGGCCAGCCCTGGTTCCAGGCCCGCAGCGCCAGCCCGAAGGCGGCGGTCGACTTGCCCTTCCCGACACCGGTGTGCACCATCACGAGCGCCCGGTTCCGGCGCTGACGTGTCGTCAGTCCGTCGTCGGGTACGACGCTCGGCTGTCCCTGCGGCATCTACGCGGCCCTCCTGTCGCCCTGAACTTCCCTGACCAGCCCGGCGATCGAGTCCGCCCGCAGTTCGTCGAGCGTCACCGCCGTACCTCCCAGCTCACCCGCGAGCCGCCCGGCGAGCCCCAGCCGCACCGGTCCGGTCTCGCAGTCCACGACCACCGACGCGGTGCCCTCGGCGGCGAACAGCCGGGCCGCCCGCCCCGCGAGCGCCACCGGCTCGGTCCCACCCGTCACCCGACCACCACCCCGGCCGGAGGCGCTTCGCGCCGCCCCTCCACTCGTCGCCCGCCCGTCGGTGACCACCACGACCAGCGGCCGCCGCGCGGGATCCCGCAACCGCTCCACCCGCAGCACGTCGTGCGCCTTCAGCAGCCCGGCGCCGAGCGGGGTGCGCCCGCCCGTCGGCAGCGCCTCCAGCCGGGCCGCCGCCGCGTCCACCGACGAGGTGGGCGGCAGCGCCACATCGGCGCCCGAGCCCCGGAACGTCACCAGCCCCACCTTGTCCCGCCGCTGGTAGGCGTCCAGCAGCAGCGACAGCACGGCGCCCTTCACGGCGCTCATCCGCTGCCGCGCCGCCATCGACCCGGAGGCGTCGACCACGAACAGCACGAGGTTCCCCTCACGCCCCTCACGGGTCGCCTGCCGCAGATCGTCCCGCCTCACCACCAGTCCCGGCCCCGACCGCGCCCGCGCGTGCTGGTGGGGCGCGGCGGCCTGCACGGTCGCCGCCAGGTGCAGCTTGGTGAGCGCCCCGCGGGGACGCCGGGCCCCGGTGGTACGCCCGTGCTCGGTCCGGGCCCGCGAGCGCCGCCCGGCGGCGCCCTCCCCGAGACCGGGCACGCTCAGCACCTTCGTACGGAAGGGCTCGGCGGCCCGCACGGCGGACTGCTCCCCGGCGCCGGCCGGCCGGCCGCCCTCGCCCTTGCTCTCGCCGGGGTCCGCCGGCGCGGGCGCCTCACCGGACGGCGGCTCGCCGCCCTCGGGCCCGTCCTGCGGCGGCAGCCCGCCGCCCCCGCCCGGGCCGTCCGGGCCGCCCGGTCCGTCGGGGTCGGGGTCCTCGTCGCCGTCGTCGCCGTCGGTCCGGTCGGTCCGGTCGGTCCGGTCGTTCCGGCCGCCTCGCTCGTCGAGGTCGTCGTCGGGGAACCGGTCCAGCGTCTCGTCGAGCTTGTCCTCGTCCAGGCCCGGCGCGTCGAAGGGGTTGCGGCGACGGCGGTGCGGCAGCGCGAGCAGCGCCGCCTGCCGTACGTCCTCCGCGAGCACGTCGGTCCGTCCGGCCCACGCCGCCAGCGCCGTCGCCGTCCGCGCCATCACGATGTCGGCCCGCATGCCGTCCACTTCGAACGCGGCGCAGGTCGCGGCGATCCGCAGCAACGCACCGTCGCCGAGCCGCACATGCGGCAGCAGGTCCCGGGCCGCCACGACCCGCGCCCGGACGTCGGCCTCCTCCCGCGCCCAGCCCGCGGCGAACCCCGCCGGGTCGTCGTCGTAGGCGAGCCGCCGCCGCACGACCTCCACCCGCTGCTCGGGCTCCCGCGACGCGGCCACCTCGACGGTCAGCCCGAACCGGTCCAGCAACTGAGGCCGCAGCTCGCCCTCTTCGGGGTTCATCGTCCCGACGAGCAGGAAGCGGGCGGCGTGCCGCACCGACACGCCCTCACGCTCGACGTACGAGGCGCCCATCGCCGCCGCGTCCAGCAGCAGGTCGACGAGATGGTCGTGCAGGAGGTTGACCTCGTCGACGTAGAGGATGCCGCGGTGCGCGTCCGCGAGGAGACCCGGCTCGAACGCCTTCACGCCCTCCGCGAGAGCCCGCTCGATGTCCAGCGCTCCCACGAGCCGGTCCTCCGACGCGCCGACGGGCAGCTCCACCATGCGCGCGGGGCGCGTCGCGCCCGCCGCCGCCTCGTGCGGCCCGTCAGGACAGCCGGGGTCCGGCGCCGCCGGGTCGCAGGAGAAACGGCACCCGGGCACCACCGCCACCTCCGGCAGCAGCGCCGAAAGCGCCCGCACCGCCGTCGACTTGGCGGTGCCCTTCTCGCCGCGCACCAGGACCCCGCCGACCGCCGGACTCACCGCGTTCAGGAGCAGGGCCAGCCGGAGGTCGTCCTGTCCGACGACGGCCGTGAACGGAAAGGGGGCGGTCACGTGACGATCACTCCTTCGGACGCCGGGTCGGCGTAGGCGGTCGGCGAGGACGGGGACAGGGGTGAAAGGCTCATACGGGCGCCCCCGGCGGGACGAACGGCAGTCCCGGCGGCGCGCCCGACTCGATGAGCCGCCACAGCGCGCCGGTGTCCGCGTGCTCCTCGATCAGGTCGCCGAGCCGGTCGAGCTGCTCCTCGCGCAGCGCGGCGAACGAGGTGTCGGAGGCCGGCACGAACCGGCGGCCCGCGGCGGCGGCCACCTCGCGCAGGAACGCCCGCCGGAAGCCGTCCGACTCCAGCGAGCCGTGCCAGTGGGTGCCCCAGGTCTGCCCGACGCGGCAGCCGTCCAGGAAGGGCTCGCCGCCCTCGACGGTGGCCACGCCGTGATGGATCTCGTACCCCTCGACCCGCTCGCCGAGGGCCTCGCCCACCGGCCGGGTGAGGGTCTTCTCGCGGGCGAACCGCACCCGCACCGGCAGCAGGCCGAGCCCCTCCACCTGTCCGCGGCGGCTCTCCACCTCGTCGTCGATGTGCTCGCCGAGCACCTGGAACCCGCCGCAGACGCCGAGCACCGGCCGTCCCTCGGCGGCCCTGCGCCGCACGGCGTCCGCGAGCCCGCGCTCGCGCAGCCACTCCAGCGCCCGCACGGTCCCCCTGGTCCCCGGGATCACCACGAGGTCGGCGTCGGCCAGTTCCTCCGGCCGGTCCACGAATCGCACCACTACCCCGGGCTCGGCGGCCAGCGCGTCCACGTCGGTGAAGTTGGACATGAGGGGGATCGCGCAGACGGCGACCCGCAGCACGTCCTCGCCGACGGGCGGGGCGACGTTCGACTCCCGCACGGTGCCCCGCAGCGAGACCCTCAGCCCGTCCTCCTCGTCGATGCCGAGGCCGTGCCGGAACGGCAGCACCCCGTACGACGGCCGCCCGGTGAGCCCGTGCAGCATGTCCAGGCCCGGCTCCAGCAGCGAGACGTCACCGCGGAACTTGTTCACGAGGAACCCGGCGACGAGTTCCTGGTCCTCGGGGGAGAGCAGGGCGACGGTCCCGAAGAAGGAGGCGAAGACGCCCCCGCGGTCGATGTCGCCCACCACCAGCACCGGCAGCCGCGCGTTGCGCGCGAGCCCCATGTTCACGATGTCGGTCCGCCGCAGGTTGATCTCGGCGGGACTGCCCGCCCCCTCACAGATCACGGCGTCATACGTGCCCCGCAGCTCGGCCAGGCAGTCCAGCACCGTCTCCAGCAGCCGCTGCCGGCGGCCGCCGTGGTAGCCCCGGGCGCTCATCTCGCCGACGGGCTTGCCGAGCAGCACGACCTGGCTGCTCTGCTCGCCGCCCGGCTTGAGCAGCACGGGGTTCATCAGCGCGGTCGGCTCGACCCGGCAGGCCTGGGCCTGCATGGCCTGGGCCCGCCCGATCTCGGCGCCCTCACGCGTCACGAACGAGTTCAGCGACATGTTCTGCGCCTTGAACGGCGCCACCTTCACGCCCTGCCGCACCAGCCACCGGCAGATCCCGGCGGTCACGACGCTCTTGCCGGCGTCGGAGGTGGTGCCGGCGACGAGGAGCCCCCCGCTCATGACGCACGCCCTTTCGATCCCGCTGTGACTGCGGCTGTGGCTGTGGCTGTGGCTGTGGCTGTGCTTGTGGCTGTGACCGTGCTCGTGGCCTTCGCTTTCGCCGCGACGGCGCGTGCGGCCACCGTGACGCCGAGCGCGAGCAGGCCGACGCGGCGGGACAGCCGCGCGGCACGTTCGATGTCCCCGGGCACGACGGCCCGCCCGGCCGCCCCGTTGAGCACGGGCCGGTGCTCGACGCGGCCGCCGTAGGAGAGCGTCCCGCCCAGCCGCACCCCGAGGGCGCCCGCGAAGGATGCCTCCACCGGCCCGGCGTTGGGGCTCGGGTGCTTGCCGGCGTCGGCGCGCCAGGCCCGCACCGCGCCCCGCCGGTCGTCCCCGGCGAGGGCCGCCAGGACGGCGGTCAGCCGCGCCCCCGGCCAGCCGGCGACGTCGTCGAGGCGGGCCGAGGCCCACCCGAAGCGCCGGTAGCGGGGCGACCGGTGCCCGACCATGGCGTCCAGCGTGTTCACGGCCCGGAAGCCGAGCAGCCCCGGCACTCCGCCGACGGCCCCCCACACCAGCGCCCCGACGACGGCGTCGGAGGTGTTCTCGGCGACCGACTCCACCACCGCTCGGGCGATCCCGTCGGCGTCCAGCGACTGCGGGTCCCGCCCGCACAGATGGGGCAGCCGCTCCCGCGCGGCCTCGACGTCGCCCGCCTCCAGGGCCCGCCCGACGGCCCGCGCCTCGCGTACGAGGGACGTCCCCCCGACGACGGCCCAGGTGGCTGCCCCGGTCAGCGCGACGGAGACGGCGGGGGAGGAGCGTACGGTCCGGGAGGCGAGCGCTCCGAGCGCCACGGCGCCCCCGGCGCACACGGCGGTGTGCAATGCGCCCCAGCCGCGGTGGTCCCGGTACAGCGCCCGCTCCACACCGGCGGCGGCCCGGCCGAACACGGCCACGGGATGCCCGCGGCGCGGATCGCCGAGGAGCAGGTCCCCCAGGAGGCCGGCGGCGGCGCCGTACGCGTGGACGCGATCGGCACCCATGGGCTCAGCCGGCCGCGGGGGCGGGGAGCGGCCTGGTGCTGGTCCTCGAACGGCAGCCGGGCATGGCGTTATGTCCTCACTCAGGGTGTCCGCGCCCTGGTTCGACGAGACCGACGGCGAGAGTTCCTGGCTCCCGGGGATCGTGACCGCCCCCGGTGACAGTGGCGGGACCGCGCCGGATTCGCACCGGCTTCCTCTCCTGCCGCCGTACATGGCGTGGGCAGTCCACCACGGGCGCGGAAGGGCCGTCAACTTGCTGTTGACCTGCGACGGGGGTGTGTGCAGAAGCCCACACGCCCCTTCGCGCCCCCGTCTCGTCCCGTGCGCCACCTGTACGCACGCGTGGGGCGCGGGGCGGACGCGTGTGGGGCGCGGGACGGCGAACCGTCCCGCGCCCCGGATGCGCGTCCCTCGGGGGTGCTAGGCGACGATCAGCGAGATGCCGTACGTCACCGCCGCCGCGCACGCCGCGAAGCACGCGTACGCGCCGGTGACCGCGAGAGCGGCCGAGTCGCCCTGGGCCACGGCCCGCTCGCGGCGGGAGAGGCCCATGATGCCGAGGGTGAACAGGCCGACGAGGGCCACGGTGACCACCAGGCTGACGCCGAAGACGGAGCCGAGAGCCGCCCAGTCGATCTTCATACGATTTCTTCCTTCGTACCGGGGTGGGCGGGGCTCAGACGGTGGTGGTCGCGGCCGGCGGGGCCGACTCGGCGGTGGGCGCCGGGATGGTGGCCGTCAGACCGTCGGCGACCGTGCCCGCCGGGGGCGGGGTCACCGCGGCGATCGCCTGGGTGACGACGCCGGCCGGCTCCTCGGGCTCGTTGACGTTGGTGTGGTCGACGACCTCGCGGCGGGAGATCTTCCAGATGGCGGCGCTGGAGCCGATCAGGAAGAGCGCGACGACCGCGGTGCCCCAGTCGCCGAGGCCCGTGACGTACTCGGCGAGCGCGCCGACCAGGGCCGCGGCCGGGAGCGTCAGGCCCCAGGCGACGAACATGCGGGTGGCGGTCGACCAGCGGACGACGCCGCCCTTGCGGCCCAGGCCCGCGCCCATCACCGCGCCGGAGACCGAGTGGGTGGTGGAGAGGGAGAAGCCGAGGTGGGAGGAGGCCAGGATGACCGTGGCCGCGCTGGTCTGGGCGGCGAAGCCCTGCTGCGGCTGGAGGTCGGTCAGGCCCTTGCCCATGGTGCGGATGATGCGCCAGCCGCCGAGGTAGGTGCCGAGCGCGATCGCGAGGCCGGCGGACAGGATGACCCACAGGGGCGGGTCGGAGTCGGGCGCGACCGTGCCGCCGGCGACCAGGGCGAGGGTGATGATGCCCATCGTCTTCTGGGCGTCGTTGGTGCCGTGAGCGAGGGAGACCAGGCCCGCGGAGGCGATCTGGCCGGCCCGGTAACCCTTCTCGGCGGCCTTGCCGTCGGCCTTCTTGCCCATCGTGTACGACAGGCGGGTGGCGAGCATCGCGGCGATGCCGGCGACGATCGGGGCCGCGACCGCGGGGAGGAGCACCTTGGTGACGAGCACGTCACCGTGGACGGCGCCGACGCCCGCGGAGGCGATGGTGGCGCCGATCAGACCGCCCATCAGGGCGTGCGAGGAGCTGGAGGGCAGTCCGACCAGCCAGGTCAGCAGATTCCAGAGGATCGCGCCGACCAGGGCCGCGAAGATGACCTCGGGACGGATACCGGTCTCGTCGACGAGCCCCTTGGAGATCGTGTTGGCGACCTCCACGGAGAGGAAAGCACCCACAAGGTTGAGTACGGCGGACATGGCCACCGCGACCTTGGGCTTGAGCGCACCGGTCGAGATGGTGGTGGCCATCGCGTTGGCGGTGTCGTGGAAACCGTTCGTGAAATCGAACGCGAGTGCGGTTACCACCACAATCGCGAGGATCAGCGAGAAGCTTTCCATTTACCCAGGCAATCGTTCGAGCGTCATTGGCTCGAAGAACGTAAGTAACCAGGGTGAACGGAAGGTGAACTGGGGCGGGCTTCGTGGTGTCACCACATGGCGGAACGCATTCCGCTTGTGCGTCCGCGGGCCCGGGGGCGCGGCCGCTGGGAGGATCACGGCATGGATCACGGCAGAGACCACGAACGGGCGATCGAGGAGCCCGCCGCCCCCGGCGCCGGTCATGACACGGCTCAGGTGGCGGCCGCCTGGGAGGAGCTGGTGGCGACGGCCCGCCGCACGGTGGCCGACGGACTGGTCGTCGGCACCTCCGGCAACGTCTCCGTCCGCGTCGGCGACACCGTCCTGGTCACCCCCTCGGGCGTGCCCTACGACCGGCTGACGCCGCACGACGTCACCGGCGTCGACCTCGACGGACGGCAGGTGCTCGGCTCGCTCGTCCCGACGAGCGAACTGCCCATGCACCTGGCCGTGTACGGCGCCACCGACGCCCGCGCCGTCGTCCACACCCACGCCGTGCACGCCACGGCCGTCTCGACCCTCGTGGCCGAGCTCCCGACCGTCCACTACATGGCCGCCGCCCTCGGCGGCCCCGTACGGGTCGCCCCCTACGCCGCCTACGGCACCGACGAGCTGGCCGCGAACGCGCTGCGCGCCCTCGCTGACCGCACCGGTTGCCTCCTGCGCAACCACGGCGCCCTCACCTACGGCGCCACCCTCGACCAGGCCTACGACCGCACGGCCCAACTGGAGTGGATGTGCCGTCTGTGGCTGACCGCGTCCAGCGTCCCCGGCCTCACCCCGAGCCTCCTCACCGCCGAGCAGATGACCGAGGCGGGGGAGCGGCTGCGGGGGTACGGCCAACGGGGGACGGGCGACGGCTCGGATGAGGCGGTCGCCGGGGGCACGTGAACCGGTGTCGGTGCGCCGGGGGCACCGGTGTACGTCCCAGCACTGGCCGGTACGGGAATCCGCCGGGACACTGGACGGGTGCGCACTGTCACCGCGACGGCCGCCGCCGTCACCGCAGCCCTGGCCGCCGGCGCCGTCAGTGTCGCCGCCGGCAGACTCGCCAGCGACGCCGCGCTCAAGGCGCCGCCCGGCCGGCCCCTGCCCACCGAACCCCGCCTCACCGTGCACGGCACGGCCCCCGGCCGGATCACCCTCACCCGCGACCTCGCGAGCCTGCGCCCCGGAACCTACGGCCTCGCCGGCGACGGCTCCCACGCGGTCGTCGGGCCCGTCCTGACCGACGCCCCGCACTCCGCCGACAGCGTCGTACGCCGCCTCGAACGCGTCACCCACGGCAGCCTGAGCGCCGGCGACGCCGTCTGGCTCACGCCCAACCTGTACGTCGGCAACCCCGGCAGCGCGCTCGGCCTCGACCACGCCGACGTCGACGTGCCCGGCGAACTCGGCGCGCTGCCCGCCTGGTTCGTCCCCGGGGCGCGCCGCACCTGGGTCATCGCCGTGCACGGCCTGGGCGCCACCCGGGAGCACGCCCTCAACCTGACCGGCTTCCTGCACAGCCGCCGCTTCCCGGTCCTGGCCCTCGCCTACCGAGGCGACCTCGGGGCACCCCGCCCCCCGGACGGGCTGAACCACCTCGGTGAGACGGAGTGGCGCGACGTGGACGCGGCGATGCGGTACGCCGTCCGCTACGGCGCCGAACGCCTTGTCCTGCTCGGCTGGTCCACCGGCGCGACGATGGCCCTGCGCGCCGCCACCCGCTCGGGTCTGCGGCATCTGATCTCCGGGCTGGTGCTCGACTCCCCGGTCCTCGACTGGCAGGCGACCCTGCGCGCGCTCGCCGCCGCCCGCCACACCCCCGGTCCGCTGCTGCCGCTGGCGGTCCGCGCCGCCCAGGGCCGCACCGGCCTGCACGCCGACCCCGCCTCGGACCCCTCCCTCCTCGCCGCCCCCACCCTGATCTTCCACGGCCCGGACGACCGGGTCGCCCCCTGGGCCCCGTCCCGCACCCTGGCCGCCCGGCGCCCCGACCTGGTCACCCTCCACCCGATCCCCGAGGCCCCCCACGCAGCCATGTGGAACACAACCCCCACCCCCTACGAAGAATCCCTCCGCCGCTTCCTCACCCCCCTGATGTAACCCCCCGCCCCCACCCATCCGGCCAGCTCCCCATCGCGCCGCAGCCCCCGGCCCCACGTAGCCTGCGGGCAGTCCTGCCGCTGGGGCGGCACGGGTGGGCGCAGGCGGCACCCCGCAACGCCGGGCCACGCACCCCACCCCCCCCGGCACCGACCCCGGTCAACGCACCCCAGACGCCCGCCTCACCCGACCCCACCCCCCAGGACACCCCACGTTCCGTTAAACGCCGTACCACTGGCCAGATCGCATCTCCACACCCCCTCCCACCCCCACCCGTTGACCGCCCCCATAGCCCTCCGTGGCATTCCGTTTGGGTTTTCGGACCGTCAACCGGAAGACTGCACCCGTGACGTCCCGTATCCCGCGCGACTCCAGGCTTCGACTCGTCCGCCCGCGACCCCTGGCCGCCGCCCCCTCAGCAGTGAACCAGCGGCGCACGCGCCGCCCCGCGCCCCGCCCGCCGGAGGGCACCCCCGCCCCGGCGGAGCTGGCCAGAATGGCGCGCTCGGGTCTGGCCGCCGCCGCCCGCGTCGCCCGCTGGGCCGACAGCGCCCTCGGCCCCGGCAGGGACGCGGCGACCGACGGCAAGGCCACCCTCTCCGACACCACGGCCGAACGGGCGGCCGGCGACCTCGGCCTGAGCCTCTCCCAGGTCCGCGCCGACTGGGACACCGCCCGCCTCGCCGGCCTCGTCGAGGTCCACGGCGACAGCGCCCGCCCCGGCTGGCGCCTGCGCGCCTGGGACCGCGACGACAGCGCCGTCCTGCGCGGCTGGGTCGCCCTCTTCGACGCCTGGTCCCTCGCCCTGCCCGAACCCCGGGACCAGGAGTCCGCCGCCGTCGCCGAGGTCGTCTCGGCGATGCCCCAGGTGCTCTCCTTCCTCCAGCTGTCCGCCGGCCCCGTCCCCGTGGACCAGCTCCTCGACCTCCTCTGCCAGCGCGTCACCGAACTGCGCACCGAACGCTGCGAGGTCTCCTACGGCCCCGAAGCCGTCACCGCGCGCCCCAAGGCCCCGCGCCCCGCCGCCGTCGCCGGCCAGGCGGAGCCCGCCCAGGACGCCGAGCTCGCCCCCCTCCTCGACTGGGCCCTGCACGCCCTCGCCTCGGTGGGCGCCCTCACCTGCGGCGACGGACACGCCACCCTCACCCCGCTCGGCAACTGGGCGGTCTGGGTCAAGCTGGAGCAGATCTGCGTCGCCGCGCAGAGCCCCGCCGGCCACATCGAGCAGTCCGCCGAGGACATGCTCCGCGGCTGCGCCCAGCTCCGCCCCAACGCCGCCCGCGCCGAGTACCGAGCCTGGCTCGCCGCCCGCCCCGTCGGCAGCGCCGTCACCGAACTGCTGAACGCCGCCCGCGGCGAGGACGCCCTGCTGCGCGGCCTCGCCTTCGAGGCGCTGCGCGTGGTCGGCGCCCCGGCCGAGCACGACGTCCGCGCCGTGGTGGACGAGCCCGCCCTCAGGCCGTACGCCCTGCTCTGGCTCGCCGAGCACGACGGAGTGGACCCCGAGGACGCCCACGAGGTGCTCACCCGCGAGGAGGCCACCTGGCTGTGGGTCGACACCGCCGCGGCCGTCGCCGACCACGGTGAGGCCCCGATGCTCGTCAGACACCTGGAGTCCGCGCTTCAGCCGACCGTCCCCGCGCTCCTCGCCGAGGTCCGTGCCGTCGGGCACCCGCGCACCGTGCAGGTTTTGGTGGCGCTCGCCGCCGCGCACCCCGACCCGGCCCTCGCCAAGGCCGTCCGCCGCGCCGCCTTCCAGGTGCACACCGGAGGCAGCTGAACCACGGGCGGCAGCTCGACCACGGGGCGGCCCCGCCGGCCGCCCCGCACGGCAGGCCCTCAGCCCGGCACCGACGGCTGGTACGTCCCGAAGCTCCAGACGTTGCCCTCGGCGTCTGTGGCCATGTAGTCGCGTGAGCCGTAGTCCTGGTCCGTCGGCGGCATCAGGATCTCCGCGCCGTGCTCCACGGCCCGCCGGTGGTGGGCGTCCACGTCGTCCACCACGACGTACACCCCGACCGGGCCCCCGTCCTTCATCGCCGTGTCGAAGGCGCTGCCGGTGCCCTTCGAACCGAGCATCACCACTCCGCCGGACTGCGTCAGCTCGGCGTGCGCCACCGCCCCGTCCGCGCCCTCGTACACCGCCAGCTCGGTGAAGCCGAAGGCCTCCGTGAGCTGACGGATCGCCGCCTTCGCGTCCTTGTACAGCACCGTCGGGCTGATGCCCGGACGCCCGCCGCCCGTCCCTGTCATGCCGATCACTCCCTCGTGGTCCCCGCCGGTCGTGCGACTCGCTCCCTCATGGGCGCCCTTGTCGGGAATATCACCCGTCGCCCAGTCTGGCACCCGCCACTGACAACGCCCCGGCAAGCCGCTGACCTCGACCCGGACGGGCGCCCCGCCGGCCGGACGCCGAAGCCCGGAAAACTGGTTGCACAACCCCGTTAGAATGGCTCCATGGCCATTCTCCTCGCGCATTAGACGGCGGGAACGCCCTCAGCCGTCCATCCCGTCTCCCACCCGCCCTGGAGTCTGTCCGTGATCTCCGCCTCCGGCATCGAGCTGCGCGCCGGCGCCCGCATCCTCATCGAGAACGCCTCCTTCCGCGTCGCCAAGGGCGACCGCATCGGTCTCGTCGGCCGCAACGGCGCAGGCAAGACCACCCTCACCAAGGTCCTCGCCGGCGAGGGCATGCCCGCCGGCGGCACCGTCACCCGTTCCGGCGAGGTCGGCTACCTCCCGCAGGACCCCCGCACCGGCGACCTCGACGTCCTCGCCCGTGACCGCATCCTCTCCGCGCGCGGCCTGGACGTCCTGATCCGCAAGATGCGCGAGAACGAGCAGCGCATCGCGGGCGGCCAGGGCGCCACCCGCGAGAAGGCCCTGCGGCAGTACGAGCGCCAGGAGACGGAGTTCCTCACCAAGGGCGGGTACGCCGCCGAGGCCGAGGCCGCCACCATCGCCGCCGCGCTCAACCTGCCCGACCGGGTGCTCGGCCAGCCCCTGCACACGCTGTCCGGCGGTCAGCGCCGCCGGGTCGAGCTGGCCCGCATCCTGTTCTCCGACGCGGACACCCTGCTCCTCGACGAGCCGACCAACCACCTCGACGCCGACTCCATCGTCTGGCTGCGGGACTACCTCAAGACCTACCGCGGCGGCTTCATCGTCATCAGCCACGACGTCGACCTGGTCGAGACGGTCGTCAACAAGGTGTTCTACCTGGACGCCAACCGCTCCCAGATCGACGTCTACAACATGGGCTGGAAGCTCTACCAGCAGCAGCGCGAGGCCGACGAGAAGCGCCGCAAGCGCGAGCGCGCCAACGCCGAGAAGAAGGCGGCGGCCCTGCACTCGCAGGCCGACAAGATGCGCGCCAAGGCCACCAAGACGGTCGCCGCGCAGAACATGGCCCGCCGCGCCGACAAGCTGCTCTCCGGCCTGGACGCCGTCCGCGTCTCCGACAAGGTCGCCAAGCTCCGCTTCCCGGAGCCGGCACCCTGCGGCAAGACCCCGCTGATGGCGGAGGGCCTGTCGAAGTCGTACGGCTCGCTGGAGATCTTCACCGACGTCGACCTGGCCATCGACAAGGGCTCCCGGGTCGTCATCCTCGGCCTGAACGGCGCCGGCAAGACCACCCTGCTGCGGCTGCTCGGCGGGGCGGAGCAGCCCGACACCGGCCAGGTCGTCGCGGGCCACGGCCTCAAGCTCGGCTACTACGCGCAGGAGCACGAGACCCTCGACCCCGAGCGCACGGTCCTGGAGAACATGCGGTCCGCCGCCCCCGACCTGGATCTGGTCGAGGTCCGCAAGGTCCTCGGCTCGTTCCTGTTCTCCGGCGACGACGTCGACAAGCCCGCCGGGGTCCTCTCCGGCGGCGAGAAGACCCGTCTCGCCCTCGCCACCCTGGTGGTCTCCTCGGCGAACGTGCTGCTGCTCGACGAGCCGACCAACAACCTCGACCCCGCCAGCCGCGAGGAGATCCTCGGCGCGCTGCGCACCTACAAGGGCGCCGTCGTGCTGGTCACCCACGACGAGGGCGCCGTGGAGGCGCTCCAGCCCGAGCGGATCATCCTGCTCCCCGACGGTGTCGAGGACCTGTGGGGCGCCGACTACGCGGACCTCGTCGCCCTGGCGTGACCTCAGGGGTGTTTCACGGCATGCTCATGGCGTGATCCGCGGAGTATGGATCATTCGGCTTACCGGTGATCCATCATCTGAGTGATATCCCCTCGTATCGAGGTGTGTCCTACACCGATTTCACGGCCGATCCCCCAAGTGACGGGGGGTCGGCCGTCTCGCGTCTCTGACCTGCGGATTCGCGAAACAACCCGTTCGGCCGTACGAACATCACCGTCCGGAACGGCAGCTTCCGTTCGTGGGTACGCGCTCCTGTCGTCAAAACCATGTCGCACGGACCTTGCCGAATGGGTGGCCATCCAGGCCCGGAGGGGTGATCATGAGGGGACCAGAGCGCACTTCCCATGAGGAGGCACGGGTGGCCGAGACTCTGAAGAAGGGCAGCCGGGTGACCGGCGCCGCGCGCGACAAGCTCGCGGCAGACCTGAAGAAGAAGTACGACTCCGGTGCGAGCATCCGGGCGCTGGCCGAAGAGACCGGCCGCTCGTATGGCTTCGTGCACCGGATGCTCAGCGAGTCGGGCGTCACGCTCCGTGGGCGTGGCGGGGCGACGCGGGGCAAGAAGGCCGCCTCGTCCTGAACCGGGCGCGGTCCCACCGCCTTCGACGGTGACCACACGGCCGGTCGCTCCCCGGCCCCGCGAGGGGCCCGGGGCGACTGATGGCCGGCCGGGTGGTTACTGTGCAGTCACTTAGCACCGCTCACAGCATGCTCTGCTGACCGCACCCCTCGGAGGCGCCCCATGGCTTCGCCCGACCAGGAACTCGTTCCCCTGCTCGACAAGGACGGCGTACGGCTCACCGTCGACGACGCGCTCGCCACGGTGACGCTGACCAACCCGGCCAAGCGCAACGCGCAGAGCCCCGCGATGTGGCGTGCGCTCGCCGAAGCCGGGCGGAAACTGCCGGGCTCCGTCCGCGTGGTCGTGCTGCGCGGCGAGGGCAAGTCCTTCTCCGCCGGACTCGACCGGCAGATGTTCACGCCCGAGGGGATCGAGGGCGAACCGTCCTTCATCGACCTCGCGCGCAGTGGCGACGCCGAACTCGACGGCGCCATCGCGGAGTTCCAGGAAGGCTTCACCTGGTGGCGGCGCAACGACCTCGTGTCCGTCGCCGCCGTGCAGGGCCATGCCATCGGGGCGGGATTCCAGCTCGCGCTCGCCTGTGACCTGCGCGTCGTCGCCGACGACGTGCAGTTCGCCATGCGTGAGACGAGCCTCGGCCTGGTCCCCGACCTCACCGGCACCCACCCGCTCGTCTCGCTGGTCGGTTACGGCCGCGCCGTCGAGATCTGCCTCACCGGCCGCTTCGTGCACGCGGAGGAGGCGGTGACCTCCGGCCTCGCCAACATCGCCGTGCCCGCGGCGGACCTCGACGCGACCGTCGGCGAACTGGCGGCGGCGCTGCTGGCCGCGCCGCGCGAGGCCGTCATCGAGACCAAGGCGCTGCTGCGGGGAGCGGGCGAGCGGACCTATGACGAGCAGCGCGCCGCCGAGCGCGCCGCCCAGGCCCGCCGACTGCGGGACCTGGCCGGCCTCGGCGACTGAGCCGGCCGCACCGGGACGGCGCGCTCCCGGTCACCGCACGGCGGTGACCAGCACCGTCACCGTGGGGTGATCCGGCAGTGCCGTCGTCACCGCCTCGCGGACCCGCCGGGCCACGTCCAGCGCCCGGTGGGCCGTGCTCACCGCGAGCTCCACGCGCACATGGCGGCGGGGGAGTGCGGCGTCGGTGAGCTGCCGCTCCTCGATGTGGACGCTCCGCCCGAGCGTCGCGGTCAGCCCCGCCACCCCCTGGACGGCGAGCGCCGCGACGCTCACCCGCAGCTCGTCGCCCTCCCGGGCGGGCTGGTCCGGCGCGGTCGCCGACGGCGGCGGCCCGGAGACCGGCTCCCGCTCCCCGTCGGCCTCTTCCTCCCCTGCCTCCAGCAGTGCCGTCACCCGCAGATCCACCTCCGAGACCGCGAGCCCCACCCCCTCCGCAGCCGCGGCCAGCGCCTCGCGCAGACGGGACGCCGCGGCCGGCAGCGGCTCGGACGCCGTCGCCGCGAAGTCGGCCGTCACCCGCAGCGGCCCCGGCGGGAGCCCGCTCGGCGGTGGCGGCACGGCCGGCTCGTACACCCCGGACGGATCCGCGAGCGCGATCCGCAGCGCTCCCAGGCGTACGCCCCGCACCTCCCGCACCGCACGCCTCAGCGCCGTGTCCGCCGCGCCCTCCGCGATCCACACGCCGTCCCGCGGCCCGCCCAGCGGCAGCAGTCTGCCCAGCCCCAGCTGCTCCCGCACCGCACGCGTCCACCGTTCAGCCGTCATTCCTCCAGCCTGCCGCATTCCCGGAGCGAGTTCAGGAAACGGCGCTTAACGTGACAATAAGGACGACAATTGACGTAGAGGGTAAATCGCATAAGAAGGACGTGCGGCGATGAGCGAGACGACGGAGCAGAACCGGACGCAGGCACCGGACAGCGGCGCCGATCCGACGCAGACCCGCAGGACCACCCGAAGGGGCGGCGGGGACCCGGGCAGCCGTGGGCGGACCACCATCGCCGACGGGGTCGTGGAGAAGATCGCCGGGCTGGCGGCGCGCGACGTCTTCGGCGTCCACGCCATGGGAAGCGGAGTCAGCCGCACCTTCGGCGCGGTACGGGACCGCGTGCCCGGCGGGGGCAAGTCGGTGACCCGGGGCGTCAAGGCGGAGGTCGGCGAGGTGCAGACCGCGCTCGACCTGGAGATCGTCGTCGACTACGGCGTGTCCATCTCCGACGTCGCCCGGGACGTGCGGGAGAACGTCGTCGCCGCGGTGGAGCGGATGACCGGCCTGGAGGTCGTGGAGGTCAACATCGCGGTGAGCGACGTGAAACTGCCCGAGGAAGAGGACGAGGAGCCGGAGCCCCGGATCCAGTGACGCGTCGGCGGCCGGGTGACCGGACCGCTGAGGGGAGTGCATCTTGAACATGGCCGTGGTCGGCATGATCGCCGGCATGGCACTGGGCTTCGCCGGATACTTCGGCGGGTTCGGGGCCTTCGTGCTGGTGGCGGCGCTGGGCGCCGTCGGTTTCGTCGTGGGCCGGTTCCTCGAGGGGGACCTGGACCTCGGCGACTTCTTCCGCACCCGTGAGCACCGGCGCAGGTGACCGCCGTGAACGAGGGGACCGGCGCCCCCGGCGGGCGCCCGGCGGCGGCGGGCGTCCCGCCCGGAGAACGCGGCGCGACCCGGATCGCCGACCGGGTCGTCGCCAAGGTGGCCTCGCAGGCCGCCCGCGAGGCCGTCGGACCGCTGCCGCCCGAGGCCGCCCGCCCGCACGCCACCGTCGTCGTGCAGCACCAGGAGGCGGCCCGCGTCCGCGTCCACCTCGAACTCGGCTACCCGACGGACATCGGCCCCCGCTGTCACGCGGTGCGTCGTCATGTCACCGAGCGGGTAGGCGCGTTGGTGGGAATGGAGGTGCCGGAGGTCGCCGTGCACGTCGAACGGCTGCACCTGACGGCGGCACACGGCCCGGCGCACGGGAGGACTCGATGAACGAGCCCCGGAGTTCCGAGGGCACCACACGACGACTGCCGGTTCTGGACAAGTCCCCCCAGGACCCGCAGGACCCCTACGACTCCGACGACCCGCACGAGCCGCAGGGCCCGCCGGACGCCGGCCCCGGGCCCGCCCCGACCACGCGCGGCGGCCGCTTCTGGTCCGCGCGGCGCGTCCCGGCGGCCCTCGTCGCGCTCCCGCTCCTGGTCCTGGCGGGCGCCCTCCTCTACGACGTCGCCGCCGTCCGCGCCGACCGGCCCGCCCTGCGCGCCCGGCGCGAACTCGCCCGGCAACTCGCCGAACGGCCCCTGGACGACACCTGGGTGCTCGTCGGCGCGGGCGTCGCCGCCGCCCTCGGCCTGTGGCTGGTCGTCCTCGCCGTCACGCCCGGCATGCGCCACGTCCTGCCCATGCGGCGCACCCACCCCGACGTGCGCGCCGGGCTCCACCGGGGCGCCGCCGCACTGGTGCTGCGCGACCGGGCCATGGAGGTCGCCGGCGTGCAGTCGGTCCGGGTGCACGCCGGGCGCCGCAAGGCCGACGTGCACGCGGTCTCCCACTTCCGCGACCTGGACGACGTACGCGCCGACCTCGACGCCGTGCTCGGCGACGCGATCCGCGGACTGGGCCTGGCCCGGCCGCCCGCGCTGTCGGTGCGCGTGCGCCGGCTCGGCAGGAAGGGGTGAGGCGATGCTCAGGACCGTCAACCGCGTCGCGATCGGACTCGTGGGACTCGTCCTGCTGGCCGTCGGCGCAGCCGTGCTCGCGGTGGGCCTCGGCGCCCCGCCGCCCTCCTGGTGGATCCACGACGGCAAGCGGGACGTGCTGCTCAGCACCGCCGAACGCACCCACTGGCGGGACGAGACCTGGTGGTGGCCGGCCGTCATCGCCGCACTGGCGCTCCTCGTGCTGCTCGCCCTGTGGTGGCTGATCGCCGACCTGCGCCGCCGCCGGCTGGGAGAGGTCCTCGTCGACACCGGGGACGGCGCGGGCGCCCTGCTGCGCGGCCGGGCCCTGGAGGGCGTGCTGAACGGAGACGCCGCCCGCCTGGACGGCGTCGCCCACGCCCGGACCCACCTCACCGGGCGCAGGGACGCACCCGAGGCCCGCGTACGCCTCACCCTGGAGCCCCATGTCGACCCGGCGGACGCCCTGGACCACCTGACGCACCGGTCCATCGCTCACGCGAGGGACTCCGCCGCCCTCCCGGCGCTCCCCGCCGAGGTGCGCCTCAAGACCGCCAAGCACCCGGCGGAGAGGGTGAGTTGATCACTTTCCGCACGCGGCTCACGGCTCAGAAGCCGTGCCGCATCCCGCCGTCCACCGGGAGCATGATCCCGGTCAGGTAAGAGGCGCCCGGCGAGAGCAGGAAGGCGGCCACCCGGCCGAACTCCTCAGGGCTGCCGTAGCGGCGCAGGGGGATACGGGACTCGTTGGCGGCCCGGGTCGCCTCCGGGTCGGCGGACAGCCCGTCCAGCTCGCGGACGCGGTCCGTGTCTATGCGTGAGGGGAGCAGCCCCACCACCCGGATGCCCCGCGGCCCCAACTCGTCGGCGAGGGACTTCGCGAAGCCGGCGAGCCCGGGGCGCAGCCCGTTGGAGATCGTCAGACCCGGGATCGGCTCGTGCACCGACCCGGACAGCACGAACCCGATGACACCCCCGGCCTCCAGCTCGGCCGCCGCCGCCCGTGCCAGCCGCACCGCGCCCAGGAACACCGACTCGAACGCCGTCTGCCACTGCTCGTCCGAGTTGTCGGCGACGAACCCGGGCGGCGGCCCGCCCACGCTCACCAGAATCCCGTCGAACCGGCCGAAGGCCTCCCGCGCGGCGGCGATCAGCCGTTCGGCCGCCTCCGGATCGGCGTTGTCGACGGCGACGCCGAGCGCGTTCGGCCCCAGCCCGGCCGCCGCGTCGGCGACCCCCTGCTCGTCCCGCCCGGTGACGACGACCTTCGCGCCGTCCGCGACCAGCTCGCGCGCGACGGCGTTGCCGAGCCCGCGCGTGGCTCCCGTGACGATGTACACCCGGTCCCTCAGTCCAAGATCCATGGCCCCTATCCTGCCTTCTCGCCGTCGAACAGGGTGAGGGCGGTGTTCACCAGGCCGAGGTGACTGAAGGCCTGCGGGTAGTTCCCCAGGTGACGGCCCGCCACCGGGTCGTACTCCTCCGCCAGCAGCCCCACGTCGTTGGTGAGGCCCACCAGCCGTTCGAACAGCTCCCGCGCCTCGTCGGCACGGCCCGTCAGATGCAGGGCCTGTGCGAGCCAGAACGAGCAGGCCAGGAACGCGCCCTCGTCGCCCGGCAGGCCGTCCACGGTGGCCCGCTCGGTGCTGTAGCGGCGCACCAGCCCGTCGTGGCCGAGCTCCGCCCGGACCGCGTCCACCGTGCCGATCACGCGCGGATCGTCCGGGGGCAGGAAACCGACGCGCGGGATGAGCAGCAGGGACGCGTCCAGTTCACGTGAGCCGTAGTACTGCGTGAAGGTGTTCCGTTCGGGGTCGTAGCCCTTCTCGCACACCTCACGGTGCACCTCGTCGCGCAGTTCCCGCCACCGCTCCGGCTCCCCGTCGAGCGCCGGATAGCGCTCCAGCGTGCGCACCGCGCGGTCGGCGGCCACCCACACCATCACCTTGGAGTGCGTGAACTGCCGTCGGCCGCCGCGCACCTCCCACAGCCCCTCGTCCGGCTGCCGCCAGTGCTCGCACAGCCACTTCATCAGCGCGCACTGCAGCGCCCACATGTGCGGCCGCGGCGTCATCCCCGCGACCCGGGCCAGCGACAGCGAGTCCATGACCTCGCCGTACACGTCCAGCTGGAGCTGGTCCACGGCCCCGTTGCCGATGCGTACGGGCGCGGAGCCGGCGTAGCCCGACAGCCACGGCAGCTCGCACTCCGGGAGCCGGCGCTCACCCGCCAGCCCGTACATGATCTGCAGGTCGGCCGGGTCGCCCGCGACGGCGCGCAGCAGCCAGTTCCGCCAGGCCTCGGCCTCCTCCTCGTAGCCGACGGCGAGCAGGGCGCCGAGGGTGAGGGTGGAGTCGCGCAGCCAGCAGAAGCGGTAGTCCCAGTTGCGCACCCCGCCCAGCTCCTCGGGCAGGGAGGTGGTGAGTGCGGCGACGATCCCGCCGGTGGGCACGTAGGTGAGCGCCTTCAGGGTGATCAGGGAGCGTACGACGACGTCCCGGTGCGGCCCGTCGTATCGGCAGCGCGCCGACCAGGCCTGCCAGTCGGCGACGCTGACGCGCAGCGCCTCACGCGGGTCGACCAGCGGCGGACGCGGATGGTGCGAGGGGTGCCAGGTCATGACGAACGCGACCGACTCGCCCTCCTCGACGGTGAACTCGGAGAACGTGCAGAAGTCCTCGCCCCAGGTGAGCACCTCCGGTTCGCTGCGCAGCCACACCGCGTCCGGCCCGGCGACCGCCACCCGGTGCCCGTCGGACCGCCGCATCCACGGCACGACCGAGCCGTAGTCGAAGCGCAGCCGCAGCGTGCTGCGCACGGTGACCCGGCCGCGCAGACCCTCCACGACGCGTACGACGTCGGGGGCCCGGTCGCGCTGCGGCATCAGGTCGGTGACCCGGATCGCGCCGTCGGCCGTCTCCCACTCGGTGTCCAGCACCAGGGTGTCGGGGCGGTAGGCGCGGCGGGTGCAGGGGCCTTCGGCGCCGGAGGGCGCGATCCGCCAGTGGCCGTTGTCCTCGTCGCCGAGGAGGCGGGCGAAGCACGCGCCGGAGTCGAAGCGGGGCAGGCACAGCCAGTCGATCGAGCCGTCCCTGCCGACCAGGGCCGCGGTCTGTTCGTCGCCGATGACGGCGTAGTCCTCGATGCGGGGGTGCACGGGGTGCGGGTTCCCGGCGGGCCCCGGGGGCAATCAGGATGCGGCCGGGGGAGTGACACGTGGAGTGACGCGTGGCTCCCGCCGGCTACACCGCCGCCGGTTCCGTCCGCTCCGTCTGCTCCTGCGCGCTGTCCCGCCGGTCGCGCAGCTCGCGGCGGACCAGCACGACCCAGCCGACCGGCACCGCGGCGGAGAACAGCCACCACTGGATGGCGTACGCGTAGTTCAGCGCGGCGTCCTCGTCGCCGGGGCGGCCGATGAGCTGCGGGGTGTCGCCCCGGGGCGCGGGCGAGGTCAGCGCGATGTAGCCGCCGAGCACCACCGCGCCGAGGCGGCGCGCCTCCTGCTCGCTGTTGATCAGCATGACCTGCCGGTCGGGGAGGCCCTTGAGGTCCTTGATGCCGCTCGCCGCGGTCGTCTCGTCGGGCATGAGCCGCCCGGTGACGGTGATCCGCCCGGCGGGCGGCGCGGGCACCTCGGGGAACGCGGTCTGCGTCGGGGCGTCGGCGGGGACCCAGCCCCGGTTGACCAGCAGCACCTTGCCGTCCGTCAGGACGAACGGGGTGAGGACGTGGAAGCCGACCGCCTCGTCGGCGTTGACGCGCCGCCGGACGACGACTTCCCGCGAGGTGTCGAACCGGCCCGTGGCGCTCACGTTGCGGTACCGCTCGTCCCTGGTCACCACGTGCCCCGGGGACGTCATGCGCTCCACCGGCACCGGTGCGGAGGAGAGCGCGTCCGAGACCAGCTGGTTGCGGGCGGTGCGCTCCTCGTAGCGGTGCATCTGCCAGATGCCCAGCCTGATCATCGTGGGGATGAGCAGCAGGGCGACCAGCGTGAGGATCACCCACTGCCGGGACAACAGGAAGCGGTACACCCCACGACCGTACAACTCTGCCATGGGGCGCACGCGGGTGGGGGCGGTCTCAGACCCGGTCGACGATCCCCACCTTCCCCTCCGCGCGAGCGCAGTGGGCGCCGCAGTACCAGTGGCCCTCGACATCGACGCCCTGCCCGATGATCTGCACACGACAGTGCTCGCAGATCGGTGCCATGCGGTGGATCGCGCAGGAGAAGCAGTCGAAGACGTGCACCGCGCCCTGCGCGTGCACCTCGAAGGTCATGCCGTAGTTGTTGCCGCAGACTTCACATGTCGCCATGCGCCACAGGGTGAGCCGTCGGCGCGGTGCGGGCGAGTCGGCTCCAGGCGAGTCGCCCGTCAATCACCCGTCCGTACGGTCACCCCTGCGAGGCCGGCTCCACGTCGCCCAGCAACTGTCCGAACGCCGCCTCGTCGACCACCGGCGTTCCGTACTGCCGGGCCTTGACCACCTTCGAGGTGCCCGAGTCGGGATCGTTGGTGACCAGCAGACTGGTCAGCCGCGAGAGGGACGTGGCCACGTGCAGGCCCGCCTCGGTCGCGCGGTCCTCCAGCAGTTCGCGCTCGACGGAGGTGTCCCCGGAGAACGCGACCCGCATGCCCTGCTTGAGTCGTTCGCCCGGTTCGTACCGTCCGGGGTTGGGGTAGGGGCAGGCGGGACGCTTGCGGGACGGCCGCCAGCTGCCCGGCCGGTATCCGCCGGCCCCGTGGTCGCCGGGCCCGCTCGCCTGCCGGCCGATGCGCGGCACGGGCCGGTCCTGCCACTCCGTCAGCGGACGGCACTCGTGCAGCGGCAGCCGCACCCCGCCCGCCGCCGCGGCCCGCAGACTCGGCCGGAACGCCTCCGCGAGCACGCGCGCGTCGTCCAGTGCGTGGTGCGCCCGCTGCTGGACGACGCCGAAGTGGGCGGCCAGCGACTCCAGCTTGTGGTTGGGCAGCGGCAGCCTCAGCTCCTTGGACAGCGCGATGGTGCACAGCCGCTGACGCACCGGCGCCTCGCGCTCCGCGCGCGCGTACTCCCGCGCGATCATCTGCCAGTCGAAGACCGCGTTGTGCGCGACGAGCACCCGGCCCGCGAGCCGCTCGGCGAACTCCTCGGCCACCTCCCGGAACAGGGGCGCCCCTTCGAGCGCCTCGCTCGTCAGACCGTGTATCCACACCGGCCCCGGGTCCCGCTCGGGGTTGACCAGCGTGTACCAGTGGTCCTCGACCTCGCCGCGCCCGTCCAGCCGGTAGACGGCGGCGGAGACGATCCGGTCGTCGCGGGCCAGTCCGGTGGTCTCCACGTCGACGACCGCGTACCCCTGGGGATAGGCGGCCGGCCACTCCATGGGGGAGGGCGCTGTGGTCGTACGGTCTTCGAGCATGGTCACTGAGGATACGGTCCCCCACCGACAGCTCCGGCACACCGCCCGCCGCACGAGCCCATATCGGCGGCGTCGACCTGCAGTTGACCGGGGCCGCCGACCCGCCGCACGTGGCCCCCGACACGCCCGTCGCGTTCGACCGGGCCGAACTGCCCCGCCCCCTCGGGCGGGAGACGTTGGCGGAGATCGCCAAGAAGCAAGCGCGTACCCCCCTTGATACTTGTGGGTAACAACGACTAGCCGCAGGCCACCGGCGGAAATACCGTGCCCCCATGCCGAACCTGCCCGATGTCGTGCTGTGGTCGATACCCGCCTTCGTGCTGCTCTCCGTGGTCGAGATGATCAGCGTCCGCCTCCATCCCGACGAGGACGCGGCCGGATACGAGGTGAAGGACGCGGCCACGAGCGTCGGGATGGGGCTCGGGAGCCTCGTCTTCGACTTCCTGTGGAAGATCCCCATCGTCGCCGTCTACACGGCGGTGTACGAACTGACGCCGCTGCGCGTCCCCGTCCTGTGGTGGACGGTCCCCCTGATGCTGCTCGCGCAGGACTTCTTCTACTACTGGTCCCACCGCGGCCACCACGTCATCCGCATCCTGTGGGCCTGCCACGTCGTCCACCACTCCAGCGAGAAGTTCAACCTCACCACCGCCCTGCGCCAGCCCTGGACCTCGCTGACCGTCTGGCCGTTCTACCTCCCGCTCGTCGCCGCCGGCGTCCACCCGGCCGCCCTGGCGTTCTGCTCCTCGGCGAACCTCGTCTACCAGTTCTGGATCCACACCGAGCGCATCGACAAGATGCCCCGGTGGTTCGAGTTCGTCTTCAACACCCCCTCGCACCACCGTGTCCACCACGCCTCCCAAGGCGGCTACCTGGACCGCAACTTCGGCGGCATCCTCATCGTCTGGGACCGGCTCTTCGGGTCGTTCGTGCCGGAAGTGCAGCGGCCCGTCTACGGGTTGACGAAGAACATCCACACTTACAACCCCCTGAAGGTCGCCACCCACGAGTACGTCGCCATCGCCAAGGACCTGCGGGCGGCCCGCAGTTGGCGGGAGCGGGCCGGGCGGGTGTTCGGCGGCCCCGGCTGGCAGCCGGCGCCCGCGACGGCCCCGGCGGCTGCCCGGGCGACGCCCGTCGAGCCGGCCGAGAAGAGTCCGGCCGCGTGACCGGCCCCCGTCGCCCCCTCGCCTCCGGCCGCCTCCCCGGGATCCTCCTCGCCGCCTTCGCCCTCACCGCCGCCGTCGATCTCCTCAGCCTCGCGGCCGGGTTCACCCCCGGCCACCAGGCGGCCAAGCCCCTCCTCATGCCCCTGCTGGCCGCCTGGGCGGCGCTCCGCGGCGCGCCCCGGCTCCTCCTGGCGGCCCTCCTCTGCGGCTGGGGCGGTGACGTCCTGCTGCTCTCCGGCGCCGAACCGGCCTTCCTCGCCGGCATGGCCTCCTTCGCCGCCGGCCACGTCTGCTACCTGGCCCTCTTCCACCGGCACGCGCCCGGCCCGCCCCGCGCGCGTGCAGCGCTCCTGGCCCCCTGCTACGCCGTCACCCTGGTCGTCGCCGTCGCCCTGCTGTGGCCCGACCTCCCGGCGGACCTCCGCGTCCCCGTCGCCGGCTACAGCACGCTTCTCACAGTGACGGCCTTCACCGCGGCGGCCCGGCTCGGGCTCGTCGCCGGGCTCGGCGGCGCGCTGTTCCTGCTGTCCGACAGCCTCATCGCGACCGGCGTCGCCGACTGGCCCCAACTCCCGCGCCCCGACCTCTGGATCATGCTCACGTACATCGCGGCCCAGTCGCTGTTGACGCACGGCGTCCTCGGCACACGGCCCGCGCCCACCCGGCCGCGACGGACGCCACGCGTCCCCGCGTGAGTCCGGGGAGTGCGAGGGCCGGACGGCGAACCGTCCGGCCCTCGACTCCTGATACGACACGACTCGGGATGCTCGCCTGTTCCTTGAGCAGCTTATGCAGGGCCTCCGGCGACGCCCACGGGTGGGCAACACGTCCTGTCGGCGTGCAGTCGACGTGGTGAAGTGCCCGCGCCACAGCGCCGCCCCTGACATCCTGCATAGGGATCGGCCAACGCTAGGGTGATGTGCGAACCCTGACCTTCCCAGCTTTCGGTGCTTTTGAGCCTCCGATGGAGTCAGTGACTCCTATTTCGCCATGCACTCCACAGCGGATCAACGATGGCGGCGACGATACCTGCTGCGGTAGCTACCAGAAGTGACCTGGCGTTGACGGTGTGATCTAGAACTAGGTCGATAGCCGTGATCACGCCGAACACACCTGAGAACTCGATCAGGGCTCGAACCCAGAGGGTTTTCGGTTTGCCGTCTCGGTTTTCATGGTCAGCTAGCACGAGTAGGCTTTCCAGGCCGGGTGTCCGATGACGATTCCGATCGGTGACGGGTACGGGACTCGAAGCTCGACGCACCTATTGCTTCGTGCTGCGTCCTTGAAGGTGTTCGCGATACTCGACGCAGCGTAACCGAGGGTTCCCCGACATATCGTACGCACCGGGACGTTTCGGACCCTACTGGGTGCCTTTTGGCACGCCGCCACGACGAGTGCCGAAGCATCGGCGTACCGCGCGACGGACTTGGCTTCGGACTTGTTGAACTTGATGTAGACGCCGCGGCCAAAGCTCACCTTTGGGTCAGCTACGACGGGAAAGACCGTGGAAGGTGTGGGCTGAAACTCTTGTACAAGGGTGTCGCCCTCCATGCGGTAAGACGTCGGGACCGAGAGCCCGTTGTCGTCCTTGGCCCACGGAGCGTCGATGTGTCCCACAACCTCCCAGACGTCCTCGGTGCGGGGGTTGATCTCCGGGTCGACAGCGCCATCCTCGCCGGTGAACTTCAAGTCAAGGTCTGCGCCGTTCGCAGGCTTGACGATGTCGAAGCCGTTGGTCTCGTTGGCCATGACCATGGCGCCTGTGGGGACATGAAGCTTGAAGTTGAACTTCCTGGGGGCAGCGGCGTTGCGTACCCCGACGAGCGCCCTGACTCCGCCGTCAGTGGTGGGCTGAAGGGCGGGGGCGACCGGGTTGTCGCTGTCTACGTAAGCCACCGTCCCAGCCGTTGACTTGGACTTGCTGACGAGGCCGGACTCGGGAAGGTTGAAGCCGATCTGTACGTTGTTGTCATTGGTGAGAGTGACGCGAGAACTGCTGTTCTTGGGGACGTCGATGGTCCCCGCTGCTGTCGTGACGATGGCGGCGCTGTCCGCGTCACTGGAGGAGTTGCGGACTATGTCGGAGGTCCCGGTGGCAGTCTCGACCATGGAGATGACGTAGGGCTCTTCCCAAATGACGTCGGGCTTGGCCTGAGCCGTCCCGGCCATCGTGAGAAGGGAAGCGGCCATAGTCGCCGCAACGCCCGCAGCTAGACCGACCGTTCTGGTGCTTGCGCTCATGTGGCTGACCTTTCAGTCACCGTGTGCAGGGATGCGTACTGTTGTGATCGCACCCGGAGATGACGGCAGGATGTCCTCCTGCGTCATGTCTCTGATGTGGGAACGTTTCAGCTGTGCGTTTGTCTGACAGGGACGCTGGGTTTTCTTCCTGCTGGACGGACGGACGACCGGAGCTTCTCGTGTGCACGGGTACGAGAGCGGGCCACGCTGCCGCGATGCACCCCTAACAGACCCGCTGCCTGATCGATTGTGTATCCGTACAAGTCGACGAGCAGCACGGCGGTCTTCTGCGCTGGTGGGAGTGTTGAGATGAGGCGGGTGGCCTCCCACGTCGCCTCGCGATGGTTCAGGTCGTCCTGGGATGGCGCGGTCTCCGGGGGCTGAGGCGTCAGCACCTCGCGCTGATGTAAGCGAAACATGTCGTAGGCGATATTCGTGACGGTGCGAATCGCGTAAGCGCGAGGATTGGGGTGACGAGTGAACTCGGCGGAGTGTCTCAGCAGTCGCTCGCAGGCTAGCTGAGTGGCGTCGTCGGCTGACGAGGCGGGAGCGACAGCCGTTGCTCGTCGTTGGACTGTGGGTAGGAGGTCCAGCAGCAGGGCTGCCGCGTCGTGAGACGGTTCATGGCGGGGGGTGGCGCCTGGATTCACATCGACTCCCGTGATACGGCTGGTCAGGCCTTGATCGCTAGCGCTTCAATCATGAACATGACGCCAAGGGCGGTGCAATGGAGATCATTGGCCCTTGAGCTTTATCTGAGGTTCCGGGCGGAGGAATAGCTGGTTGGTCGGCGGCGCAGAATCGACGTGAACCGTTGGCTGCTGCCCGCCGTGACCTTGGGCAGGGAGCCTACGATCGAGCCCCCGCTCCACCCGTCGTCCGCAACGCGAGGAGACTCCGTGGCCACCGAGACACCGCCCCCCTCGAAGACGCAAGCCCGACTCCCGTCCACCGAGGAGTTCGTCGCGGTGCAGGACAGCGCGGAGTTTGGTGAACTGCGCCGCGCCCACCGGGGTTTCGCGTTCCCCCTGACCGTCGCCTTCATAGCCTGGTACCTGCTGTACGTCCTGCTGTCCAACTACGCCGGCGATTTCATGGGCACCAAGCTCTTCGGCAACGTGAACATCGCCTTCGCCCTCGGCATCGCCCAGTTCGGCACCACGTTCCTCATCGCCTGGTGGTACTCGCGGCACGCCGCCGCGAAGCTCGACCCCAAGGCGGACGCCATCAAGTCCCGGATGGAGGGCGGCGCATGAGCCCCGCGATCACACTGGCGGCCGGTGAGGCGAGCGAGCACCGGCCCCTGATCATCACCCTGTTCGGCCTGTTCGTCGTCGCCACCCTCGTCATCACCGTCTGGGCGGGCCGCCAGACCAAGGACGCCGCCGACTTCTACGCGGGCGGCCGCCAGTTCAGCGCCTTCCAGAACGGTCTCGCGGTCTCCGGCGACTACATGTCGGCCGCGTCGTTCCTCGGCATCGCCGGAGCCATCGCCCTCTTCGGCTACGACGGCTTCCTCTACTCCATCGGCTTCCTCGTCGCCTGGCTGGTCGCCCTGCTCCTGGTCGCCGAACCGCTGCGCAACTCGGGCCGCTACACCATGGGCGACGTCCTCGCGTACCGCATGCGCCAGCGCCCCGTCCGCACCGCCGCCGGCACCTCCACCATCGTCGTGTCGATCTTCTACCTGCTGGCCCAGATGGCGGGCGCCGGCGTCCTGGTCTCCCTGCTGCTCGGCATCACCTCCGACGCCGGCAAGATCCTCATCGTCGCCCTGGTCGGCGTCCTGATGATCGTCTACGTCTCCATCGGCGGCATGAAGGGCACCACCTGGGTCCAGATGGTCAAGGCCGTGCTCCTCATCGGCGGCACCCTGCTGATCACTTTCCTGGTTCTGCTGAAGTTCGACTTCAACATCTCCGACCTGCTCGGCAAGGCCGCCGAGAACAGCGGCAAGGGCACCGCCTTCCTGGAGCCCGGCCTCCAGTACGGCGCGACCGGCACCTCCAAGCTGGACTTCATGTCCCTGGGCATCGCCCTGGTCCTCGGCACCGCCGGCCTGCCGCACATCCTGATCCGCTTCTACACCGTCCCCAACGCCAAGGCGGCCCGGAAGTCCGTCAACTGGGCGATCGGCATCATCGGCGGCTTCTACCTGATGACGATCGCGCTCGGCTTCGGCGCGGCGGCCCTGATCTCCCAGAAGGAGATCATCGCCTCCAACCCGTCGGGCAACACCGCCGCCCCCCTGCTCGCCCTGCACCTCGGCGGCGTCGACTCGACCTGGGGCGCGATCCTGCTCGCCACCATCTCCGCGGTCGCCTTCGCGACGATCCTCGCCGTGGTCGCCGGCCTCACCCTCGCCTCCTCCTCGTCCTTCGCGCACGACATCTACGCCAACGTCATCCGCAAGGGGAAGGCCACGGAGAAGGAGGAGATGAAGGCGGCCCGCTGGGCGACCGTCTTCATCGGCGTCGTCTCCATCGCCCTGGGCGCCCTCGCCCGCGACCTCAACGTGGCCGGCCTGGTCGCCCTGGCCTTCGCCGTCGCCGCCTCCGCCAACCTGCCGACCATCCTCTACAGCCTGTTCTGGAAGCGGTTCACCACCCAGGGCGCCCTGTGGTCGATCTACGGCGGCCTGGTCGTCGCCGTCGGGCTGGTGCTGTTCTCGCCGGTCGTCTCCGGCGACCCCAAGGCGATGTTCCCCGACGCCGACTTCGCCTGGTTCCCGCTGAAGAACCCCGGGATCATCTCCATCCCCTTCGGCTTCCTCATGGGCTTCCTCGGCACGATCCTGTCCAAGGAGAGCCCGGACACCGGCAAGTACGCCGAGCTGGAGGTCCGCTCCCTCACGGGCACCGGCGCCCACTGACCCGCCTGCCCGCACGCGGGGCCGTCGCGTACCACCGCGACGGCCCCGCGCCGCGTTCCTGTGATCGCGCCGCCCCCGATGTCGTAGCCGTCGCGTAGGCTCGCAGATGACGGAAGAAGAGGACTGTTCCGCGACGAGGGAGGGGGCCCCGTGCTCATCGACACCTTCGGCCGAGTGGCCACCGACCTGAGGGTCTCGCTGACCGACCGCTGCAACCTGCGCTGCACGTACTGCATGCCCGAGGAGGGCCTGCAGTGGCTGGCCAAGCCCGACCTCCTCTCGGACGACGAGATCGTCCGCCTGATCGACATAGCGGTCACCTCCCTCGGCATCGAGGAGGTCCGCTTCACCGGCGGCGAACCGCTGCTGCGCCCCGGCCTCGTCGGCATCGTGGAGCGCGTCGCCGCCCTGACCCCGCGCCCCCAGACCTCGCTGACGACCAACGGCATCGGCCTCAAGCGCACGGCGACGGCCCTGAAGGCCGCCGGCCTCGACCGCGTCAACGTCTCACTCGACACGCTGCGCCCCGACGTCTTCAAGGCCCTCACCCGCCGCGACCGCCACAAGGACGTCCTCGACGGCCTCCGGGCCGCCCGCGACGCGGGCCTCGACCCGGTCAAGGTCAACTCCGTCCTGATGCCCGGCCTCAACGAGGACGAGGCCCCCGACCTGCTGGCCTGGGCCGTCGAGCACGACTACGAGCTGCGCTTCATCGAACAGATGCCGCTGGACGCCCAGCACGGCTGGAAGCGCGACGGCATGGTCACGGCCGGGGACATCCTCGCCTCCCTGCGCACCCGCTTCGACCTCACCGCGGAGAGCGTCGAGGAGCGCGGCTCCGCCCCCGCGGAACGCTGGATCGTCGACGGCGGCCCGCACCGCGTGGGCGTGATCGCCTCGGTCACCCGCCCGTTCTGCGCGGCCTGCGACCGCACCCGCCTCACCGCCGACGGCCAGGTCCGCACCTGCCTCTTCGCCCGCGAGGAGACCGACCTCAGGGCGGCCCTGCGCTCCGGCGCCCCCGACGAGGAGATAGCCGCCCTCTGGCGTGAGGCGATGTGGGGCAAGAAGGCCGGCGCGGGCCTGGACGACCCCTCGTTCGTCCAGCCGGACCGGCCGATGTCCGCCATCGGCGGCTGAGGCCACCCGGGAGCCCGCAGACGTTGCCTGCCGCGGCCCTAGGACCCCGCGGGCGCCTGCCAGTCCTCGAAGCGCACCACGTCCTTCAGGAAGCCCCGGACGCCGAGGAACTGCGACAGATGCTCGCGGTGCTCCTCGCAGGCCAGCCACGTCTTGCGCCGCTCCGGCGGGTGGATCTTCGGATTGTTCCACGCCAGCACCCACACCGCGTCGACGCGGCAGCCCTTGGCGGAGCAGATGGGGGTCTCGTCACTCACGGACGTCACTCACAGATTCGTCTCGCCTGGATGCACACAAAAGGCGACGCCGAGCAGCCACGGGGGGAGCTGCCCGGCGTCGGTCTGTCGCTCCGACGGGGGATGCGGAGCGTCGTACGAAGTATGTCACGGCCAACTGGCCCCGGGGCACCGGAACAACATGATTGATCTGAGCTTTTCTTGAGCTTGGCTCACAGTCGACCCGCCGCCGCCTCACGGCCGCGGCTCGGCCGGACCGCCCTGCGGTTCCTCGTGGAGGGACTGCGCGCCCCGCCCTCCGGATTCCGCGGAACGCTCCTCTTGGGACCCGCGCCCGTCCGCCTCGGGCGGCTGGATCATCGGCCGCGTCGGCATCGTCACGAACGTCGTCGGCAGCCCCGGCGCGTTCTCCCGCCCGGCATTGGCGATCACCACCGCGATGTACGGCAGCACCAGGCCGAGGACCAGCGCCACGATCGCCACATGCCGTTCCACGTTCCACAGCACCGCGGCCAGGACCACCGACACCGTACGGACGGACATCGAGATCACATACCGCCGCTGACGGGCCCGGACGTCGTCCTGAAGCCCCTGCCGGGCCCCGGTGATCCGGAACACCTGGACGTTCCCGCCGCCACTCTGCTTCCGCATCGCGTTCCACCATCCGCCCGCGTCGAACACTCCCCGGCATCCACCGTACGCCGCGGTCCGGCCGCCTTCGAGACCGGGGCCGCCCCGGCACGCGGGAGACCGCTACGCCGTCCCGTGTACGACATCACCCGACATGCGCCGTACGGCAGGCGGGCTGAAACTGGGGGCAATGCTCACGTCGAGCCGTACGAGGAGGCAGCCATGGGCTGGTTGTGGGCGATCATCGTGGGATTCGTACTGGGCCTGATCGCCAAGGCGATCATCCCGGGCAAACAGCACAGTCCGCTCTGGCTGCTCACCATCTTCGGCATCCTCGGCGCGGTCGTCGGCAACGCCGTCGCCCGGGGGTTCGGCGTCGACGAGACCCCCGGCATCGACTGGAGCCGGCACATTTTCCAGCTGATCGCCGCGATCATCATCGTCGCCTTCGGCGACATGCTGTACACGCGGACCCTGGGCAAGAGGAAGCAGAGGGTGTGACAGGAAGCCATTTGCAGGCGCCCGAAGGGCGCCGCACATGAGGGGCGCGGGAACTGCGCGACCGGCCACGACGCACGCGCGGCCCGCAACAGACCCGCACCCTCACGGCGCACCCCGCGGAGCGCACCGCATCCCTTACGGCGCTACCCGCGGAGCGAACCTCATCCGCCGGTGACGACCTCCACCGCAGCGAGGTTCTTCTTGCCGCGCCGCAGCACCAGCCACCGCCCGTGCAGCAGGTCCTCCCGCGCCGGGACGTGATCCTCGGCGGTGACCTTCACGTTGTTCACGTAGGCCCCGCCCTCCTTCACCGTCCGCCGTGCGGCCGACTTGCTCGGCACCAGCCCGACCTCGGCGAACAGGTCGACGACCGGACCGAGCTCGGCGACCTTGACGTGCGGCACCTCCGACAGCGCCGCCGCCAGCGTCCGGTCGTCCAGGCCGGCCAGCTCACCCTGGCCGAACAGGGCACGGCTCGCCGCGATGACGGCGGCCGTCTGCTCGGCGCCGTGCACCAGCGTGGTCAGCTCCTCGGCCAGCGCACGCTGCGCGGCCCGCGCCTGCGGCCGCTCCTCGGTCTGCCGCTCCAGCTCCTCCAGCTCCTCCCGCGAGCGGAAGGACAGGATGCGCATGTACCGGGAGATGTCCCGGTCGTCCACGTTCAGCCAGAACTGGTAGAACGCGTACGGCGTCGTCATCTCCGGGTCGAGCCAGACGGCGCCGCCCTCGGTCTTGCCGAACTTGGTGCCGTCGGCCTTCGTCATCAGCGGCGTGGCGATCGCGTGCACCGACGCCGTCGGCTCCAGCCGGTGGATCAGGTCCAGGCCGGCCGTCAGGTTGCCCCACTGGTCGCTGCCGCCCTGCTGGAGCGTGCAGCCGTAGCGCCGGTAGAGCTGGAGGAAGTCCATGCCCTGCAGGATCTGGTAGCTGAACTCGGTGTAGCTGATGCCCTGGTCGGACTCCAGCCGGCGGGCCACCGAGTCCTTCGTCAGCATCTTGTTGACGCGGAAGTGCTTGCCGATGTCCCGCAGGAACTCGATCGCGGACAGACCGGCCGTCCAGTCGAGGTTGTTGACCATCACGGCCGCGTTCTCGCCCTCGAAGGACAGGAACGGCTCGATCTGGCCGCGCAGCTTGTCCACCCAGCTCGCCACCGTCTCCGGCGCGTTCAGCGTGCGCTCGGCGGTCGGGCGGGGGTCGCCGATCAGACCCGTGGCGCCGCCGACCAGCGCCAGCGGCCGGTGACCGGCCTGCTGGAGCCGGCGCACGGTGAGCACCTGCACCAGATGCCCGACGTGCAGGGACGGCGCGGTCGGGTCGAAGCCGCAATAGAACGTGACGGGACCGTCCGCGAGCGCCTTGCGCAAAGCGTCCTCGTCGGTGGACAGGGAGAACAGCCCCCGCCACTTCAGCTCGTCGACGATGTCCGTCACGGTTCTCGTGTCTCCTCGATGATCTTCTTGACGCCCTCGGCCGGTCGAGTGACCGCCGGCTACGAGGTTATACGCCCTGACTGACAGAGCTCATATTGAAATCCGGCACCCGCAGCGCGGGCATGGCGGCCCGGGTGAACCAGTCGCTCCACTCCCTGGGCAGCGTCTTCTCCGTGCGCCCCGCCTCGGTCGCCCGGCCCAGCACGTCGACCGGCGACTCGTTGAAGCGGAAGTTGTTGACCTCACCCACCACCTCGCCGTTCTCCACCAGGTACACGCCGTCCCGGGTCAGACCGGTGAGTAGCAGCGTCGCAGGATCGACCTCACGGATGTACCACAGGCAGGTCAGCAGCAGCCCGCGCGTGGTGTTCGCCACCATGTCCTCCAGGGAGCGGTCGTCGCCGCCGTCCAGGATCAGGCTGTCGCCGCCGGGGGCGACCGGGAGGCCGGTCAGGGCGGCGCTGTGCCGGCTGGTGCTGAGACGCTTTAGCTCGCCCCCGCGGATCCACTCCGTGGAGGCGATCGGCAGCCCGTTGTCGAAGACCGACCGGTCGCCGCCGGAGGAGTGCGCGATCACGAACGGCGCCGACTCCAGACCCGGCTCGTACGGGTCGCTGCGCAACGACAGCGGCAGCGCGGCCAGCCGCTCGCCCACCCGCGTGCCGCCGCCCGGCTTGGAGAACACCGTCCGGCCCTCGACCGCGTCCCGCCCCGACGCCGACCACAGCTGGTAGATCATCAGGTCCGCCACGGCGGTCGGCGGCAGCAGCGTCTCGTACCGCCCCGCGGGCAGCTCGATCCGCCGCCGCGCCCAGCCCAGCCGTACGGCCAGCTCCGCGTCGAGCGCCGCCGGGTCGACGTCCTTGAAGTCCCGCGTCGACCGGCCCGCCCACGCCGAACGCGTACGGTCCGGCGACTTGGCGTTGAGCTCCAGCGTCCCGTTCGGCTGGTCGTGCCGCAGCCGCAGCCCCGTCGAGGTGCCCAGGTACGTCGACACCAGCTCGTGGTTGGCGAAGCCGTACAGCTCCCGGCCGCCCGCACGCGCGCGTGCGAAAGCCTCGCCCAGCGCCGGCGCGAAGTCGGCGAACACCGCCGACGAGGTCTCCGCGGGCGCCTCCGTGAACTCCGGGGACGGCGCGACGCCCGTCACCAGCGGCTGCGCGTCCTCCGCGGGGCCGGCACCGCGCGCGGCGGCCTCGGCGGCCCGCACCAGCGGCTCCAGCTCGTCCGGGGTGACCGCCGTCCGGGAGACGACCCCGGAGGCCGTGCCCTGGGCGCCGTCCACCGTCGCGATCACGGTGAGCGTGCGGGAACGCGTCACGCCGTTGGTGGTGAGCGCGTTGCCCGCCCAGCGCAGGTTGGCGCTCGACTGCTCGTCCGCGATGACGACACAGCCGTCGGCCCGCGACAGCTCCAGCGCCCGCTCCACGACCTCGTGCGGCTTCTCGATGCGGGCGCTCATCGGCCGGCCTCCTGAGTGATGTTGAGACTGTGCTTGCCCGGGGGACGACCCCCGGACCCCCGGCCGGACTCGATGCGGGCGCTCATCGGCCGGCCTCCTGCGTCGTGTTGAGGATGTTGACGCCCTTGAACAGGGCGGAGGGGCAGCCGTGCGACACCGCGGCCACCTGGCCCGGCTGGGCCTTGCCGCAGTTGAACGCGCCGCCGAGGACGTATGTCTGCGGCCCGCCCACCGCCGCCATGGAACCCCAGAAGTCGGTCGTCGTCGCCTGGTAGGCCACGTCCCGCAACTGCCCGGTGATCCGCCCGTTCTCGATCCGGAAGAAGCGCTGCCCGGTGAACTGGAAGTTGTACCGCTGCATGTCGATCGACCAGGACCGGTCCCCGACGACGTAGATGCCCCGGTCGACGCTCCCGACCAGATCCTCCGTCGACATGCCCGCCGGGTCGGGCCGGAGCGACACGTTGGCCATGCGCTGCACGGGCACGTGCCCGGGGGAGTCGGCGAAGGCGCACCCGTTGGAACGCCCCAGCCCGGTGAGCTTCGCGATCCGCCGGTCCAGCTGGTAGCCGACGAGCGTCCCGTCCTTCACCAGGTCCCAGGACTGGCCCTCGACGCCCTCGTCGTCGTACCCGATCGTCGCGAGGCCGTGTTCGGCGGTGCGGTCGCCGGTGACGTTCATCAGCTCCGAGCCGTAGCGCAGCTTGCCGAGCCGGTCGAACGTGGCGAAGGAGGTGCCGGCGTAGGCGGCCTCGTAGCCGAGCGCGCGGTCCAGCTCGGTGGCGTGGCCGATGGACTCGTGGATGGTCAGCCACAGGTTGGACGGGTCGACGACCAGGTCGTACAGCCCCGGCTCCACACTGGGCGCCCGCATCTTCTCGGCGAGCAGCCCGGGGATCCGCTCCAGCTCGTCGTCCCAGTCCCAGCCGGTCCCGGTCAGGTACTCCCAGCCCCGCCCGACCGGCGGCGCGATGGTCCGCATCGAGTCGAACTCGCCGCTGGACTCGTCCACCGACACCGCCGTCAGCGACGGGTGCAGCCGCACGCGCTGCTGCGTGGTCACCGTCCCCGCCGTGTCGGCGTAGAACTTGTTCTCGTGGACGGTGAGCAGCGAGGCGTCCACATGATCGACCCCGTCGGCGGCCAGCAGCCGGTGGCTCCAGTCGCCGAGCAGCGCCGCCTTCTCCTCGTCGGGCACCGTGAACGGGTCGATCTCGTACGACGACACCCACGTCTTCTCGGCGTGCACCGGCTCCTCGGCCAGCTCCACGCGTTCGTCCGAGCCGGCCGCCCTGATCACCTGCGCCGACAGCTTGGCCATCGCGACGGCCTGCGAGGCCACCTTGGCGGCCCCGTCCATCGTCAGGTCCACGCCCGACGCGAACCCCCAGGTCCCGCCGTGCACCACCCGCACCGCGTACCCGAGGTCGGTCGTGTCCGACGACCCGGCCGGCTTGGCGTCCCTCAGCCGCCAGGACGCGCTGCGCACCCGCTCGAACCGGAAGTCGGCGTGCTCGGCCCCGAGCGCCCGCGCGCGAGCGAGCGCGGCGTCGGCGAGGGCGCGCAGGGGTAGTGCCGTGAAACTCTCGTCGATCGTATGAGGCACCTGCGTAGCTCCCTGTGGTCGTCGCGCGTGCATGCCCCGATCATGTCGCGCCGAACGACTCCCGACCACAACTTTCCGAGCGCGTTGCGGCCGATGACGGCAGGACGGGCCGGGTGGTGACTGTGGGGACCCCACAGTTCCCGCCGCAACGCCCTGTCGCCCCCGGCTTCGGCGGCCGGTGCCTCGGAAGGATAGTTTCGACGAGTACCAGACTGCCGATCGAAAGGGTGATCCGTTGAGCCGCTCGGTTCTCGTCACCGGAGGAAACCGGGGCATCGGCCTCGCCATCGCCCGCGCGTTCGCCGACGCCGGCGACAAGGTCGCGATCACGTACCGCTCGGGGGAGCCGCCGGCCGGCTTCCTGGCCGTCAAGTGCGACATCACCGACCCCGAGCAGGTGGAGCAGGCCTACAAGGAGGTCGAGGAAGCCCACGGCAACGTCGAGGTCCTCGTCGCCAACGCCGGCGTCACCAAGGACCAGCTGCTGATGCGCATGTCCGAGGAGGACTTCGCGTCCGTCATCGACACCAACCTCACCGGCACCTTCCGTGTGGTCAAGCGCGCAAACCGCGGCATGCTGCGCGCCAAGAAGGGCCGCGTCGTGCTGATCTCCTCGGTCGTCGGGCTGCTCGGCTCCGCGGGCCAGGCCAACTACGCGGCCTCCAAGGCCGGTCTGGTCGGCTTCGCGCGTTCCCTGGCTCGTGAGCTGGGCTCGCGCAACATCACCTTCAACGTCGTCGCGCCCGGATTCGTCGACACCGACATGACCAAGGCGCTCACCGACGAGCAGCGCGAGGGCATCGTCTCCCAGGTGCCGCTCGGCCGGTACGCGCAGCCGGAGGAGATCGCCGCGACGGTGCGGTTCCTCGCCTCGGACGACGCCTCGTACATCACTGGAGCCGTCATCCCCGTTGACGGCGGACTGGGAATGGGTCACTGATCACCATGAGCGGAATTCTCGAGGGCAAGCGCGTCCTGATCACCGGTGTGCTGATGGAGTCCTCCATCGCCTTCCACGCCGCCAAGCTGGCCCAGGAGCAGGGCGCCGAGATCATCCTCACCGCGTTCCCGCGGCCCACGCTGACCGAGCGCATCGCCAGGAAGCTGCCGAAGCCGACCAAGGTCATCGAGCTCGACGTCACCAATGACGAGCACCTCGGGCGCCTCGCCGACATCGTGGGCGAGGAGCTCGGCGGCCTCGACGGCGTCGTCCACTCCATCGGCTTCGCCCCGCAGGACGCGCTCGGCGGCAACTTCCTCAACACGCCGTTCGAGTCGGTCGCCACGGCCATGCACGTCTCGGCGTACTCCCTGAAGTCGCTCACCATGGCCTGCCTGCCGCTGATGCAGAACGGCGGCTCGGTCGTCGGTCTGACCTTCGACGCGCAGTTCGCCTGGCCGCAGTACGACTGGATGGGCCCCGCCAAGGCCGCCCTGGAGGCCACCAGCCGCTACATGGCCCGCGACCTCGGCAAGCAGAACATCCGCTGCAACCTCGTCTCGGCGGGCCCCATCGGCTCCATGGCCGCCAAGTCCATCCCGGGCTTCGGCGAGCTGGCCTCCGTGTGGGACACCCGCTCCCCGCTGGAGTGGGACCTCAAAGACCCCGAGCCGGCCGGCCGCGGCATCGTCGCGCTGCTGAGCGACTGGTTCCCGAAGACCACCGGCGAGATCATCCACGTCGACGGCGGTCTGCACGCCATCGGCGCCTGACGTCCGACAGCGCGCAGCACGGGTGAGGGCCCGCGTCCGGGAGGGCGCGGGCCCTCACCCGTTCGGCCTAGCTGACCGGGCGCGGGGCGGGTCCGGCACGCCACTCTGAGGTGCGGGTTCGTCACCGCGGTCCCCTCCCCAGCACGGTCGAGGAGGTTCCCTTGTGCGCCTGTCTCGCAGCCTCGCCCCGTTGACCGTCGCCGTCTGCCTCGTCCTCGCGCTGCCGTACGACGCGATGTCGCACACACGCGTGGAGGCACCGGAACCCACCGCCACGCGGGAGTCGCTCGGCGCGGAGTGCCGGATCGACGTTCGCGGCTCCCATGTGGTCGCCCACTGCCACAATCCCGACGCCGGCGTCGACCGCGTGCGCCTGCACATCGAGTGCGCGCGCTGGTGGGACCTCGACACCGACACCGCCCCCGCCGACGCCGGGCCCGCCATGACCGTACGACTGGCCGGCCGCTGCTGGATGGAGGTCCGCGCGGCCTGGGTCAGCCATCAGTGGCGGTGAACCCTCATGCACCTCATGCCGGCGCGGTGAAGCGTCCGGTCCTGCACTGGAACGGATAGCCCGCCGCCTCCGCGCCGGCCGCCGCCGCGTCCCGGGCCCGGATCGCGTCCACCAGAGGCGCGTGGTCCATGTACGTCTCCGGCGTCAGCTCCTCGCCGACGTCGGCGCGCAGCCAGTCCCGCAGCACCTCGCCCAGGTCCGCGTACATCGCCGTCATCGCGTCGTTGTGGGACGCGGCCACCACCGCCAGGTGGAACGTGGCGTCCGCCGCGACGAACGCCTCCGCGTCGCCCGACCGCCACGCCTCCTCGCGCCGCAGCAGCAGCGCGTCGAGCTGCTTGAGATCCCTCTCGGTACGCCGCTCGGCGGCCAGCTTCGCCGCGCCCGACTCCAGCGTGGAGCGCAGCTCGGCGATGTGCCGGGGGTCGGCGTCGGCGAAACGGCGGTGCATCACGCCGGCCAGCTCGCTCGTGGCGACGACGTAGGTGCCCGAACCCTGCCGGATGTCCAGCAGGCCGTTGTGCGCCAGTGCGCGGACCGCCTCCCGGACCGTGTTCCGGGCGACGCCGAGCTGCTCGACCAGCTCCGGTTCCGTGGGGATGCGTGAGCCCACCGGCCACTCGCCCGAGGTGATCTGGGTGCGCAGCGCGGCGATGACCTGCTCGGAGAGGGCCGAGCGGCGGGGATGGCTCAGGGGCATGGCACACCTTCGTCCGGACGGAATGGACAGTCAATCATCCTATGATTCTATGATGGGCGACATGGTGAGCGAGGAGACCGAGGAGACACGGACGTCGACGTCCACGACCCTGCCCGCCGCCCGGGGGGCCCGGGCGGCCACGGGCGATCCGATGCGGACGACGGACACGTCCCTGTCCGCGGGCCGGCCGCCCGGTGCGCCCACGCGCGCGTGGCGGACGCGACTGGTCGTGGTGGGCATCGTGCTGGCCGCCCTCAACCTCCGCCCCGCCATCACCAGCCTCGGCGCCCTCCTCGAAGAGGTCCGCGTCGACCTCGGCATGAGCGGCAGCGTCGCCGGCCTGCTCACCTCCGTGCCGCCGCTCTGCTTCGCCGTCTTCGGCCTGGCCGCACCCCGGCTCGCCCGCCGCTTCGGTCCGGGCGCGGTCGTCTGCGCGGGCATGGCCGCCATCGGCGCGGGTCTGCTCATACGGCCCTGGGCCGGCGGCACGGCCGGCTTCCTGGCCGCCAGCGCCCTCGCCCTCATGGGCATCGCCGTCAGCAACGTCCTGATGCCCGCCATCGTCAAGCGCTGGTTCCCCGACCGGGTCGGCTCCATGACCGGGCTGTACTCCATGGCCCTCGCCCTCGGCACCGCGACCGCCGCCGCGGCCACCGTGCCCGTGACCGAGGCGCTCGGCGGCGACTGGCGGTTGGGACTCGCCGTCTGGGCCGCCCTTGCCGCGGCGGCCGTCCTCCCGTGGCTGGCGCTCACACGCGAGCGTGGCGAGGCGACCGCGGCACGCACCGAGGCCGCCACCGGCGGGGCTGCCGGTGGGTTGCGGATGACCCGGAGCCGCACCGCCTGGGCGCTCGCCGTGTTCTTCGGCCTCCAGGCCACCGCCGCCTACATCACCATGGGCTGGATGGCGCAGATCTTCCGCGACGCGGGAGTCTCCGCCGGCACGGCCGGTCTGCTGCTCGCCGTCACCATGGCGATGGGCGTGCCGCTGGCGTTCGTCATCCCGCGCGTGGCGACCCGGCTGCCGCACCAGGGGCCGATCGTCATCGCGCTGGGCCTGTGCGGACTCGTCGGATACGCCGGCCTCTACGTCGCTCCCGCCGGCGGCGCCTGGGCGTGGGCGCTGCTGCTCGGCGTCTCCAACTGCGCGTTTCCGCTGGCGCTCACGATGGTCGGGATGCGCGCCAGGACGGGCGCGGGCGTGGCCCAGCTGTCGGCCTTCGCGCAGAGCACCGGCTACCTGATCTCCATCCCGGGCCCGCTGCTGGTCGGGGTGCTCTATCAGCACAGCGGCGGCTGGGGACTGCCGCTCGCGCTGATGGCGGCGCTCATGGTCCCGCAGATGGCGGTAGGAGTCCTGGCAGGCCGAGACCGCACGGTGGAGGACGAGGCAACCCGCTGACGCGGGGTAGCGGCTCCTCACTGACCTCGGCGACCGCCCCGGTGACACCCGGTTGACCTCTCCCCGCTGACCCGGAGGGCGGCGGCCCCCGCCCGCCGGTCCAGCGACTGGCCGGCTGATCGAGGCGGCGGCCCTGCTTGTGCCGGCGGGCTGCCGCCCCTCGGGCCTGCTGCCGGGCGGCCGCTCCCGCTGGCCCCGACGGACGACCTCCCGGACCCGGACCGCCCCGGCCCGCTAGCCGGCGGCCGCCCCCAGGCCTCCCGAACGGTCGCCCCGCTGCCCACCACGGCCGTCGCAGCCCCCCGGGACCGTTGCCCTGCCGGACGACCCCGCCGAACCGGGCCCCGGTCCCGGCGGATCTTCGGCGTACCCCCGGACGATGCCCACGTGCGCCGGGTGCGAGACTTGGTGCATGCCAGTGCTCGATCCGAACCCCGGGAACGGCCAGAAGAAGATGCTGCTCGTCTTCGGCTCGTTCTTCCTCATCTTTGTGGTCATCGCCGTCATCGCGACGATCGCCTCGCCCTGACGCACCCGCCGCCCACGCCCGGATCGTCCGCACGACGGTGGGGTTAACCCCCCATCCCCTAGGGGGTCAGGGTCAGGGTCAAGTGGGTGGATCACCGGATGGGCCGAGGGCCTCCGCGTCCGTATCTTCGAAGTGTGGCCGCAGGGGGCGGTCCACGGACCACTCGAAGACCAGCGGAGGCACCCATGTCGGCGCACACGCAGACCCGGCCCCACCCGGCCGCCCAGCGCGGCGGCGTCGGCGCCCTGCTGCCCTGGTGGGCGCTCGCCCTGCCCGTCCTCGCCTTCGTCGGCCTGCTCCTGCTGATAATCAATCCCTCCGACGCCCACGCCGCCACGGACGACCCGGTGATCGCACAGCTCGCCGACCACGTGCGGCAACTGCTCGCGCGGTAGGAAAGTCGATCACGCCCCGGGCACACGCCTCACACACCCCGGGTCACCGGTGAAGACCCATGTCAACTCCCTGCGCCACATGGCGTGTTTCATGCGAAGCTGGGAGCCATGAGCGTCGCAGAACCCCGCAGGATCGTCCTCTTCCGGCATGCGAAAGCCGACTGGCCACAGGTGACCGACCACGAGCGGCCGCTCGCGGAGCGGGGCCGCCAGGACGCCGCCGTCGCCGGACGCAAGCTGACCGACACCGGCATCTCCATCGACCTCGCCCTGTGCTCCACCGCGACCCGGACCAGGGAGACCTGGAAGCTCGCCGTCCATGAGTTCCCGCACCGGCCGAAGACCGTCTACGAGGAGCGGATCTACGAGGCCTCCCCGGGCGAGCTGATCGCCGTGCTCAACGAGACCCCGGACGACGTCCGCAACCTCATCCTGGTCGGCCACAACCCCGGCGTCCACGGCCTCGCCGACATCCTCTCCGGCACGTCGGAGGGGGACGCTCGCGAGCGGATGAACGGCCGCGGCTTCCCCGCCGCAGCCTTCGCCGTCGTCTCCTTCGACGGCCCCTGGAAGTCCCTGGAGCCCGGCACGGCCACGCTGCTCGACTACTGGGCGCCCTCGGAGTGAAGATCCCGTGACGGTGACGCGGGGCCCGGCATCCCACCGGGCCCCGGCGACCGGGACTACTCGACGTGCGTGTCCGCCGCCTCCACCTCTTCGCGGGTGACGCCCAGCAGGTACAGGACGGTGTCCAGGAACGGCACGTTCACCGCCGTGTGCGCGGCCTGGCGTACGACGGGCTTCGCGTTGAAGGCGACGCCGAGACCGGCCGCGTTCAGCATGTCCAGGTCGTTCGCGCCGTCACCGATCGCCACCGTCTGGGAGAGCGGCACGCCCGCCTCCGCGGCGAACCGGCGCAGCAATCGCGCCTTGCCCGCGCGGTCCACGATCTCGCCGGTGACCCGGCCGGTCAGCTTGCCGTCGACGATCTCCAGCGTGTTGGCCTGGGCGAAGTCCAGCCCGAGCCGCCCCTTCAGATCGTCGGTGACCTGGGTGAAGCCGCCGGAGACGACGCCCACCTGGTAGCCGAGCCGTTTGAGGGTGCGGATCAGGGTGCGCGCGCCCGGCGTCAGCCGCACCTCGGCGCGCACCTTCTCCACGACCGAGGCGTCCAGTCCCTCCAGCAGCGCCACACGCGCGTGCAGCGACTGCTCGAAGTCGAGCTCGCCGCGCATCGCCGCCGCGGTCACCTCGGCGACCTTGTCCTCACAGCCGGCGTGCGCGGCGAAGAGCTCGATCACCTCGTCCTGGATCAGGGTGGAGTCCACGTCCATCACGATGAGCCGCTGGGCCCGCCGGTGCAGGCCCGCCGCCACCACGGCCACGTCGACGCCGAGCGCCGCCGCCTCGGTGACCAGGGCCGTGCGCAGCGGTTCCGTCTCCACGCCGGACACGGCGAACTCGACTGCGGTGACGGGATACTTGGCGAGCCGGAAGATACGGTCGATGTTGCCGCCCACCTTGGTGATCCGGGCGGCGACAGCGGCCGTCGCCTCCGCCGTCAGCGGATGCCCGAGCACGGTGACGAGGGAGCGGCCGAGGCCACGGGGCCGGTTGTCGCCGATGCCGGAGATGATCTCCGCCTGCATCTTCATCGACTCAGCCCAGCTGTGGACGGTCTTGCGCAGCTCCCCCTCCATCCCCTGCGGCGGCTCGGTCACGAGCGCGCACAGCACCATCCGTCCCCGCGTGACGACCTGCTCGATGTCGACCACGTCGACGGAGTAGGCGGCGAGGGTGTCGAAGAGACCTGCCGTGATGCCCGGCCTGTCCTTGCCGAAAATCTTGACGAGGAGAGTCGGGACGTCGGAGGACGTGATCTGTGAAGCGTTCATGGTGGTATCCACCGTATCCGGGACGCCGTGCCCACCGCCGCCGAGGTCCGCCTGACGGACAGCGAACTCCAGGTGTCGTGCGGGTGACATCGAGTGAGCCCCGGCCGGTCACCGAGGGGCCGCCCCGACCGGTCACCGGTCGGGAGCGGGAGGGGACCGGGGCGGGGGAGGCGGCGGTGGCAGCCGGCAGTCGCCCGGCGAACGTTCCTCGGAGTCGTCCCTCCGCGCCGGCGAACGCGGCGGAGGACCGACGGGCCCGATCACGGTCGGAGCGTTGTGGAGACCGCCCCCCGGACGCGCGTCCCCAGGCTCCCGCATGGGCTCCGGCTCCCGCAGGGTCTCCGGCATCCGCAGATACGGATTCGTCGCCGGGTTGGGCGGCCGGTAAGGCACACCCGGGGTGTATGGCCCGCCCGAACCGCCCGCCGCCGAGCCGCCCCCGCCCGAGCCACCCGCCGCCGAGCCGCCCTCGCCGGCCCCCGGGCCACGCCCACCCCGGTACGGAGGAGCCGCGGTCACCGCCACCTCTCCCCGGGCCGATGCCGACGCCCGTCCACCCGCCGCTCCGGTCGCCCACGCCAGAAGCGCGCCGACGGCTCCCGCCGCCACGCCCCACACCGCGCCGAGAAGCAGCGCAATGCCGAGGCGGCCGTGCAGGTCGAGACCGGCCCCGAAGGCGTCGAAGCCGAGCACCGACAGGGAGGCGTCCACGGACACACCCGTCAGCCAGGCGAGCAGCGGCGACGCCACCGCCGTAGTGGCCCCCAATGGCAGCGCGCACCCCGCGACGAAGCCGGCCAACCCCGGCTCACGGCCGACCGCACCCCTCCGCACCGGAGTCCGCACCGCCGTCAACACCCCCGCCAGCAGCATCATCGCGGCCACAGCGACCCCCAACAGCCAGACGCGGGAGTCCAGTTCGGTCAGGCGTGCGAGCGTCACCGGCTGGTCGGTGTGCACGGCGAGCAAGTCGTCCAGCGGATCCGGCAGCACGTGCGTCAGCGCGCCCGTCGCACGGCCGTCGAAGGGGACGAACAGGCCCAGGCCGACGCCCAGCCACACCCCGTTCGGCGCGCCGAGCACCGCCGCTCCGGCGATCCGCTTCGGATGATCGTCACCGGCCGCCGCGTACGCTGCCGCCGCGAACCCGGCCGCCACGGCGACCAGCAGCACCGTCACGACGGCGGACACCGCGGGCCGCACCACCCGGTGCACCGCCTCCCACCCACGAGGCAGCCGCGTGCGGCGCGAGGCCGGCAGGGCGATCAGCAGCACCCCCGCCGACCAGCCCAGCGCGCCCAGCAGCGTCGGCACGGTGTCGACGCTGAAGCCCACCGCCGCCCGTGCGTCGACGAGATCGCCGAGCCGCTCCGGCAACAGCCCGCCGACACCGCCCAGATCACCGAGATCGCCCAGCCCGGGGACCGTGACGCCGCTCCCGCCGCCCGAGCCCCCACCTCCGCCGGACAGGTCGTCCAGCCCCAGGGACGAGCCGTCGAACGTGATGACGTCGTGCCCCGCCCAGGCCAGCCCGCCCATCGTCGCCACGAACAGCGCGACCACCGACCCCGCCCGCGCCACGAGTTCGGCCGGCGCGATCACGGCTCCCGCCGTGCGCAGCGACCGCAGGAAGAACCACGACAGCAGCAGCGCCCCGACCAGGCTCACGCCCAGTGGCGTGATCTCGATGGCCGTCGTCGCCTGCGCGCCCGTCAGGCCGAACGCGGACACATCGCCCGACGGCTTCACCGAGCCGCCCGCGCCGAGCGCCACGACCGCGGCCGTCATCGGACCCAGCGAGCCCGCCGCGTCCGCCCCCAGCAGACGCAGCCCGAGCGCCGCCGTGCCCGCCATCGCGATCAACGCCCAACTCACCGCGGCGACCGCGCACACCAGCACATCCGCCCAGGGCACGCCCACCTCGCCCCGGCCGCGCCCCCTGTTCCGGCCGTACCCCTCGCCCCGGCGTTTCCCCCCGCCCCGCCCGTTCCCCCCGCGCCGGGCTCCGTCGCTCCCGACTCCGCTGTGGGTACCCATGCAGAACCCCCCGATCCGCGGCGAACCACGGTGTGGCGGCGAAGATCGCCGCTTCCGTCCCCCCTCGCGTGCTTTTACCACTCTCCGGCCCGGTTTCAACCCCGTCAACGGCACCGGCCGTTGCCCGTCCGTGCGGTCTTCACAAGGCCCGACTTTCGGACAGGGGGCACCGCCTGAAATAGTTCCCGACGATGTTCGACATCCCTAGACTCCCTGCGACGGGGGTATCTCGGGGGACTACTCAGTGGGGCGTGGAGTGCCGGAACTCGTACTGGAATTGAACGGACGCACCTGGACGCTCGATCCGTCCAGGAACTACACCCTCGGACGTGATCCGCAGGGCGACATCGTCCTCGACGACGCCAGGGTCTCCTGGCGGCACGCCACGGTCAGCTTCAACGGCCGCGGTTGGGTCCTGGAGGACCACGGCAGCACCAACGGCACGTACGTGCAGGGCCGGCGGGTCCAGCAGGTGGACATCGGCCCCGGCTCGGCGGTGCACCTGGGCAACGCCACCGACGGGCCGCGTCTGAACCTCTCCGGAGCGGCGGACCCCGTCGCCCAGCCTCAACAGCAGCCGTACGCCGCCCAGTCGGCGAACGCCGGCTGGTCCCAGCCGGCCCCGCCCCAGCCGCAGGCCGACTGGCAGCAGCCGCAGCAGCCGCAGCAGCCCGCGCCGCACGTCCCGCAGCAGCCGGGCCCCAGCGAGTCGTACGTGTCCAAGGAGGCCGGCGACGGCGCGGGGGCGCCGCCGGTCTACGGCGACCGCAGCCCGACCACGTTCCACCAGTTCTCCTTCGGCCGTGTCATGCGCATCGGCCGTGCCCTGGAGAACGACCTCGTCGTCTCCGACCTCCAGGTCTCCCGCAACCACGCCGAGTTCCACTCGACGCCCGACGGCCGCATGGAGATCCGCGACCTCGGCTCCCACAACGGCACGTACGTCAACGGCCAGCCGATCGCCAAGGGCGGTTCGCAACTGCTCGGCCCGACCGACGTCGTGGGCGTCGGCCACTCGACGTTCCGGATCGTCGGCGACCGGCTCGAGGAGTTCGTCGACACCGGCGCCGTGTCCTTCTCCGCCCGCCATCTGACCGTCACGGTCGACGGCGGCAAGCAGATTTTGAAGGACGTCTCCTTCGGCGTCCCGGAGAAGTCCCTGGTGGCGGTCATCGGCCCGTCCGGGTCCGGGAAGTCCACGCTGCTCAAGGCGCTGACCGGTTACCGGCCCGCCAACGAGGGCGACGTCCTCTACGACAACCGCAACCTGTACAAGCAGTTCGCGGAGCTGCGCCAGCGCATCGGTCTGGTCCCGCAGGACGACATCCTGCACAAGGAGCTGAGCGTCAAGAAGGCCCTCAAGTACGCGGCCAAGCTGCGCTTCCCGGCCGACACCACGGCCGCCGAGCGCGAGGCCCGCATCGACGAGGTGCTGCGCGAGCTGAAGCTCGACATCCACAAGGAGAAGAAGGTCACCTCCCTCTCCGGCGGCCAGCGCAAGCGTGTCTCGGTGGCCCTGGAACTGCTCACCAAGCCGTCGCTGATCTTCCTGGACGAGCCGACCTCCGGCCTCGACCCGGGCATGGACCGCGATGTCATGAAGCTGCTGCGCGACCTCGCCGACGACGGCCGCACGGTCCTCGTCGTCACCCACTCCGTGGCCGAACTCGCCCTGTGCGACAAGCTGCTGGTGATGGCCCCGGGCGGCGCGGTCGCCTACTTCGGACCGCCCGAGGAGGCGCTGAACTTCTTCGGCTACGACACCTGGGCCGACGTCTTCTCCGCCTTCGAGAACTACCGCGACTACGACTGGGCGGGCCGCTGGAAGGGCTCGCAGCACTACCAGATGTACGCCGCCGACATCGACGCCATCGCGCCGCAGTCCGTACAGGTCCCGCCGATGCAGGCGATGAAGCCGCCGAAGCCGCAGGGCTGGATGTCGCAGTTCGTCACACTGGTGCGCCGCTACACCTCGGTGATCGCCTCCGACAAGGGCTTCCTGGCGCTGATGGTGATCCTTCCGGCGGTCCTCGGCGCGGTGAGCCTGCTGATCGACCCGGACCGGGGGCTGCTGCCCAACCCGGTCAACCCGCGCAGCGGCCGGATCATCCCCAACGGCACGGCCACCACCGTTCTGCTGATCCTCGCGGTCGGGGCGTGCTTCGCCGGCGCGGCCAACTCCGTGCGTGAGCTGATCAAGGAGCGGGTGATCTACGAGCGGGAGCGTGCGACCGGCCTGTCCCGCTCGGCGTACCTGATGTCCAAGGTGTTCGTACTGGGCATGATCACCGTGCTGCAGGGCCTGCTGGTCGGCGTCATCGGCCTGTCCAGCCGGGAGATCCCGCAGGAGGGCCTGGTCCTCGGCAAGCTCACGCTGCTGGAGCTCTCCCTGCCGATCATGGCCCTGGGCTTCACGTCGATGATGTTCGGCCTGATCATCTCGGCGCTGGTGAAGACCGCCGAGAAGACCATGCCGCTGCTGGTGATGTTCGCGATCATCCAGGTCGTCTTCACGGGCTGCCTGTTCGCCCTGCACGGCTCGATCGGCGCCAACGAGTTCTCGTACCTGATGCCGTCGCGCTGGGCGGTCGGCGCCGCGGGCGCCACGCTGGACTTCAACCGGATCAGCCCGCCGGAGACGCCCGGCGACAACGACCCGCTGTGGGAGCACACCGTCGGCGCCTGGAGCCTGGACATGGCCGCCCTGATCGCCCTCGGCGTGATCTGCGGGTTCTTCGTGTCCCGCTTCCTGCGCCGGCACGAGCCCGAGGTCATGCGCAAGTAGCGTCGCCGCGGGCCGCGCCCGTACGACGCCCGAGGGCGGCTCCCCGGTCCGGGGGGCCGCCCTTCCGTGTGTCCGTGTGTCCGTGTGTCCGTAAGGAGGATCAGTACGCGCTGTCGACGTTGTCCATCGAGCCGTACTTGTCGGCCGCGTAGTTGCACGCGGCGGTGATGTTGGCGACCGGGTCGTAGATGTTCCAGGAGGTGCCCGGGACGTGGTAGGCCGCGAAGGTCGGCGGGATCACCTGCAGCAGACCCTTCGACGGGATGCCGTTGATGGCGTTGATGTCCCAGTCGTTGATCGCCCTCGGGTTACCGGAGGACTCGCGCATCACGTTGCGGTGGATGCCGCTGTAGGAGCCGGGGATGCCGTGCTTCTTCATGATGTCGAGCGACTCGCGGATCCAGCCGTCGAGGTTGTTGGAGTAGCTCTTGGCGGCGACCCGCTTGGCGGCGACCTGCTGGACGGCGACGCGCTTCACGGACCGGTTCGCGGCGCGCTCCTCCGCCCTCTCGGCGGCGGCCTTCTTCTTGGCGGCGGCAGCGGCGGCCGCCTCCTTCTTCGCCACGGCGGCAGCAGCGGCGGCCTTCTTCGCGGCCGCCGCGTCAGCAGCCGCCTTTTTCGCGGCCGCCGCGTCCGCGGCCGCCTTCTTCTTCGCCTCGATGGCCTGGACCTTCAGGCTGGCGCCGGCCAGCTGGTCGGTCACACTGGCCTTGACGTCCCGCACCGGCTCGGAGCTGTAGGCGACGTGGGACAGGGGGGCGGCGTCCGTCGTGGTCGTGTGCGCGTCGGCCGGGACCACCGAGAAGGCGATGGCAGCGGCGCCGAGCGTGGCGGCACCGGCGATCGCGATCCTGTGAGTGTTCTTGGGCATGCGGAAGGACCTCTTCGAATAGACGGGAGGTCGCTCTTTCGTCCGACGGCGGACACGGGTGCTTTTCCGGCACGAACGCCGCGGACCGAAATCCGCGGCGCTGAGCGACGAGAGCAATTCTTAGCGGCCGCAAAATCCGGTGGCAAAGGTGTGACGTACGATCCCCGATAGTGGATCAGGGAAGGGCAAAACGGGACAGACCAACACGTCTGTCCCGTTCGGAAGGGGGTGGTTTGTGTCCTATTGACTTTCGTACGTGATGTGCGCCCTATGTGCGGGCTCACATGCCCCCTCGATCGTTCTCACCGGCAGTTGCGCAAGCAATGCTCTGTGTGAGTGTGCGCGACTGCTTCACGCCCCCTCCACGACGCCCGTCCCCGGCAGGAGGAGGTGCACATCGCCGAACTCGTGCCACAGATAGCGTCCCCGCACCGCCTGCGCGTATCCACGCTCCAGCGCGTCCCGCCCCGCCACGGCCTCCAGCATCAGCAGATGCGAGGCCTCAGGCTCGTGCAGCCCGGTCAGCAGAGCGTCCACCGCCCGCACCCCCCGCTCCGGAGTGACGACGAGATCCGTCCACCCCTCACGCGCGCGTACGACCCCGTCCGCCCCGACCGCCGACTCCACGGCCCGCACGGCCGTCGTCCCCACCGCGATCACCCGGCAGCCGGCGGCCCGCGCAGCGCCGATCGCCCGCGCCGACGCCGCGGACACCGCGAACCGCTCCGGATACGGAGGCTCGTGCGCCTCCGCCGAGGCCACCCCCGTGTGCAGCGTCACCGGCGCGAACCCCACACCACGGCTCACCAGCTCCGCCACCAGCCGCGCCGTGAACGGCCGCGCCGCGCTCGGCATCTCCGCACTGCCCGCCCCGTCCGCGGACGGCAACGCGAACACCGTCTGGTGGGCCGACAACGGCTGGTCCCGCTCCGTGTACGCGTACCGGATCGGACGCCCGTGCGCACGCAGCAGCCCCGGCACCGCCCCACCCGACACCCGAGCCCACCACAACCGCCCACTGCCCCCGCTCAGCGGCTCCTCCAGCACCAGCCCCGCACCGCCCGGCAGCCCCACCCGCGCGCCCGCCGGCCCGCCCGCACGCGCACGCGTGGTCCCCTTCCCGTCCGGATCCCGAAGCTCGACCGCCCACCGGCCGTCGTCACCACGGGTGGAGAAGTGCACCACCACGGGCACGGACCCGATCCGCCCGTCCACCGCCGCCGCCAGCGTGGGCGAGGTGTTCACCACCAGCAGATCCCCGGCCCGAAGCACCGACGGCAGCTCACGGAACGCGTGATGCGTCACCTCGGTGCCCCGCGACACCAGCAGCCGTACGTCGTCCCGCTCCCGCCCCGGCCCGCGCCGCTCGGCCGGCACCCGCGCCGACCTCCCCGCCGAGAGCCCGCCCGGCGCCCGCACGGCCGACGGCATCACCGCACCTCCAGCAGCGCCGGCGCCGCGTACCGGCCGCTCGCCGGCCGCTCCTCGACCAGCCGCAGGAAGGCCGGCGCCACATCGCCCGGCTCCGGCCGCGCGTCCCCGTCCCCCGGCACGGCCGCCGCGTACAGGTCGGTCGCCATGTCCCCCGGATCCACCGCCCACACCCGCAGCCCCGGCTCCTCCGCCGCGAGCACCGCCGCGAGCTGATCCAGCGCCGCCTTCGACGCCCCGTAACCGCCCCACGTCGCATACGCCTCGGCCGCCGCGTCCGAACTGACCGCGATCACCGCCCCGGCCGGGGCCGCCCGCAGCAGCGGCAGCGCCTCCTGCACCAGCCCCAGCGCCGCCACCACGTTCACCTCCAGCGCCCGCCGCAACCCGTCCACGGCCAGCTCCTCCAGCCGCACCAGCGGCTCGGCGCCCAGCGCGCTCGCATTGCTCACCAGCAGATCGCAGCCGCCCAGCCCCCGGGCCGCCGCCACCAGCGCCGAACGGTGCCCCGCGTCCACGACGTCCCCCGCGAGCGCCTCCACCCTCGTCCCGTGCACCGCGACCGCCGCCGCCGTCTCCTTCAGCACCTCCGCGGTCCTGGCGTCCAGCACCAGGTCCCACCCCCGCGCGGCCAGCGCCTCGGCCAGCGCCCGCCCCAGCCCCTTCGACGCCCCAGTGATGATCGCTACCGGCATGACAAACCGTCCCCTCGTCCGAACCGCCGCACGGCGGTCCCCTCACGCTAGGAACGGCCCCGCCCCTACCGCCTCGGCCGTCCGACCGGCGTCACCGGGACCCTTCGTCGTACGCCCCGGTGCCCAGACCCCGCGCTCCACGTCCACGAGAGGGGGACCCCGGACCTAGGTCCGCGGCCCTACCCCGGTGCGTCACGGGTCCGATCCGCGGTGTCGCACCCCGCCGGTACCGTGAGGACATGACTCAAGGCCCCCGGTCCGGCCTTGCCGCGGTGAGTTCCGCGCTGCTGGCCATGAGCAGGCACCTGGAGGTGCGCGACGTCCTCAAGACGATCGTCGCCTCCGCCCGTGAGCTGCTCGACGCGCAGTACGCCGCGCTCGGCGTCCCGGACGACCACGGAGGCTTCGCCCAGTTCGTCGTCGACGGCGTCAGCGAGGAGCAGTGGAAGGCCATCGGCCCCCTGCCCCGCCAGCACGGCATCCTCGCCGCCATGCTCCACCAGGCCCGCCCCGAGCGCCTCGCCGACGTCCGCGAGGACCCCCGCTTCGAGGGCTGGCCCGCCGCCCACCCCGACATGTCCGACTTCCTGGGCCTGCCCATCCGTGACGGCGACGAGATCATCGGCGCCCTCTTCCTGGCCAACAAGCTGCGCCCGGAGAACGCGGACTCCCCGCACCGGAAGCCCGAGAGCGGCTGCGGCTTCACCGAGGACGACGAGGAACTCCTCTCCATCCTCGCCCAGCACGCCGCGATCGCCCTCACCAACGCCCGCCTCTACGAGCGCAGCCGCGAACTCACCATCGCCGAGGAACGCTCCCGGCTCGCCCACGAGTTGCACGACGCGGTCAGCCAGAAGCTGTTCTCCCTGCGCCTGACGGCCCAGGCCGCCGCCGCCCTCGTCGACCGCGACCCCTCCCGCGCCAAGGGCGAACTCCAGCAGGTCACCACGCTCGCCGCCGAAGCCGCCGACGAACTGCGCGCCGCCGTCGTGGAGTTGCGCCCCGCCGCACTCGACGAGGACGGCCTCGTCGCCACCCTGCGCACCCACGCCCAGGTCCTCGACCGCGCCCACACCGCGCGCGTCACCTTCACCAGCCGAGACGTCCGCGCCCTCCCCGCCGCACAGGAGGAGGCCCTGCTGCGCGTCGCCCAGGAGGCGCTGCACAACGCCCTGCGCCACTCCGGTGCCGACCACGTCGACGTCACCCTCCACAAACGCGGCCCCGACACGGTGCTGCGCATCACCGACGACGGCAAAGGCTTCGACCCCACCACGGTCCGCCGCGCCGGCCGCCACCTCGGCCTGGTCTCGATGCGGGACCGGGCCGGCGGGATCGGCGGCAGCCTGACGGTGGAATCGGCGCCCGGGAAGGGCACCACGATCGAGATGGAGGCCCCCGGTGGCTGACCCAATCAAGGTGCTGCTCGTCGACGACCACCAGGTCGTCCGCCGGGGACTGCGCACGTTCCTCGAGGTGCAGGACGACATCGAAGTCGTCGGCGAGGCCTCCGACGGCGCCGAAGGCGTCGCCCGCGCCGAGGAGTTGAAGCCCGACGTCGTGCTGATGGACGTCAAGATGCCCGGCATGGACGGCGTGGAGGCGCTGCGCACCCTCCGTGAACTCGCCAACCCCGCACGCGTGTTGATCGTCACCAGCTTCACCGAACAGCGCACGGTGGTCCCCGCCCTGCGCGCCGGCGCCGCCGGATACGTCTACAAGGACGTGGACCCCGACGCGCTGGCCGGCGCGATCCGCTCCGTCCACGCCGGGCACATCCTGCTCCAGCCGGAGGTCGCGGGCGCGCTCCTGTCCCAAGAGGAAGCCAACTCGGGCCAGGGCAGGGGAGGTTCGCTCACCGAGCGGGAGCGGGAGGTGCTGGGCCTGATAGCGGACGGCCGCTCCAACCGCGAGATCGCCCGCGCCCTGGTGCTCTCGGAGAAGACGGTCAAGACCCACGTCTCCAACATCCTGATGAAACTCGACCTCGCCGACCGCACCCAGGCCGCCCTGTGGGCCGTACGCCACGGAGCGGTCGGCTGACACCCGCCCAGCCTGCGGGCAGTCGTGCCGCTGGGGCGATGGGGGAGGGTGGGCGCAGGCGGCACCCCGCCGGGCCCGGCACCCCGGCGGACGCACCCTCACCTCACCCCCACGCCTCCCCGACGGAGTTGTACGCGGCGACCTGCGCCCGCCGGGCCGTCCGCTCCACCGGCCGCAACGCCTCCCCGCGCGCCGCCATCTCGGCAGCGCTCACCGCGCCCCCCTCCCCCCGCTCCTGAGCCAGGGACACCAGCAACGACACCCGCTGCGCCAGCTCCAGCACCCGCACCGCCCGAGGCGGATACCCCGGCGCCAGCACCTCCCGCCCCCGCTCCGCCCGCGCCCGGTACGCGTCGATCGCCGCCTCCGCCACCGGCCCCGACCCCGCCACGTCCAGCCGCGACAGCACAGCCGTCGCCTCCCGCAACGCCTCCGCCAACTCCCGCTCCGCCTCGCCCAGCGACGGAACATCCGCGGGCGGCGCCTCCCGCACCGCGAGGCAGTGCCACACCACCTCCACGTGCACATCGCCCGAGGGCCCGGCCTCGGACACCTCGGGCACCAGCCCGAACGCCGCCCCCTGACACACCACCGCCTCCCGCGCGTCCAGCGCCCGCGCGTTGAACTCCGGCGGCCCGCTCAACCCCAGCGGGTGCCCCGGCGCAGGCAGCGCCAGCCGCAGCCCGCGCACCCCCAGTGCCCGCAGCCGACCCAGCGCCAGCGTGAGCCCGACGGGCGCCGTCTCGCCGGGCAGCCCCTCCACCCGGTGCACCGCGTCCTCCCCGACGATGGCGAGCACGGCGTCGTCCGGCGAGACAAGTCCGGCCAAAAGGGCATTTCCCCAAGCAGCAAGGCGACCAGAGCGCGGTTCCGAAAGCATCCCCCCACCCTAGGGCGTGCTTCGAAAGCCCCGTCTGACTCGCGGCTTCCGGCACACGCGCTCGCCGCGTGGTCGGGATTGCCCTCGTACACCCGGTACGAGGGCGCCCCTCCGCCTTGCGATCACACGCACCGGACGCCGCGAGCCCCGCCCTCCGGGCGGACGACGCCGCTTTCGAAGCACGCCCAGGCGCACTGATCGAAACCCATCCCGGCGTCGCCCGCAACCGTCGGAAGGGCCCAAGGACCGGACCGAGGGGACGGGTCCCCCGACCGGTGGCGTAGATTTTCCCGGAGGGCCGCGCCCACCCGCGCGCGGCGGTCCGAGCCACAGGCGTACGCGACGACCGAGTCCGGCCACACTGCAAGGGGAGACAACGCGCTCATGAGCGATGTTCTGGAGCTTCAGGACGTATCCGTGGTCCGTGAGGGCCGGGCTCTCGTGGACCAGGTCTCCTGGTCGGTCAAGGAGGGCGAGCGCTGGGTCATCCTCGGCCCCAACGGAGCCGGCAAGACGACCCTGCTGAACGTCGCCTCCAGCTACCTCTACCCGAGCAAGGGCACCGCCACCATCCTCGGCGAGACCCTCGGCACCCCCGGCACCGACGTCTTCGAGCTGCGCCCCCGCATCGGCATGGCCGGCATCGCCATGGCCGACAAGCTGCCCAAGAGCCAGACCGTCCTGCAGACCGTCCTCACCGCCGCCTACGGCATGACGGCCGGCTGGCAGGAGGAGTACGAGGCCGTCGACGAGCAGCGCGCCCGCGCCTTCCTCGACCGCCTCGGCATGAGCGACTACCTGGAGCGCAGGTTCGGCACCCTCTCCGAGGGCGAACGCAAGCGCGCCCTCATCGCCCGCGCCCTGATGACCGACCCCGAGCTGCTCCTCCTCGACGAGCCCGCCGCCGGCCTCGACCTCGGCGGCCGCGAGGACCTCGTACGCCGCCTCGGCCGCCTCGCCCGCGACCCCATCGCCCCCTCGATGATCATGGTCACGCACCACGTCGAGGAGATCGCCCCCGGCTTCACCCACGTCCTCATGATCCGCCAGGGCAAGGTCCTCGCCGCCGGCCCGGTCGAGCTGGAGCTCACCTCCCGCAACCTCTCCCACTGCTTCGGCCTGCCCCTCGTCGTGGAACAGGTCGGCGACCGCTGGACCGCCCAGGGCCTCCCGATGTCCTGACCCCGCCCCCGCGGACGGCACATCCCGGCGACCGCCCCCTTTCGCGCCCTGTCGGCAGCGGGACCCTCGGTCCTACGATGAACGCGTGGACGACATCGACGCGTGGGTGTGGTGGCTCGTCGGCGCGGCAGCGCTGGGCATTCCTCTCGTGGTGACCGCCATGCCGGAGTTCGGCATGTTCGCGGCCGGCGCCGTCGCGGCCGCGGTCGCCGCGGGACTCGGCTTCGGCGCCGTCACCCAAGTCCTCGTGTTCGTCGCGGTGTCCGTCGCCCTCATCGCCGTCGTCCGCCCCATCGCGAACCGGCACCGCACCCAGCGCCCCCAATTCGCCACCGGAGTGGACGCGTTGCGCGGAAAGCAAGCAGTCGTCCTGGAACGCGTCGACGGCTCGGGCGGACGCGTCAAGCTCGCCGGGGAGGTCTGGTCGGCCCGCGCGCTCGACACGGACCGCGCCTACGAGGTCGGACAGGAGGTCGACGTCGTGGAGATCGAGGGGGCCACGGCGATCGTCATCTGACCCCGTACTCCGGCCCCGCACAGCTGACCTTGCACAACTCCCGCACGACGTAAGTGAACCGAACGGCCCACGAGCCACACGACGGTCTGTCAGACTCGACCAGCAAGATCTTCGACAAGCATAAGATCTTCCAGAAGCGCCGAGGCGGAGAAGGGTACGGGGAACGCGATGGAACCGGTCATCATCGTCCTGATCATCCTGGTGGTGTTGGTCTTCATCGCCCTGATCAAGACGATCCAGGTCATCCCGCAGGCGAGCGCCGCCATCGTCGAGCGCTTCGGCCGCTACACGCGGACGCTCAACGCGGGCCTCAACATCGTCGTCCCGTTCATCGACACCATCCGCAACCGCATCGACCTGCGCGAACAGGTCGTGCCCTTCCCGCCCCAGCCGGTGATCACCCAGGACAACCTGGTCGTCAACATCGACACGGTCATCTACTACCAGGTCACCGACGCCCGGGCCGCCACCTACGAAGTCGCCAGCTACATCCAGGCGATCGAGCAGCTCACCGTCACCACCCTGCGCAACATCATCGGCGGCATGGACCTCGAGCGCACCCTGACCTCCCGCGAGGAGATCAACGCGGCCCTGCGCGGCGTCCTCGACGAAGCGACCGGCAAGTGGGGCATCCGCGTCAACCGCGTCGAGCTCAAGGCCATCGAACCGCCCACCTCCATCCAGGACTCGATGGAGAAGCAGATGCGCGCCGACCGCGACAAGCGCGCCGCGATCCTCACCGCCGAAGGCACCCGCCAGGCGGCCATCCTCACCGCCGAGGGCGAGAAGCAGTCCCAGATCCTGCGCGCGGAGGGCGAGGCCAAGGCCGCCGCCCTGCGCGCCGAAGGCGAAGCCCAGGCCGTCCGCACGGTCTTCGAGGCCATCCACGCCGGCGACCCGGACCAGAAGCTCCTCTCCTACCAGTACCTCCAGATGCTCCCGAAGATCGCCGAGGGCGACGCCAACAAGCTCTGGATCGTCCCCAGCGAGATCGGCGACGCCCTCAAGGGCCTCTCCGGCGCCATGGGCAACTTCGGCAACCTCGGCGGCAATTCGAGCAGCGGCACCAACGGCGGCAGCACCGAGAAGCGCATCCCGGAACGCCGCGAGAAGCCGTCGATCGACTGACGGCACCCCACCTCAGGGCCCCCAGGGAGACATGCCTAGGCCGCGTCCACGGACAGCCACTCCGGCAACGCGGCCAGGTCCTCCTGCCCCAGCGCCAGCAACATCGCGTCCTGCGGCGAGGGTTCGAACGGCTCCCGCAGCAACGGCATCCCCGCCTGCTCCGGAGTCCGGTCCGCCTTACGGTGGTTGTCCTCCGCGCACGAGGCGACCGTGTTCAGCCACGAGTCCCGCCCGCCCTGCGCCCGCGGCACCACGTGGTCCACGGTCGTCGCCCGCCGCCCGCAGTACGCGCACCGGTGCCGGTCCCTGACCAGCACACCCCGCCTCGACCAAGGAGCTTGTCTTCGGAACGGCACCCGTACGAACCTGCACAGCCGGATCACCCGGGGCGCCGGTATGTCGACCGCGGCTCCCCGCATCCGCAGTTCGGGGTGGGCCTGCTCGACGACAGCCTTGTCCTGAAGCACGAGAACGACGGCTCGGTTCAACGTCACCGTCGACAGCGGCTCGAAGCTCGCGTTCAGTACCAGCGTGTCCCGCATACCAGCCCACCTCCTGTGTGCACCGGCCCACCCCCTGGCGGGCTGGGATCAACTCTGGCCGGGCACGCCGAGATGGACAACGCAATATCTGCTGCTCCGAAGCGGGGTGACCCCCGCGACCCCCGGCAACAAAAATGCCCGCCCCTGATCAATTCCAAGACCAGAGGCGGGCAAACGTTGAATGAACGATGACGAGGTCAGTTCCCGGCGGAAACCTCGTACTCACCGATCAGCTGCGCCCGCGCGAGCGTGTGGAAGCGCAGGTTGAAGCCGACCGCGGCCGGTGACGCGTCGGAGTCCGGCCCCAGCTTCTCCTGGTCCACCGCGTACACCGTGAACACATACCGGTGCGGACCGTCCCCGGGCGGCGGAGCGGCCCCCACGAACTCCTTGGTCCCGGCGTCGTTGCGCGCGTGCACGGCACCCTCCGGCAGCCCCTCGAACTTCCCGCTGCCCGCACCGACCGGCAGCTCCGTCACCGAGGCCGGAAGATCGAAGACCACCCAGTGCCAGAACCCGCTCCCCGTCGGAGCGTCGGGGTCGTAGCAGGTCACGGCGAAGCTCTTGGTCTCCGGCGGAAAGCCCTCCCACCGCAGGTGCGGCGAGGTGTTCCCCGCCGCCTGGACCTGAGCACTCCTGAGCGTCGCCCCCTCCACGACGTCGTCGCTCGTCACCGTGAACGACGGCACGGGCGGATGGAAGTCGTGGGGCAGCGGCCGCCGCTTGAGCTCGGTCACCTCGGTACCTCCTGAATCGGTTCTGGAGTCAGTAGTTCCGTTCCGTGCCGAGCCTAGAACAGGCTAGAACCAGTTTCGCTTGCTGCCGACCTCGGAGAGCCACTGGTTGAGGTACGCCGCCCAGTCGGTCCCCTGGTAGTCGTGCAGCCCCACCTGGAAGGAACGGAACGTGTCGCTGCCCTCGCTGAACAGCCCGGGCTTCTTGTCCATCTCCAGCACGACGTCCATGGCGTGCGCGTCGGCCACGAAGCTCAGCTCGACCTGGTTCAGCCCGCGGTACTGCGCCGGCGGGTAGAACTCGATCTCCTGGTAGAAGGGCAGCTTCTGCCGGGTACCCCGGATGACGCCGCGCTCGAGGTCCGCGCTCTTGAAACGGAAGCCCAGCTGGATGAAAGCGTCCAGGATCGCCTTCTGCGCCGGGAGCGGGTGCACGTTGATCGGGTCCAGGTCACCGGAGTCCACGGCCCGGGCGATCTCCAGCTCGGTCGTCACCCCGACGTTCATCCCGCGCAACGCCTGACCGTCGATCATCGTGACCGGCGTCTCCCACGGGATCTCCAGCCCGAACGGCACCGCGTGCACCGCGCCCGCCTGCAGCTCGAACGCCCCGCCCAGCCGCTGCTTGGTGAACTCGATGTCCTGCTTGTACTCCTGGTCGCCGCTCTCCACCTCGACCTTGGCCTGCAGACCGACCGACAGCCCCTCGATCTGCTGGTTGACGGAGCCGCCCTGGATGCGCACCTCGCCCTGGACGACGCCACCCGGGACGACGTTGGCCTCGGTCAGCACCGTCTCCACCGAAGCACCGCCGGCTCCGAGACTCGCGAGCAGCTTCTTGAACGCCATGACTCTCCCTCTACGACCTACGACCTCTGTGACGGGATCCCTGATCCCTACAAACGCGATCCGGCCGCGGCCGGTTCCGCGATCCCACCCTCGCAAGCCGAGTGCCCGCTGACCACCCCCGACGCACCCACCCGGCTGCACTACGCTCGGAGGGCATGATCGCGACCCCCGACCGTACGCCCCTGCCCCGGTCCTTCTTCGACCGCCCCGTCCTGGAAGTCGCCCCCGACCTCCTCGGCCGCCTCCTCGTCCGCACGACCCCGGACGGTCCGATCACCCTGCGCCTCACGGAGGTCGAGGCCTATGACGGCCCGAACGACCCCGGCTCACACGCCTATCGCGGCCGCACGGCCCGCAACGACACGATGTTCGGCCCGCCCGGACACGTGTACGTCTACTTCACCTACGGCATGTGGCACTGCATGAACCTCGTGTGCGGTCCCGAGGGGCGGGCGAGCGCGGTCCTGCTTCGTGCCGGCGAGATCGTCGAGGGGGCCGAGCCGGCGCGCAAACGTCGCCTCTCGGCCCGCAACGACAGTGAACTCGCCAAAGGTCCCGCCCGCCTGGCGACCGCTCTGGACGTCGACCGGTCCCTCGACGGCACGGACGCCTGCACCGTCGGGGACACCCCCTTGCGCGTCCTGGCGGGTACGCCCCTTGCGTCCGACCAGGTGCGCAACGGCCCCCGCACCGGAGTCTCCGGCGAAGGGGCCGTGCACCCCTGGCGCTACTGGGCAGCTGACGACCCGACGGTGAGCCCTTACCGGGCCCATGTACCGAGGCGTCGGCGAAGTTGACTCGCCTCGGGTCGGGGCGTAACGTAGCCCGAGCCGCTTGACCGGTTACGGCGTTCGCCAGTGACTGGAAGCGGCCAACCCACTACCTACGACGCCCCTCAGCGGGGTCGAATTCGTCATGTCCGCATGCCTGAATTCGAATCTCGAATGACTCGATTATGAGTTGGCGAGGGGATCGGCTAGCGTAGTGAATGTCGAAAGGCCGACAGGCGAAAGCCGGAAGCCCGAAGACAAACCCGCCGACCGGGAATCGGACGCCGAAAGGGTCTGATAGAGTCGGAAACGCAAGACCGAAGGGAAGCGCCCGGAGGAAAGCCTGAGAGAGTCTCTCGGGTGAGTACAAAGGAAGCGTCCGTTCCTT
>NZ_JBIURQ010000008.1:0-466991 GCF_044740925.1 Streptomyces sp. NPDC088254 | reverse complement strand
GCCCGGTTACATTCCGAACCCGGAAGCTAAGCCTCACAGCGCCGATGGTACTGCAGGGGGGACCCTGTGGGAGAGTAGGACGCCGCCGAACAATCTTTGGAAGGACCCCTGGTCCCAGCGTTCACGCTGGGACCAGGGGTCCTTTTTTATATGCTTGTGCAGTACCGAAGACAGGAGTCACCATGTCCACCAACTCTCCCGACGACCGACCGGAGCGCGACCAGCGGCGACGGGACGGTGGTGGCCGTGGCGATCGCGGTGAACGAGGTGGCTTCCGCCGCGACTTCGACCGCCGCGACAACGATCGGCGCGGCGGCGGCGACCGCCCCGGCGGCGACCGTGGTGGCAACGATCGCGGTGGCTACGGCCGCCGGGACGACAACCGCGGCGGATTCGGTCGGCGTGACGACCGGCGTGACGACCGCCGCGACGACCGGCGGGGCGACAGCCCGCGTGGCGGGTACGGCGATCGTGACCGTGGCGGCTACGGCCGGCGCGATGATCGCCGCGACGATCGTCGTGAAGGCGACCGGGGTTCCCGTCCGGCGTTCCAGCGCGACGACCGGGGTTCCCGTCCGGCGTTCCAGCGCGACGACCGGGGTTCCCGTCCGGCGTTCCAGCGCGACGACCGCGACCGCGGCTTCCGCCGTGACGAGCGGAGCGACCGTGGCGACCGGCCGGCCTTCCGGCGCGATGACCAGCGCAGCGGCTACGCACGGCGCGACGACCGTGGCGGTGACCGCGGCGGCTTCCGCCGTGACGACAGCCGCACCGGCGACCGGCGCGACGAGCGTCGGGACGACCGCCGCGACGATCGCGGTGTTTACGGCCGTCGCGACGACCGGGGCGGTGACCGTGGCTTCCGACGTGATGACCGCAGGGACGACCGCGGCGGCTTCCGCCGTGACGATAGGCGAGATGACCGTCGTGACGACCGCAGGGACGACCGTGGCGGCGATCGTGGTGGGTTCCGCCGCGACGACTCCCGCCCCGGCGGTGACCGTGGTGGGTTCCGCCGCGACGACAGCCGCCCCGGCGGTGACCGTGGTGGGTTCCGCCGCGACGACAGCCGCCCCGGTGGCGATCGTGGTGGGTTCCGCCGCGACGACAGCCGCCCCGGTGGCGATCGTGGTGGGTTCCGCCGCGACGACTCCCGCCCCGGCGGTGACCGCGGTGGCTTCCGCGGACGCGACGACCGCAGGGACGACCGCGGTGGCCGTGGTGGCCCCCGTCGTGACGACCGCGGCGGGCGACCGGGCGGCTTCCGTGGGCGTGACGACCGGCGCGACGACCGGCGGGACGACCGCCGTGGCGGTGGCCGGTTCCGTGACGAGCGGGACCGTGACCGCGACCGGGAGCCGATCAAGCGGCTGCCCATCCCGGAGGACGTCACCGGCGACGAGATCGACAAGGACGTGCGGCAGGAACTCCAGAGCCTGCCCAAGACGCTCGCCGAGGACGTCGCCAAGAACCTGGTGATGGTCGCGCGTCTCATCGACGAGGACCCCGAGGGCGCTTACGGGTACAGCAAGGTGGCGCTGCGGCTCGCGTCGCGCGTCGCCGCGGTGCGCGAAGCGGCCGGGTTCGCGGCGTACGCCAATCAGAAGTACAGCGAGGCGCTCGCCGAGTTCCGGGCGGCCCGGCGGATGACGGGCAGCGTGGAGCTGTGGCCGGTCATGGCCGACTGCGAGCGCGGGCTCGGGCGGCCGGAGAAGGCGCTGGACATGGCCGGAGCCCCCGAGGTGCACAAGCTCGACAAGGCCGCGCAGGTCGAGATGCGGCTCGTTGCGGCCGGCGCGCGGCGCGACATGGGGCAGGTGGACGCGGCGATCGTGACGCTGCAGAGCCCGGAGCTGGCCTCCCACTCCGTGCAGCCGTGGACCGCGCGACTGCGGTACGCGTACGCCGACGCACTGCTCGCCGCCGGGCGTGAGGGCGAGGCGCGGGAGTGGTTCGCCAAGGCCGTCGAGGCCGACCGGGACGGCAGCACGGACGCGTCCGACCGGCTGGCCGAGCTGGACGGCGTCGAGTTCGTCGACGCGCTCGACGAGGACGCGGTCAAGGACGAGCCGGCCGAGAGCGACGACGACGCTCAGAGCTGAGGCGCATGTGAAGTGAAGGGGCGGGACGCCGGTCGCCACGACCGGGGTCCCGCCCCTTTCGCGTACCGGGGGTCGGGAGAGCCCCGGCGTCAGAGGTCCAGTGCGCGCAGGACCAGGCCGGAGGCCGGCTTCGGGCCGAACGACGTGGACTTGCGGGGCATGGTGACGCCCTGGCGGGCGAGGTGGCGGACGACCTCCTCGCGGACCGGGTGCAGCAGGACGGCCGTACCGCCGTCGCGCTCCGCCTTCTCCACGGTGGCGGCAGTGTCGTGGATGTAGGCGATGCGGGCCGGGTCGTCCTCGGGGACGTGCCAGACATGGTGGAGGAGCGTCGAGTGCAGGACCGTCGCGTCCAGGGAGCGCCAGGCCGGCGGGCGGTCGGCGGGGACGGTCCGGGCGAGGACTTTCGGGTCCGGGCGGTCGAGGAGGTGGAAGGCCCCGTCGCCGGCCAGGAGGAAGGCGTTTCCCGCGGCGGCCGCGTCCGCCAGGGCGGTGAGCGCCTCCGGCAGCGCGACGTCCAGGCGGCGGACGCGGAACAGGCCGTCGACGGCGGCCAGGGCGTCGGAGACGGGCAGACCGTGCAGCAAGCGGTGGATGGCGCGGACGCGCAGCGGGTAGCGGAGCGTGTCGACGAGGAGGACCAGGCCGTGGTCCCAGGGGCTGGGGGAGGGGTGCTCCGCGCGTAGACGACGGTAGGTCGCCCAGCGGTGGTGGCCGTCGGCGATCAGGGCCTGGTGGGGGGCGAGGTCGGCCTGGACGCGGGCCAGTTGGTCCGGGTCGGTGATGGACCACAGGCGGTGGCTGTAGCCGTCCTCGGTGGTGGTGTGCAGGAGCGGGGGGCGCTCGGCGGTGCGGTCCACGACGTCCGCCGTCGCGCCGTCGCCGTGGTAGGTGAGCAGGAGCGGTTCGAGGTTGGCGTACGTGGCGCGCATGAGGGCGGCGCGGTCGGCGACGACGTGGGGCATGACGTCCTCGTGGGGGAGGACGACGCCGTCGGACGGTTCGGAGACGCGCAGGGCTCCGATGAGGCCGCGCTGGAGCATGCCGTCGGCGTGCCGCTGCTCGTAGACGTACAGGGCGGGTTCGGGATCGGGGGCCAGGACGCCGTCGGCGAGCCAGCCGCGGAGGGTCTTCGCGGCCTGTTCGTTGCGGACGGCCGGTGTGGTGGCCTGAGGGAGGATCAGCCGGACGATGTTGTGCGGATCCGCGTCCTGGAGCTGGTGCAGGCCGTCGGGGCGGACGACGACGTCGTACGGCGGGGACGTGACGGCGGCGAGACTGCCGACCCGGTCGGGGTCGTAGCGCAGGCCTCGGAACGGGGTGAGTTCCAGGCCTCGGGGCGCCGTTGCTTCCGAGTGACCTGCAGTGTTCATCCCGGCATCGTACGTGTGTCAGTGGCGTGCGCGATGATCGAGGGAACAGCGAGCGAACGAGGAGCGATGCGGAATGAGCCCGAGCGTCAGGACGAGGCCCGAGGCCAGTGGGCGGGCCCTGAGCGAGGCGTACGACACGGCGCTGCTCGATCTGGACGGGGTGGTGTACGCGGGCGGGAGCGCGATCGCGCACGCCGTCGAGTCGCTGGAGCGGGCTCGCGAGGGCGGGATGCGGCTCGCGTACGTCACCAACAACGCGCTGCGGACGCCCGACGCGGTGGCGGGGCATCTGACGGAACTGGGGATTCCGACGGAGGCCGGTGAGGTCATCACCTCGGCGCAGGCGGTGGCCCGGCTGATCAGCGAGCAGGTGCCCACGGGCGCGCGGGTGCTGGTGATCGGCGGGGAGGGGCTGCGGGTCGCGCTGCGGGAGCGCGGGCTGGTGCCGGTGGAGTCCGCCGACGACGACCCGGCGGCCGTGGTGCAGGGGTTCGGCGGCCCGGATCTGCCGTGGGGGCGTTTCGCCGAGGCGTCCTACGCGGTCGCGCGCGGGGTGCCGTGGTTCGCGTCCAACACCGATCTGACGATTCCCAGCGGGCGGGGGATCGCTCCGGGCAACGGGGCCGCGGTGGAAGTGGTGCGGATCGCGACCGGTGCCGAGCCGCAGGTCGCGGGGAAGCCGTTGCCCCCGATGCACCGGGAGACGATTCTGCGGACGGGCGCGGAGCGGCCGTTGGTGGTCGGCGACCGGCTGGACACCGACATCGAGGGCGCGTTCAACGGCGGGGTCGACTCGCTGCTGGTCCTCACCGGGGTGACGGACGGGGCGCAGCTTCTGGCCGCGCCGCCGCAGCACCGGCCGACGTATGTGGACGCCGATCTGCGGGGGGTGCTCACCGGACAGCCGGAGGTCACGGCGGACGGTGACGGTTTCCGGTGCGGCGGCTGGACGGCGACGGCGGACGGGGCGGTCGGCCAGGATGAGGGAGGCCGGGAGCGGGGGAGGCTGCGGCTGGACGGGGACGGCGAAGTCCTGGACGGGCTGCGGGCGTTGTGCGCGGCGGCGTGGACGTCGGCGGGCGAGGGTTCGTGCGGGCTCGATGCGGGGAAGGCGCTGGCACGGCTGGGTCTGTGAGACGGTCCGCGGCCCCGGCGGCGACCAGGCGGCCCGTCCGGGGCCGGCTGGTCGGCAGCGAGTCAGGCGTCCGGCCGGCGACCAGGTGGTAGGCGTCCGGCGCGTGACCGGGGATCGGGTGAGGTTGGGAGGGTAGGCTAACCTAACTGCGTGTTGGTCGACAGTGTTCCCGAACAGCGCGCGGAGACCGCCCCCGCGCCCCCAACCCGCCGGGCGATACGTGCCGTCGGACTGCTCGTCTCCGTCTCGGTCCTGCTGCTGGTGGCGGTGGCGAGCATCGCCATCGGCGCCAAGGAGCTGTCGATGGGGCAGGTCTGGCACGGCGTGTTCGAGGGCACGGGGACGTACGCGGACGTCGTCGTCGACGAGCGGCTGTCGCGGACCGCGCTGGGACTGCTGGCCGGGGCGGCGCTCGGGCTGGCCGGCACCGTGCTCCAGGCGCTCACCCGCAATCCGCTGGCCGACCCCGGTCTGCTCGGCATCAACGCGGGCGCTTCGGCCGCCGTGGTCACCGCCCTCACCTACTTCGGCGTCACCAGCCTGAGCGGCTATGTGTGGTTCGCGTTCCTCGGCGCGGCGGCGGTCGGGGCGCTGGTGTGGTTCCTCGGCGGCAGCCGCAACGCCACGCCGGTGCGGCTGGCGCTCGCCGGCACCGCGATCAGCGCCGCGCTGTTCGGCTACGTCCAGGCCGTGATGATCATGGATGAGGCGGCCCTCGCCAAGATGCGATTCTGGACGGTCGGTTCGCTGTCCTCGGCGACCGACGACACGATCCGGCAGGTGCTTCCCTTCATCGCGGTCGGCACACTGCTCTCGCTCGCCCTGGCCCGTCCGCTGAACGCGGTGGCCATGGGCGACGACACCGCCAGGGCGCTCGGCGCGCACCTCGGCCGGACCCGGGCGCTGTCGATGCTCGCAGCCACCGTGCTGTGCGGCGCGGCGACCGCCGCCTGCGGGCCGATCGTGTTCGTGGGGCTGATGGTCCCGCACGTCGTCCGCTCCTTCACCGGCCCCGATCTGCGCTGGATCATGCCGTACGCGGCGGTCCTTTCGCCGGTGCTGCTGCTCGGCTCCGATGTGATCGGGCGGGTCGTCGCCCGTCCGTCGGAGGTCCAGGTCGGCATCATCACCGCGATCATCGGCGGCCCGGTCTTCATCTTTCTCGTACGACGGCGGAGGACGGCCCAGCTGTGAAGAGCGCATCCCACACCGCACCGCGGGAACGAGAAACGGCCCGGCCCGGTCAGGCGGGCCGGGGCGCCCGGACGTCCCGCGCTGTCCGCGCGCTGCGCGGGCCCGGAGGGATCTCCCTGCGTGTGGACGTCCGTGCCCTGGCCGTCGTCGTGCTGCTGCTGCTCGCCGCGCTGACCGCGAGCGTGGTGCTGATCGGCACCGGCGACTTCCCGATCTCCACCGGGGACGTGCTGAAGACGCTGGCCGGGAACGGCACCGAGGGGCAGGAGTTCATCGTCACCGAGCTGCGGCTGCCTCGCGTCCTGGTCGGGCTGCTGGTCGGGGCCTCGCTGGGGCTCGGCGGCGCGGTGTTCCAGGCGGTGTCCCGCAATCCGCTGGGCAGCCCCGACGTGCTCGGCCTCGGGCAGGGTGCGACGGCCGGCGCGCTCGTGGTGATCGTGCTGCTGTCGGGCTCCGCCGGTCAGGTCGCCGCAGGCGCGCTGGCCGGTGGTCTGGTGACCGGCGCGGCCATCTATCTGCTCGCCTGGAAGCGGGGTGTGCACGGTTACCGGCTGGTGCTGGTCGGCATCGGCGTGTCGGCGATCGCCACCGCCGTGAACGGCTATCTGCTCACCAAGGCGGACCTCGTGGACGCGGCCCGCGCGGTGGTGTGGATGACCGGCTCGCTCGACGGCCGTGACTGGAAGCAGGTGTGGCCGCTGCTCGCGTTGTTCTGCGTGCTCGTTCCGCTCGTCCTCGCCAACGCGCGGGGCCTGCGGATGATGGAGATGGGAGACGACGTCTCCAACGCCCTCGGGGTCCGGGTGGAGCGCGTACGGCTGCTGCTGATGGTGGCCGCCGTCCTGCTCACCGCGTCCGCCACCGCCGCCGCCGGCCCCGTCGCCTTCGTCGCGCTCACCGCGCCGCAGCTCGCCCGCCGGCTGACCCGCTCGCCGGGACCCAACCTGGTGCCCTCCCTGTGCATGGGCGCCGCCCTGCTGGTCACCGCCGACTGGGCCGCCCAGCGGCTGTTCGGCGACGGACAGCTGCCCGTGGGCGTGGTCACCGGCGTCCTCGGTGGCGTCTACCTGCTGTGGCTGCTGGTCGCCGAGCGCCGGTCGGGCCGGATATGAGCCCCCGCACTCCCGCAGGCAGCGGGACGAACAACGCTAGGAGCACCGTGAACCGCCTGTCCGCCGAGAACGTCACCCTCGCCTACGACCAGCGCGTCATCGCCGAAGAACTGTCGGTGGAGATCCCCGACAACTCCTTCACCGTGATCGTCGGCCCCAACGCGTGCGGCAAGTCGACGCTCCTGCGGGCGCTGTCGCGGATGCTGAAGCCGAACGAGGGCCGGGTGCTGCTCGACGGGCAGGTCATCCAGTCGATGCCGGCGAAGAAGGTCGCGCGGACGCTGGGCCTGCTGCCGCAGTCCTCGATCGCGCCGGACGGCATCACCGTCGCCGACCTGGTGGGCCGGGGCCGCTATCCGCACCAGGGCGTCCTGCGCCAGTGGTCGGCGCAGGACGAGCGGGTCGTACGGGAGTCCATGGCGCGCACGGGCGTCGGTGAACTCGCCGACCGGTACGTCGACGAGCTGTCGGGCGGCCAGCGTCAGCGCGTGTGGATCGCGATGGCCCTCGCCCAGCAGACCCCGCTGCTCCTCCTCGACGAGCCGACCACCTTCCTCGACATCCAGCACCAGATCGACGTCCTCGACCTGTGCGCCGAGCTGCACGAGGAGCAGGGCCGCACCCTGGTCGCCGTCCTGCACGACCTCAACCACGCCGCGCGGTACGCCACGCACCTGATCGCGCTCAAGGGCGGCACGGTCGTCGCGCAGGGCGCGCCGGGCGACGTCGTCACCGCGGAGTCGGTGGAGGAGGTCTTCGGGCTGCGCTGCCAGGTCATCGACGACCCGGAGACGGGCACCCCGCTGGTGGTGCCGGCGGCGCGGAAGGCACGCGCGGGCGGTGTGACGAAGGTCGCGGCCGTCGAGACCTCCTGAGCCTGCTCGCGGGGGCGCCCGGGCGCCGGGTCGCTACAGGAGCTTCCTGAGGTGGAACAGGTCGCGCAGGCCCGCCTCCAGCCGCACCCGGCCCGAGCCCCACGCCTTCGCGAAGTTCAGCTCGCCGTCGACCAGGGCCACCAGATCGTCGCCGGTCATCGCCAGCCGGATCTGCGCCTTCTGCGGCGGCGCCCCCTGAAGGGTGTCCTCGACCTGTATGCGGCCGTCGGCCATGCGCCCCGTGAAGCTGACGTCCAGGTCGGTGACATGGCAGCTGACCGAGCGGTCCATGGCCGCGGCCTGCCGGACGTCGCCGTCGGCGTCCCGCATCTTGTCCGACAGCTTCTCCAGTGCCGTACGGCACTCCACGATCGTGGCCATAGCGCCCGACGGTACCTCAGCCGTTCGCGGTAGCGTCGAGGCATGAACGACTCAGCGCCGGACGACGAGGTCCCGCACGGCCCACCGGAGGGCGACCCGCGCGGCGGCGAGGCCGGCCCCGGCGCCCCCGCCCCGCTGCTCGTCCCCCGCACGCCCACCGGCCACGACGAGGTGGACGCCTGTCTGGACCGGCTCGCCGACGCCGACCACCTCGCCACCGACGGCCACGTCGAGGTGTACGAGGATGTCCACCGGGGACTGCGCGACGCGCTCACCGCGCTCGACGCCCCGCTTTGATCCACCGTACGGACAACACAGGAGCTGAACCGAACGTGGCAGGAGTCGCACGCCGTCGTCTGGACTCGGAGTTGGTGCGCAGGGGGCTCGCACGGTCGCGGGAGCACGCCGGCCAGCTGATCGCCGCGGGGCGGGTCACGGTCGGCAAGACCGTCGCGACCAAGCCGGCCACGCAGGTCGAGACGGCGGCTGCGATCGTCGTCGCGACCGACGCCGACGATCCCGACTACGTGTCACGCGGCGGGCACAAACTGGCCGGCGCGCTTGAGGCGTTCATGCCCCGGGGGCTCGTCGTCGAGGGGCGGCGGGCGCTGGACGCCGGCGCGTCCACCGGCGGTTTCACCGATGTGCTGCTGCGGTCGGGCGCCGCGCACGTCGTCGCCGTCGACGTCGGATACGGACAACTCGCCTGGTCCCTGCAGAGCGATGAACGCGTCACCGTCAAGGACCGTACGAACGTACGCGAGTTGACGCTCGAAGCGATCGATGGGGAGCCTGTGGATCTTGTCGTGGGGGACTTGTCCTTCATTCCGCTCGGGCTGGTGCTGCCGGCCCTGGCGCGGTGCACCAAGCCGGACGCCGACCTGGTGATGATGGTCAAGCCGCAGTTCGAGGTGGGTAAGGAACGGCTGGGCAGCGGGGGTGTCGTGCGCAGCCCGCAGCTGCGGGCTGAGGCGGTGCGGGGTGTGGCCGCGAAGGCGTGGGACCTCGGACTCGGGGCGGAGGGGGTCACCGCCAGTCCGCTGCCCGGGCCGTCGGGCAACGTGGAGTACTTCCTGTGGCTCCGGGCCGGGGCGCCCGCCCTGGACCCGGCCGATGTCGAGCGTGCAGTGGCGGAGGGGCCGCGTTGACACAGAACCGAGCGCGTACTGTTTTCCTGCTCGCCCACACGGGCCGGCCCGCGGCGATCCGCAGCGCGGAACTTGTGGTCAAGGGGCTGCTGCGGTCCGGCATCGTGGTCCGCGTCCTCGAGTACGAGGCCGCCGACCTGCCCCTGCCGAGCGAGGTGGAGCTGGTCTCCGAGGCCACCCCGCAGTGCCTGGAGGGCTGCGAGCTGCTCATCGTCCTCGGCGGCGACGGCACGCTGCTGCGCGGCGCGGAGTTCGCGCGGGCGTCCGGGGTGCCGATGCTCGGCGTGAATCTGGGCAGCGTCGGCTTCCTGGCCGAGGCCGAGCGCGACGACCTCGACAAGGTCGTCGACCGGGTGGTGTCGAAGGCGTACGAGGTCGAGGAGCGGATGACCGTCGACGTCGTCGTGCACCGCAACGGGGACATCGTGCACACCGACTGGGCGCTGAACGAGGCGGCGGTGCAGAAGGCCGGCGCGGAGAAGCTGCTCGAGGTCGTGCTGGAGATCGACGGGCGGCCGGTCACCGGCTTCGGGTGCGACGGCATCGTCCTGTCGACGCCGACCGGCTCCACGGCGTACGCGTTCTCGGCGGGCGGGCCGGTGGTGTGGCCCGAGGTCGAGGCGCTGCTGATGGTGCCGATCAGCGCCCACGCGCTGTTCGCCAAGCCACTGGTTACCTCGCCGAACTCGGTGCTCGCGGTCGAGCTGCTGCCGCACATCCCGCCGGGCGTGCTGTGGTGCGACGGACGGCGCACCTTCGAGCTGCCGCCGGGGGCCCGGGTGGAGGTGCGGCGCGGGTCGGTGCCGGTGCGGCTCGCCCGTCTGCACCACGCGTCGTTCACCGACCGCCTGGTGGCGAAGTTCGCGCTGCCGGTGGCCGGGTGGCGGGGGGCACGGCACTGAGCGGTTCACGGGCAGTGCGCTGAACTCCACTCACCCGGGTGACAGGGTGCCTCGCACTCCCCGGCTCCGACCTCGTAAGGTCTTCTCCGTGTTGGAGGAGATGCGGATACGGTCACTCGGGGTCATCGACGACGCGGTCGTCGAGCTGTCGCCCGGCTTCACCGCCGTCACCGGTGAGACGGGCGCGGGCAAGACCATGGTGGTCACCAGCCTCGGCCTGCTCCTGGGCGGGCGCGCCGACGCCGCGCTCGTGCGGATCGGCGCCGAGAAGGCGGTCGTGGAGGGGCGGATCGCCGTGCCCGCGGACGCCTCGGTGGTCGTACGGGCCGGGGAGGCCGGGGCCGAGCTCGACGACGGCGCGCTGCTCATCAGCCGTACCGTCTCCGCCGAGGGGCGCTCACGGGCGCACGTCGGCGGGCGGAGCGTGCCGGTGGGCCTGCTCGCCGACCTCGCGGACGAGCTGGTGGCCGTGCACGGGCAGACCGACCAGCAGGGGCTGCTGAAGCTGTCCCGGCAGCGGCAGGCCCTCGACCGGTACGCCGGGGACGCGGTGGCCGTGCCGCTCGCCAAGTACACCGAGGCCTACAAGCGGCTGCGGGCCGTGGCCGCCGAGCTGGACGAGATCACCACGCGCGCGCGTGAGCGGGCTCAGGAGGCCGACATGCTGCGCTTCGGGCTGGAGGAGATCGGCGCCGTGGAGCCGCGCGCCGGGGAGGACGCGGAGCTGGCGGAGGAGGCGGAGCGGCTCGGGCACGCGGAGGCGCTGTCCTCGGCGGCGACGGCCGCGCACGCCGCGCTGGCCGGCAATCCCGAGGACCCGGAGGGCATCGACGCCGCCACGCTCGTCGCGGGCGCGGCGCGGGCCCTGGAGGCGGTGCGGTCGCACGATCCGGCGCTGGCCGCGCTCGCGGACCGGATCGGCGAGCTGGGCATCCTGCTCGGCGACGTGGCCGGTGAGCTGGCCGGGTACGCCGACGATCTCGACGCCGACCCGCTGCGGCTCGCGGCGGTCGAGGAGCGGCGGGCCGCTCTCACGGCGCTGACCCGCAAGTACGGCCATCACGGCGAGGGCGTCGACGCGGTGCTGACCTGGGCCGAGCGGGGCGTCGTACGGCTCACCGAGCTGGACGGCGACGACGAGCGGATCGACGAGCTGACCGCGGAGCGGGACGCGCTGCGGGTGGAGCTGGGCGGGCTGGCGCAGGCGTTGACCGACGCGCGGACGGAGGCCGCGGACCGGTTCGCCGCCGCTGTGACCGCCGAGCTGGCCTCGCTGGCGATGCCGCACGCGCGTGTGTCGTTCGAGATCAGGCAGTCGGAGGACGCGGAGGGCGTGGAGGTCGGCGGGCGTGCCGTCGCCTACGGGCCGGCCGGCGTCGACGAGGTGGAGCTGCTGCTCGCCCCGCATCCGGGCGCGCCGCCGCGGCCGATCGCCAAGGGCGCGTCCGGCGGTGAGCTCTCGCGGGTGATGCTGGCGGTGGAGGTCGTGTTCGCGGGCACGGATCCGGTGCCGACGTATCTCTTCGACGAGGTCGACGCGGGCGTGGGCGGCAAGGCGGCCGTGGAGATCGGGCGGCGGCTGGCGCGGCTCGCGAGGACCGCGCAGGTCGTGGTGGTCACGCATCTGCCGCAGGTCGCGGCCTTCGCCGACCGGCAGCTGCTGGTGGAGAAGACGAACGACGGGTCGGTGACCCGCTCCGGCGTGAAGGTCCTGGAGGGCGAGGAGCGCATCCGGGAGCTGTCGCGGATGCTCGCGGGCCAGGAGGACTCCGAGACGGCCCGGGCGCACGCGGAGGAGCTGCTCGCGACGGCGCGGGCGGACGTGTAGCGGACGACCGGCGGCGCGTGCGGGGGACGCGTGGACGCGCGTAGGGCGCGGAAGGGGCGCGTCCCGGGGGCGCGTTCGCCTGCGGGCCGGCGGCGCGAGCGGCCGGACGCGCAGGACGCACGGTTGGTGAAGGGCGGGACGGAGGTCTACGGGCCGCTGTCCCGCCCTTCGCCCTTCGGTGCGTGACATCGAACGGAACCCCGCCTTCCTTCACTCGTGTGGGTGACAACAGGGGCGGTGTTGCCGGGAACGCGGCAGCTCGGCGGCACGGAACACCCGTACGTGCTGGCATCCTTGGCACAGGACGAGAGGAGTTCGAGCGGTCCACCCCTTCGCCCGGCCCTTCCGTACGTTTCTTCGTGACCGTCCGACGCCGACCCAGGAGCCCCGGCCACGTGAGCAGCCACTCACCGCACGGCCAGTCGCCGCTGCGCACCGTGCAGGTGCTGGGCGGCGGCAACGCGGGCAGCAGCGCCCACGTGCGCTCGCTGGCCGCGGGGCTCGTCGCACGGGGCGTGCGGGTGACGGTGTGCGCCCCCGCCGAGGCCGACCAGGCCCACGGCTTCACGGACGCCGGCGCCGCACACGTGCACGTGCCGCGCAGCAGCGACCCGGGCGCGGTGGCGGCGCTGAGGGCGGCCTGCGCGGACGCCGACCTCGTCCACGCGCACGGGCTGCACGCCTCGTTCCGGGCCGTCCTCGCGCTCAGCGGGCGGCGCACCCCGCTCGTCGTCACCTGGCACAGCCGGGCCCATGCCGAGGGCGCCCGCGCCCATCTGCTGCGGCTGCTGGAGCGGCGGGTGGCGAAAGCCGCCGCCGTGGTGCTCGGCACGACCTCCGACCTCGTCGACCGGGCCCGCCGCACGGGCGCTCGGGACGCGCGGCTCGCCGCCGTGGCGCTCGCCGTGTCGCGGAGGGAGCGGGCCGACCCGGAGCTGCCGGGGCCCAAGGTGCGGGCCGAACTCGGCGCGACGGGACGCCCGTTGCTGGTGGCCGCCGGTCCCCTCGACCGTCATCGCGGCCATGACGTCCTGCTGGACGCCGCGCGCGCGTGGCGCCGCCTCGATCCGCTGCCGCTGGTCGTCGTCGCGGGGGAGGGACCGTTGCGGGCGGAGCTCCAAGGGCGCATCGAGGCCGAGGAGTTGCCCGTCCGGCTCATCGGGCACCGGGACGACGTGCGCGAACTGCTCGCCGCAGCCGACCTCGCGCTGCTGCCCGGCGACGGGGAGTCACGCTCGGCCCTGGTCCAGGAGGCCCTGCACGCGCGCGTTCCGCTCGTCGCCGTCCTCACCGGCGGGGTGCGCGCGCTCGTCGGCGACGCGGCCGAACTAGTCCCGCACGGCGACGCGGACGCCCTCGCCGCCGCCGTCGTACGCCTCCTCGCCGACCCCGACCACTGCGAACGGCTGCGCCGCCTGGGCGGGCTCCAGGCCGCGACCTGGCCCACGGAGGACGAGACCGTCGCCCAAGTCCTCAGCGTCTACGACGAGTTGACGCAACCTCAGCCGATGATCTGACCGTGTGTCGGTGTGCTGCCCCCCTCGTCCGCGGGCTGCGCACCAGGACGCTCACGGCACATGGCGGCGGGCCCTGAGAGCCAGGCTCAGAGCCAGAACCGTCTGCGGGTCGTCCAGGTCGCTGCCCAGGAGTTCGCCGATACGGGCCAGCCGGTTGTAGAGCGTCTGGCGGTTCAGATGCAGTTCGCGGGCCGTCTCCGCCTTGCGGCCGGCATGGGCGAGATACGTCTCCAGCGTGGGCAGCAGCGGCGGCTTGGAACGGCGGTCGTGGTCGCGGACCGGGCCGATCGCGCGGTCGACGAAGGCCGCCAGATCGCGATGGTCGCGCAGCCGCCACAGCAGCAGGTCGATGTCCAGACGGCGGGCGTCGTACCAGGGGCGGTCCGGCAGCCCCTGCGCCGCCGTCGCCGTCTCCGCCGAGTGCCGCAGACCCGCCGACGCCGCCGCCCAGCCGCCCGCCACCCCGACGACCACGACCGGCGGCTGGGCGCCCGGCCGCAGGATGCCGGCCCGCTCCACCCCGGCCCGCAGCGCCGCCGCCACCCGGTCCGCCACCGCCGGCCGCTCCGACTCCGAGCGCAGCCCCAGCAGCAGAGGCACCCGGCCCTCCACCGGGCGCACGCCCAGCAGCGCCGGCACGCCCACCGACGCCAGCTCCTCCGCGACCGCCCGCGCCAGCACCGCCCAGCCGCCGCCCGGGGAGAGCACGTCGCCCAGCCGCATCACCACCGGCAGCAGCGGGCCGGCCCCGGGCCTGAAACCCAGGACGCGGGCCTGCGCCGGCGCGTCCTCCGCCGCGACCCGCCCCTCGGCGAGATCGGTGAGGAAGTCTCCCCGGCCCCGCGCCGCGAGCTCCTCCTCCTGCCGCGCCTGCATCAGCACGACGGCCAGAATCCCCGCCGCCCGCTCCGCGGCGATCCGGTGCACCGGAGCGAGCGGGCCGCGCACGGGCAGCAGCACGAGCCGGGCCCGCGCCGAACCCGCCCCCGGGCCCGGACCGCCCCCGGGGACGTCCACCAGCGCCGAACCGGCGGGCGGCGGCGCGTCCTTGTGCGGGCCGCGCAAGCCCTCCCACACCTGGAGCGGATCGGCGCCCTCCGGCCCGGCTCCGGCGGCGTACAGCAGCCGACCGTCCGTCGTCTCCAGGAAGACGGGGTTACCGCTGAAGTCGGCCAGGATGCCCAGCACCTGCGGGATGCCGCCCCCGCCGAGCAGCGCCTGCGTGCACCGGCGGTGCACCTCCTCCGCCTGCTGGAGCAGGGCGTAGTGGCCGTTGACGATCTCGGTGTGCACCTCCTCCGTGACGGTCACGAAGGCCACCTCGCGGTGCAGCTGGACCAGCGGGAGGCCGGTCGTCCGCGCCGTCTCCACCAGGGCCGAGGGCAGGCGGGTGAAGCGCGGGCCCAGCTCGATCACCAGGGCGGCGATGCCCCGCTCGGCCAGGGTGCGCACGAATGCCCGCTGCTCGGCCGGACGGTTGCCGAGGCCGTAGCCCGTGGTCAGCAGCAGCTCGCCGCCCTTGAGCAGGGAGGCGATGTGCGGGACCTCGCCCGCGTGGACCCAGCGCACGGTCCGCCCGAGCCGCTCGGCGCCGGCCAGGACCTCCGGCAGCCCGCTGCGCAGACCGGGCAGCTCCAGCGCGCGCCGCACGGTGATGCCGGCGCTCTGACTGTCGAAACGGTGGTCCGTGGGGCTGTCCATGCAGCGGACGCTACCCCTGGCGACCGGACGGCTCACTCCCCGCGGACCGGGAGTGACTCCCTTGCCTCGCGCCCGCGGGGCGGACGAGCCGTTCAGCCTCCGTAGGCCCCCGATGCCGTCAGGCGGAGGGCCGTGTCGATCAGGGGGACGTGGCTGAACGCCTGGGGGAAGTTGCCGACCTGGCGCTGGAGGCGGGGGTCCCACTCCTCGGCGAGGAGGCCGAGGTCGTTGCGCAGCGCCAGCAGCTTCTCGAAGAGCTTGCGGGCCTCGTCCACGCGGCCGATCATCGCGAGGTCGTCCGCCATCCAGAACGAGCAGGCGAGGAACGCGCCCTCGTCGCCGGGGAGGCCGTCGACGCCCTCCTCGCCGCCCGAGGTCGGGTAGCGCAGGATGAAGCCGTCCGGGGTGGACAGCTCCCGCTGGATCGCCTCGATGGTGCCGATGACGCGCTTGTCGTCGGGCGGCAGGAAACCCATCTGCGGGATCAGCAGCAGCGAGGCGTCCAGCTCCTTCGAGCCGTAGGACTGCGTGAAGGTGTTGCGCTCCTTGTCGTACCCCTTCTCGCACACGTCCCGGTGGATGTCGTCGCGCAGCTCGCGCCACCGCTCCAGCGGGCCGTCCGCGTCGCCGGACTCGATCAGCTTGATCGTGCGGTCCACCGCGACCCAGGCCATGACCTTGGAGTGCACGAAGTGGCGGCGCGGGCCGCGCACCTCCCAGATGCCCTCGTCCGGCTCGTCCCAGTGCTTCTCCAGGTAGCGGATCAGCTTCAGCTGGAGCAGCGAGGCGTAGTCGTTGCGGGCGAGGCCGGTCATGTGGCCGAGGTGCAGCGCCTCGGTGACCTCGCCGTAGACGTCCAGCTGGAGCTGGTGGGCGGCGCCGTTGCCGACCCGGACCGGCGCGGAGTTCTCGAAGCCGGGCAGCCAGTCCAGCTCCGCCTCGCCGAGCTCACGCTCGCCGGCGATGCCGTACATGATCTGGAGGTTCTCCGGGTCGCCGGCGACCGCGCGCAGCAGCCACTCGCGCCAGGCGCGGGCCTCCTCGCGGTAGCCGGTGCGCAGCAGCGAGGACAGGGTGATGGCCGCGTCGCGCAGCCAGGTGTAGCGGTAGTCCCAGTTGCGGACGCCGCCGATGTCCTCGGGCAGGGAGGTCGTGGGCGCGGCGACGATGCCGCCGGTGGGCGCGTAGGTCAGGGCCTTGAGCGTGATCAGCGAGCGGATCACGGCCTCGCGGTAGGGGCCGTGGTACGTACAGTGCTCGACCCACTCGCGCCAGAACTCCTCCGTCGCCTCCAGCGACTGCTCCGGCTCGGGCAGCGCCGGCGGCTCCTTGTGGGAGGGCTGCCAGGAGATGCTGAACGCGATCCGCTCACCGGGGGTGACGGTGAAGTCCGCGTACGTGGTCAGCGACTTGCCGTAGGTCTCCGCCTCTGCGTCGAACCACACGGAGTCCGGTCCTGCGACGGCCACCGTGCGGCCCTCGTGCTTGTGCACCCAGGGGACGACCCGGCCGTAGGAGAAGCGCATGCGCAGGGTGGAGCGCATGGGGACGCGGCCCGAGACGCCCTCGACGATGCGGATGAGCTGGGGGGCGCCGTCACGCGGCGGCATGAAGTCGGTCACCCGGACCGTGCCGCGCGGGGTGTCCCACTCCGACTCCAGGATGAGCGAGTCGCCGCGGTAGCCGCGCCGGACCGCCCGGGGCGGTTCCGTGTCGGCGGCGTGGGCGGGGCCGAGGCGCCAGAAGCCGTGTTCCTCGGTGCCCAGCAGCCCTGCGAAGATCGCGTGTGAGTCGAAGCGGGGCAGGCAGAGCCAGTCCACCGTGCCGTCACGGCAGACCAGCGCGGCTGTCTGCATGTCTCCGATGAGTGCGTAGTCTTCGATGCGCCCGGCCACGTGCAACTCCAGTCGAACGGCCACGTCACCCCACGAGGGGGCTGTCGCTCAGTGCGGTCAAGGGGGATGTTGTGATTACGTCGTACTGCGTCGTTGAGCCTTGAAGCAAAGCAGTCGCCCAGCCGTGTTGGCAAAAACGCCGATCTCTGCTCAACGAACTGACGAACTCTCGTTGTTCCGATGGATACGGACGGGGGTGGTGCCGCGTTCGGAAGGACGGGCTCGGCAGTGAGTGTCCGAGCAGGATACGACGCACGTAGATGATCTGGGTGCCGCTCCGGGCAACGCGGGTGAGCCGAACGGGTGAGCAACGGGTGACGGGCGCGTGTGTGTGCGCACGTCCGTGGCGGTCCGTGCGCGCAGGGTGGCCGGAAGCCATCTCCCCGAGGCGCTGATACCCTGGTAGCCCGTGGACCGGTGGGCACGAAACCCCCGAACCGCAGCGACGGCACCCCCGGAGACCTCCGGCGGAATCCGCTGGTGAAAGCCTCCGTGGCGCCGTACCGCACCCCCATACCGCGACCACGGGAGCCCCCTCTTGGCCATGCCGCCCGCTGCTTTCCGAAACAGCACCACGACGACCAAGCACATCTTCGTCACCGGGGGTGTCGCCTCCTCGCTCGGCAAGGGTCTGACGGCCTCCAGCCTCGGCATGCTGCTCAAGGCCCGTGGCCTGCGCGTCGTGATGCAGAAGCTGGACCCCTACCTCAACGTGGACCCCGGCACGATGAACCCCTTCCAGCACGGTGAGGTGTTCGTCACGAACGACGGCGCCGAGACCGACCTGGACATCGGCCACTACGAGCGCTTCCTCGACCGCGATCTGGACGGCTCCGCCAACGTCACCACCGGCCAGGTGTACAACACCGTGATCGCCAAGGAGCGGCGCGGCGAGTACCTGGGCGACACCGTGCAGGTCATCCCGCACATCACCAACGAGATCAAGCACCGCATCCGCCGGATGGCGACGGACGAGGTCGACGTCGTGATCACCGAGGTCGGCGGCACGGTCGGCGACATCGAGTCGCTGCCGTTCCTGGAGACCGTCCGCCAGGTCCGCCACGAGGTCGGCCGGGACAACGTGTTCGTGGTGCACATCTCCCTGCTGCCCTACATCGGTCCCTCGGGCGAGCTGAAGACCAAGCCCACCCAGCACTCCGTCGCCGCCCTGCGCAACATCGGCATCCAGCCGGACGCGATCGTGCTGCGCTGCGACCGCGAGGTCCCCACCGCGATCAAGCGGAAGATCTCGCTGATGTGCGACGTGGACGAGGCGGCGGTCGTGGCCTGTCCCGACGCCCGCTCGATCTACGACATTCCCAAGACCGTGCACGGCGAGGGCCTGGACGCCTATGTCGTACGCAAGCTGGACCTGCCGTTCCGTGATGTGGACTGGACGACCTGGGACGACCTGCTCGACCGCGTCCACAACCCCGACCACGAGATCACCCTCGCCCTGGTCGGCAAGTACATCGACCTGCCGGACGCCTACCTCTCGGTCACCGAGGCGCTGCGCGCCGGCGGCTTCGCCCACCGGGCCCGCGTGAAGATCAAGTGGGTCACCTCGGACGACTGCAAGACCCCGGCGGGCGCCGCGCAGCAGCTCGGCGACGTCGACGGCATCTGCATCCCCGGCGGCTTCGGCGACCGCGGCGTCCTCGGCAAGGTCGGAGCGATCAAGTACGCCCGCGAGAACAGGATCCCGTTGCTCGGCCTCTGCCTCGGCCTGCAGTGCATCGTGATCGAGGCCGCCCGGACCCTGGCCGACATCCCCGACGCCAACTCCACCGAGTTCGACTCCGCCACCGCTCACCCGGTCATCTCGACCATGGCCGAGCAGCTCGACATCGTCGCGGGCGAGGGCGACATGGGCGGCACGATGCGTCTGGGCATGTACCCGGCCAAGCTGGCCGAGGGCTCCATCGTGCGCGAGGTGTACGACGGCAAGGAGTACGTCGAGGAGCGCCACCGTCACCGCTACGAGGTGAACAACTCCTACCGCGCGGAGCTGGAGAAGAAGGCGGGCCTCCTGTTCTCCGGCACCTCCCCGGACGGCAAGCTCGTCGAGTACGTGGAGTACCCCCGCGACGTCCACCCGTACCTGGTGGCCACGCAGGCGCACCCCGAGCTGCGTTCGCGTCCCACGCGCCCGCACCCGCTGTTCGCCGGCCTCGTGAAGGCGTCCGTCGAGCGCCAGCAGGCCCAGCGCGCGGAGAAGACCGCGAAGTAACACACCGGTTGTACGGTGGCCGGGGTGCGTCCCTTACCCGAGGGAGTGCACCCCGGTTTCGTTTCGGCAGGTCGCGCAGGACACGGAAGGACAGGCATGACGATCAAGGACACCGCCGAGGAGTGGGAGATCCGGGCGACCGAGACCCCCTTCACGGGCAACAAGACCTCCGTGCGCACGGACGACGTGGTCATGCCCGACGGCACGGTGGTCCGCCGCGACTACCAGGTCCACCCCGGTTCGGTGGCCGTCCTCGCCCTCGACGACGAGGACCGGGTGCTGCTGATCAAGCAGTACCGGCACCCCGTCCGGGAGAAGCTGTGGGAGATCCCGGCCGGCCTGCTCGACGTGCCCGGCGAGAACCCGCTGCACGCCGCCCAGCGCGAGCTGTACGAGGAGGCGCACGTCAAGGCCGAGGACTGGCGGGTGCTGACCGACGTCTACACCACCCCCGGCGGCTGCGACGAGGCCGTACGGATCTTCCTCGCCCGCAATCTGTCCGAGGCCGAGGGGCGGCGCTTCGAGGTCGAGCACGAGGAGGCCGACATGGAGCACGCACGCGTGCCGGTCGGCGACCTCGTGCGCGCGGTGCTCGCGGGCGACGTGCACAACAACTGCCTCGTCGTCGGGGTCCTCTCGCTGGTCGCCGCCCGCGCCGCCGACGGCCTGGACGCGCTGCGCCCGGCGGAGGCCCCCTGGCCGGCCCGCCCGTTCGAAGCCTGAACGGCCCAGAGGCCGGTGTGACGATCGGTTGATCCGATCGGGCGACGTCTCCGCCGCGCTCCTCCCGGAAGGTCTCAGAGCGTGAACTAGGCTCTGGAATCGCCCGATCCGAAAGGTCCGGCGGGCTCGCGTGCGCGGTGGACGGGAGGGTGGCCCGTGACGGATCAGGCAGTGGACACAGACGGCGTCAAGCTGTCGGGGCACGCTGCGACGGAGGGCCATTTCCTGGGCCGTACGCGGGAGTTGAAGGAGCTGTGCGCGGACATCGAGCGCGCGGGCCTGGACACCCTGGCGGGGAACAAGCCGCCCCGCGCGCGGGTCCTCCTCATCGCCGGACGGCCCGGCTCCGGCCGCAGCGCCCTCGCCGCGGAACTCGTCCGCCGGGTCGCCGGCCGCTACCCGGACGGCGTGCTGCGCGCCCGCCTCGCCGACGCCGACGGCACCCCCGTCCCGGCCGAGCGGGCCGCCCGCGCACTGCTCGCCGCCCTGGAGCGGCCGGCCCCTGCGGGCGCGTCCGAGGAGGACCTCTCCGCCTGTCTGCGCGAAGCGCTCGCCGAACGGCGCGCCATCGTCCTCCTCGACGACGCGGCCGGCGCCGAGCAGGTCGACGCACTGCTCCCGGACACCCCGGAGTGCCTGGTCGTCGCCGTCTCCGCGGGACCGCTCACCGGCATCTCCGACGTGCGCCCCTGCACCCTGGGCGGCCTGGACACCAAGTCCGCCCTGGAACTGCTCACCCGCCGCATCGGCTCGGTGCGCATCACCGTCGACCCGCGCTCCGCCGAGGGACTCGTCGAAGCCTGCCAGGGCCACCCCGTGGCGCTGATCCTCGCCGGGGGCTGGCTCGCCGCCCGCCCCAAGTCGGCCGTCGCCGACCTCGCCAAGCAGCTCCACGCCGAGGGCGACGAGGGCGCCCCGCTCAGCCGCCTCTTCGCACTCGTGCACCACGGGCTGGCCCCCACCGCCGCCCGCACCCTGCGCCTGCTCTCCCTCGCCCCGGCCGGGCTCGTCGACGCCCACACCGCCTCCGCCCTCGCCGGCTGCTCGATCGGCGCCGCCCGCAGCACCCTGGACGACTTCGCCGCCCTCGGCCTGCTGCGGCCCGTGCCCTGCACACCGCCCCAGTACGAGATCCCCGGCTGTCTGCACCCCCTGCTGCGTGCGGCCGCCGAGGCCCACGAGCGGCCGGCCGAGCTCCAGCTGGCCCGCGCCCGCATGCTGGAGCGGACGGTGCGGCTGCTCCAGTCCTGCCGTGCCGTCACCGAGACCGACAACCCCCAGGCCCGCGAGAAGCTCCAGGGCATGCCCAGCGCCCTGCGCTTCCCCTCCCCGCAGGCGGCCGCCGAGTGGCTCGAGGCGCGCCGGCCCGCGCTGCTCGGGGCCGCCCGGCTCGCGGTCGCCGACGGCGAGCTGGACACCCTGGCCAGGCGGCTGATGGCGCAGCTGGTCAAGGCGATGGTCGCCCACCTCGGCGCCCACGGCGCCGCGCCCGACCTGTACGACGTCCACCAGCTCGTCCTGGACGTCGCCGAGCGCCGCGGGCTGCCCCGGGAGAAGGCCGCCGCCCTGCTGAACCTGGGCGACGTCGACGCCCGCACCGGGCGCACCGCCCAGGCCCTGGTGCGCTACCGGGCCGCGCTGGACGCCGGACGCCAGGCGAACGACCCGTACGCGACCGGCCGCGCGATGGAATCCGTAGGCGGCGCGCACCTGGAGCTCGGCGACTACGAACGCGCCGCCGACTGGTTCGGCCGGGCCCTCGCCCAGCGGCTGGCCCGCGACGAGCGCGCCGACGCCGCCCGTCTGTACGGACGTATCGCGACCGCGCACACCTACGCCGGCCGCTACGGGGAGGCGCAGCGCGGCTGGCGTGCCGCCGTGGCCGTGCACCGCAAGAGCGGGGATGTCGGCGCGCAGGCGCGGGCGTTGAGCGAGCTGGCCCGCGTCCAGGAGTACGCGGGCCGGCCCGAGGAGTCGCTGCGCACCTGTCAGGAGGCGGTGGAGTGGGCCCACCGCGCGGAGGACGCGCGCCTGCGGGCCGCGCTGCACCTGCGGCTGGCCGACACCTGCGAGCACCTCGGCGACCCGGCGGCCGCCCGCCTGCACCGGGGCGCGGCGGAGCGCATCCTGGGAGATGAGGCCCCCGGCACCGAGTCAGAGCCGGAACACACGGCCGATGCCTGCGAAATCCGCAGTACTCCTGCTGAAGATTGATGCATTGAAAGGCTAGACAGCGGGAACACCTTCATTAGACTGGCTCTGCCGCACGTTCTCCTGCGGTATGTCCCCGTATGCCCATGGCATCCGGGTTTGTCGTTCCATGCCCCACCCCCTCTGAGCCAAGGACCGTGATCCACGTGAAGGTCGGCATCCCCCGCGAGGTCAAGAACAACGAGTTCCGGGTGGCGATCACCCCCGCAGGCGTGCACGAGCTGGTGCGCCATGGCCACCAGGTCGTCGTCGAGCAGGGCGCCGGCGTCGGCTCGTCGATCCCGGACGCGGAGTACGTGGCCGCCGGTGCCCGGATCCTGGACACCGCCGACGAGGTGTGGGCCACCGCCGACCTGCTGCTGAAGGTCAAGGAGCCCATCGCCGAGGAGTACCACCGCCTCCGCAAGGACCAGACGCTCTTCACCTACCTGCACCTGGCCGCCTCCAAGGAGTGCACCGACGCGCTCATCGAGTCCGGCACCACGGCGATCGCCTACGAGACCGTCGAACTGCCGAACCGCGCGTTGCCGCTGCTCGCCCCGATGTCCGAGGTCGCGGGCCGGCTCGCCCCGCAGGTCGGCGCCTACCACCTGATGGCCGCCAACGGCGGCCGCGGCGTGCTGCCCGGCGGCGTCCCCGGCGTGCTGGCCGGCCGGGCCGTCGTCATCGGCGGCGGCGTCTCCGGCTGGAACGCCGCGCAGATCGCCATCGGCATGGGCTTCCACGTGACCCTGCTCGACAAGGACATCAACAAGCTCAAGGAAGCCGACAAGGTGTTCGGCACCAAGATCCAGACGGTCGTCTCCAACGCCTTCGAGCTGGAGAAGGCCTGCCTGGAGGCCGACCTCGTCATCGGCGCGGTCCTCATCCCGGGCGCCAAGGCGCCCAAGCTCGTCACCAACGAGCTGGTCTCCCGGATGAAGCCCGGAAGTGTCCTTGTCGACATCGCGATCGACCAGGGCGGCTGCTTCGAGGACTCCCGCCCGACCACCCACGCCGAGCCGACCTTCCCGGTCCACAACTCGGTCTTCTACTGCGTCGCCAACATGCCCGGCGCGGTCCCCAACACCTCCACCTACGCGCTCACCAACGCGACCCTGCCCTACATCGTCGAACTCGCCGACCGGGGCTGGGCGGAGGCGCTGCGCCGCGACCCCGCGCTGGCCAAGGGCCTCAACACCCACGACGGCAAGGTGGTTTACCGCGAGGTCGCCGAGGCGCACGGCCTCGAGCACGTGGAGCTCGCCTCTTTGCTCGGCTGAGACGCTCCGCCAAGTCACCTTTTCGTAAAGGCGATACGTCAACACAACGCCTCAAGGGCGTGCGCACGGCCGGACCTTGCCATACAAGGTCCGGCCGAGTGTGTGTATGGTCACTTTGCCGCTCTCGGCCAACTCGCCTCGAACGTAACCCTTGAACCGATTCGCACACCCGTGAATCCTGCCGTGCGACGGCCGTACGCCCTTGACAGCGGGATGTTTCATTGCCGACACATCGGGCCGGGTCCGGTGGATTGTGTTGCTGCGGACGCCCGACACGCCATAGAGTCGCCAATCGTCGGCATGGTGCCACGCTGACCTTGTCTAGAAGTTTCCTGGTCACCAAGGAGGTAAGACGACTTGTGAATGAGTCGACATTTTCTCCCGGGGGTGGTCATCCAGGAACGCCTACGCGGGGCCCGGGCCCCACGGGGCGCGAGGCTGTCGGCTCCGTCGCTGTCCGAACCTTCGCAGACCATCAGAGCCACAGAAGCCCCCAGTTGGCTCAGCCAGCACACCACAGCATGGATGGCCATCACGTGAACGCCATGGCCGGCGACGGAAGTGGCGCGCCCCGCAACCACTTCGCCGACTACGACGAACTGCCCGAAGGGCACTTCTACGACCCCGACGCCGAGTACGAGCCCGATCCCGAGTACGCGGCCACCCTCGCGCCCGACGCCGCCCGCCAGCGTCGCGAGCGCGTCGGTCCCACGGGACGCCCGCTGCCGTACTTCCCGATCCCGGGCCCGCTGACCGATCACGGACCCGCGAAGATCATCGCGATGTGCAACCAGAAGGGCGGCGTCGGCAAGACGACGTCGACCATCAATCTGGGCGCCGCCCTCGCGGAGTACGGACGCCGGGTGCTGCTCGTCGACTTCGACCCGCAGGGCGCGCTGTCGGTCGGTCTCGGCGTCAATCCGATGGAGCTCGACCTCACCGTCTACAACCTGCTCATGGAGCGGGGCATGGCGGCCGACGAGGTGCTCCTGAAGACGGCGGTCCCGAACATGGACCTGCTGCCCAGCAACATCGACCTGTCCGCCGCCGAGGTCCAGCTGGTCTCCGAGGTCGCGCGCGAGTCGACGCTGCAGCGGGCGCTGAAGCCGCTCCTCGACGACTACGACTTCATCGTCATCGACTGTCAGCCCTCGCTCGGCCTGCTCACCGTCAACGCGCTGACCGCCGCGCACAAGGTGATCGTGCCGCTGGAGTGCGAGTTCTTCGCGCTGCGCGGTGTCGCGCTGCTCACCGAGACCATCGAGAAGGTCCAGGAGCGGCTCAACCCGGAGCTGGAGCTCGACGGCATCCTCGCCACGATGTACGACTCGCGCACGGTCCACAGCCGTGAGGTCCTCGCCCGTGTGGTCGAGGCCTTCGACGACCACGTGTACCACACGGTCATCGGGCGCACGGTCCGCTTCCCGGAGACCACGGTCGCCGGTGAGCCGATCACCACCTACGCCTCCAACTCCGTCGGCGCCGCCGCCTACCGTCAGCTCGCCAGGGAGGTGCTCGCCCGGTGTCACGCCGAGTGAGTCTGCCGGGGGCCGACGAACTCTTCCGTACGACAGGGGGGATGGCGCTCCAGCCGTCCGCACCGCGACGCCAGGCCAACGGCGAGGCGCGGGTACCCGCTCCCGCCGGGGAGAGCGACACGGCGGCAGCGGCGGCCTCGGCCGAGGACGCGCCGCAGGCCGTGCCCGCGCAGGGCGGTGACGGCGAGGGCGCCGAGCACGTGGCGGCCGACGCCGAGCAGGGCGATGCCGGGGAGTCCCGCAGCCGGACCGCCGGCGGGGAGCGCCCCGCGCGGCGTCAGGGCGCGGCGCAGGAAGGACCGGCCGCCGCCGGCGAGGCCGCCCAGCCCCGCAAGCGGGGCCGGGCCGCGGCCCGCCGGCCCAGCGGCCGGGAGCGACACGACGAGAAGATCACCGTGTACGTCTCCGCCGAGGAGCTGATGGACCTGGAGCACGCCCGGCTGGTGCTGCGCGGCGAACACGGGCTGGCCGTGGACCGGGGACGGATCGTCCGCGAGGCGGTCGCCGTGGTCCTGGCGGACCTGGAGGCCCGCGGCGACGCCAGCATCCTCGTACGCCGGCTGCGCGGCCGGTAGCGGTAGCCTGCGGAGGCCATGACCTCGAACAACACCCCCTCGCCGGGAGCCCGCCGCCCCCTGGGCCGAGGCCCGGCACCCCCCACCACCCGACCACCCGAGCCGGCCCCGGAGAATCCCGCGCCCCCGCAGCCCGCGCCCGCCGCCCACGCCGAAGCCGGACCGGGCAGCGAGCCACCGCCGGCCGTGGGCCGCGACGAGACCTGGCCGGTGCGCTCGGCCGCGCCCGCTGTCCTTGAGGACGTCGAGACCGAGTCGCCGCCGGACACGGGACTGGCCGAAATCGGGCCTGCGCGCCGCTCGCTGTCGGATGCCCGTCGTGGTGACGGTCGGTCGGAGGAGGCCTCGGTCGTCGCGCGGGACGGAGGCGGGGCCGGGGCGTCGAACGGGGCCGTGGCCGCGGAGGCGGCCTCTCAGGTCGGGACCGCGCCCCAGGGTGAGGTGGGCGATGGGGTGTTCAAGGTTCGGCTCGCCAATTTCGAGGGGCCGTTCGATCTGCTGCTCCAGTTGATCTCCAAGCACAAGATGGACGTCACCGAAGTCGCGTTGTCGAAGGTCACCGACGAGTTCATGGCGCACATCAGGGCGATGGGGCCGGACTGGGACCTGGACCAGACGACCGAGTTCCTGGTCGTGGCCGCGACGCTGCTCGACCTGAAGGCGGCCCGGCTGCTGCCCGCCGCCGAGATCGAGGACGAGGCCGACCTCGCGCTGCTGGAGGCCCGCGACCTGCTCTTCGCGCGGCTGCTCCAGTACCGCGCGTACAAACGGATCGCCGACATCTTCAACGAGCGACTGGAGGAGGAGGCCCGCCGCTACCCCCGTACCGTCGGCCTCGAAGCGCACCACGCCGAGCTGCTGCCCGAGGTCGTCATCAGCATCGGCGCAGAAGGGTTCGCCCGGCTCGCGGTGAAGGCGATGCAGCCCAGGCCCAAGCCGCAGGTGTACGTCGACCACATCCACGCGCCGCTGGTCAGCGTGCAGGAACAGGCCGGGATCGTCGTCGCGCGGCTGCGGGAACTCGGGGAGACCAGCTTCCGGGCGCTCGTCGAGGACACCGACGACACCCTCACGGTCGTCGCCCGCTTCCTGGCCCTCCTGGAGCTGTACCGGGAGAAGGCGGTGGCCCTGGACCAGGAGACGGCCCTCGGCGAGCTGCTGGTGCGCTGGACCGGCGGAGACGGGGACGAGACGCCCAGAGTGACCGACGAGTTCGACCGGCCCCCAGAAGTGCCGGGGGAGTCCGAGAAGGAGAAGACGCCGTGACTGAGGACACCGCCGGCGCCCCGGGCGGATCCCGTGCCGTCGTGGACCTCGACCTCAAGCCCGCCCTGGAGGCCGTCCTGATGGTCGTGGACGAACCCGCGACCGAGGAGCACCTCGCGAAGATCGTGGAACGGCCGCGCCGCCAGGTCGCGGACGCCCTGCGCGAACTCGCCGACGAGTACACCGTGCAGGGGCGGGGCTTCGACCTGCGGTTCGTCGCCGGCGGCTGGCGGTTCTACACCCGGGCCGAGTACGCCCCGGCCGTGGAGCGCTTCGTCCTGGACGGCCAGCGGGCCCGGCTCACCCAGGCCGCGCTGGAGACGCTGGCCGTCGTCGCCTACCGGCAGCCGGTCAGCCGCAGCCGGGTCTCCGCCGTGCGCGGGGTGAACTGCGACGGGGTCATGCGCACCCTCCTCCAACGGGGTCTCGTCGAGGAGGCGGGCGCGGAACCCGAAACAGGTGCGATCCTGTACAGGACGACGAACTACTTTCTGGAGCGGATGGGCCTGCGCGGCCTGGACGAGCTCCCGGAGCTCGCGCCCTTCCTCCCGGAGGCTGAGGCGATCGAGGCCGAGACACTGGAGGGGGTCCCGTCGTTCGATCCGGACGCCCCGGATTCCGAGGACGCAGACGACAAGACGGAACTTTGATGCGAAGCAGCAGCGGCAGGAACAGCAGCGGAAACAACGGCGGGAGCCGTGGTGGCAACAGCGGCGGCCGCGGCGGGAGCAGCGGTGGCCGCGGCAATCACCGCGGTGCCGGGAACAACCGCGACGACAGGCAGGGCGGCAGGCCCAAGAAGCCGCGCCCGGAGGAGCGGCGCTACGACGTGGGCCCCGGCGCCTCCCCGGACGGGCCGAAGTCGGGGCGCGGCGCCTCCGCGCGCGGTGGCGCGAAGGGCGGCCCCCGGCAGTCCCCGACCGGCGGGCGCGGCCGGTCGGCCCCGGCGACCTCCCGCGAGTACGACGCGCGGATGGAGGAGCGCAACCGGGAGCGGTACGCGGGCAAGAAGGACGTCAAGCTGCCCAAGACCTTCCCCGGCGCCGAGCAGGAGGGCGAGCGGCTGCAGAAGATCCTCGCGCGCGCGGGCTACGGCTCCCGGCGCGCCTGCGAGGAGCTGATCGAGCAGGCACGGGTCGAGGTCAACGGCGAGATCGTGCTGGAACAGGGCAAGCGGGTCGACCCGGAGAAGGACGAGGTCAAGGTCGACGGGCTGACCGTCGCGACGCAGTCGTACCAGTTCTTCTCGCTGAACAAGCCGGCCGGTGTCGTGTCCACGATGGAGGACAACGAGGGCCGTCAGTGCCTCGGCGACTACGTGACCAACCGCGAGACCCGGCTCTTCCACGTCGGACGGCTCGACACCGAGACCGAGGGCGTCATCCTGCTCACCAACCACGGTGAGCTGGCCCACCGGCTGACCCACCCGAAGTACGGCGTGAAGAAGGTCTACCTCGCGCACATCGTGGGCCCGATCCCGCGCGACCTGGGCAAGAAGCTCAAGGACGGCATCCAGTTGGAGGACGGCTACGCGCGCGCGGACCACTTCCGCGTCGTCGAGCAGACCGGCAAGAACTACCTGGTCGAGGTCACCCTGCACGAGGGCCGCAAGCACATCGTGCGCCGCATGCTGGCGGAGGCCGGCTTCCCCGTCGACAAGCTCGTGCGCGTTGCCTTCGGCCCGATCACCCTGGGCGACCAGAAGTCGGGCTGGCTGCGCCGGCTGTCGAACACCGAGGTCGGGATGCTGATGCAGGAGGTCGACCTCTGACCGGGAGGTCGTGACCGAACCGCGCCCCCTTTCACCGTCGCCTCGACCACAGAAGGTCGCCTCGACCACAAAAGGGGGCGGAGAGCCCCGGCCGCCGGGGGCCCCGCGGCTCCTCGGCGGGCTCACACCAGCTTGATGGCGCCGCCCTCCACCGTGATCTTCTCCGCCGGCAGCGGCCTGGTCGCCGGGCCCGCGGTGACCGCGCCGTCCTCGATGCTGAAGCTGCTCCGGTGGCAGGCGCAGTTGATCGTCTTGTCGGCGACGCTGGTGACCGTGCAGCCCTGATGGGTGCAGATCGCGGAGAAGGCCTTGAAGTCGCCCTTCGACGGCTGGGTGACCACGACCTTCTCCTCCTTGAAGATCGTGCCCCCGCCGACGGGGATGTCGGCCGTGGCCGCCAGTTCACGGCCCGCGGATGCGGCCGGGGGCTCGGTCCCGGGGGTGCCCGCGGTCCCGGCGGCGGGGCTCTTGGAGGCTTCGGGGGCCGAGTCGCCGTCGCCCTTGTCGCTGCAGCCGACGGCGAGAGCCGCCGCGCCCGTCGCGAGGAGGACCGTACGGCGGGTGGCGGGATGGGTCATGTCGTCACTCCGAAGGTGCGGGAAGTACGGAAAGTGCGGAAAGGCGCGGAAGGTGCTGTGACACGGACAACAATCGTGGCACCGAGGGCACCGATCGAGAAGCAATTCCGGATAAGTGCCACAAAACGAACATTTCGGGTGTGATGAACGGCTCCCGCCGCCCGTCTCAGCGGGCGGGCGGCGCGCATCCCGCACGGGCGGGCTGACTACGCTGGACGCAGAGCCGACAGCTATGTGAACGAGGAGCAGCACCGTGGCGGTACGAGCGGCCCGGGGGGCCGTCCAGCGGGAGCGGGACGAGGCCGGCCACATGGAGCGGGTCGCGGCCCCGGGCGAGGGCGTCGCCCGGTGAGGACCGCGCTCGTCATCGGAACCGGGCTGATCGGCACCTCCGCCGCCCTGGCCCTCGCCCAGCGCGGCGTCACCGTCCACCTGGAGGACCACGACCCCGAGCAGGCCCGCACGGCAGCGGCGCTCGGCGCGGGCGCGGACGCACCTCCCGAAGGCCCAGTGGACGTCGCCATCGTCGCCGCGCCGCCCGCCCACGTCTCCTCCGTGCTCGCCGACGCCATGCGACGCGGGGTGGCCCGCGGCTATCTCGACGTGGCCAGCGTCAAGGGAGGTCCGCGCCGTGAGCTGGAGGCGCTCGGCCTCGACCTGTCGACGTACCTGGGCACGCACCCCATGTCGGGCCGCGAGAAGTCCGGCCCGCTCGCCGCGTCCGCCGACCTCTTCGAGGGCCGGCCCTGGGTGCTGACGCCGACCCGGGACACCGACACCGAGGTGCTCAACCTCGCCCTGGAGCTCGTCTCGCACTGCCGGGCCGTCCCGGTGGTGATGGACGCCGACGCCCACGACCGGGCGGTGGCCCTCGTCTCCCACATGCCCCACCTCGTCTCCAGCCTGGTCGCCGCCCGGCTGGAGAACGCCGAGGAGGCCGCCGTACGGCTGTGCGGGCAGGGCATCCGGGACGTCACCCGGATCGCCGCCTCCGACCCCCGGATGTGGATCGACATCCTCTCCGCCAACCCCGGGCCGGTCGCCGACCTGCTCACCGACGTCGCCGGCGACCTCGAGGAGACGGTGCGGGCGCTGCGCTCCCTGCAGTCCTCCGACGAGGCCAAGCGGCGTGAGGGCGTCGGCGGCATCGAGAGCGTCCTGCGGCGCGGGAACGCCGGGCAGGTGCGCGTGCCCGGCAAGCACGGGTCCGCCCCGCGGGCGTACGAGGTGGTCGCGGTGCTGATCGACGACCAGCCGGGGCAGCTGGCCCGCATCTTCGCCGACGCCGGGCTGGCCGGGGTCAACATCGAGGACGTGCGCATCGAGCACGCGACCGGGCAGCAGGCGGGGCTGGTGCAGTTGATGGTCGAGCCGCGCAGTGCGGGGGTGCTGTCCGCCGCGCTGACGGAGCGGGGGTGGGCGGTGCGGCAGTAGGTTGCCCGGCGCCGCCCTGACGTGCGGCCGGACGAGTGAGTCGTACCCAGTAACCTTGTGCGGGGCGTGTTCTCGCCCCGCAGTCCTCCGCCTCGCACCAGGAAGGTGTCCCCCCGTGGAAAACGGCGCCGCCCAGCCCGTGATCGTCGCCATCGACGGTCCCTCCGGAACGGGCAAGTCGAGCACGTCCAAGGCCGTGGCCGCCCAGCTGGGGCTGAGCTACCTGGACACCGGTGCGCAGTACCGGGCGATCACGTGGTGGATGGTGGCCAACGGGATCGACATCGAGGACCCCACGGCGATCGCCGCCGTAGCCGGCAAGCCGGAGATCGTCTCCGGCACCGACCCGGCGGCCCCGACGATCACCGTCGACGGCACCGACGTGGCCGCCCCGATCCGCACCCCGGAGGTCACCTCCCGGGTCAGCGCGGTCAGCGCGGTGCCCGAGGTGCGGGCCCGGATCACCGAGCTCCAGCGGTCGCTGGCGGCCTCCGCCGAGAAGGGGATCGTCGTCGAGGGGCGTGACATCGGCACCACCGTGCTGCCCGACGCCGATCTGAAGATCTTCCTCACCGCGTCCCCGGAGGCCCGCGCCGCCCGCCGCAGCGGCGAGCTGAAGGGCTCGGACGTGCACGCCACCCGCGAGGCGCTGATCAAGCGGGACGCGGCCGACTCCTCCCGCAAGACCTCCCCGCTCGCCAAGGCGGACGACGCCGTCGAGGTGGACACCACCGAGCTGACGCTGGCCCAGGTCATCGAGTGCGTCGTCACCCTCGTCGAGGAGAAGCGGGCGGGGAAGTGACTCAGCCGTCCGTGCCCTCGGAGAGGGGCGCCGAGGTCGGACGCCGGATCGGCGTCGGGCTGATGTACGGGCTGTGGCGGCCGCGGGTGCTGGGAGCCTGGAAGGTGCCCGCGACCGGCCCGGTGATCTTCGCGGTCAACCACTCCCACAACATCGACGGACCGATGGTCATGGGCGTGGCGCCCCGGCCCACGCACTTCCTGATCAAGAAGGAGGCGTTCGTCGGCCCCCTCGACCCCTTCCTGACCGGGATCGGCCAGCTCAAGGTGGACCGCGAGACGACCGACCGCTCGGCGATCACCCGGGCCCTGGGCGTGCTGGAGAACGGCGGAGTGCTGGGCATCTTCCCCGAGGGCACCCGAGGCGAGGGCGACTTCGCCTCGCTGCGCGCGGGGCTCGCCTACTTCGCGGTGCGCAGCGGCGCGCAGATCGTGCCGGTCGCCGTGCTGGGAAGCACCGACCGGCCCGGACGGTTGTTCAAGGGGCTGCCCCCGCTGCGGTCCCGGGTCGACGTCGTCTTCGGGGACCCGTTCGAGGCGGGCGACGGCAGTGGGCGGCGCACCCGCAAGGCGCTGGACGAGGCGACCGAGCGCATCCAGAAGCAGCTCGCCGCCCACCTGGAAAACGCCAGGCGTCTCACCGGGCGCTAGGCGACACTGAGTAGTGGATCACCTGCCGAGTCAGGTCCACCGATCACCACGATGAACGAGGTACGGACTTCATGAACGACCACATCCAGCCCGGCGGCTCGGACGCCTTCGAGCACGATCACGGGGCGCTCGGCGAAGCCGAGTACGCGGAGTTCATGGAGCTCGCCGCCGAAGAGGGCTTCGACCTGGAGGACGTGGAGGGCGCCATCGAGGCGGCCGGTCACGGGCCGCTGCCCGTGCTCGCCGTCGTCGGCCGCCCCAACGTCGGCAAGTCGACCCTGGTGAACCGGATCATCGGCCGCCGTGAGGCCGTCGTCGAGGACAAGCCCGGCGTCACCCGCGACCGCGTCACCTACGAGGCCGAGTGGGCCGGCCGCCGCTTCAAGGTCGTCGACACCGGCGGCTGGGAGCAGGACGTCCTCGGCATCGACGCCTCCGTGGCCGCCCAGGCCGAGTACGCCATCGAGGCCGCCGACGCCGTCGTCTTCGTCGTCGACGCCAAGGTCGGCGCGACCGACACCGACGAGGCGGTCGTACGACTGCTGCGCAAGGCCGGCAAGCCGGTCGTGCTGGCCGCCAACAAGGTCGACGGCCCGAGCGGCGAGGCCGACGCGGCCTACCTGTGGTCCCTGGGCCTCGGCGAGCCGCACCCCGTCTCCGCGCTGCACGGCCGCGGCACCGGCGACATGCTGGACGCCGTGCTGGAGGCGCTGCCCGAGGCGCCCGAGCAGAGCTTCGGCACGGTGGTCGGCGGACCGCGCCGTATCGCGCTCATCGGCCGCCCGAACGTCGGCAAGTCCTCGCTGCTGAACAAGGTGGCGGGCGAGGAGCGCGTCGTCGTCGACGAGTTGGCCGGCACCACCCGCGACCCCGTCGACGAGCTGATCGAACTGGGCGGCGTCACCTGGAAGTTCGTCGACACCGCGGGCATCCGCAAGCGCGTCCACCTCCAGCAGGGCGCCGACTACTACGCTTCCCTGCGCACCGCCGCCGCCGTGGAGAAGGCCGAGGTCGCGGTCATCCTCATCGACGCCTCCGAGCCGATCTCGGTCCAGGACCAGCGGATCGTGACCATGGCCGTGGAGGCGGGCCGTGCAATGGTCATCGCCTACAACAAGTGGGACACCCTCGACGAGGAGCGCCGCTACTACCTGGAGCGCGAGATCGAGACCGAGTTCGGTCAGGTGGCGTGGGCGCCCCGGGTGAACGTCTCGGCGCGCACCGGGCGGCACATGGAGAAGCTGGTCCCGGCGATCGAGACCGCGCTGGCGGGCTGGGAGACCCGGGTCCCCACCGGCCGGCTGAACGCCTTCCTCGGCGAGCTGGTCGCCGCCCACCCGCACCCCATCCGGGGCGGCAAGCAGCCCCGCATTCTGTTCGGCACCCAGGCCGGCACCAAGCCGCCGCGGTTCGTGCTGTTCGCGTCCGGCTTCATCGAGGCCGGCTACCGGCGCTTCGTCGAGCGCCGGCTGCGCGAGGAGTTCGGCTTCGAGGGAACGCCGATCCACATCTCGGTGCGGGTGCGCGAGAAGCGCGGCAGGAAGAAGTGACATGACGGCCGGAGGGCGGCTCCCCATCGCGGGAGCCGCCCTCCGGCCGTGCGGGCGCCGCCGAGGCCGCGCCGGGCCCTGCGGCCGGTCAGTAGCCTCTTCGGGCCGGCGGCAGGGCCGCGGGGACGTGGTGCGTGGTCGTCGGCGCCTGCGGCTGGGCCCGTGGCTGCGGTTGCGGCTGCCGGCCGGCCGGGGTGAGCGGGCCGACCCGCTGCCACTGCGACTGCTGCCCGAGCCCGGTGCGGGCGCTCTGCGCGCCCGCGCTGTAGGCGCTGTAGCCGCTGCTGAACGAGTTGCCGAGCGGTCCGCCGCTGAACGACCCGGTGTTGTGCGGGACGTACCCGAAGGCGGTGAACCCCAGGTCTTCCTCCCCGCTGCGATCGCCCGGCAGCGAACGGAACGACTTGACGTACTCGGCGTAGAGCGCGTCGTAGATCGGCGTGGCCGAGGGGCCGCCCTGGGGATCCTGGGCCGCCGGCCGCGAGGACTGGACCGACTGGAAGGCCTGGCGGCGCGGAACGTCGTAGGTGTGCACGTATGTCCAAACGACCCGGCGCGGGAAGGGATGCGCCGAAGGACCCCCCGGCTCAGGTGCCCGCGAGCGGCAGGGCCGCGCCGACGAGCTTGCCGCCCGCCGCCGCCTTGTCCAGCGCGTCCCGCAGCAGGTCCTCCCGGGGCTGACGCCCGATGGAGCCCGCCGGCGCGGCGAACATCAGCACCTGCTGGTGCTTGTTGGCGGCGGCCCGCCACCCGTCGGTCACCTGGAGCGGCTGGTGCGCCTGCCACCAGGCCACCGGCTGGCCGCCGCCCGCGGAGGGCTGGAGGACGGCGTGCAGCTGCCCCATCGCCAGCAGCACGGACCAGCCGTGCTGCACCGGGGGCGCCTCGGACAGCTCGGTCAGCGGCATGAAGCCCTGCTCGATGAGGAGCGGCAGGAAGTCGTCGCCCAGGCCGGAGGAGCCCGGGCGTGCGATCGGCGTGGTCGGCTCGACGACGAGGGCGGGGTGCAACTCCCCGGCGATCAGGACGAGTCCGCTGGTGACCCCGAGGACGGCCTGCTCGGGCGCGGCCTGCGCGGGAACCCGGGCCGCGTCGCCGCTGATGGAGCGGACCGCGCCCTGGAGCTGCTCCTCGGTGACCTGGACGACCTGTGAGGGCAGACAGGTGGAGTGGGCGAAGGCGAGGACGGCGGTCTCGTCCCCGATGAACAGGACGGTGCTGGTGCGCTCGTGCGCGGAGTCGCCCGGGGTGCGGCAGGACGTGCAGTCGTAACTGCCCGGGGCGTTCTCTCCGGTGAGCAGCCGGTCGGCTTCTTCGTCGCCGATCTCGGCGCGTACCTCGTCGCTGACGTCGAGCATGCGCGGCACGGGTGGCTCCCTCGGATGCGGTGCGTTGGCGGGCCGGGTGAGTCCCCGGCTCATGCAGAAGACAACGGCGGATCTGTGGCGGGAGTCACGCTGTCGGCCCAAGGGAATCGAACCGCCCTGCGCATACGGTCACGAGGTGTGCGGAATCGAACACTCAACGTCAAGTAACGGGATGGCAACGGAAGTTGGTTCCGTGAGCTGAGTCACAGACATCATGGGCGGCATGGCGGGCGTATGGCGACATGAACGCATTAAGTGGTGCGTTCAATCTAGGGTGTTACCTAAGGTAACTGTCAACTGGCCTGCGAAAACCTTCAGTTGGTTGTTAACGAACCGTCAGAGTCCATAGATTCCTCCGCCGTGTGCAGCTAGCACCGCCCGGGAACGTCCGCCGGCCGCGCAGAGCAGGACAGCGCAGCACGACCGCCGGCGGACGGGGCGGAGCGCCACCACCGCGTCCTTGCGCGGACGGTGCGCCCCGCTCCGGGGGAGACCCGGGTCCGCAGAGAGGGATCTACATGTCCGAATGTGCCGATAACACCCGCTCCACCGCCCGCACCGGCGCCGGCAAGGCCCGGACGACGGCGGTCATCGCAGGAGCGGCGCTCCTCGCCCCGCTCGGCCTGCTGGCAGCGAGCGGCAACGCCGCGGCCGCGGACAGCGGGGTGTGGGACCGCATCGCCCAGTGCGAGAGCGGCGGCGACTGGCACATCAACACAGGCAACGGCTACTACGGCGGACTGCAGTTCTCCGCCTCCACCTGGCGGGCGTACGGCGGTGGGCAGTACGCCTCCACCGCCGACAAGGCCAGCAAGTCGCAGCAGATCTCCGTCGCCGCCAAGGTCCAGCGATCCCAGGGCTGGGGCGCCTGGCCCGTCTGCTCCGGGCGCGCCGGGGCGTCCGGAAGCGCTCCCTCGTCCCACGGGGGCGACTCCGGCTCGACCGGGTCCGGCTCGTCCGGCACCAAGGAGCACCGCTACAAGTCGAAGAAGTCCTCGAACTCCTCGTACTCCTCCTCGTCGTCCGCCGGCGGCTCGGCGAAGCGTTCGGAGAAGTCGCACAGCACGGAGAGCCCGCAGCGTTCGACGGGGTCGGGCCACAGCAGCCGCGGCAGCTCCCGCGGCGACTACACCGTCCGCGAGGGGGACACGCTCAGCGTCATCGCCGCCCGCAACGGGACCACCTGGCAGCGGCTCTACGCCGCCAACAAGGACGCCATCGGCGGCGACCCCGACCTGATCATGCCGGGCCTGCGCCTGGCCTTCTGAGCCGGCTTCCGCTCCACCGGCCCCGCCCCGACCGGGCGGGGCCGCCCCGGCTCGCCGGTCGCCGGGACGCTCGCGCCGTCACCCGCTCCGACGGGGGGAGTACGGACAAGATGTGAGGGAGCCGTGCATTTCCCATGACGGGAAGGCGTCGACGAGGCCCTGCGGAATGTGAAGGGAACGGGCTCGGCAGGACCGTTCTCCGGGCACTTTCCGCCGTCTTTTCAGGGGCGCCCGGGTGACGCGCGGGAATCGCGTTCGAATAGGCGTGAAAGGCGCAGGAAACCGCTCGTACGGGTGACGGGACAATGCCCCCGAAGGTGATTCCCGAAGCCTCAAACACGTGTCGCGGTCCTGTGACAGAAGTGTGACCGGGGTGATCCACATCTCCGGTCCCGGCTTCGCTGTCCGGGCTTCCCGCAGGGGCGCGCTCCGCCTAGCGTGGGCGGCATGGCACCGAATCCCGCTCCCGTGGAGGAGCCCCAGGACAGCCCGGACGGATACGTCGGCCTCGACGCCGAGAGCGCCGAGCGGCTCGCCCGTGAACGGGGATGGACGACGGTGCGCTCGCTCGCGCCCGGCACGGTCATCACCATGGAGTACCGCGTGGGCCGGCTGAACCTCGAAGTGAGTGACGGCCTGGTGAACCGCGCCTGGAAGGGCTGAACCGCCTCCGCCGAGATCACGAAGGCCCCGGTTCCTGGATGAGGAACCGGGGCCTTCGCCGTGCGGGCCGCGAGGTGCGTACCGGCGCCCGCGTGGGCCGTCAGCCGCCCGTCACCGGGCGGGCCGCCGAGGTGGTCGCCCCGCGCGGCAGGCGGTCGGCGTGCGGCGGGCGGCGGCTGCCGGCCGGGCTGAACGGAGCGCGCTCCGAGCGGATGCCGTGCGAACCGGGCGCCAGATGCAGCGTCGACCTGGGCGAACGGGTCGTGCCCGAGGCGTCGTAGGACACCTGCACCTCGTCCGCGGTCGCGGTGCGCGCGGTGAGCGACACCGGCACGGGGACCGGCGCCGGGAGGGCGGGCCTGCCCCTGCGGCGGGCGCGCCAGCGGTCGCGCAGCTCGAAGACGCGGGCCTCGGAGCGGGCGATCAGCGGCTCGAACCAGGGCAGCGCGAGCAGGATCAGCAGCCCCGCGGCCCAGCCGAGGACCACGTCGCTCAGCCAGTGCGTGCCGAGGTAGACGGTGGCCAGCCCGACGCCGAGCGAGGTCACCGCGGAGAGCGCGGACAACCAGCGCCGCGCTCTCGGGGTGGAGGCCAGATAGGCCAGGATTCCCCAGGTCACGACGGCGTTGGCGGTGTGGCCGCTGGGAAATATATCGCCGCCCAGGCCCATCTCGTTCGAGCCGATCGTGGTGGCGTAGTGCGGGCCGAGACGGCCCATGCCGATCTTGGCGGCCCCCACCGTGATGTTCAGGAGCAGCAGCGACGCGCCCAGCGTGAGCAGCGGGCGCAGCGTGTGCTGCCGCCAGGATCTCCAGCCCAGCCAGGCGGCGACCATCACCGCGGTCGGGCCGCGCTGGCCGAGGACCACGTAGTAGTCGACGAACCAGTGGATCCCCGACCACTGCTGGTACGGCCGGAAGAACATGACCTGCCAGTCGAGGCGGACCAGCCACGACGTGATCACCACGAGCCACACGATCGCCAGATAGAAGGCCAGGGTCGCCGAGAACAGCACGATCCTGTGCCGGCTCATCCTCGGCACATCGATGTGTGACGGGCGTTCGGGCTCTCGGTCGAGCCTGGCGAACACCCGGTCCAGCCGTCGGGTGGGGGTTGGTTCGGTACGCACCCAATCGACGTTACAGCGAGTGATCTCTGTTCCCGGCCGATTCCACGGGTTTGTGATGACGATGTGATGTGGGATTGCTCTCAACGGGGCCGATATTCCTACGGATTACGTAATCCCGTCCGGTCATCCCCTTCAATTCTTTTGATCGTTCTGGAGGGTTGTTTTAGGAAACTTATGAATAGCCTGATCGATTCGCTGTGATCACGGCGGACCGGAACCGTTCAGCCACCACGCGCCGTACGCGGCCGCCACCGCCACGACGGCGCCCACCACCGAGGCCGACGTCCGTGTCCGCAGCCGGGCGAGGGCCAGGGCGAGGGGGAACAGCACCGGGAACGCCGGCATCAGCAGCCGCGGCTTCGACCCGAAGTAGCTCGACGCGCACAGCGCGAGCGCGAGGACCACGCCGGTGTACACCAGCAGGGGGACCGGCTGCCCCTGCCGGACGCAGACGACGTAGAGCCGGATCAGCAGCGCGACCCCCAGCACCAGGGCGAGCCCCGCGAGGGCCGACGGGAACGCCGTGAACTTGTCGGCGACGAAGCGGGCGAAGGCGTAGCCGCCGTCGAAGCCGTTGCGCCAGCCCGCCTGCACGTCGAGATAGCCGAACAGGCCCCCGCCGGTGCGACGGCCCACCCACAGCACGTAACCGGCGGTGCCGAGGGGAGCGAGGACGAGCCCGAGGGCGCGCCGTGCACGCCCCGCGCGAGCGCCGGTGCGCGCTACGCCGCGCTCCCTCGCGAACGCGAGCACACCCGTCACCCAAACGGCCGCCACCACCGCGAGCCCCACCGGCCGGGTCAGCCCGGCCGCGGACGCCAGCAGGCCCGCGGCCACCCACCGGCCGGTGAGCACCGCGTACAGCGACCACGCGGCCGACGCCGTGAACAGCGACTCGCTGTACGCCATCGACTGCACGATCCCCACCGGCAGGGCCGCCCACAGCAGCACCGCGCACACCCCGGCCCTACGGCCGTACCGACCGCCGTACACATGGTCCGCGACCGCGAAGATCCCCCAGGCCGCAGCGAGCGAGGCGAGCAGGGACACCACGAAGCCGGCGTCGGCGTACGACAGCGGCGTCACCGCGTGCAGCAGATGCTCCAGCCAGGGCAGCAGCGGGAAGAAGGCCAGGTTGGAGTGCACGTCGCCGTTCGGCAGGCGCACCTCGTAGCCGTACCCCAGCTCGGCGACCCGGGTGTACCACAGTGCGTCCCAGCGGGCGGTCAGCAGCGTGTACGCGCTCTTCCCGCGCGCCGCACTCCACACGGCCAGCGTGAGCAGACACAGGATCCGGACGGCCGCGTACCCGAGCAGAGCCGGGGCCGCCCGGCGCAGGGACGCCGAGCCGGCGGCCGCCGCCCGAGGCGCCCGGGCGGTCGTGGGTGCTTCGAGTTCGGTCACGCGCCCGATTATCGGCCGGGCGGGCAGAGCGGCGGAGCGCCGTGGCGTGAGGGCGGTCGCATCACGTGGCGTACACCACACAGGTCGCCCCGGCCTCTGAGAGGTCCGCCACGTGGCCGACGGGTGAACTCGCGTACGCTGCGAATACTCGTCGTTCGCAGCGCGGGCCGGAGACCACCGCTCCTCTCCGGCCGGGTCGCGGGGAGGCCGCACCCCCGCGAGACCGCCGAACCCGAGGCGAATCCGAGGAAACACCTGGGAGGTACGTACATGTCCGGGACGACCACGGCCGCCGTCGGGCTGCGCCGTCGGGCGGCCGGGGCCGGTGCCAACCGCTGGGTCGTGCTCCTGGTGCTCTGCGTCAGCCTGCTCCTGGTCGCCGTCGACGCGACCGTGCTGCACGTCGCGGTGCCCGCCGTCACCGAGGACCTGCGGCCCGGCGCGATCGAGCTGCTCTGGATCGTCGACACCTACCCGCTCGTCTGCGCCTCGCTGCTGATCCTGTTCGGCACGCTCGGCGACAAGGTCGGCCGCAGAAGGATCCTGCTGCTCGGCTACGCGCTGTTCGGCGTCGCCTCCGCGATCGCGGCCTTCGCCCACACCGCCGAGATGCTCATCGTCGCGCGCGGGCTGCTCGGCGTGGGCGGCGCGATGATCATGCCGGCGACGCTGTCCATCCTGCGGCAGGTCTTCCCCGACCGGCGGGAGCGGGCGCTCGCGATCGGCGTCTGGAGCGCGGTGGCCGCCGTCGGCGCGGCCGTCGGGCCGCTGCTCGGCGGCTTCCTCCTTGAGCACTTCTGGTGGGGCTCGGTCTTCCTCGTCAACATCCCGCTGATGCTGGTCAGCCTGCCGGTGGGCCGGCTGCTGCTGCCCGAGTCGCGCGGCGCGGCGGACGGCCCGTGGGACGTCGTCGGCGCGCTGACGGCGGCGGCCGGACTGTTCGGCGTGGTGCTGGGCGTGAAGCGGCTGGGCGGCGGGGAGCTCGGCGCGCTGACCGTGGCACCGCTGGTGGCGGGCGCGGCGCTGGTCGTCCTGTTCGTACGGCGTCAGCGGCGGCGCCGGCATCCCCTGGTGGACCTGCGGATGTTCGCGCGTCCGGCGTTCAGCACGTCGGTGGGGTGCATCGTGCTGGCCATGCTGGCGCTGGTGGGCCTTGAACTGATCGCGGCGCAGTACCTGCAACTGGTGCTGGGGCTGTCGCCGCTGGAGACGGGGCTGCGGCTGCTGCCGCTGACGTTCGCGGCGATGGCCGCGGGGCTCGCCGGGGCGCGGCTGCTGAGGCGGTTCGGGCCGCGGCGGACGGTGTGCGCGGGGTTCGTTCTCACCGCGGCGGCCGTGGTGACGCTCACCGCGATGGGACAGGCGGACAACGCCGGGCTGCTGCTGTTCGGGTTCGTGCTGCTCGGGTTCGGGCTGGAGACGACGCTGTTCGCGGCGTACGAGTCGATGCTGAGCGAGGCTCCGCCGGAGCAGGCGGGGGGCGCGGCGGCGATCGGGGAGACGTCGTACCAGCTGGGGGCGGGGATCGGGATCGCGCTGCTGGGCAGCGTGATGAACGCGGCGTACGCGCCAGGGTTGTCGTCGGTGCCCGGGGTGCCCTCTGACGCGTCGGCGGCGGCGGGGCATTCGCTGGGGGAGGCGTACGGCGTGGCGGCGCGGCTCGGGGGGCCGGCGGGGGAATTGCTGCGGCGGACGGCCCGGGACTCCTTCGTGCACGGGCTGCATGTGACGCTGCTGGTGAGCGCGGGGTTGTTGCTGCTGGGGGCGATGATGGCGTTGAGGCTGCCGCGGGTGATGCAGTGCGAGGCGCCCGCGGTGGAGGTGCCGGCGCCTCGGGACGCGGGGGACGCTGCGCTGAGCTTCGGGGGAGTTTCCCCACCCGCGCGCCGCTCATGACCGCCGGCTGAAAAGTGAACGTCGCCCGTGCGGCGCGCTCGCCGTCGGCGGGTGCGCGTGGTGGGTGGTGTGCGCGTTCCCCGGGTGTGTGGCGATTCGCTGGGGATCTCGCCTGTGGCGCGCGCTCGCCGTCGGCGGGTGCGGGTGGGCGTTGTCGGTGAGTGTGGGTGGTGGTGGGGGGCCGGGACGGAGTGGGAGACTAGCGGTGTTAGTTTTCCTGGGCTGGTGGAGGGTGTCGTCATGGTGTCGTTCGATCCCGCTGATCCCCTGGGCGTCGACGAGCTGCTGGACTCCGAGGATCTCGCCGTGCGGGACACCGTGCGGGCATGGGCCGCGGACCGGGTGCTGCCGTACGTCGCCGAGTGGTACGAGAAGGGGGAGCTGCCCGGGATCCGGGAGCTGGCCCTCGAACTCGGCGGGATCGGGGCGCTCGGGATGTCGCTCCAGGGGTACGGGTGCGCCGGCGCGACCGCGGTGCAGTACGGGCTGGCCTGCCTGGAGCTGGAGGCCGCCGACTCCGGCATCCGCTCGCTCGTCTCCGTGCAGGGCTCGCTCGCGATGTACGCCGTCCACCGCTTCGGCAGCGAGGAGCAGAAGCAGCGGTGGCTGCCCCGCATGGCCGCCGGCGAGGTCATCGGCTGCTTCGGGCTGACCGAGCCCGACCACGGGTCCGACCCCGCCGCCATGCGCACCCACGCCAAGAGGGACGGCTCGGACTGGATCCTCAACGGCCGCAAGATGTGGATCACCAACGGCTCCGTGGCCGGCGTGGCCGTGGTGTGGGCGCACACCGACGACGGGATCCGGGGATTCGTCGTCCCCACGGACGCCCCCGGTTTCTCCGCCCCCGAGATCAAGCACAAGTGGTCGCTGCGGGCCAGCGTCACCAGCGAGCTCGTCCTCGACGACGTACGGCTGCCCGCCGACGCCGTGCTGCCCGAGGTGGTGGGGCTGAAGGGCCCGCTGAGCTGCCTGTCCCACGCCCGGTACGGGATCGTGTGGGGGGCCATGGGGGCCGCGCGGTCCTGCTTCGAGACCGCGCTCGACTACGCGAGGACACGGGAGCAGTTCGGACGGCCGATCGGCGGCTTCCAGCTCACCCAGGCCAAGCTCGCCGACATGGCGGTCGAGCTGCACAAGGGGATTCTGCTCGCCCATCACCTCGGGCGGCGCATGGACGCCGGCCGCCTGCGTCCCGAGCAGGTCAGCTTCGGCAAGCTCAACAACGTACGCGAGGCCATCGAGATCTGCCGTACGGCGCGGACGATCCTCGGGGCCAACGGGATCTCGCTGGAGTACCCCGTCATGCGGCACGCGACCAACCTGGAGTCGGTGCTCACCTACGAGGGCACCGTCGAGATGCACCAGCTGGTGCTGGGCAAGGCGCTCACCGGACTCGACGCCTTCCGCTGACCCCGGCAGGGGCAGGGCCGGCGAGCGGCCCTGCCTCAGCTCTGGTTGAAGAACCCGTCCGACCGGTGCGAGGCCGGGTCACCGTTGACGATCTCGGTGTTGTTCGGGGTCAGCAGGAACACCCGGGTGGAGACCCGCTCGATCGAACCGCGCAGCCCGAAGATCAGGCCGGCTGCGAAGTCGACGACGCGCTTGGCGTCGCCGGCCTCCATGGCCGTGAGGTTCACGATGACCGGGACGCCCTCGCGGAACAGCTCGCCGATCGCCCGCGCGTCCCGGAAGCTGTCCGGGGTCACGGTGCCGATCCGACGGCCCCTCTCCTCGGCCGAGTCGGTGGCGACCTTCACTCGGGGGTCGGTGACCCAGGCGTCGCCGGAGTCGGTCCCCTCGGAATAGTCGTCGTCGTAGTAACGCTCGTCATCGTTGTCGTCGACGAGGCCAAGCCAGGCACTCGCCTTGCGTACCGATCCCATGGACGCCTCCTCTCACTGCGGTCATTCTTGCTTTCCGCATTCCCCATGGTCGTCCATGATGCGGATGTCGCGCCAAGTGGATAGACGCCGCGCGGGGGGTTTGTGACGGTACTGGTGCACAGCCGATCCGTCGAGAGTCCAGGTGCCCCAAGGGTCCCGTCGTACACCGATGCTGACTGAGAGTGAAATATGATTCTTCTCGGCGACCGGGTGACGGGCGGAGCGTACGGGTGAACAGGGGCGAGCCGTGGCCGCCTGTCACCCACGGCTACGATGCGCACGGTTCGGCGTCACTCAACGCGCCGAGGATCACGGGGGATCGAGCGTGTTCGGAATCGTCAGGCCGTGCCGGCACCGGCTCGGAGAGGGCCTCAGCGCCCAGTGGATGGCGCACCTGTGCGGACTGTGTCTCGCGCTGCGCAAGGACCACGGGCAGTTCGCCCGGGTGGTCACCAACTACGACGGGTTGCTCATATCCGTCCTGACGGAGGCTCAGGCCGGTCAGGGAGAAGGGGCACGGCGCACGGCGGGGCCCTGCCCGTTGCGCGGGATGCGTACGGCGTCCGTGGCGCGGGGCGAGGGCGCACGGCTCGCGGCCGCCGTGTCCCTGGTGCTGGCCTCCGCGAAGGTGCGCGACCATGTGGCCGACGGGGACGGGCTGCTGGCCCGCCGTCCGGTGGCCTCGGCGGCGCGCCGGGTGGCCGCGGGCTGGGGCGCGGCGGGGGCCCGCACCGGATCCGCCGTCGGGTTCGACACGGCCGTCCTCGTCGACGCCGTGGACCGGCAGACCGGCGTCGAGGCGCTCGCCGGACCCGGGACGCCGTTGCTCACGGTCACCGAACCGACCGAGACGGCCACCGCGGCGGCCTTCGCGCACACCGCCGTGCTGGCGGGCCGGCCGGGCAACGCGGAACCGCTCGCCGAGGCCGGCCGGCTCTTCGGGCGGCTCGCGCATCTGCTGGACGCCGTCGAGGACCGGGAGGCCGACGCCGCCGCGGGCGCGTGGAACCCGCTCACCGCGATCGGGACGTCTCTGCCTGAGGCGCGGCGGCTCGCCGACGACGCCGTGCACGGCATCCGGCTCGCGCTGCGCGAGGTCGAGTGGGCGCCCGGGAAGGGCTCGGACAAGCCCGGCGCGGAGGCGAAGTTGGCCCATGTGCTGCTGGTGCACGAGTTGGGCAACGCCGTTCACCGCGCCTTCGGCACGGCCTCGTGCGGGCACGCCCGTGCGGACGGCGAGTTCGGGCCGCCGCCGGGCAACCCGTTCGCGCCGGCCGGGCCCGGCGGCCCGCCGTCGCCGCCGGAGCCGCCGCGCCGTGACCGGCGCGGCCTGCTGGCCGGGTGCGTCGTCTGGGCAGGCCCCGCCTGTACATGCCAGTTGTGCTGCGGCGAGCACGAAGGCCCCTGGACCCGGGAGCCCAAGGAAGGCTATTGCCACAGGTGCGACTGCGACGACTGCTCGGATTGCTGCGACTGCTGTGACTGCTGCGGGAAGTGCGGAGACGGCTGCTGTTGCGACGGCTGCGGCTGCGACTGCTGACACGGCCGCGTCCCGTCCGCGGGTGGGCCCCGTGGCGGTGCGGAGAGCGCTGAGGGAGGGGAAGGAGCGCCGGGTGAAGGCGAAGGGGTGAGCTCAGGCGGCTGAACGCCGGGGGCGCCCCGGGAGCGGGGCGGCAGGGGGTCGGCTCAACAGGAACAGGACCACACTCGACCGAAGCCGGACCTCGCCGAACTGTTCGGGACCTGGCACCGGGAAGGGGCCGCCGACGGCTTCCTCCTCACCCCCGTCGACCCCGCCGTGATCTGGAGCGGCTGGTCAACGGCACAGTCGCGTTGCTCCAGCACCGCGGTCTGTTCCGCACCTTCTACCCGGGCAGCGCACTCCGCGAGCACCTGGGCCCGACCCGCCCCGCCCACCGCTACGCGGCACCCAGGGGAGCCGCATGAACCCACGGAGTTCCGCGCGAGCCGGTGAACGCGTTCCACCGCGGAGAGGCCCGCGCCGGCGGACGCGCACACCGGTACCGGCAGCACGTACTGGCCGCGGCCGAGCATCCGGAGCGGCGACTTCCGGACATTTCCGGGGCGTGGGTGGCCGAAGAGGACGGGGTGACGATCACGGCGAACGGTGAGGGCCGCCCGGGCCGAGGCGGAGGTGCGCGCCCTGATGTGAGCGATCGTCATCCGGGCCCGGCACCCGGCCGGTGCGCGGGGCGGCGGCCGAAAGGCACCCTTGCGTCGACCGTCCGTTCGGCCGAATACTCCCCCTCAGCGCTTGTCAGGGGCATTATCTGTCCGGATTGCGGACGTACGAGCGCCCCCTGACTGCGCCTCACGGGCCCCAACCCCACGCGGGCCCCCGACTTCCCCTGGGAGGGAACGAAACGTGAGGATCAAGCGCACCACCCCCACCAGCGGCATCACCAGACGGACCCGGCTGACCGCCGTCGCCACCGGGCTCGTGGCCGCGGCCGCCATCGCGATCCCCCACGCGAGCGCGGCGGACGTCACCACCTTCAGCGCCGCCGAACTCGGCAGCGCCAGCGGCGCGGTGCTCAAGGCCGACGTCCCGGGCACCGCCTGGACCGTCGACACCAAGACCAACCGGGTCGTCGTCACGGCCGACAGCACGGTGTCCGAGGCCGAGATAGCGAAGATCAAGAAGCAGGCCGGCGCCGACGCCGACGCGCTGACGATCAAGCGCACCGAAGGCCGGTTCCAGAAGTACATCCAGGGCGGCGACGCCATCTACACGAGTAGCTGGCGCTGCTCTCTCGGCTTCAACGTCCGTGACAGTGCGGGCAACTACTACTTCCTGACCGCCGGCCACTGCACCGACGGCGCGGGCACGTGGTACTCCAACTCCGGCCGCAGCACGGTACTCGGTCCGACGACGGGCTCCAGCTTCCCGACGAACGACTACGGCATCGTCCGGTACTCCAACACCTCGATCGCCAAGGCGGGCACCGCCGGCGGCGTCGACATCACCCGCGCGGCCAACCCGACCGTGGGCACCACCGTCTACCGCGACGGCTCGACCACCGGCACTCACAGCGGACGCGTCACCGCGCTCAACGCGACCGTCAACTACGGCGGCGGCGACGTCGTCTACGGGATGATCCAGACCAACGTCTGCGCCGAGCCCGGCGACTCCGGCGGCTCGCTCTACGGCAGCAACGGCGTGGCCTACGGTCTGACCTCCGGCGGCAGCGGCGACTGCACCTCGGGCGGCACGACGTTCTTCCAGCCCGTGGTGGAGGCCCTGAACGCCTACGGCGTCAGCGTCTTCTAGGCCCCGGCGGGCAGCGGCCCGCACGGACACAGGCGGCAGGTGAGCCCCCGTACGCGAAAGCGTGCGGGGGCTCGGCCTTTTGTGGCCGGGGAGTGAAGGCGTCGAGGGCGCGCTGTGCTCACCGTGTGCGCGTCCGCCGGTCGACCTTGTGTGCCCCCTGTGCGGTTCGGAAGAGTGGGCGGCCGTCACCCCACCTTCCGGCCCGCGGCGGCCTGCCGCCGCGTGCGCCGAACCCCCCACAGGAGGACGTGAGTTGAAGCACCGACGCATAGCCGGGCGACGGGCCGTCATGGCGGGAGCGGGCGTGGCCGCGCTCGTCGCCGCGGGCGTCACCTTCCAGACCGCCAACGCGAGTGAGACCCCGCAGGCTCCGCAGCCCCGCCTCCTGACGGCCCTGGCCGCCGGGAAGCTCGCCTCGACCCTGGGCCAGGACCTCGGCGCCGACGCGGCGGGCACCTACTACGACGCCAAAACCAAGAGCCTCGTGGTGAACGTGCTCGACGAGAGTGCCGCGGACGCCGTCGAGGCGGCCGGGGCCAAGGCCAGACTGGTGGAGAACTCCCTCGCCGAGCTCCGCAGCGCCCGGACGACCCTCGCGAGGGATGCGGCCGTCCCCGGCACCGCCTGGGTCACCGACCCCACCGCCAACAAGGTCGTCGTCACCGCCGACCGCACGGTCTCCGGCGCCGAGTGGGCCAAGCTCACCAAGGTCGCCGAGAGCCTCGGCGCCACGGTGGAGCTCCAGCGCACCAAGGGGGAGTACAAGCCCTTCATCGCGGGCGGCGACACCATCACCGGCGGCGGCAGTCGCTGCTCGCTCGGTTTCAACGTGGTCAAGGGCGGCGAGCCCTACTTCCTGACCGCGGGCCACTGCACCGAGTCCGTCACCGCCTGGTCGGACTCCTCCGGCAAGCGGATCGGCGCCAACGAGACCTCCAGCTTCCCCGGCGACGACTACGGCCTGGTCAAGTACACCGCCGACGTCGCCCACCCGAGCGAGGTGAACCTCTACGACGGCTCCACGCAGAAGATCACCGGCGCCGCCGAGGCCACCGTGGGCATGCAGGTCACCCGCAGCGGCTCGACCACCCAGGTGCACTCCGGCACGGTCACCGGCCTGGACGCCACCGTGAACTACGGCAACGGCGACGTCGTCAGCGGCCTCATCCAGACCGACGTCTGCGCCGAGCCCGGCGACAGCGGCGGCTCCCTCTTCTCGGGGAGCAGTGCGATCGGGCTCACCTCCGGCGGCAGCGGCGACTGCGCCGCCGGCGGGGAGACGTTCTTCCAGCCGGTGACGGAGGCGCTCTCGGCGACGGGCGCACAGATCGGCTGACCCTCCCGGCGCCACCGAGGTCCCGCCCCGTACCCGGGGCGGGACCTCGGTGCGTTTGCGGCTGTTTCGGTGTGTTTTCGCAGGTGGGAGATGCTCGAACGGTCGTCGTACAGATGTTCGGGAATTGGTCTATGGTGGGGGTGAGGGATTAGGGAACTGATGTTCGAGAGCGGGTTCGCGGGAGGTGCGTGTGCCAGGCTTCACGCATCTGCACACCGCCTCCGGGTTCTCCCTGCGATACGGGGCCTCGCACCCGGAGCGGCTGGCCGAGCGCGCCGGTGAGCGGGGCATGGACGCCCTCGCCCTCACCGACCGCGACACCGTCGCCGGCGCGGTCCGCTTCGCCAAGGCCTGCGCGCGGGCCGGGGTGCGCCCGCTGTTCGGGGCGGACCTCGCGGTGGCCGCACCGGCCCGCCACGAGAGCGACGTACGACGGGAGAGGCGCCGCACCCCCGTGCGCGGCGGCGCCTTCCTCGACGAGTCGGCCCCCCGCGTCACCTTCCTCGCCCGCGACGGCGCCCGCGGCTGGGCCGACCTGTGCCGGATCGTCACGGCGGCGCACGGGAGCGAGGGCACCCCGCTGCTGCCCTGGGCGGACAACCGGGGAGACGGCCTGACCGTCCTGCTCGGCCCCGCCTCCGACGTCGGCCGCGCCCTCGCCGCCGGCCGCCCCGACCGCGCGGCCAGGCTCCTCGCCCCCTGGCGGGAGGTCCACGGCGACGCCCTGCGCCTGGAGGCCGTCTGGCACGGCCGCACCGGCACCGGATCCGGCTCGCTGCGCCTGGCCGCCCGCACCGTCGGCTTCGCCGCCGAACAGCGGATCCGCCCGGTGCTCAGCAACGCCGTCCGCTACGCCGACCCCGGCCAGGGCCCGGTCGCCGACGTCCTGGACGCCGCCCGCCGCCTGGTGCCCATCGACCCGACCGGGGAACTGGACTCGGGGGAGGCCTGGCTCAAGGGGCCGGACGCCATGCTGCGCGCCGCCGAGCGGATCGTGGAGGCCGCCGGCTTCCGCCGCGACACCGCCCACCGCCTGCTGGAGCAGACCCGGGCCACGGCCGCCGAGTGCCTGGTCGACCCCGAGGACGATCTCGGCATCGGGACCGTCCACTTCCCCGAGCCGCACCTCGTCGGCGCCGGCCGCCGCACCGCCCAGCGGACCCTGGCCTCCCGGGCGGCGGCGGGGATGGTGCTGCGCGGCTACGACGGACGGCGCGACTACTGGGAGCGGATGCACCACGAACTCGACGTCATCGCCCACCACGGCTTCGCCTCCTACTTCCTCACCGTCGCCCAAGTCGTGGACGACGTACGGCGGATGGGCATCCGGGTCGCCGCGCGCGGATCCGGCGCCGGCTCGCTCGTCAACCACCTCCTCGGCATCGCGCACGCCGACCCGATCGAGCACGGGCTGCTGATGGAGCGGTTCCTGTCCAGGGAACGGGTCGTGCTGCCCGACATCGACGTCGATGTGGAGTCCGCACGCCGGCTGGAGGTCTACCGCGCGATCATCGGCCGGTTCGGCGCCGAGCGCGTCGCGACGGTCTCGATGCCGGAGACGTACCGGGTCCGGCACGCGATCCGGGACGTCGGCGCCGCCCTGTCCATGGACCCAGCCGACATCGACCGCGTCGCCAAGTCCTTCCCGCACATCCGCGCGCGCGACGCCCGCGCGGCGCTGGAGGAACTGCCCGAACTCAGGGCGCTCGCCGGGGAACGGGAGAAGTACGGGAAGCTGTGGGAACTGGTCGAGTCCCTCGACGCCCTCCCGCGCGGCGTCGCCATGCACCCCTGCGGCGTGCTCCTCTCCGACGCCTCCCTGCTCTCCCGCACGCCGGTCGTGCCGACCAGCGGCGAGGGGTTCCCCATGTCCCAGTTCGACAAGGAGGACGTCGAGGACCTCGGGCTGCTCAAGCTCGACGTGCTCGGCGTGCGGATGCAGTCGGCGATGGCGCACGCGGTCGCCGAGGTGGCGCGGGCGACGGGGGAGCGCATCGACCTGGACGCGCTCCCGGAAGGGGACCCGGAGACGTACCGGCTCATCCGGTCCACCGAGACGCTCGGCTGCTTCCAGATCGAGTCGCCGGGGCAGCGGGACCTGGTCGGACGGCTCCAGCCGGCGACCTTCCACGACCTGGTCGTCGACATCTCGCTGTTCCGGCCCGGCCCGGTCGCCGCCGACATGGTGCGGCCGTTCATCGAGGCCCGGCACGGGCGCGCCCCTGTGCGCTACCCGCACCCGGACCTGGAGGAGGCGCTGAAGGGCACCTACGGGGTCGTCGTCTTCCACGAGCAGGTCATCGACATCGTCGCCGTCATGACCGGCTGCGGGCGCGGCGAGGCGGACCGGGTGCGGCGCGGGCTGTCCGAACCGGAGTCGCAGGGGCGGATCAAGGTGTGGTTCGCCCAGCGGGCGGCGGCGAAGGGCTACGGCGCGGAAACGATTCAGCGCACCTGGGAGATCGTCGAGGCCTTCGGCTCGTACGGCTTCTGCAAGGCGCACGCGGTCGCCTTCGCCGTGCCGACGTACCAGTCGGCGTGGCTGAAGGCGCACCACCCGGCCGCCTTCTACGCGGGGCTGCTCACCCACGACCCCGGGATGTATCCCAAGCGGCTGCTGCTGGCGGACGCGCGGCGGCGGGGGGTGCCGGTCCTGCCGTTGGACGTGAACCGGTCGGGGGTCGGACATCGTATCGAACTGATGTCCGATTCCGGGTCGGCCGGGTCTTCCGGCGTGTGGGGGCTTCGGCTCGCCCTCTCCGACGTGCACGGCATCGGCGAGGCCGAGGCTCGGCGGATCGCGGACGGACAGCCCTACACCTCGCTGCTCGACTTCTGGGAACGGGCACGGCCGAGCCGTCCTCTCGCCCAACGCCTCGCCCAGGTAGGCGCGTTGGACGACTTCGGGGCCAACCGCCGTGATCTGCAACTGCACCTGGCCGAGCTGCACCGGGGCTCCCGGGGCGGCGGCGGCCAACTCCCGCTGGCGGGCGGGCGGAAGACCGCTCCGGCCGGGCTGCCCGACCTCACCTCGGCGGAGCGGCTCAGCGCCGAACTGGGCGTGCTGTCCATGGACGCCTCACGCCATCTGATGGACGATCACCGGGAGTTCCTGCGCGAACTGGGCGTGGTGTCGGCGCGACGGCTGCGTGAGACGCGGCACGGGGAGGCGGTGCTGGTGGCGGGCGCCAAGGCGGCCACCCAGACCCCGCCGATCCGCTCCGGCAAACGGGTCATCTTCAGCACCCTCGACGACGGCACCGGCCTGGTCGACCTCGCCTTCTTCGACGACTCCCACGACGTCTGCGCCCACACCGTCTTCCACTCCTGGCTGCTGCTGGTGCGCGGGACGGTGCAGCGGCGCGGCCCGCGCAGCCTCAGCGTGGTGGGCGCCGCCGCCTGGAACCTGGCCGAACTGCTGGAGGTGCGGCGCGAGGAGGGACTCGAAGGGGTCGCGTCCCGGCTCGCGGAACCTCCCGGCCCCGCGCCCGACGCCGACGCCGAAGCCGGTGCCGACGGTCCGGCGCACAGGCGGCTCGCCGGTTCGGACGGGCTGCCCGCGCCGGCCGGTTCCGCGGCCCAGGACGCGATGGAGCGGCGGCGCATCCGCCTGCCCACGGGGTACGAGATGCACCCCTGGGCGGATCTGCGTCCCGCGGGCGAAGGGCCCGCGGTGGGAAGGAAGTTGTGGCACCAGAGTCCGGGGAGTGCGGGATGACCATCCTCTGCGTACGTTTCCAGCTGCCGTCGGAGCACGAGACGGCGTTTCCCGAACTGCTCGGCCTGCTGGAGGAGTTCACGCCCGTCGTCGAGGCGCTGCCGCCGGACGGGGCGCTGGCCGATCTGCGGGGCGCCGAGCGCTACTTCGGGCGCGGCGCGGTCGAACTGGCCTCGGTGATCCGGGTCCGCGCTCTCGCGCTGCACGGCGTCGACTGCGTGATCGGCGCCGGACCGGGACCGATGCTGGCCCGTGTGGCGCAGCGAGCCGCCCGGCCCGGGGTGACCTGCGCGGTCTCCGCGGACGAGGCCCGTGACTTCCTCGCCGGGAAACCCGTCGCCGCGCTGCCCGGCGTCGGCGCCGCCACCGCCCGCACCCTGTGCGAGTACGGCCTCGACACCCTCGGCCGGGTCGCCGCCGCGCCCCTGTCCACGCTCCAGCGCCTGGTCGGCGCGAAGGCCGGCCGGGAGCTGCGCGAGAAGGCGAACGGCGTGGACCGCGGCCGGGTCGTCCCGAACGCGGTCTCCCGATCGCTGGCCGCCGAACGGCGCTTCCCGCGCGACGAGCTGGACCCGGTCCGGCATCGCAGGGCGCTTCTGTCGGCCGGTGAGGAACTGGGCGCCCGGCTGCGCGCCGTGGAGAAGGTCTGCCGCACCCTGACCCTCACCGTCCGCTACGCCGACCGCTCCTCCACCACCCGCGGCCGCACCCTCGGGGAGCCGACCGCGCACTCGGCGGACCTGACGCGGGCGGCGTACTCCCTGTACGAGGCGCTCGGTCTGCAGCGCGCCAGGGTCCGCGCGATCGCCCTGCGCGCCGAGGGCCTCGGCCCCGCCGACCGGGCCTCCCACCAGCTCACCTTCGACCCCGCCGACGAGAAGGCCCGCCGTATCGAGGAGGTGGCCGACCGCGCGCGGGCGAAGTTCGGCCCGCGAGCGGTGATGCCCGGTGGCCTGGCGGCCTGAACACGACTCCGCCCAGCGGACGGCTCAGTTGGCCCACGGAGGCACGATCCGGCTGCCGTCGGCCAACACCGCCTCCAACCCGAGACTGGTGGTGACCCAGGTGAGGGCGGTGTGACCGGTCGGGTTCTCCACCCTCAGGGTGGAGCCGGCGTTGACGATCAGCGTGTCACCCGCCGTGATCCGCTCGGTGCGCCCGTCGAGCGTGACGTCCAGTTCTCCGACGAGCAGATGGAAGACCTCCTCCCGGCTGACGGCGTGCGCCGGCGCCTTCGTGCCCGGCGGGATCTCCCCGCGCCAAGCGGCGAGTTCCCTGCTGCCGGTGAACGGGGTGGCGTGCGAGACGAAGCGGGCGCCGTGGATCTCGTGGGTGACGGCGTCGGCGGAACGGACGACAGGCATGGACGGCTCCTGACTCGGCGAAGAATGGTCAATCTACTTGACCATTTGATGGGGCTCATGGTCAAGCAGGTTGACCAAATCGTCAAGGGTGTTTCAATGCGGAGGTGCAGAACTCCGATGCCCTCGCCCTGACCGCCGCCCTGCTCGCCGCCGCCGGCGACCTCACGCGACGCATCGACGAGGGGGTGCGGGCGCGTGGGTTCTCCGACGTGCGGCCCGCTCATGGCTTCGCCTTCGCCCGGCTCGCCCCGGACGGTGCGACGGTCACCGAGTTGGCCGTGCATCTGGGTGTCACCAAGCAGGCGGCGAGTCAGCTCGTCGACGAGCTGGTGCGCAAGGGGTACGTCGAGCGGGGGCCGCACCCCGCTGATGCGCGCGCCCGGCTGGTCGTCCTGACCGAGCGGGGCTGGGCGTGCACCAGGGTGGCCGAGGAGGTCGCGGTGGAGGTGGTACGGGGGTGGGGGGATGTGCTCGGGGAGGGTGAAATGAGCGTGTTGCGGGACGGTTTGGGGCGTATCGCGCCCTACGGTCCGGTCAGGCCTGCCTGGTGACGGGGCGTCAGGGATAGCACATGCGTCGACTGTTGCCGGAAGTTTTTACCGATCCGTAACTTCTCACTTCATCTACTCGCCCGTAACTTGACAGATGAACAGCATCCTCGTGATCCGGATCACAGGCGTAAGGCCGTCGAATCCCCCTTGAGCCGCAAGGAGATCACGCGATGCTGCCCTGGAAGCGCCTGGCCAGACCCCTGGCCGCCCTGCTGCTGGCCACCGCGGCCCTCAGCGCCACCGCCACTGCCCCCGCCTCGGCCGAGTCGTCGTCCGCCGCGACCTCCGCGTCGTCGCAGGGCGGCTGGAACGACTACGACTGCCGGCCCTCCGCAGCCCGCCCCCGCCCCGTCGTCCTGGTCCACGGAACCTTCGCCAACTCCGTCGACAACTGGCTCTCCCTCGCGCCGTACCTCACGCACCGGGGCTACTGCGTCTTCTCCCTCGACTACGGGCAACTGCCCGGCGTCCCCTTCTTCCACGCCCTCGGTCCCATCGATGAGTCCGCCGGGCAGCTCTCCGCCTACGTCGACCGGGTGCTCGCCGCGACCGGCGCCGCCGAGGCCGACATCGTCGGTCACTCGCAGGGCGGCATGATGCCCCGCTACTACCTCAAGTTCCTCGGCGGGGCCGCCAAGGTGAACGCCCTCGTCGGCATCGCACCCAACAACCACGGCACCACCCTGGCCGGGCTCACCCACCTGCTGCCGTACTTCCCCGGCGCCGAGGACCTCCTCACCGCCGCCACCCCCGCCCTCGCCCAGCAGATCGCCGGCTCCGAGTTCATGGCGAAGCTCAACGCCGGCGGCGACACCGTCCCCGGCGTCCGCTACACCGTCATCGCCACCCGGTACGACGAGGTCGTCACGCCGTACCGGACGCAGTTCCTGAGCGGCGCGAACGTCAGCAATGTCCTCATCCAGGACCGCTGCGCGCTCGACCTGTCCGAGCACGCGCTGCTCGGGCTGACCGACCGGATCGCCTTCCACGAGGTGGCCAACGCGCTCGACCCCGCCCACGCCACGCCCTCGACCTGCGCGTCCGTCCTGAGCTGACGCGGGCCGCCCCGCCGGAACCTGACCGGCCTGAGCCGCCGGTCAGGACCCGGACGGGGAAACGTGCCGAGTACCAAGAAACCGCGGACACGCCCGCAGGCGAACGGTTCCGGCGATCTTTAGGACCGCCTTAAGGAACCGCTGAGCCTGGGCTCAGGCAGGAGGCGTCCGGCGGGAAGGAAGGGCGTGAGAGATCGGTCGACGGTGACGCGGGCGCGGTCAGCCGTCCGGCCACCAGGTGCGGGCGATGTCCTTGCGCACCTCGGGGCGCCCGGCGGGGCGTTCGTCCACCTCTTCGCGGAGCCGGCGGGAGTCCGTCTTCTTCAGGGGCTTCTGCACGGTCGTACGGCGCATGGCTGCCTCCTTCAGAGCTACCGGGTTCCGCGATTTCACGGAGGTAGACCCTTTTCGCGAGAGTTCCTCATCGCCGCCTGTTCTGTCAGTGGCGGCTGTCACATCACGAGGGGATTGTCAGTGGCGGGTGTCACTCTTGGCGCATGACCGACCAGAGTGATGTGAACGCTGCGGAGCGTGTCGACTGGGACGCGGAGGCGGCCGGCTTCGACGACGAGCCGGACCACGGGTTGCGCGACCCCGTCGTCCGGGCCGCCTGGGCCCGCAGGCTGCTGGACTGGCTGCCGGAGCGCCCCGGCGATCTGCTCGACCTCGGCTGCGGCACCGGCAGCCTGTCGCTCCTCGCGGCCGAGCGGGGCCACCGCGTCACCGGCGTCGACCTCTCCCCGGCGATGCTCGGCCGGGCGCGCGAGAAACTCGCCGGCCGTGACGCCGTGTTCCTCCTCGGTGACGCGGCGGCGCCGCCCGTCGGGGAGCGGCGCTTCGACGTCGTCCTCGTACGGCATGTGCTGTGGGCGCTGCCCGATCCCGCGCGCGCCCTGCGGCACTGGCGTGACCTGCTGCGGCCCGGAGGCCGGCTCGTGCTGGTCGAGGGGGTGTGGGGGACGGTGACCCCGGTCGGCATACCGGCGGACCGGCTCACCGGTCTGCTCACCCCGCTCACCGCCCACGCTCGCGTGGAGCGCCTGTCCGGGGACGCGGAGCTGTGGGGGAGAGCCGTCGAGGACGAGCGGTACGCCGTGGTCGCCTCGGTGGCCTGACGGCGGTCGATTCGACGGGCGCACAGAACACTCAGGCGAGCAGCCGTTCGAGGCCGTTCCCTGTGGTGGCGAGGGTCTCCAGGGCGTCCAGCGCCCTCAGCGCCTGTGCCGCCGCATCGGGGTCGCGGTCGGCCAGGCCGCTCCCCGCGAACTCGTCCTCGTCCAGCCGTCGGACGTCGGTGCCGTCGGCGGAGCGCCACAGGTCCAGGTCGAGGTCCTCGACCACCAGTTCCGCGCCGCTGAGTCTCGCCGGGCGGGTGATGTCGCAGTACCAGCCCTTGAGGGCGCCGGACGCGGCGCGGACCTCCTTCACGGAGTACCAGCGGTCGCGCCAGTAGTACTCGGTGAAGACGTCACCCGGCTCGAAGCGTACGAAGCCGAAGTCGCGTACGCCCTCGCCCGCCCAGGAGGCGCGCACGGCGATCCGGGTGCCGTCGTCGGACAACAGCTCGGCCGGGTAGCGGATCTTCGTCCGGCCGGCCTTGACGAGGACGACGTCCACGGCGACCTCCACGGTGTCCGCCCGGACCGAGCCGTCATCCGAGTTCGCGGACATGGCGCGCCTCCGTCGCACAGATCTCGTAGCCGAACCACTTGTTGATCGCGAGCATCGGCCCGTTGCCGGTGTCGTTCCCGGTGAACGCCTCCTGGTAGCCCGCCGCGCGGGCGCGGTGCAGCGAGGCGTTCTTCGCCAGCTTGGCCAGGCCCCGGCCGCGGAAGGCGCGGGCGGTGCCGGTCATGCCGGAGGCGTAGCGGGTCGCGCCGTCGGTGTGAGCCGCCGTGAACGCGGCGGGGCGGCCGTCGACCACGGCGACCGTGGTCAGCTCGGCGTCGAGCAGCGGATGCCGCCAGGTCTCCTCCAGCCAGGCCTCGTAGTCGGTGAACTCGGCGCCGACGTCGCTCGGTTCGTCGGCGGTCGTCTCCGCGTCCAGCGCGAACAGCGGGCGGGGGTCGTCGGCGAAGTCGGCGGCGGTGCGCAGTTCGACACCGGGCGGCGGAGCCTGGAGCGGCGGCAGCGTCCCGTCCGCCAGGTCGAGGCGGAGGAAGTGCGCGGAGCGGCTCGCCCGGTAGCCGTGCCGCTCGGCGAAGGCGAGGTTGCCCGGGGCGTCCAGCACCCAGGAGTACACCCTGGTCGTGCCGTGCGCGGCGAGGTGTTCCTCGGCGGCGCGGATGAGCAGCGAGCCGGCGCCCCGGCGGGTCCGCTCCGGGTGCACGTACACGTTGGCGAAACCCTGGCCGGGCCGCGGGCTCTCATGAGCGACTCCGACCTGCGCGGTGCCGACGATCTCGCCGTCCTCCTCCGCGACGAGCTGCCGGTACCGGGCCTCGGGACGGGCGTGGGCGAGGTCGTGGACCACGGAGCGGGCGGTGGACACCATGAACGGCAGGGCGAGCCGCCGCACCCGGACGAAGGCCTCGACCTCCTCGGGCGCCTCGGGACGCAGATCACGCACGATGACGGTCATGGGCCGCACGCTATGCGGACGCCGCCAGGGCATGCCTCCCATTTTCCCGCCGGTACGGGAGAATCGGCTCCGTGACCTTGAAGATCCACATCGTTGAGGGCGCCGCTCCCTATGAGCAGGTGCGGGCGCAGATCGCCGAGCAGGCGCGGTCCGGTGCGCTGCCGGTCGGCCACCGGCTGCCGACCGTGCGGGGGCTCGCCGAGTCGCTGGGGCTGGCGGCGAACACCGTCGCCAAGGCGTACCGGGCCCTGGAGGCGGACGGGGTGATCGAGACCCGGGGCCGCAACGGCACGTTCGTCGCCGCCGCTGGTTCGGCGGCGGCGCGTGAACTGGCCGCGGCCGCGCAGGCGTACGCCGAGCGGGCACGCCGGCTGGGGGTCGCACAGGACGACGCGGTGGCGGCGGTGCGCGACGCCCTGCGGGCGGCCCACGGGGAGTGAGCGGACGCGAACACCCGTGACGCGCCCGCCGGTGAGGCGGCGCGCTCAGCGCCCGGCGAGGGCCGCCCGGGCGGGGACGCGGGTCGGCCGCAGGCCCGTCCGCTCCGCCGCCCTCGCGAAGGTGACCGCGTCGCGCACCGCCGCACCGCCCGGATCGTTGTTGAAGTAGGCGTACACCTCCGCGTCGGCCGGCCAGGTCGTCGCGACGCGGTCGAGCCACGTCTCCAGGCACCGGCGGCCGTATCGCGGCCAGGGGCGGGCCCGGCCCTGGTGGAAGCGCACGTACCCCCAGTGCGCCGTCCGCCACAGCGGGGCGACGGGGCGGGCGAGGACGTCGGCCCAGCACAGCGCCGCGCCCCGGGAGTGGAGCACTTCGCGGACCGCCGGCGTCCACCAGGAGTCGTGCCGGGGCTCGACCGCCACGCGCGTCCCGGACGGGAAGCAGGCCAGGCAGGCGTCCAGCAGTCCCGGGTCGCAGCGCAGGGTCGGCGGGAGCTGGAGCAGCACCGGGCCGAGCCGCGCCCCCAGCCCGGCCGCGTGGCTCATCAGCCGGTGCACCGGTTCCTCGGGGTCCTTCAGCCGCTTGACGTGGGTGAGATACCGGCTGGCCTTGACCGCGAAGGTGAAGTCCGGCGGGACACGCTCGGCCCAGGACGCGAAGGTCTCCCGTGACGGCAGCCGGTAGAACGCGTTGTTGATCTCCACGGTGGCGAACCGCGCCGCGTACTCCTCCAGCCAGAGCCGCACGGGCACGTCGGGCGGGTACAGGACGCCCCGCCAGTCCTTGTACTGCCAGCCCGACGTGCCGACGAACAGGGTCATAACCCCATCAAAGCATCACAGGGCCGGTCACAGCCTCACAGGTACAGCCCCGCGTCCGCCCCGCCGCGCGGCTCCGGAAGCGATGTCGGGGACGTGCCCCGGCGCAGCGCGTACAGCTCCGCCAGGGTCGCGCCCTCACGGCCGACACCCTCCTCGGAGCCCAGCCACGCCACCGCCTCCGGGCGGGTCAGCGGACCGACCTCGATCCGGGCCAGGCAGCGGCCGGGGCGGACGACGGCCGGGTGCAGACGCTCCAGGTCCTCGTTGGTGGTGACGCCGACCAGGACGTTGCGCCCCTGGCCCAGCAGACCGTCGGTCAGGTTCAGCAGCCGGGACAGCGCCTGGCCGGCGGTGTGCTTGGCCTCGCCTCGGATCAGTTCGTCGCAGTCCTCCAGCAGGAGCAGCCGCCAGCGGCCCTTGCCGGGGCCGTCCTCCTCGCCGATCGCGATGTCCATCAGGTAGCCGACGTCGGAGAACAGCCGCTCCGGGTCCAGCACGCAGTCCACCTGGCACCAGTCCCGCCAGGAGCGGGCCAGGGTGCGCAGCGCGGAGGTCTTGCCGGTGCCGGGCGGTCCGTGCAGGAGCAGCAGCCGGCCGGCGATGTCCTGCGGGGTCGTCGTCATCAGACGGTCCATCGCGTCCGCCACCGGGGCGGTGTAGTTGTGCCGGACCTCCTCCCAGGTGCCGGCGGAGATCTGACGCGTCGTCCGGTGCGGGCCGCGCCGCGGGGACACGTACCAGAAGCCCATCGCCACGTTCTCCGGCTGCGGCTCGGGCTCGTCGGCCGCGCCGTCCGTGGCCTCGCTGAGCACCCTGGCGGCCAGTTCGGGACTGGTCGCGGTGACCGTGACGTCGGCGCCCCGGTTCCAGCGGGACACCAGCAGCGTCCAGCCCTCGCCCTCGGCGAGGGTCGCGCTGCGGTCGTCGTCGCGGGCCACGCGCAGCACGCGGGCGTCCGGCGGGATCAGGTTCGCGCCGGAGCGCACGCGGTCGATGTTCGCCGCGTGCGAGTAAGGCTGCTCGCCCGTCGCGAAGCGGCCGAGGAACAGCGCGTCGACGACGTCGGACGGGGAGTCGGAGTCGTCGACGGTGAGCCGGATCGGCAGAGCGTCGTGTGGGTGCGCGGACATGGACGCCATGATCCGGCACACCGGGCCCGTGTGCACCCGGTTTCCGTGCTGCGCGCCGGTGTGTCGGATTCGTCCGGCCGCTCACCCGAGGACGCCCGCCGCCCTGCGGCACATCCGGCGGGCGCCGCGCACCATCGCGTAGCCCTTGGTGAGCGCGCGGTCCCGGGCGAAGGCGCGGGTGACGGCCCGGCCGTCGAGAAGCCGTACGAACTCCTCGGCGTCCGTGTCCCGCCGTACCGTCACCCGGCGCAGGGCATACGGGCCCTGCGCGCGCCGGGCGAGGGAGTTGCCCACGGCGAGCGCCTGGGCGAACCCGCGCTGCCGTACGGCGGTGCGCACCCGGCGGCTGGAGTAGCCGTAGGGGTAGGCGAACGACACCGGCGGGACGCCCAGCTCGTCGGCGACGATGTCCCGGCAACGGGTCAGTTCCGTGTGCAGCGCGGTGTCGTCGAGCTGGTCGAGCTGCGGGTGGGTGTGACTGTGGCCGCCGATCTCGACGCCTGCGGCGGCCAGTTCGCGCACCTGCGGCCAGTCGAGCATGGTGTCCGGGCCGGCGCCGGTGTCGTGGTCGCCGCGCAGCCAGCCGGTGGACACGAACAGGGTTGCGGGGAAACCGTGTTCCGCCAGGGTGGGGAGGGCGTGGCGGTGCACGCCCTCGTAGCCGTCGTCGAAGGTGAGGAGTACGGGGCGGTGGGGGAGGGGACGGGCGGTGCGCCAGCGGGTGGCGAGGTCGGCGGTGGTCATGGGGGTGAGGCCTCGCTCCGCGATCAGGGTGAGGTGCTGGGTGAAGGCTTTCGGCGAGACGGAGAGGGTTCGGGTGGCGTCAGTGGGGTCGGCTGAGACCGAGTGGTACATGAGGATGGGTACCCCGGGTGCGGTCATCCGGCGGCCTCCTGTCCGGTGCGGGTGCCGGTGCGAGCGGGACGGGGGTCTTCCGCGGCTTGCGCGGGCGCCGCTGCGCCCACCCTCCCCCACTCTCGGCTTCGCTCGAGCGGGGGGACCCCCATCGCCCCAGCGGCACGACTGCCCGCGGCTGGGTGGGTTGTGCCTACTGCGTAGCCTGCTGCTGCTGTCAGGGTGCCGGTGATGATGGCTGCTGCTCTGCGGGCGCCGCCTCGGCGGGCCAGGGCGGCGTCGCGCAGGCCACGGGCCACGCCGGACGGGAGTACGCGGGTGGTGTACCGGCGTTCCGACTCCAGCCCCTTGGCCGCGCCCACGCTGCGGGCGACGCGGGCTTTGGACAGGCCCTCGGCGTAGGTGCGGGCACGGAAGTAGGCGAAGCGCTCGCGGACCTCGGGCACCTTGTGGTGGATGACCGCACGGTCGTCCACCAGCAGGATCGCGTCCGGCCGGGCGCGGCTGAGCCGGATGCACAGCTCCGTCTCCTCCCCGCCCAGCGGGCGCCTGTCCCCGTCGCGTCCGATGCCGGTCGCGAAGCCGCCCGCCAGGTCGAACGCCGTACGCCGGAACGAGGCGTTGCCGCCGAGGACGTTGCGCACCCGGACCCGGCCGGGCGGCAGGCCCCGGTAGGAGCAGCCCACCACCCAGTCGAACTCCTCGGGGAACCAGACGGGCCGTCGCCCGGAGGCCCACACGGGCAGCGTCAGCCCGCCCACGGCCATCACACGGGGATCGTCGTAGCCGACGGCGAACCAGCGCAACCAGTCGCGTTCGGCGACGGCGTCGTCGTCGAGGAAGGCGATGACGTCGCCGCGCGCGGCCGCGATGCCGGTGTTGCGGCCGGCCGACAGGCCGCGCGGGCCGGAGTTGGACAGCACCCGCACCTCGCCGTCCGCCGCGCGGGATCCGGCGCTCGCGAACTCCTCGGTCAGGCGGTCCGTCAGCGCCTGGTTGTGGTCGACGACCAGCACGGTCTCCAGCGCCGGCCGGCTCTGCGCGCGTACCGAGGCGACCGCCGCGAGGATGTCGTCCCAGCGGTCCTCGGTGTACGCGCAGACGACCACGGAGATGCCGGGCCCGCTCAAGAGATCTCTCCCGCGACCGGGTCGAGCACCGGGTCGAGCACAGAGTCGAGCATCGGCGACCGGTGGCGGCCTCTGCGGCGCAGCGCCCGCCGGTTGGACCGCTCCCGGAGGATCACCCGCAGCACCCGCAGCCCGTCGCGCACGGCCCGCAGGTTGCTGACCCCGTGGATGCGCAAGTACTCGTGGCTGGGTATCTCCTGCACCCTCAGTCCCGCCTTGACGACCCGGATGTTCATCAGGGTCTCCACCTCGAAGCCGGTGCAGTCGAGGTCGATGCGGTCCAGGCAGTGCCGCCAGAAGGCGTTGTAGCCGTAGCACAGGTCGGTGTACCGGGCCCCGAACTTGCGGTTGACGACGGCGCACAACGCCCTGTTGCCGAGCCGGCGCACGAAGGTCATGTCGTCGGTCCCGCCGCCGTTGGCGAAGCGGGAGCCCTTGGCGAAGTCCGCGCCGGAGACGAGCGCGCAGACGTAGGAGACGATCTCGTTGCCGTCGGCGGAGCCGTCCGCGTCGACCATCACGATGATGTCGCCGGTGCACGCCCCGAACCCGGTGATCAGGGCGTCGCCCTTGCCGCGGCCCCGCTGCTCCACGACCTTGACGCCGGGCCACAGAGCGCGGGCCACGGCGATGGTGTCGTCGGTGGAGTTGCCGTCGACCAGGACGACCTCGTGGACCCAGTCGGGCAGCGTCTTGAAGACGTACGGGAGGTTCTCGGCCTCGTTCATCGCGGGGATGACCACGCTCACCGGCGGCGCGATGGCCAGGTGAGAGGAGACGGGCCGGTAGATGCCGGCGGCGGGCGGGGCCTGGTGATCCTGACCCGGTGTCGCCGGCTGCAGAACGGAACTCATGACTTGAGGTCCCTCTCGTCCGGTGGGCCGCCCTCCCCCGGGCGGTCCGGATTCACGTCCGGTTCGAAAGGGGGGTTGGTTCCCACCCGCGGCCGCACGGCAGGACGGAAGACCCCTCCGCCGCCCCACGGCACTCCGTGGCGGGGGACTTCCCCGCGCACGCCGGGTGAGCTGGCATAGCGGCCGGCTCCGGAGAACGGCGAACCGACCTGCGCGGCACGGCCCGATGACAAGTGCGCTCACCGAGCACGGCACCCCCCTGCCGCGCCCCGCGCCGGACACACCACCGCGTTCTTTGAGCCCTCCCCATGGGGCGTGTGGCGAACGCGCCCCAGAGCCGCTTGCTGACGGTCCGATGCGGGTGAGATGTCTGACGGTATTGACGATTGCGCCTGTATGGCGAGACCTGGGAGGAGACTCACCTTTTTGTTCCTTTGGCCACCCCTGGGGTCATCGACTGGATTGGCATGGACACTTCCCGTCAACACGCGGAGTTGGTACGACGGTTGTGGCAGAGATCCTGCTAAAGGGAGGTTCCATGAGACGTTCCCGACTTGTCGTATTCGCGAGCTCGCTCCTCCTCGCCGCCGTCACCGCCCTCACCGGGGCCACCGCGGCGCACGCGTCCCGACTCGCCCCGAACGGCGGCTATGTGGCGCTCGGCGACTCCTACTCCTCCGGCGTCGGCGCCGGGTCCTACGTCAGCTCCAGCGGCTCCTGCAAGCGCAGCGGCAAGGCGTTCCCGTACCTGTGGAACGCCGCCCACTCGCCCTCGTCGTTCGCCTTCACCGCCTGCTCGGGCGCTCGAACGGGTGATGTTCTCGCCGGGCAGCTCGGCCCGCTCAACGCCTCCACCGGGCTGGTCTCCGTCACCGTCGGCGGCAACGACGCCGGATTCGCCGACGTCATGACGACGTGTGTGACCAGCTCAGACAGCACCTGCGTCGCCCGGATCGACACCGCGCGGGCGTACGTCGACTCCACGCTCCCCGGCAAACTCGACAGCGTCTACTCGGCCATCCGCTCCAAGGCACCCAACGCACGCGTCGTCGTGCTCGGTTACCCCCGCTTCTACAAGCTCGGCACCGCCTGCCTCGGCCTGTCGGAGACCAAGCGCGCGGCCATCAACAAGGCCGCCGACCACCTGGACGCCGCGATCGCCCGGCGCGCGGCCGCCCACGGCTTCGTCTTCGGCGACGTCCGCACGTCGTTCGCCGGCCATGAGATCTGCTCCGGCGGCTCCTGGCTGCACAGCGTCAACTGGCTGAACATCGGCGAGTCCTACCACCCGACCGCGTCCGGTCAGTCGGGCGGCTACCTGCCGGCTCTCGGCAGCGCCGCCTGACCCGCTCGGCGCTGCCCGGTGCTATTCGGTGGACGAGGGCGAGGGGGAGGTCCCGGACGGCGGGGCCTCCGTCTCGCAGGTCACCGAGAACGGCACGTAGTCGGAGGTGACGGCCACCGGGTCGCGCACCTCCACGCCGATCGCGTTCTGCCGCGTCCCGCTCCGCCCGGACGTCGACACGACCACCTTGTCCTGCTTCGACTTCCCGCCCCCCGACGGGAAGTCGAGCGTCTTCCAGGTCTGACCGGACAGTTCGCCCTCCTTCGACACCCAGCGGTACGACACCGTCGCCGGCAGCCGTCCGACCGTGAGCGTGGCCGTGAAGGCCGGGGCGGAGTCGTCCGGCGGCGGGCAGGAGCCGGTGTACTCCGTGTGCGCGCCGGTCACGTTCACCGTGACGGACTGCGCCGGCTCCGCGCTCGGGGAGCTCTCGCTCTCCGTCTCGCTCGCGCTCGGACTGGGGCTCGGCGAGGGCTTCGGGCTGCTCCCCGTCGCGCTCTTCTCGGGCGTCGGGGACACTCCCTGCGACTGACTGACCGTGACGTCCCCGCCGGTGCCTTCGCCGCCGCCGTCCTTGTTCAGCAGCGCGTACGTCAGACCGCCGATCCCCAGCGCCAGCGCCGCGACCCCCGCGACGAGCACGAAGGCGGCACGCCGGCCGCGTTCCGGGTCGGTCTGCGAAGTCGTGTCGGAACCCGTCCACGGCGGGGTCGGCCGCGACGGCGGGAAACGGTCCGCGGGCGACGGCGACGGCGACTGCGCGAAGGACTCCGTGCGCCCCGACGGGAGCGGCCCGGCGGCCGCCGTCGGGTGGGCGCCCGGCCGGGGCGCGCCGCCTGCGGCGACGACCCGCAGCTCCCGCTCGGCGTCGGCGGCCGGCAGCCGCTCTCCCGGGTCCTTGCGCAACAGCCCCTCGATCACCGGGGCGAGCGGGCCCGCCCGGCGCGGCGGCGGCAGTTCCTCGTCGACGATCGCGCGCAGCGTGCTCAGCGGGGTGTTCTGACGGAACGGGGAGTTCCCCTCCACCGCCGCGTACATCAGCACGCCCAGCGACCACAGGTCCGACTCGGGCCCCGGCGTACGCCCCAGCGCGCGCTCCGGCGCGAGGAACTCGGGGGAGCCGATGACCTCGCCCGTCATCGTGATCGCCGAGGTGCCCTCGACCGAGGCGATACCGAAGTCGGTCAGCACCACCCGGCCGTCGTTGGACATCAGCACGTTGGCCGGCTTCACGTCCCGGTGCAGCACTCCGGCCTCGTGCGCCGCCCGCAGCGCGGCCAGCACCTCGGCCCCGATGTGCGCGACCCGCGCGGGCTCCAACGGCCCCTCGGCGTCCAGCAGTTCGGCCAGCGAGATGCCTCGCACCAGCTCCATGACGATCCACGGCCGGCCGTCCTGCGTGGCCACGTCGTACACCGTCACGACGTTCCGGTTCGCGACCCGGGCCGCGGCCCACGCCTCGCGCTCCAGCCGGGCGTACATCCGCTCCACGTCGGAGCCGGCGAGCCCGGCGGGCGCGCGCACCTCCTTGACCGCGACCTCGCGGTGCAGCACCTCGTCCCGCGCCCGCCACACCGTGCCCATGCCGCCCTCGCCGAGCGGCGACAGCAACCGGTACCGGCCCGCGATCAGCCGTTCACCGCCCGGCTCTTCGGACACCCGCGCCCCCTTCGCATCCCGGCCGAAACCTCCACCACCTCCACAAACTAGCTCAGGCGACGACGGATGCGGCCCCCTTGAGCACGAGTCCTATCCCGAGGGCGACGACGACCAGCGCGGACCACAGCGGCATGTTGCGGCGGATCAGCGCCGCGACGGGGTGCGTCATCCAGCGTGGGCTGCGGTCCAGCAACCGGGCCGCGCCCGAGCCCATCCTGACGACGGCGAACCCGGCGGCGGTGAGGGTCAGAGCGAGGCCGACGCCGTAGGCGACGACGAGCAGCAGCCCGAACCAGGCGTGCCCGAGCGCCGCGGCGCCGACCAGCACGACGACGGCGGACGGGCTGGGCACGAGCCCTCCGGCGAAGCCGAGGAGGATCGTGCCGCGCAGGGTGGGCGCGATGTCGTGGGAGTGCGTGAAACCGCCGTGGGTGTGGGTGTGCGTCCCGTGGCTGTGACCGTGACTGTGGTCGTGGTCGTGGTCGTGGTCATGACTGTGGTCGTGGTCATGACCATGGTCGGGCTCGTGGTGGCTGTGCCCGGCGGTCGTCCCCTCGGTGGAGGTCCCGTCGGTGGTGGAGCCGACCAGGGCGAGCTGCCGCGCGGGTGCCTCGGCGGGCTCGTGCGAGTGACTGTGCCCGTGCGCGTGGTCGTGCGCGTCGTCGTGCCCGTGATCGCGGGAATGCCCGTGCCCGTGCCCGTGATCGTGGTCGTGCGTGTGCCCGTGGCCGCCATGGGAGTGGGTGTGCCCGCCGCCGTGGCGGCGGTTGTGCCAGGCACGGCGTACGAGGGTGCCGCCCGCGAACAGCACGAGCGCGCCGCTCGCCAGGCCGAGCCAGGCGATCACCGATGGCGCGGCGGCCGACCCGGCCGTCACCAGGACGCCGAGGGCGACCACGCCCAGGGTGTGGGTGACCGTCACCGAAGCGGCCAGGGGCAGGACGTCCTTCATCCGGGCCTTGCCGCCCCGGGCGGCCGCGGTCGCGGCCATGATGGTCTTGCCGTGGCCCGGGGCCACCGCGTGCATCGCGCCGAGGACGATCGCGAGGAGCAGGGCGAGCGCGGCGAAGCCGACGGTCAGGTCCTGCCGGGCGACCAGGTCGTCAAGGGCCCGGGTCCAGCGGTCGGCGCCGCGCGGCAGGACGGACGCGGCGGGCGCGTCACGGTCCTCGGCGGCGAGGGCGGCGCCGCCGGGCCGCGCCCGCAGGGACGCGGTCGCGGTGTCGGCGGGCGAGGAGAGCAACTCCTGTGGGTACTCGGTGAGTTCCTTGGAGTTCGACTCGGCCGGCACATCGGAGCCGGTGAGCGTCATACGGTCGCCGCGCGCGGTGATCTCGCGCCAGCCGGGGCCGGTGGAGCCGCCCGCGCCGTGGAAGGCGAGGGAGACCGTCGCGTCCTCGGGCAGCGGGGCCGTCAGCCGGCACTGCACGCGCAGGGTGTCCAGCCCGGCCTGACCCTGCCGTACGACCGCCTCGGCGGCGCCGGCCGTGAGGGGGACCGCACGGCCGTCGACGGCGAGTCCGCTGTCCCTGGCGGCGGTCGCGCAGCGCTGCCGGGCCCACTCGGTCATGCCGAGCCGCTCGACGTCCGGCTTCGCCTGGGTCGCGGGGATCTCGGCGAGGTCCTCGACGTGGTCGACGCGGAGCTCGCCCGGGGCGACGACGAGACCGTCGTAGCGGTTGACGGTGAAGTTGCCCAGGGGGTGGGCGCTCGCGCTGCCGGAAGGGAGCAGCGCGAGCGCGCAGCCGGCCGTCAGGACGGCCGCGCAGGAGGCGAACGGACGACGGGTTTTCACTTGTCCGCCTCCAGCGTCTTCAGTGCCGCACGCGCCTCGCGGGCGCCCTCGGCGGAGAAGCCCGGGTTGAGCTTCAGCGCCGCCGAGAGGTGGGCGCGGGCGTCCGCGGCGTGGCCCGTGGCGCGCTCGATCACGCCCCGGTGGTACAGGAAGGCCGCGTTGCGGTAGCCGGTGGCCGTGGCCTGCCGGGCGTAGGGCAGGGCCTCGGCGTCCTTGCCGTTGACGTGCAGCGCCCAGGCGAGGGCGTCCGCGGTGTGCACCGTGCGGCGGCGGTCCCACTCCGCACGGGCCGCGCGCAGCGCCGCAGCCTTGTCGCCGTGGTCGGCGGCGGCGAGCGCGGTGTCCAGGTCGGCGTTGACGCCGTTGGCGCGGGCGAGGGCGGTCCAGGCGTCGACGAGGGTGAACTGGTCCTCGGCCTTCGCCGCGTCGCCCCGGGTCTCGTACAGCTCGCCCAGTTCGACGAGCGGGCCGGGCAGCGGGAAGCGGGCGACGACCTGCTCCAGGCCCTTGACCGCCTCGGCCGGCCGGCCGCTCGCCGCCTGGGCGCGGGCGCGGCCCTCCAGCGCCGGGAGGTAGTTCTCGTCGGCGGCGAGGGCGCGGGCGTAGTAGGTGAGGGCCCCGTCGTAGTCGCCCTGGTTCCACACGAGTTGGCCGAGCTGGGCGGAGACGTAGGCGATGTCGCCGGGCGAGCTCGCCGCCTTCAGCGCACGCTCCAGGACCCGGCGCGCGGTGGCGACGTCGCCGCGCAGCTCGTGGACGTAGGCGTAGCGGGTGAACACCGGTATGCCCGGGCGCCGTCGGTCGGCGGTCACGGCGGCCTTCCCGGCCTCCTCGTACCGGCCGAGTTCGACGAGCGCGTCGACACGGGAGCACAGGGCGCGTTCGTTGTAGGGGTTGTGCTCCAGCGCCTGGTCGGCGTACTTCAGCGCGCCGGGGAAGTCGTGGCGGGCGGCGGCGAGGGCGGCCCGGCCGGCGAGAGCCTGGTCGTTGTCGGACCGCAGCTCCAGGGAGCGGTCGAGGGCCTTCTCGGCCTGCGGGTAGCGGGAGGGGTCGCCCTTGGTGCGCGCCTGCTCGACGTAGGCCAGCCCGAGGGTGGCCCAGCTGCTGAAGTCCTCCGGCTGGGCGCGCAGATGAGCCTGCAGCGCGGTGATGCCGGCGTCGATGTCCCCGCCGGCGAGCAGTCCCGGCGAGACGGCGGCGGCCGCGACGACCGGCACGCTGTCGCGGTCCCGCGCGGCCCCGAAGGCGATCGCGCCGGCGGTCATCGCGACGGCCAGCATCGCGGCGCACGCCCCCAGTTGCACCGACCGCCACCGCCGCCCGGCGGCGGCCACCCGGCGAACGGCGGCGACCCGGACGTCGGCGTCCCCGTCGGCCTCGACGGCGACGCCGTCCTCAGCCGCCGGGGGAGTCGCCGCCCGCGCCGCCTCGGCGGCAGGCTCAGGAGTCGTCCCCTCCGGGACGGGCGTCCCCTGCGAGGTCGCGGAGGCGGCCTCGGAGTCGTGGTCCTGGCCGGCACGCGGCAGCTCGCGCTCCGGTTCGCCGTCGTTGGTACGCGGGGACATGCCCTCTCCTAGGTCGCCTGGGGTGGAACAGCCTGCTGGTGGCGCGGCCCGCGCCGTGGGGGATGAGTACGCGGGCCGCGCCAGTCGGTGGGGGGTGGGGCCGGGGAGCGCAGGTTTCTCCCCGGCCCGGTCAGAAGGGACCTGGCCCGTCAGGGCTCAGTAGGCGCGACGGCCCCGCGGCCGGCGCCACCACATCAGGCCGCCGCCGATGAGCAGGACACCGATCGCACCGGCGCCCGCGGAGAGGGCGATCATGCCGGTGTCGCTGCCCGAGGTGCCCGTGAGGGCGTCGCCGAGCTGGTTGCGGACGTCGTTGCCGGTGCCCTTGGCGACCGCGCCGCGCGAACCCTCGGTCGGCAGCGCGACGTACGGGAAGGCCTTCTCGAACGACTTGTCGTTCTTGTCGACTGCGTCACCGAGGTCGTTCTTCGCGCCCAGCAGCTCGCCCTCGACGACCTGCAGCGCCGCGTCGATCACGTCGTCGGTGAGCCGGCGCCCGTTCGGGAAGCCCGCGTTGTCACCGTCGAGCACGCCCAGCCGCTTGGGGCTGGCGGTCGGCTTGATCGAGGTGTTGAGCCGCAGCTGCTCCGAAGGCGTCACGTACGGAGGCTGGTTGAGGCCCTTGACGCCCTTGAGGAACACGTCGACGAGGTCGTTGCGCGGCTCGGCCGGCGCCTTGATCTTGTAGATCGCCTCGATGAGCTTGGGCAGCTCGGGGTTGGTGACGTTCTTCAGGAACTGGCCGTCGTCCTTCGGCACGGACGCGTTGAACTTGTCCTTGTCCTTGATGGGGTTGACGACCTCGTTCACCAGCGGCATGCCCAGGCGCGACACCTGAGAGTAGTAGCCCTCGGCGTTCTCGCGCTGCGTGGTCGACCAGATGCCCACGATCGGCTGGTGCTTGGCCTCGGTGATCAGGTCGTTCGGGACCTGGAGGGCGATGGAGTTGACGTTGTAGCCCTTGAGCGTGTCGTTGCCGACCTCGGAGAGGTTCCCGCCGTACAGCAGGTCGAAGACGCGCAGGTCCAGGAAGAACGGGTCGTCGGCCTGGCCGGCGAACGTCTTCGCGCCGTTGTGGAGCTTGTACACCGCCTGCTCGCGCAGCTTGGCGTAGTTCGGCATCGACGCCTTGCCGACGTTCGACGGCGCGACCGGCACGTCGTCCGCGAGCTTCGTCTTGTGCTGGACCTTGCCCTTCTTGAGCTTGATCAGCTCAAGGTCGTACGACTGGGTGACGTTCAGGTCCGGGTCGTTGAGGCTCTCGACCGTGCCCGTGTTGTACAGGAACGTCTTCTTGTTCTTCACATGCGTCTTGAAGGTGTACCGGAACACCAGGTCCTCACGCGCATCGCCGTCGCTGTCGATGCGGAGGTCGTACTGGGCGTCCTCGGCGAACGGGAAGAAGTTCGGGCCGCCGGCGGGCTCCTCGAACGGGACCCAGTTCGCGACGATCGTCGTCGTGTCCGGGTGGTCCGGGCTGACGAACGCGTACACGTCGGTGTTGTCGTACTGCGGGGTGCTGGAGATGAGCGGCGCCTCCCGGTGGCTGGAGGCGGCGGCCTCCCCCGGCGCGAGCGCGGCCACGCCGGCGGCCGTGAGCCCCCCGGCGGCGAGAGCACCGCATATGAGGGTTGCGACGCCCCTGCGTCCGGAGCCGCTCCTGGAGATACCTGTCATGCCGTCCGTCCTCTGTCCCAACTTGCCTGACGGAGAGCTATACGGAGCGAAGGGCCCGATCGGATTGGTCGAAGCCAAAAAACTTTTTCTTTCCTGCTCACCCGCGTTTTCGGGCTCCGCGTACGTACCTCCTCCGGAGGTGTGTGCGTTGCGAATGCCTGGTATGACGGGACGGTCCGGCTGTGGCCGCGGGGAGGGGGACCGGATGGAGGCGGACGAGCTGCTGCTGCTCGTCGCGCGAGGCGACCAGAACGCATTCGAACAGCTCTACACACTGGTGTCCGGACCGGTGTTCGGTCTGGTGCGGCGAGTGGTGCGGGACCCCGCGCAGTCGGAGGAGGTGAGTCAGGAAGTGCTGCTGGAACTCTGGCGGTCCGCCGCGCGGTTCGATCCCGGGCGGGGCAGCGCCCTGTCGTGGATCCTCACCCTGGCCCACCGGCGCGCCGTCGACCGGGTGCGCAGCGCCCGCGCGGCCGGCGAACGCGAGCAGCGCGAGGCCCAGCGGGCCCACCATCCCGCCTTCGACCAGGTCACCGAGGAGGTGGAGGCGGGCCTGGAGCGCGAGTGGGTGCGCCGCTGCCTGAACCGGCTGACGGCCCTTCAGCGCCAGTCCGTCACCCTCGCCTACTACGACGGCTACACCTACCGCGAGGTCGCCGAACGACTCTCGCTGCCGCTCGGCACTGTCAAGACCCGTATGCGCGACGGACTCACGCGGCTGCGCGACTGCCTGGGAGGGGCCGCATGAGTTTCCTCGGACTCTTCCGCCGGAACGACCCGCACTCGCTGGCCGCCCCCTACGCCCTGGACGCGCTGGAACCCGACGAGCGCCGCCGGTTCGAGAAGCATCTCAAGAGCTGTGACCGCTGCACCGCCGAGGTGCGCGAACTGGCCGAGGACGCCGTACGGCTCGCCTGGTCGGCCGCCGCCCCGCCGCCGCTCGCGATGCGCGACCGGGTGCTGGCCGCCATACGGACCACCCCGCAGGATCCCGCGCCGGCCGCCGTGCGCGAGCAGCGCCTGCCCGGGCAGTTGCCGCCGCACGTCTGGGGCACGCAGCCGCTGCCCCCGCGCACCCGTGCGCCCCGCGCGCGCCGGCCGGTGTTCGCGCCGTTCGCCGCGGTGACCGCGGTCGCCGCCGTCGCGGCCGCCACGTTCTTCGCCTTCGAGGCGGACCGCGCCCAGGACCAGCTGACCGCCGAACGGACCCAGGCGCGTGACATCGCCCACGTTCTCGCAGCCCCGGACGCCCGGACGAACAGCGGCAAGGACTCCCGGGGCGGCACCATCGCGGTGGTCGCCTCCGCGTCGGCCGGCGAGGCGATCGTCACGCTGAGCGGATACGGAAGCCTTCCCACCGGACAGGTGCACCAGCTGTGGGTCATGCGCCCCCATACGCAACCGCGCTCCCTCGGCCTCTTCAAGGGTGACACGCCCCTCGTCGCCACCGGCCTCGACCCGTCCTCGGCGTCACTCGCTGTGACCGTCGAGCCGGACGGCGGATCGACTCAGCCCACCACTCAGCCGGTTGTCCAACTCACCCTGAAATCGGTCGGATTCGGAGAGTGACAAAAAAGGCATCGTCAACCCCCTTACGGGGAAGGTGAATCCTGGGACCGCGATACACGTGTGCCCCGCCGGGACGATAGGGTTACCCTGCCCGGGCCGGGTGGACTCGTACGGGTGGGGAGTGACATGGAACAGATAACGATGCGCAGCAGGGCGAGGGTCCCTGCCGTCACCTGCGGGAGCAGCGAGACCAGTTCGCGGCTCGACCGCCATCTCTCGGTGCTGGGAGGTCCCGCGATACCGCAGCGTGAGACGGTCGAGGCGACCTCGCTCATGCGCGAACTGACGGCCCGTGAGCCGGCCCGGCGCAGCCCCCGGGGCGCTCGGGTGAGCCGCGTCCTGCTCTTCGCGCCGCTGCGTCGCCTGCGCCGTTCGCTGTTCGGCGGCAACAAGCACTGAGGCCCGCGCTCAGGCGGCCACACCCTCCCGGCGCAACGCTGCGATCTCCTCGTCCGTCATCCCCACGGCACGCAGCACCGCCGAGGTGTGCTCCCCGAGCGCGGGCACGGCCCCCATCCGCGCCTCCGCCCCACCCGGCAGTGTGATCGGAGGAAGCAGCGCCCGCAGCGGTCCGGCCGGAGAGTCCACCTCCCGCCACCGCTCGCGGGCCGCCAGCTGCGGATGCTCCGCCAGTTCACGCACGTCCCGCAGGCGTGCACAGGCGATGCCCGCACTCTCCAGCCGGGCCAGCGCCTCGTCGGTGTCCAGCGCGCCCAGCGCCCCCGCCACCAGCGCGTCCGTGCGCTCCCGGCGGGCGACCCGCTCCGCGTTCGTGGCGTACCGCGGATCCGAACCCAACTCCGGTCGCCCGATGACCTGTTCGGCCAGCCGCCGCCACTCGCGGTCGTTCTGCACCGACAGCAGCACCCGGCCGCCGTCCGCCGTCGGATACGCGTCGTAGGGAGCGATCACGGCGTGCGCCAGACCCGTGCGTGCCGGGACGTCGCCGCCGTGCATCGAGTGATGCAGGGGATGGCCCATCCACTCCGCCAGCGCCTCCAGCATCGACACCTCCACCGGACCGCCCCGCCCGGTGACACCCCGCCGCACCAGCGCCGCCAGCACCCCCGAGAACGCGTACATGCCCGCGGCGATGTCGGCCGCCGGGATCCCCGCCTTCACCGGCCGCTCCGGCGTCCCCGTCACCGACACAAGCCCCCCCTCGCACTGCACGAGCATGTCGTAGGCCCGCTTGTCCGCGTACGGGCCGCTCGCCCCGTAACCGGAGATGTCCACGGCGACCAGCCGCGGATGCAGCGCGCACAGGGCGGCCGCGTCCAGGCCGAGCCGGGCCGCCGCTCCCTGCGCGAGGTTCTGCACGAACACGTCCGCGCCGGCCACCAGCCGCCGTACGACGTCCAGCCCACGTGGGTCCTTCAGGTCCAGCGCGACCGACTCCTTGCCCCGGTTGCACCACACGAAGTGCGAGGCGAGACCGCGGGCGGCGGTGTCGTAGCCCCGCGCGAAGTCACCGCCGTCGACCCGCTCCACCTTGATCACCCGGGCGCCGAGGTCGGCCAGCTGCCGGGTGGCGAACGGGGCCGCGACGGCCTGCTCGACGGCGACGACGGTGATGCCCTCTAGGGGCGCGGGGAGCTGGTCCATGGGGTGGATCATGACGGCAGCCCCGCGGTTTTGTCATGCGCGCTTGCCCATCAGACGCCGCCGGGTCGGCTCAGAGCAGCGCCAGCTGTCCTTCCGGGCCCTCTTCCCCGTGGCCCAGTACGGACGCCGGACGCCGGGCCCGCTCGGGGACCGGGAGGACGCCGGCCGCGCGCAGGTCCGCCGCCGTGACCGTCTCCGCCGGCGCCGGCTCCTCCCGCAACAGCGCGAGCTCCGCCAGCAGGGCCAGCACGGTGATCAGCTCCAGCAGCTCCGACGTCCACGTCTGCGGCCAGACGGCCGGGCGGATCGCGGCGAGTGTGCCCGGCTCGGACGGCTCCGTCCGCCGCGCGAACCACTGCTGAAGGACCCGGGTGTCGCCCGCCCCGAAGTCCCAAGCCTCCGGCGGCACCGGCGCGATCCGGCCCTCGTCCAGGTGGAGCGTCTCCTCCTCGCGGTCGTAGTGCAGGGTGAGCGGGAAGGCGGGCAGCGGCGCGCGGACGTAGGGGCGGCGCCCGCCCGGGAGTTTGGGGCGCTCGCCGTCGCGGCGCAGCAGCCACAGCATCCGGTGGCCCCGTTCGACGCCCCGCGACCACAGTTCGGGATCCCGGGGGAGCGGCACGGTGAGGTCGGCCCGCACGGCGGCCAGCGCCCAGGCCAGGAAGTCCAGCGGGCCGGCGCGGTGGCCGAGGTGTGCCAGCAGGCCCGGGGCCAGATTGGGCTCCCCGCCGCCCGGGCGGCGGTACAGGGGACGGACCCGGCCCGCGCGCAGCGCCGGGAACAGCGACGTCGCCAGCAGGAACGGGGGGCCGGGGGCCTCCACCACGAACACCTGGTGCTCGTCCGCCACCCGCCACAGTTCCGGGCGGGCCGCGTCGATCAGCCGGTGGTCCGGGATCAGCCACTGCTCGTCGAACGGGGCGGCGAGGACGCGCACCGGTTCCGGGCACGGGCCCGGGGCGTGGCACAGCCGGCCCGTGCCGCCGCCGTGCCCGGGCAGCTGCCCGACCGCCGTGCGCGGGGTGCGGGCGCGCGTCGGCTGGAACAGGGCCTCGCGGTCCGGGCCCTCGGCCTTCGTCAGCGTGTCCCAACGGGCCTTCAGGGACGCCGGGTCGGGCGCCGCCGGCCACGCCCGGCCGAGCCGCGGCGGTGCGACGGACCACGGCATGAGGTCCGCCAGTCGCGGAGCGTCGTCGTGCGTCACGCCGGGCATCGTACGACGGCCCGCCGGCGGCGGATCAGGTGGCGTCCAGGGTCACCGTGAAGGAGAAGCGGTCGCCGCGGTAGTGGATGACGGCCACGTCCAGGGGCCGGCCGTCGGGATCGCGGGTGACGCCCGTGTAGTGCAGGATCGGGCTCAGCAGCGGCACTTGGAGCAGCCGGGCCGTCTCCGGGTCGGCGAGCCGGGCCTGAACCGTGTCCGTGATGCTGCCGATGTCCGCTCCCACCACGTCCCGCAGCACCTTCGTCATCGGCCAGCGCACCAGGTCGGCCGGGTCGATCCGGGCGGCGAGCTCCGGACGGACGTAGTTGCGGGCGTGGTTGGTGGGCTCGCCCGTCTTCTCGTCGCTGCGCAGCCGGTGGTACGTCGCCACCTCAGGCAACTCCGTGAAGTGCTCGGCGAGTTCGGCCGGGGTCGGCGTCGTCCCGTGGTCCAGCAGCTGCGTCGTCATGCCGGACTGCTGGGCCACGATCGCGTCGACCGAGCCCAGCAGCCGCACCGGCGCGCCGCGTCGCACGCCGGGCTCGATGAAGGTGCCGCGCCGGCGGTGCCGGGTGATCAGCCCCTCGTCCTCCAGCTCCTTCAGCGCCTGCCGCATGGTCAGCACGCTCACCCCGTAGTGCCCCGCCAACTGTTCCTCCGTGGGCAGCCGCAGCGGCTCCCGGGGCGAGCGGCCCAGTATCGAGGCGCGCAGCGACTGCGACACCTGGTACCACAGCGGCAGTTTGCGGTTCAGGACGATCGAGTCCGGGGCGAAGGAGGTCACGGGGCTATCCGTACCGGTCGGGCGACGGTCAGTGCAACGGGCGGAAGTGCCGCTCGAGGCCCGACCACACGTCGTCGTAGCCCTGCTGGAGATGGTCCGCACCGGCCGCGCCCGGGGTGAGTGCGATGGGCCAGCGCGTCTCGAACATGAACGCCAGTCCGTCGTCCACCTTCTGCGGCCCCAGCTCGGCGGCGCTCGCCCGGTCGAACGTCTCCCGGTCCGGGCCGTGCGCCGACATCATGTTGTGCAGCGAGCCGCCGCCCGGCACGAAGCCCCCCTTCCCGGCGGTCTTCGCGTCGTAGGCGCCCTGGATCAGGCCCATGTACTCGCTCATCACGTTCCGGTGGAAGTACGGCGGCCGGAAGGTGTCCTCGCCCACCAGCCAGCGCGGCGCGAAGACCACGAAGTCCACGCCGGCCAGCCCCGGGGTGTCGGACGGCGACGTCAGCACCGTGAAGATCGACGGGTCCGGATGGTCGTAGGAGATCGTGCCGATGACGTTGAAGCGGCGCAGGTCGTAGACGTAGGGGACGTGGTTGCCGTGCCAGGCGACGACGTCGAGCGGGGAGTGGCCGTAGGTCGCGCTCCACAGGTGGCCGCAGTACTTGTTCACCACCTCCACCTCGCCCTCCACGTCCTCGTAGGCGGCGACCGGCGCGCGGAAGTCGCGGGGGTTGGCCAGGCCGTTGGCACCGATCGGGCCGAGGTCGGGGAGCCGGAAGGGCGCGCCGTAGTTCTCGCAGACGTAGCCCCGCGCGGTCGGCCTGCTGCCGTCGTCGACGGCGGTGTCCAGGAGTTCGACGCGGAAGCGCACGCCGCGCGGGATCAGCGCCACCTCGCCGGGCTCGGCGCTCAGCAGCCCGAACTCCGTGCGCAGCAGCAGCCCGCCCTGTTCGGGGACGATCAGGAACTCGCCGTCGGCGCTGCTGAAGACGCGGTCCATCGAGGTGTCGGCGTGGTACAGGTGCACGGCCATGCCGGTGCGCTGGGCGGCGTCGCCGTTGCCGCCGAGCGTCCACAGGCCGGCCAGGAAGTCGGTGCCCGGCGCGGGCTCCGGCAGCGGGTCCCAGCGCAGCCGGTTGGGGTCGGGGACGGTCTCGGTGAACGGGCCGGTGCGCAGGTCGCCGGCGTCCACGCGGGTGAACGCCGGGTGCGCGGCGGACGGGCGGATCCGGTACAGCCACGAGCGGCGGTTGTGGGCGCGGGGCTCGGTGAACGCCGTGCCGCTGAGCTGCTCCGCGTACAGGCCGAGCGGGGCGCGCTGCGGCGAGTTGCGGCCCTCGGGCAGGGCCCCCGGGACGGCCTCCGACGCGTGCTCGTTGCCGAAGCCCGAGAGGTACGTCAGCCTCTCGGCCGTCTTGCGTGCGTCCCCGCTGCTCATGCGTGTGCTCCCTCGCGCCGCCGAATCCTGTGCATCACCGTAGGATTGCGGTTTCCCGGGCGCAAGAGGCCGGCCCGGGTCGTCCCCCCTCAGGACGATCACGGGCCCGCGGAACCCGACTCCAGGGGGATCCACGCCCCCGCCCCCTTGTTCTACGCTCCCCGCCATGTCGTGGAAGCGCGCAACAACCGCCGTGCTCGCGGTCTGTGTCCTGCTGACCGGGGTCGCGGGCTGCGGCACCAGCGGTGCGGCGGAACAGGAGGCCGGGGGCGACCGCGAGGGCGCCTCGCCCGCGCCGTCGCCCGTCGGCGAGGTCCTGGGGGACACCGGCCCCGGTGGACGTCACTACCGCGAGGTGGACGAGGAGGCGGCGCCGGCGGTCCGGGTCGAGGTCGAGCCCGACGCCGACGGCAGCTGGGACGTCCGCCTGGAGGTGACCCGCTTCCGCTTCTCGCCCGCCGGGGCCGGGAGGCGGGCCGTGCCCGGCCGAGGCACCGCCCGCCTCCTCGTGGACGACCGCCCGGTCGCCGAGCTGCGCTCAGCCGGCCACCGCATCCCGGCCGGCCTGCTCCCGCACGGCACCCACCACGTCACCGCCCGCCTGTGCGCCGACGACGGCACGGTGTGGGCGGTCGACGGCGAACCGGTCGAGAGCACGGCGGACATCACCGCCTCGCAGTCACAGCCCGCCCCGCAGGTCCCCGCGGTCTCGCCCGCCACCGCGACGCCGCGTTGAGTGCATCAGGCACCTTTCTCCGTATCGGGGGGCGAGGTTCACCGTTCCGCGGCGGAAAGGCATCATGAAGCCCGTGCCCCATGCGACATCGCTACGCCGTGCGCCCGTGCAGCGGCGCAGTGCCGAACGCCTGACCAGGATCCTCGACGCCTGCGCCGACCTCCTCGACGAGGTCGGCTACGACGCCCTGAGCACCCGCGCCGTCGCCCAGCGCGCCGGTGTCCCCATCGGCTCCGTCTACCGCTTCTTCGGGAACAAGCGGCAGATGGCCGACGCCCTCGCCCTGCGCAACCTGGAGCGCTACGCCGAACGCGTCACCGAGCGCCTCAAGGACGCCCGGCGAAGCGGCGACCACCGCTCGGGCGAGGCCGGGAGCAAGGGGGACTGGCGGGCCGCCATGGACGCCGTGCTCGACGAGTACCTGGCCATGAAGCGCACCGCGCCCGGCTTCTCCCTCGTCGACTTCGGCAACCAGATTCCCGTCGGCTCCCGCGCCGAACCCAACCACCGCGTCGCCGACCGCCTCACCGACCTGCTCTCCGACTACCTCGGCCGTGAGCCCGACGACGATCTCCGGCGCATCTTCCTGATCGCCGTGGAGACCGCGGACACCCTCGTCCACCTGGCCTTCCGCATGGCGCCCGAAGGGGACGAGAAGATCATCGAGGAGGCCCGGGAGCTGCTGCGGGCCTATCTGGCGCGGGCGCTGGACTGACGGGCCGGCCCGCCCGCCGCGTGGACGCGACGCACGGCGGCGAACGAGGCGGCGTCAGGGCCTCGCCTCCGTCCATACCGGTCGGTATGCTCACGCGGAAACGGCACCGCTGCCCCCGGGAGGACCCGTGTCCCGCACCGCCCTGCGAATCTGCCCACTGTGCGAGGCCACCTGCGGGCTGACGCTCACCCTCGACGGACCCCGGGTCACCGGCGCCCGAGGGGACCGCGACGACGTGTTCAGCAAGGGATTCATCTGCCCGAAGGGCGCCGCCTTCGCGGCCGTCGACGGCGACCCCGACCGGCTGCGCACCCCGCTCGTCCGCCGCGACGGCGAACTGCGCGAGGCCACCTGGCAGGAGGCCTTCGACGCCGTCGCCGCCGGCATCCGCCCGGTCGTCGACGCCCACGGACCGAACGCCGTCGGCGTCGTCCTCGGCAACCCCAACGTGCACACGGTCGCCGGCGCGCTCTACCCGCCGGTCCTCCTCGCCGGGCTCGGCACCCGCAGCGTGTTCACCGCCTCCACGGTCGACCAGATGCCCAAGCACGTCTCCAGCGGGCTGCTCTTCGGCGACGCGAACGCCATCCCCGTGCCGGACCTCGACCACACCGACCACCTGCTGCTCATCGGCGCCAACCCCCTCGAATCCAACGGCAGTCTGTGCACCGCGCCCGACTTCCCCGGCAAACTCAAGGCCCTCAAGGCCCGCGGCGGCACCCTCACCGTGATCGACCCGCGTCGCACCCGCACCGCGCGCCTCGCCGACCGGCACATCGCCATCCGGCCGGGCACCGACGCCCTGCTGCTCGCCGCCATGGCCCACACCCTCTTCGCGGAAGACCTCACCCAACCCGGCGAGTTGACCCCGCACCTCCAGGGCCTCGACGAACTCCGAGACGCCCTGGCCGACTTCACCCCCGAAGCCGTCGCCGAGGCCTGCGACGTGGACGCCGGCGCCATCCGCGCCCTCGCCCGCGAACTCGCCGCCGCTCCCACCGCCGCCGTGTACGCCCGCATCGGCAGCTGCACCGTCCCCCACGGCACCCTCGCCAGCTGGCTCGTCGACGTCCTCAACATCCTCACCGGCAACCTCGACCGGCCCGGCGGCGCCCTCTTCCCGCAGGCCGCCACCGACAAGACCCCCCGACCCGCCGGACCCGGCCGCGGCTTCGCCCTCGGCCGCTGGCACTCCCGCGTCAGCCGGCACCCCGAGGCCAAGGGCGAACTGCCGCTCTCCGCACTCGCGGAGGAGATGGACACCGCCACCGAGGACGGCACCCCGATCCGGGCGCTGATCGCCGTGGCGGCCAACCCGGTGCTGTCCGCACCCGACGGCGACCGCCTCGACAAGGCGCTCGGCTCCCTCGACTTCATGGTCAGCGTCGACCCCTACCTCAACGAGACCTCGCGCCACGCCCACGTCGTCCTGCCGCCGCCCCCGCCCTCCCAGAGCCCGCACCACGACTTCGCCTTCAACACCCTCGCCGTCCGCAACCAGGTCCGCTACAGCCGCCCCGCCGTCCCGCTGGAGACCGGCCGCATGGCCGAGAGCGAGATCCTCGCCCGGCTCGTCCTCGCCGCGACCGGCATGCACGGCGCCGAGCCCTCCGCCGTCGACGACCTGGTCATCGGCGAGACCCTCGGCAAGGCGGTCACCGAAGCGCACTCACCCGTGTACGGCCGCGACCCGCTCGACCTCGCGGCACAGCTCACCGGCGAGAGCGGCCCCGAACGCCGACTCGACATGATGCTGCGCCTCGGCCCCTACGGCGACGGCTTCGGCGCCCGCCCCGACGGGCTGAGCCTGGCCAGGCTGTTGGAACACCCGCACGGCATCGACCTCGGACCGCTCCGGCCCCGCCTGCCCCAGCCGCTGAAGACCGCCAGCGGACGGATCGAACTGCTGCCCGCGCCCATCGCCGGCGACCTGCCCCGGCTGCGCGCCGCGGCGGCGGAGCGCCCCACCGGACTCCTTCTCGTCGGACGCCGCCACCTGCGGTCCAACAACAGCTGGATGCACAACGTCCCCGCCCTCACCGGCGGCACCAACCGCTGCACCCTGCACCTGCACCCCGAGGACGCCGAACGCCTGGGCGTCCGCGACGGCGACCCGGTGCGCGTCAAGGGCGCCGGGGGAGAGGTGACCGCCCCGGCCGAGGTCACCGACGCCGTGCGCACCGGCGTCGTCAGCCTCCCGCACGGCTGGGGGCACGACCGCCCCGGCACCCGGCTGAGCCATGCCTCCACCGACCCCGGCGTCAACGTCAACCAGCTCCTCGACGGCAGCCTCCTGGACCCCCTGTCGGGCAACGCGGTCCTCAACGGCGTCCCCGTCGAGGTCGCCCTGATGACCGAAAAGCTCATGCCGCTGACCTGAGCAAAGCTGTGACCAGGACTTCTGCGCTTATTGCTCGCACATCAACGTCTTGTTAACACCGGTTGAACGGTCCTAACGTCGACGCACCGCCGACCCCCAGGTGGGATGTTCAAGGGCGAACGTTAGGTATCCACTCATGCTGACCATCCTCGGCTTCGCCATGATCGCGACCTTCCTGGTCCTGATCATGATGAAGAAGATGTCGCCGATCGCGGCGCTCGTTCTGATCCCGGCGCTCTTCTGCGTCTTCGTCGGGAAGGGCGCCAAGCTCGGTGACTACGTCATCGACGGCGTCACCAGCCTCGCCCCCACCGCGGCGATGCTCATGTTCGCGATCGTCTACTTCGGTGTGATGATCGACGTCGGCCTCTTCGACCCGATCGTGCGGGCCATCCTGAAGTTCTGCAAGGCTGACCCGCTCCGCGTCGTCGTCGGCACGGCGCTGCTCGCCGCGATCGTCTCCCTCGACGGCGACGGCTCCACCACCTTCATGATCACCGTCTCGGCGATGTACCCGCTGTACAAGCGCCTGAAGATGAGCCTGGTCGTGATGACCGGTGTCGCCGCGATGGCCAACGGCGTGATGAACACGCTGCCCTGGGGCGGACCGACGGCCCGCGCCGCCACCGCCCTCAAGCTCGACGCCAGCGACATCTTCGTGCCGATGATCCCGGCGCTCGCCGTGGGCCTGCTGTTCGTCGTCGCGCTCTCGTACGTCCTCGGCCGCCGCGAGCGCAAGCGGCTCGGCGTGCTGACCCTGGACGACGTCCTGGTCGAGGACAAGCCCGGCTTCGTCAAGGACCAGGCCGCGGCGAAGGTCGAGGAGAAGGAGACCGAGGCGGTCCTCGTCGGCGCCGGCGCGGGCGGTTCCGCCGACGGCAAGTCCCCTGCCCTCAGCGGTGGTTCGGGCTCCGGTACGGACGCCGACGCGGACGACGACCGGCCGCAGGAGACCTTCGCGGCCCTCGACCCCGCACGCCCCACCCTGCGCCCCAAGCTGTACTGGTTCAACGCGCTGCTCACCGTCGTGCTGCTCACCGCCATGATCATGGAGTGGCTGCCGATCCCGGTGCTGTTCCTGCTCGGCGCGGCGCTCGCGCTCACCGTCAACTTCCCCCACATCCCCGACCAGAGGGCCCGGCTCGCCGCCCACGCCGACAACGTCCTGAACGTCTCCGGCATGGTCTTCGCCGCCGCCGTCTTCACCGGCGTCCTCCAGGGCACCGGCATGGTCGACCACATGGCCAAGTGGATGGTGGGCGTCATCCCCGACGCGATGGGCCCGCACATGGCCCTGGTCACCGGTGTGCTGAGCCTGCCGCTCACCTACTTCATGTCCAACGACGGCTTCTACTTCGGCGTCCTGCCGGTCCTCGCCGAGGCGGGCGCGGCGCACGGCGTCACCCCGCTGGAGATGGCCCGCGCCTCCCTCGTCGGCCAGCCGCTGCACATGTCCAGCCCGCTCGTCCCGGCCGTCTACGTCCTGGTCGGCATGGCCAAGGTCGAGTTCGGTGACCACACCCGCTTCGTGGTCAAGTGGGCGGCCCTCACCTGCCTGGTGATCCTGGGCGCGGGAATGCTGTTCGGCATCATCTGATCCACGTCAGCTCTCCTCGGGAGGAAGATCCATGGGGCCCGGTGGGAACCGCGGCTGGCTGCTCCGCCTCGTCATCGCCTTCGGCTTCGCGCAGGGGGCGGTGTCGATGGCCCGGCCCGCCGTCTCCTACCGGGCCCTCGCGCTGGGCGCGGACGAGCGTGCGGTCGGCGTCATCGCCGGCGTCTACGCGCTGCTCCCGCTGTTCTTCGCGGTGCCGCTGGGGCGCCGCACCGACCACGGCCGGTGCGCGCCCCTGCTGCCGGTCGGCGTGGTCCTCATCTCCGGCGGCTGCGCGCTGAGCGGCGTCGCCGGCTCACTGGCGACGATGGCCCTGTGGAGCGGGGTGATGGGCCTCGGGCACCTCTGCTTCGTCATCGGCTCGCAGTCGCTGGTCGCCCGCCAGTCCGCCCCGCACGAACAGGACCGCAACTTCGGCCACTTCACCATCGGGGCGTCTCTCGGCCAGTTGGTCGGACCGATCGCGGCGGGCGCCCTGATCGGCGGCCACGACATGGCCCGCACCAGCGCGCTCGCCCTGCTGGTCGCCGGCGCGGGAGCCGCCGTCGCGTTCACCTCGCTGTGGCGCATCGAGCGGCGCGACAGAGCGGCCGCCTCCCGCGCCGAGCGCGGGGACCGGGTGCCGGTGGGCCGGATCCTGCGCGCCCGGGGGGTGCCCGGGGGCATCCTCGTCAGCCTGTCGGTGCTGTCGGCGACGGACATCCTCACCGCCTACCTGCCGGTGGTGGGCGAGCAGCGCGGTATCGCGCCGACCGTCGTCGGCCTGCTGCTCAGTCTGCGCGCCGCGGCGAGCATCGCCTGCCGGCTGGTGCTCACCCCGCTGCTGCGGCTGCTCGGGCGGCGGGCGCTGCTCACGGTGACCTGCCTGCTGGCGGCGCTGCTGTGCGCGGGGGTCGCGCTGCCGACGCCGGTGTGGGTGCTGGCCGTGATGCTCGCGGTGCTGGGGTTCTGCCTCGGGGTGGGGCAGCCGTTGTCGATGACGACGGTGGTGCAGGCCGCGCCGGAGGGGGCGCGTTCCACGGCGCTGGCGCTGCGGCTGACCGGCAACCGCCTGGGGCAGGTGGCCGCGCCGGCCGGCGCCGGGCTGATCGCGGGCGCGGCGGGGGTCGCCGCGCCGTTCGTGATGCTCGGCGGGTTGCTGCTGCTGTCCTCGGGGGTCGCCCTGCGGTCGGCCGCGGCCGAGGCCCCGACGGCGGACGGGGAGGCGGCCGGGGCGGCCCGCGCGGCGGAGGACGGACGCGCGGCGCGGCGGTGAGGGACGCCGTCCCCGATTGGGCCGGGCGGGGGAAATGTGACGGTGTGTCGGGCGAAGTCGGGGGCCGGCGGGGCCCGGGTGTGAAAGAGAGTCAGATGAAAGCGCGATTTGTATGAAAATCGTCTGACTCGGAGGAACGTCCATGTCCAGCATGATGCTCCCGTCCGCGGCCGGCACCCGCCTCGGCGTCACGGCCCTCGCGGTGCTCGGCGCCGCCGGGGCCACCTGGCTCGCGGCCCCCACCGCCGCCGCCGCGCCCGGAGACGGCGCCGACATCCGGATCCACAACGAGCGCGTGCCCTTCGGAGTGTCGAAGGACGACCCCGTCGTCTGCCGCTTCTACCTCGACGCCGCCAACTTCGGTGAGCTGACGACCGTCGCCTACACCATCGAGGCGCAGCCCCCGCTGCCCACAGCCGCCACGGTCACCGGCAGCATCACCCTCGCCGGCGGCGCCGGTCACACCGACACACTGGGCCTGGCCGACGGCCAGTACCGGCTCACCTGGACCGTCGTGGGCGGCAGCGGCCCGCGCGAGAAGGTCTTCAGGGTCGACTGTGACGCCAATCGCCAGAACGGCGCCAACGGCGGCCAGGGCAACGGTCCGCAGGGCAACGGTCCGCAGGGCAACGGTCCGCAGGGCAACGACAACGGCAACGGCAACGCCAACGCCAACGGCGGCGGCAACGGCAACGGCGGCGGCCGGGGCGAGGACCCCGGCAGCCCGATCTCGGACAGCGGCCAGGGCGGACATTCCTCCGGTGGTCCCAAGGGCGGCGTCCACGCCGGCGGCGGCGGTCTCTTCGACACCATGGAGGCGTACACCCCGCTGAGCGCGGCCGCCGCCGTGGGCGCGGTCGTCGTCGGTGGCGCCGCGTACGTCCGGATGTCCCGCCGTCGCTCGCATGGTGCCGCGTAGGCGCCGACGCAGGCCCTGGTACCGGACCCGCCTCTACCGCCTCGCCAGGACGGCCGTCATCGCGGCCGTCCTGGTGACGGCGGGGGTCCAGTGCGGCGGCCCCTCCCAGCCGGCCACCCCGGCAGCGGGGGCCGACGCACGCCCCGAGGCCGGGGGGTCCGGGGCGGACGCCTCGACGCCCCCGCCCCGCCCGCTCCCCAGGTCCAGGGCCACCACCCTGCGTGTGCCCTCACTCGGAATCGACGCCCCGGTCGTCCCCCTGCGGCTCGGTCCCGGCCGGGAACTGGGGACCCCGCCGCTCGACAAGCCCAAGGTCGTCGGCTGGTACGCGGACGGTCCCAGCCCCGGCGAGCGGGGCACAGCCGTCGTCGTCGGCCACCGGGACACCAAGACCGGCGCCGCCGTCTTCGCCGCCCTGCACCGCGTCAAGGCCGGCGGGCGCATCGAGGCCCGGCGCGCCGACGGCCGTACCGCCGTCTACACCGTCGACCGGGTCAGGATCTTCGACAAGGCCCGCTTCCCAGACAAGGAGGTCTACGGCCCCCGCAAGCGTCCCGAGCTGCGGCTGCTCACCTGCGGCGGCCTCTTCGACCGCAAGACCGGCTACTCCAGCAATGTCGTCGTCTTCGCCCACCTGACGGCCACCCGCTGATCCGTCCCCACCGGTCCGCCGTCCCACCTCCCCGGCCGGCTGTCCCTCCGTGCCGCCCCTGTTCCGCGCCCTGTACCGTCCCCTGTCCTGTGCCCCACTCGTACCCCGTGGTGTCCCGCTCGTGTCACCGTGAGGCGTCGCACCCCGGCGCCTCTGGCGCCCAAAAACTATCGACGCTAGTTTAGGGCGCGGACGACCGAGGACCGCCCGGAGGGAAGCACGATGAAGGCACACGACGGCATCTACCTCGACGGCGCCTGGCGCCCCGCCGCAGGCCAGGACGTGATCGAGGTCGTCGACCCGGCCGACGAGCGGGTGATCGCCACGGTTCCGGCGGGCACCGCCGAGGACGTCGACGCCGCCGTGCGGGCCGCGCGCGCCGCCCTCCCGGCCTGGGCCGCGACCCCGCCGGCCGAGCGGGCCGCTCGTCTGGCCGCCCTGCGGGACGCGCTGACCGCCCGCAAGGACGAGATCGCCGAGACCGTCACCGCCGAACTCGGCTCCCCACCGGCCTTCTCCGAGGCCGTCCACGCGGGCCTGCCGATCGCGGTCGCCGGCTCCTACGCCGAACTGGCCGCTGCCCACCCCTTCGAGGAGAAGGTGGGCAACTCGACCGTCCTCCACGAGCCGATCGGCGTGGTCGGCGCCATCACCCCCTGGAACTACCCGCTCCACCAGATCGTCGCCAAGGTCGCCCCCGCCCTGGCCGCGGGCTGCACCGTCGTCCTGAAGCCGGCCGAGGACACGCCGCTCACCGCCCAGCTCTTCGCCGAGGCCGTCGACGAGGCCGGCGTCCCCGCCGGTGTGTTCAACCTCGTCACCGGCCTCGGCCCGGTCGCCGGGCAGGCCCTCGCCGAACACCCGGGCGTGGACCTGGTCTCCTTCACCGGATCCACCGCCGTCGGCCGCCGGATCGCCGCCACCGCCGGCGCGGCGATCAAGAAGGTCGCCCTCGAACTCGGCGGCAAGTCCGCCAACGTCATCCTCCCGAGCGCCGACCTGGCCAAGGCCGTCAACGTCGGCGTCGCCAACGTCATGTCCAACTCCGGCCAGACGTGCAGCGCCTGGACCCGCATGCTCGTCCACCGCGACCAGTACGACGAGGCTGTCGAGCTGGCCGCGGCGGCCGCCGCCAAGTACGGCGACCGCATCGGCCCGCTCGTCAACGCCAAGCAGCGCGAACGCGTGGTCGGCTACATCGAGCAGGGCGTTGCCGAAGGGGCCAGGCTTGTCGCCGGCGGACCCGAATCGCCGCGCGAGCGGGGCTACTTCGTCAGCCCCACCGTCCTCGCCGACGTCACGCCCGAGATGACCGTCGCGCAGGAGGAGATCTTCGGCCCGGTCCTGTCGATCCTTCCCTACGACGACGAGGAGGACGCCCTGCGCATCGCCAACGGCACGGTCTACGGCCTCGCCGGCGCGGTCTGGGCCGGCGACGAGGCGGAGGCGGTCGCCTTCGCCCGCCGGATGGACACCGGGCAGGTCGACATCAACGGCGGCCGCTTCAACCCGCTCGCACCCTTCGGCGGTTACAAGCAGTCCGGCGTCGGCCGCGAACTCGGCGCGCACGGCCTCGCCGAGTACCTCCAGACCAAGTCCCTCCAGTTCTGAGGAGCCCTCACATGGTCCGAGCAGCCGTTCTGCCCGCCGTGGGCGCACCCCTGGAGATCACCGAGATCGACCTTCCGGACCCCGGCCCCGGACAGGTCCGCGTGCGGCTCGCCGCCGCCGGCGTCTGCCACTCCGACCTCTCCCTGTCCAACGGCACCATGCGCGTCCCCGTCCCGGCCGTCCTCGGCCACGAGGGCTCGGGCACGGTTGTCGCCGTCGGCGAAGGGGTGGCGCACCTCGCGCCCGGAGACGATGTCGTCCTCAACTGGGCCCCCTCCTGCGGCAGCTGTCACGCCTGCTCGCTCGGCGAGGTCTGGCTGTGCGCCAACGCGCTGACCGGATCCGCCGACGTGTACGCCCGCACCGCCGCCGGCGTCGACCTGCACCCCGGCCTGAACGTCGCCGCGTTCGCCGAGGAGACGGTCGTCGCCGCCTCGTGCGTCCTGCCCCTGCCCGACGGCGTCCCGCTCACCGACGCCGCGCTCCTCGGCTGCGCGGTCCTCACCGGCTACGGCGCCGTCCACCACAGCGCGCGCGTGCGGGCCGGTGAGACGGTCGCCGTGTTCGGCGCCGGGGGAGTGGGCCTCGCGACCCTCCAGGCGGCCCGGATCGCCGGCGCCTCGGCGATCGTCGCCGTGGACGTCTCCCCGGAGAAAGAGGACCTCGCCCGCGCCGCCGGCGCCACCGACTTCGTCGTCGCCTCCGCCGACACCGCCCGCGAGATCCGCGCGCTCACCGGCAAGCAGGGAGTCGACGTGGCCGTCGAGTGCGTGGGCCGCGCGGACACCATCCGCGCGGCCTGGGACTCCACCCGGCGCGGCGGCCGCACCACGGTCGTCGGCATCGGCGGCAAGGACCAGCAGGTCACCTTCAACGCCCTGGAGATCTTCCACTGGGGCAGGACCCTCGCCGGCTGCGTCTACGGCAACTCGAACCCGGCGCAGGACCTGCCGGTGCTGGCCGAGCACGTCCGGGCGGGCCGCCTGGACCTGGGCGCACTGGTGAGCGAACGCATCGCGCTCGAGGGGATTCCGGCGGCCTTCGCCAACATGCTCGCGGGCAAGGGCGGCAGGGCGCTGGTGATGTTCTGAGACCGAATCGCCCGGAGTGCCCCAGGCGCTCCGGGCAACCTTCGTGCACGACCGTTGACCCCATACCGTCCGGTCAGTATGTTCCCGGGAACGTCCCCACCGCACCCATCGGAGTGTGCACGCATGGACACGTTCCCCACCGATCGACCCACCACCGTGACCGCCGCGTCGACCCCCCATCGCCGCCGTGTGGCCACCGCCGCCGCCCTCGCCTCCGCCGTCGAGTGGTACGACTACTTCGTCTTCGGCATCGCCGCCGCCCTCGTCCTCGGCGACCTCTACTTCCCGGCGGGCAGCCCCACCGCCGGGGTCCTCGCCTCCTTCGCCACCTTCGCCGTGGGCTTCCTCGCCCGCCCGCTCGGCGGCATCGTCGCCGGCCACCTCGGCGACAAGCGCGGCCGCAAGCCGATGCTCGTCCTCGCGCTCACGCTCATGGGCGTGGCCACCACGGGCATCGGCCTGCTGCCGACGTACGACACGATCGGCGTCGCCGCCCCGGTCCTGCTGGTCACCCTGCGCGTCGTCCAGGGGCTCGCGGTCGGCGCCCAGTGGGGCGGCGCGATGCTCCTGGCCACCGAGTACGCCCCCGAGGGCAAGCGCGGTGTCTACGGCAGCGTCGTCCAGCTCGGCGTCCCCATCGGCGTGGTGACCGCCAACAGCGTGTTCCTGCTGGCCGGCGCCTTCACCACCGACAGCGCCTTCGCCGCCTGGGGCTGGCGGATGCCCTTTCTCGTCGGCCTGTTCGTCCTCGTGCTCGCCTGGTACATCCACACCCGCGTCGAAGAGACGCCCGCCTTCCGGGAGGCGGAGCGGGCGCTCGCCGAGAAGGAGAAGTCCGAGCGCGGCTCGCCCCTGCGCACGGTCCTGCGCGACCACCTCGGCACGGTCCTCCTGGCCGGCGGCTCCTTCGCCGTGAACACCGCGACCTTCTACATCCTCATCACCGGCGTCCTCGACTACACCACCCGCGAACTGGGCATGAACCGCGGCGCCGTCCTCACCGTCTCGCTCTGCGTCAGCCTCACCCAACTGGTGCTGATCCCGGCCTCCGCCGCGCTGTCCGACCGCGTCGGCCGCATCAAGATCTACGCGTTCGGCGCGGTCGGCATCGCGGTGTGGGCCGTACCGCTGTTCCTGCTGATCGACACCGGCTCACTGCTGTGGCTCGCGGTCGGCACGTTCGTCGCGAGCTGCTTCCTGAGCATCATGTACGGCCCCCAGGCCGCCCTGTTCGCCGAACTGTTCACACCCGAGATGCGCTACACCGGCGCCTCCCTCGGCTACCAGATCGCCGCCGTCGGCGGCGGCGGACTCGCGCCGTTCGTCATGGTCCTGCTCCTGGAGGCGACGGGCACGTCGATGTCGGTCGCCGCCTACATCGTCGGCCTCTCGGTGATCGCGCTCGTCTCCATCAAGGTCCTGTCCGGCAGGGCCCGTTCACGCTGACTCCTCCAGTCGCTCCGGCCGCGGCTCCACCGCCGCGGCCTCGGGCGCCCGCCGGGCCCGCGACCGCGACACCGCGACCCCGGCCAGGCACAGCGCCCCGCCCGTCAGCGTGAGCGGCCCCGGCACTTCACCCAGGGTCAGCCACGACATCAGGACGACCAGCGCGGGCACCGCGTACGTCGTCGCGCCCATGCGGCTGGCGGTCGTACGGGCGAGGGCGTACGCCCAGGCGGTGAAGGCGAGCGCGGTCGGGAAGACGCCCAGGTAGACCATGTTCAGCGTGGCTGACACCGGGGCCTTCGCCGCCTCGCTCACCAGCTGCCCGGCGAACGGCAGGCAGAGCACCGCCCCGACCAGGCACCCGAACGTCGTGACCTGCAGCGCGCTCGCCCGCCGCAGCGCCGGCTTCTGCGCCACGACTCCGGCGGCGTACGCGATCGCCGCCAGCAGACACAGTGCCACCCCGAGCACCGAGGAACCGCCGTCCCCCGACATCGACAACCCCACCGTCACCGCACCGGCGAAGGACACCGCCATCCCGGCCAGCAGCCGCGGCGGCATCGCGTCCCCCAGGAAGCGCGCGCCGAGCAGGGCGATCAGGATCGGCCCGATGTTCACCACCAGGGCAGCCGTGCCCGCGTCGACCTGCTGCTCGCCCCAGTTCAGGACCACCATGTAGAAGCCGAACCAGAGCACCCCCGATATCCCGATCCCGCGCCACGCCGATCGCGGCGGCCACCCCTCCCGCCGCACGAGGCAGATCAGCCCCAGCGTCAGGGCCCCGGCCAGCAGTCGGCCGAGGGCCAGCGCGCCCGGCGAGTAGGCGTCGCCCGCGCTGCGGATCGACACGAACGCCGAGGCCCACAGCACCACGGCGACGGCGGCCGCACCGGCCGCGAGCAGTTCCGTACGACGTGGGGAGTGCATCATGCTCCAGAGGCTAGGGAAGAGAAGGGGGCGAGGTCTCGCGGTTTTCGGACCGGGCGGGCGGCGGCTACCTCAGCGCGGCCCGGTCGATGCCCAGCAGTTCGTTCAGCGCGTGTTCTCCCGACGCCGTCACCCGCACCGCGCGCTCGGAGCCGATGCGCTCGCACCACCCCGAGTCGAAGGCGTGCCGGCACAGGGCGGCCCCCGCGACCCCGGCGAGGTGGGGGCGGCGCTCCGTCCAGTCGAGGCAGGCGCGGGCCAGCGGCCGCCGGCCCGTGCGGTCGAGGGCGATGCCAGTGCCGTCGAACCACCGCAGCCCCGCCCGGGTCAGCGCGAACCCCGTCTCCTGGAGCAGCAGCCCGCGCGCGGTGAGCGCGTCGGTGACCGCGATGCCGAGCCGCCCGGCGAGGTGGTCGTAACAGGTGCGGCCGCGTGCCAGCGCCGAGCCCGCGCTCGACGCCCGCAGACTGCGGGGTGCGGCGACGGCGTCGGGGGCGACCTGGGCGGCCAGGTCCTCCACCAGCTGGGCGACCCGGGCGTCGGCCAGCCGCACGTACCGGTGCCGCCCTTGCCGCTCCTCGGCGAGCAACCCGCCCGCTACGAGCTTGCCCAGGTGCTCGCTCAACGTCGACGCGGCGACCCCCGCGTGCCGCGCCAGCTCACCGGCGGTCCACGCCCGCCCGTCGAGCAGCGCCAGCAGACACGTGGCCCGTGTCTCGTCGGCGAGCAGCCCCGCCAGCCGGGCCAGCAGTGGAGCCCGTGCATCCCTGGTGGTCATGCCCCCCAGCATGCGACACGAACGCTTCGGCGCCGACCGAAGTGTGCGCGCGGTCGGGGCTACGCGCCGCGCCGCACCTGCTCGTACTGCTGGGCCAGCCCGTCCAGCAGCGCGGTGAGCCCCGTCTCGAAGGCGCGTTCGTCGATCTTCTCCTGCTGGTCGGCCAGCAGATGGGCCTGACCGAGGTGCGGGTAGTCGGCCGGGTCGTACGCGCCGGCGTCGCCGACGAAACCGCCCGCGAAGGAGCCGAGCGCGGAGCCCATGATGAAGTACCGCATCAGCGCGCCGATCGAGGTGGCCTGCGCGGGCGGCCAGCCGGCGTCGACCATCGCCCCGTACACCGCGTCCGCGAGCCGCAGCGCGGCCGGACGGCGGCCGGGGCCGCGGGCCAGGACCGGCACGATGTTGGGGTGGTCGCGCAGGGCGGCCCGGTAGGAGACGGCCCAGTCGTGCAGGGCGGTCCGCCACTCCCGGCCGTCCTCGAACATCGTCAGGTCCACCTGGGCGCTGACCGAGTCGGCGACGGCCTCCAGGATCTCGTCCTTGGTGCGGAAGTGGTTGTAGAGCGAGGGCCCGCTCACGCCGAGCTCCGCGGCGAGCCGCCGGGTGGAGACGGCCGCCAGGCCCTCGGCGTCCACGAGCGCGCGGGCCGTCACGACGATGCGGTCGGTGCTCAGCAAGGGCTTGCGCGGTCGGGCCATGGCGCACATAGTAGGGCTGACACAGGAAACTAGCAGTGCTAATTAAAGGATGGGTGTCGCGTCATGCGTCTGGGGCTCAGCGAGGAGCAGGAGGCCGTCCGGCGGCTCGCCCGGGACTTCGTGGAGCGCGAGATCGCCCCGCACGCCGCAGCCTGGGACCGCGCCGAGGAGGTCGACCGGGGCATCGTGAAGAAGCTCGGCGAGGTCGGCTTCCTGGGACTGACGATCGACGAGGAGCACGGCGGCTCGGGCGGCGACCACCTCGCGTACTGCCTGGTCACGGAGGAGCTCGGCCGCGGTGACTCCTCGGTGCGCGGGATCGTGTCCGTCTCCCTCGGCCTGGTCGCCAAGACGATCGCGGCCTGGGGGAGCGAGGAGCACAAGCGGCGCTGGCTGCCGGGGCTGACCTCGGGCGCGTACGTCGGCTGCTTCGGCCTGACCGAGCCCGGCACGGGCTCGGACGCCGGGAACCTCACCACCCGCGCGGTCCGCGACGGCGACGACTACGTCATCGACGGCACGAAGATGTTCATCACCAACGGCACCTGGGCCGACGTCGTGCTGCTCTTCGCGCGCTCCACCGACGCCCCCGGTCACAAGGGGGTCTCCGCGTTCCTCGTCCCCGCCGACACCCCCGGCCTGACCCGCCGCACCCTGCACGGCAAGCTCGGCCTGCGCGGTCAGGCCACCGCCGAACTGGTCCTGGACGGCGTCCGGGTGCCGGCGTCCGCGCTGCTCGGCGAGGAGGGCAAGGGCTTCTCCGTCGCCATGTCGGCCCTCGCCAAGGGGCGGATGTCGGTCGCGGCGGGCTGTGTCGGCATCGCCCAGGCCGCGCTGGACGCGGCCGTGCGGTACGCGGGGGAGCGCGAGCAGTTCGGAAAGAGCATCGCCCACCACCAGCTCGTCCAGGAGCTGATCAGCGACATCGCGGTCGACGTGGACGCCGCCCGGCTCCTCACCTGGCGGGTCGCGGACCTGATCGACCGCGGGCGGCCCTTCGCCGTGGAGTCCTCCAAGGCCAAGCTGTTCGCCTCGGAGGCCGCCGTCCGCGCCGCCAACAACGCCCTCCAGGTCTTCGGCGGCTACGGCTACGTCGACGAGTACCCGGCGGGCAAACTGCTGCGCGACGCGCGGGTGATGACCCTCTACGAGGGCACCAGCCAGATCCAGAAGCTCCTGATCGGGCGGGCGCTGACCGGGGTCTCGGCATTCTGAGTAGGTTCTGAGTACGTGCGCGGATGTGGCGCGCGCCACGCCCGGACGATGCTGTGGCCATGAGTGACACACCGGTCAAGCAGCAGAGCACCGCCGCGTTCCACGGCCAGGCGGTCGCGTCCTTCGCCGTCGCCATGGCGGCCACGGCCATCGGTATCTTCCGGCTGAACGCCGACGCCTGGGTGCGCGGTTTCCTGGCCATCGCCGTGCTGTACCTGGTCACCTCCGCCTTCACCCTGGCCAAGGTGATCAGGGACCGTCAGGAGGCGGGGGCGATCGTGAGCCGGGTCGACCAGGCGCGGCTGGAGAAGCTGCTCGCGGAACACGACCCCTTCGAGAAGCTCTGAGGGGGTCGCCCGGCCCGCGAGGGATTCCCCTATGCCTGAGGGCTTCCGAGCGGCGGCGCTAAGCGGCCGCTCAGCTTCAGCGGTATGGTGTAGCTCCGGTAGCGAGAGGGGCGAACCAGCGATGAGTACGGCGGAGGAGACGGCCGGCGGCGACGTCGAGCCGTGGGAAGAGGTCACCCCTGACGCGGCCCGGCGACTGCTCGTCGCCGCCGTGGAGGCTTTCGCCGAGCGTGGCTACCACGCGACCACCACCCGCGACATCGCGGGCCGCGCGGGCATGAGCCCGGCCGCCCTCTACATCCACTACAAGACCAAGGAAGAGCTGCTGCACCGCATCAGCCGCATCGGTCACGACCGCGCGCTGGACATCCTGCGCACGGCCGCGAACGGCGACGGCGACGCGACGCGGCGGCTCGCGGACGCCGTGAGCTCCTTCGTCCGCTGGCACGCCGGGCGGCGCACCACCGCGCGGGTCGTGCAGTACGAACTGGACGCCCTCGGCCCCGACGCCCGCGCCGAGATCCTCGACCTGCGCCGGCAGGTCGACGCGCAGGTGCGCGGGATCATCGAGGACGGCGTGGCGGCCGGCGAGTTCGACGTGCTGGACGTGCACGGCACGACCCTCGCCGTGCTGTCGCTGTGCATCGACGTGGCCCGCTGGTTCAACGTGGACGGCCCGCGCACGCCCGACGAGGTCGGCGCGCTGTACGCCGACCTCGTGCTGCGGATGGTGGGCGCGGCGAAGTAGCCGCGGGCGGCGGTCCGTTCCGTTCTAGAGGTAGTACCGGGACACCGACTCCGCGACGCACGCCGGCTTGTCCCCGCCCTCGCGCTCCACGGAGAAGGCGACGGTGAGCTGGACGCCGCCGGGCACCTCGTCCACCGAGGTGATCGTCGCGGTGGCGCGCAGCCGGGAGCCGACCGGCACGGGGGAGGGGAAACGGACCTTGTTCGTCCCGTAGTTGACGCCCATCTTCACGTTCTCGACGGAGATCAGCTGCGGCCCGAACAGCGGCAGCAGCGACAGCGTCAGGTACCCGTGCGCGATCGTGGTCCCGAACGGCCCGGCGGCGGCCTTCTCCGGGTCCACGTGGATCCACTGGTGATCGCCGGTGGCCTCGGCGAAGAGGTCGATCCGCTTCTGGTCGACCTCCACCCAGTCCGTGTACCCCAGCTGCTCGCCCACCGCAGCCTTCAGCTCGTCGACGGACGTGAAGATCCTCGGCTCAGCCATGTCCCGGCCTCTCGTGTGACGTCTAAGCGACTGCTTAGCATGGTCGGGAGTGAGGTCGGTGTCAACGGATCGAGGAGACGGGTCGACCGGTCGGCCTGATCGGTAGTCTCTGAGGGGTGCCCCAGATACCCGAGAAGATCCACGAGCTCACGGTCGGCCAGCTCGCCGCCCGCAGCGGCGCCGCCGTCTCCGCGCTGCACTTCTACGAGGCCAAGGGGCTGATCAGCAGCCGCCGCACGCCGGGCAATCAACGCCGCTACCACCGCGACACGCTCCGGCGCGTGGCCTTCGTGCGGGCCGCCCAGCGGGTGGGCATCCCGCTGGCCACGATCCGCGAGGCGCTCGCCGAACTGCCCGAGGAGCGCACGCCGACCCGCGAGGACTGGGCCCGCCTGTCGCAGGCCTGGCGAGCCGAACTCGACGAACGCATACGGCAGCTGAACCGTCTGCGCGACCACCTCACCGACTGCATCGGCTGCGGCTGCCTCTCCCTCCACACCTGCGTCCTCTCCAACCCGAACGATGCCTTCGGCGAACGGGCGGCGGGATCAAGGCTGCTGACGGAGAAGCGAGGCGCGGCGGAAACCCGGTAGACACCGGGCGGCGGGGCGGCTGCGGCTCGCGTGTGGCCGGTCGCGCAGTTCCCCGCGCCCCTGGGGGGTGGGTCGCGTCGTTCCCAAGTTGCGCCTAGTCGCGGGCAGCTGGGTACGTGCGGCTCGCGTGTGGCCGGTCGCGCAGTTCCCCGCGCCCCTGGGGGGTGGGTCGCGTCGTTCCCAAGTTGCGCCTAGTCGCGGGCAGCTGGGTACGTGCGGCTCGCGTGTGGCCGGTCGCGCAGTTCCCCGCGCCCCTGGGTCGGGTGAGTCGCCTCGGTCTCAAGTCGCGCCTGGCCGCGGGCAGTCGTGCCGCTGGGGCGGCGCGGATGGGCGCGGCGGCACCTCGGCGGCGCCGGGTTTCGCGACTCCACCCGGCCCGCGACGACCCACGGTCATCTACCCCCGGCTCACCTCTACTCGTACTCCGTCCCACCCTTCCGTGTCAGATAGGCCGCGCTCACCGCCTTCGCGATCGCCCGGCCGCCGGTCACCGTGCTGTACCGCTCGACAGCGGGACGAATCACCACGCCCTCCCGAAGATGCAGCTCCCGCCCGGACACCGTCTCGCGTCCGCTCGCCAGCTCCAGCACCCGCTCACTGTCGTACGGCCCCTCGAACAGCCTTGGCACCACAGGCAGTTCACCGTCCAGCAGCTCCACCACCTCCCCCGGGTCCAGCCACCGCACCGCACCCCCGGCCTCCACGGAGACGTCGAACGCGGCATACCCGAGACTCTCCCGCCGCCCGTCCGCGCCGTACGCCAGATCCTGCACGCCCGCCCCGTACACCTCACCGAAGATCCCGACCCGCCGCGCGCCGAGCCGCTCGGCGATCCCGGCCGCCGCCTCCATCACGCCGTGCCCCCTTACGGCACGCCAGTACAGGTTCCGCGGATCCTCCTTCAGCGCCAGCGACTTCCCGCCGAAGCCCTTGGAGGAGACGTACACCCGCCCCTCGTCCGCGACATACGTCAGCAGGCACGCCGACCCGTGCAGCTTCTCCGTCAGCACCACCGGCTCACCCGGAGCGAAGATGTCCGGATAGCGCTGGATGTTTTCGATGTCGACCCAGGGCAGCAGCTCGGACGCGGCCTCGACCTCGCCGCTCATCGTCGGCGGGATCGGCGGCACCCACTTGGTGATGCCCAGCCGCTCCGCGAAGTCGGTCCCCGCCTCGGCCGCCCGCTCCAGGTCGACGTCGGCCAGCGCCGCGGGCCGGCACACGATCCCCTGCGACAGCTCGCCCCGCAGACGGACCGCCTTGACCCGGTCCGCCTTGCTCCCGGCCAGCCGCCCGGTCAGCCCCAGCTCCTCGATCAGGGAGGCCGGCAGCACCGCCTGCTCGGGGATGTAGAGCGCGGCGTCCCCGGTGCGGTACGCCCCCTTGGCGACGACCGCGCGATACAGGCCCACCTGGGCCAGTTCGAGGGCGTCGGCGTTGGGGTGTTCGTGGACGGTCAGCACTTCGGCGGTGACGCGCAGCGTCGACATGAGGGGCTCCTTCAGGGCCTCAGACGGGTCTCATCCCTCCCGACTGTCCTCATGGCAAAGCGCTGGAGCGACCGGATTAGCGGCTGGTACCGTCACCCGCCGTTGCATCGCCCCGCGTTGCCCACGGCGGAACAGGGGTGCGCCACACCCTCGGTGCGCACCCCGTGCCGTACACGCGCCGTGCTTCCGCACGGCCCCCGGCTCAGGCCGGCGGCCGGTCTCACGCCGACATCAGCAGCCGCCCCCGCCTCGCGTACGCCAGCGCCTCCGCGGTGAGGACCGGGCGGGGGACGAGTATGCCGCAGTCCGCGCAGACCGGGCCGGAGGACGGTTCGTGGTCCAGGTCGTACTTCCACTGGAGCCGCGCCCCGCCGCACACCGGACAGGCGGAGCCCGGCTCGCGCTCCAGGGCGGTGATCAGCCGGCGCAGCACCTCGGCCAGCGGCTCACGGGGATGCACCCGCGGGTCGTCGCACCACGCCACGCCGAAACCGCCCCAGGTCATCCGGTGCCAGTCGTCCACGGTGCCCGGCCGACGCAGCCCGTCGTACTTCTCCTTCCTGCGGCGCTCGGCGAACTCCACCTCGTAGGCCAGCCACACCGCCCGCGCCTCCTCCAACTCGTCCAACGCGGCCACGAGCCGCGCAGGATCGGGGGAGCGGTCCTCGGGGCCGAACCCGGCCCGCGAGCAGAGATGGTCCCAGGTCGCCCTGTGCCCGTAAGGAGCGAACCGCTCCAGGCACTTGCGCAGTGAGTAACGCCGCAGCGCCAGATCGCACCGCGTGTCACGCACCTGTCTCGCCAGACTCCGAAAACCGGCCATCGCCTTGCACCTCCGTCACATCTGCACCTGCACTTCGGTCACTTCGGCGTTCGTCGCGCTCGGACTTCGCGCACCGTCCGCGAGGACTTCGCGCGGCATCGCCGAATAGACGTATCGACAAGCGATTCGGCTCCCTTCGGTTCCATCCGATCCGCGATGCCGCCCATGAGATTGATGAGGCGACTTCGAAACATGACGCATGTTCATCTTCAATACCGGGGATACCGGCGGTAACCTTCCGGCCATCCCCTCGCTAGGAGTTGCCGATGCCACGGCGAATCCCATGCACCGCTCCCGTCAGACTGAGAACTCCCGGCAGATTCCCCGGGTTCCTGAAGACCGCATCCGTATGCGCCCTGATTGCCGGTCTTTTGACGCCATTTTCCGTCGGGACCGCCCGCACGGCGTCCGCGGCCGAGCTCACGGCCGTGAACGACCACTGCGGCGCGCAGTGCTCCGACATCCTGCCGCCCGGGCAGAACGGCAACGCCACCCTCGCCCAGATCCTGCTCAACCAGGCCTTCGGCACCCAGCCCGCGCACGCCGAGGACCAGCTCGGGCCCTACGCCAACCTGGCCAAGGGATATCCGGCGCTGACCAACCAGACGATCAACACGTTCTTCAACGACGCGTCGTTCGGGGTCCCCGCCGATCAAGTCGCCTCCACCGTGAAACCCGCCGGCCGCGGCGATGTCACCATCGTCCGCGACAAGAAGACGGGCGTACCGCACATCACCGGCACCACCAGATACGGCACCGAGTTCGGCGCCGGATATGCCGCCGCCGAGGACCGGCTGTGGCTCATGGACGTGTTCCGGCACGTCGGTCGCGGTCAACTCACCTCCTTCGCCGGCGGCGCCGCCGACAATCAGGGCCTTGAACAGCAGTTCTGGCGCAACGCCCCGTACACCGAGGCCGATCTCCAGGCCCAGATCGACAACGCGGTCGCCGTGAACGGCGCCCGCGGACAGCTGGCGCTCGCCGACGCCAACGCCTATCTCGACGGCGTCAACGCCTATATCGACGCCTCCGACAGCGGCCGCTACTTCCCCGGTGAATACGTGTTGACCGGGCACAAGGACTCAATCACCAACGCGGGCTCCATCGCCCACTTCAAGATCACCGACCTGGTGGCACTCGGCTCGGTCATCGGCGCCCTCTTCGGCTCCGGCGGCGGAGGCGAGGTCAACAACGCGATCTCCCTGCTCGCCGCGCAGCAGAAGTACGGCGTCGAACAGGGCACCAGGGTCTGGGAGTCGTTCCGCGAACGCAACGACCCCGAAGCCGTCCTGACCGTCCACGACGGCAAGAGCTTCCCCTACGCAGCCAAGCCGGAGAACCCCCAGGGCCAGGCCCTCCCCGACGCCGGCTCGGTCGTCGAGGAACCCCTCGTGTACGACCGCACCGGCGCCGCCGCCGCCCCCACCGCGGCGACCGCTTCCGCCACGGCCGCCGCCACCGCCTTCAGCTCCGCCCGGCGCGGCATGTCCAACGCCCTCGTCGTCAGCGGCGACCACACCGCCGGCGGCCACCCCGTCGCCGTCTTCGGCCCCCAGACCGGCTACTTCGCCCCCCAGCTCCTGCTCCTGCAGGAGCTCCAGGGCCCCGGCATCAGCGCCCGCGGCGCCTCCTTCGCCGGCCTGAGCATGTACGTCGAACTCGGCCGCGGCCAGGACTACTCCTGGAGCGCCACCACCTCCGGCCAGGACATCATCGACACCTACGCCGTCGAGCTGTGCCAGGACGATTTCCACTACCTCTACCGCGGCGCCTGCACCGCGATGGAGAAGATCGAGCAGAAGAACGCCTGGAAGCCCACCACGGCCGACAACTCCCCGGCCGGCTCGTACACGATGCGCGTCTGGCGCACGAAGTACGGGCCCGTCACCCACCGCGCGACCGTGGGCGGCAAGAAGGTCGCCTACACCACCCTGCGCTCGTCCTACTTCCACGAGGCCGACTCCATCATCGGCTTCCAGATGCTCAACGACCCCGACTACGTGAGGGGACCCGAGTCCTTCCAGAGCGCGGCGCAGCACATCAACTACACCTTCAACTGGTTCTACGCCGACTCCGAGCACACCGCGTACTACAACAGCGGCGACAACCCGGTGCGCGCCGCCGGCGTCGACGCGGAGTTCCCGGCGTGGGCGCAGCCCGCGTACGAGTGGCGTGGCTGGAACCCGGCGACCAACACCGCCTCCTACACCCCGCCCTCGCAGCACCCCAACTCCATCGACCAGGACTACTACATCTCCTGGAACAACAAGCAGGCCCAGGACTACACGTCCGCGCCCTGGGGCGACGGCTCCGTGCACCGCGGGAACCTGCTGGAGACCCGGGTGAAGAAGCTCGTCCAGGCCGGCGGCGTCACCCGCGCCTCACTGGTCAAGGCGATGGCGGACGCGGCTCTCGCCGACCTGCGCGCCGAGGACGTCCTGCCCGACCTGCTGAAGGTGATCAACAGCTCCCCGGTCACCGACACCGCGGCCGCCGCGGCGGTGGGCAAGCTCCAGGCCTGGCTGACCGCCGGCGGCAAGCGCACCGAGACGACGGCCGGTTCGAAGACGTACGCGAACGCGGACGCCGTACGCATCCTGGACGCCTGGTGGCCGCTGCTGGTGAAGGCCCAGTTCGAACCCGGTCTCGGCGCCGGCCTGTACGCGGCGTTCACCGCCAACCTGCCCGCCGACGAGCCCCCTTCGGCGGCGCACGGCCCGACCGGCGCCCACGCCGGCAGCTCCTTCCAGTACGGCTGGTGGAGCTACGTCGACAAGGACCTGCGGGCCGTGCTCGGCGAGCCGGTGAAGGGCCCGCTGGCGCAGAAGTACTGCGGCGGCGGCAGCCTGACCGCCTGCCGCGACACCCTCCTCACCTCCCTGAAGGAAGCGGCGGGCCGTACGGCGGCCCAGGTCTACCCCGGCGACGCCCTGTGCGCGGCCGGCAACCAGTGGTGCGCCGACTCGATCGTGCAGCGCACCCTCGGCGGCATCAAGCACGGCAACATCAGCTGGCAGAACCGGCCCACCTACCAGCAGGTGGTGGAGTTCACCTCACACCGCTGACCCACCCGAGGCGGGCCGTGCCTCAACGGACGCGGCCCGCCGACAGCACCAGTCGCGCCAGTTCGGGGTGCACGATGTCGCTGTGCGCCCCGGACGGCGGCCCGCCCCGGCGGACCACCTCCGCCACGTCCACGTTCACGCAGCCCGACGCCGGCAGTGGACCGGCCAGCGCCTCCGCGAGCGTGCACGCGCGCGTACCCGGCACCGCCCGCACACCCCCGTACCCCATCGCACCCCACTTGGCTCCGGACACCCCGCCGAACCCGAACTCCCCGCCGAACTCCAGCTCGCCGGCCGCCCCGACTCCCGCGACGGTCCCGGCCGCTCCGGGCTCACCGGCCGCTCCGGGCTCGTCCGCCGCCGCGAACTCCTCGGCCGCCCCGCGTTCGTCGCCCGCCATCCGGGAGGCCAGCGGGTAGATCGTGCCGAGCGCCGAGTCGTAGCGGGAGTGACAGCACACCAGCGGCCCGTCCACCCGGCTCTGCCGGCCGTTCAGCGCACCGCCCGCGCGCGCGTCGTGCGGGAGCCGTGCGGCGAACGCGTAGTGCGAGAAAGCCCCCTGGAGCAGCGTCACCGACTTCACCGCGCGCACCCCTTCGGGCAGCCCCCGCAGCGCGAACGACACCAGCCGCCCGCCGAAGCTGTGCCCCACGAGGTGCACCCGCAGCTGCGGCGCCGCACCGGCCAGCCGTCCGACGAGCGGTCCGAGCCCCCGCTCGCCGACCGTGCCCGCCCGCCGCTTCATCGCGTAGTACGTGGCCTGCCGCAGCAGTTCGTGCGCGCCGTCCCACGGGTTCGGCACAGAGAACCCGGCCGCCCCCGAGCCGCCTTCCATCAGGGCCAGCGCCCGCGCGAAGTCCTCGCAGACCTCCGCCGTCGGCGCGTGCAGCATCAACGGCGCGTCCTGCGGCGCGCCCCCGGTCAGGACGTCCGCCGCGCACGACTCCTGCGGCCCCGACGGCGCGGCCGCCACCAGCAGCCGCACCAGACGCCCGAACTCCTCCAGCCCGGCGTCCCCCGGCGGCCGCAGATCCAGCAGCCCCGCGATCCGCTCGACCACGGCCGCCCGGCCCGGGAACGTCCCCAGCAGCGCGTCCCGCGTGTCCTCCTCCAGCGCCGGCCGCCGCACCGGTCCGGCGGCGGCGGAGGAGCGCGGCAGATCGGGGATCGGCTCGTCGGAGAACCGCATCGACGGCCACACCACGCCCACGTACCCGAGTCTCGCCGCCGGGGCGAGCCGGGGGAACGGCGCGAAGAAGCGGCTGTAGAGCGCGGTCGCGCCCGAGCGGTCGTTGTTCCAGCCGTGCGCGAAGACCACCAGGTCCCGCACCCCCTGCCGGGCCACCCCGGTCAGCAGCCGGTCACGCTGCCCGCCGTCGACGTCCCCGTCGGCGTCGAAGGTCACCTCCCAGTAGGGAGACACGCTCATCGAACTCGTCGCGCCGGTCGCCGCATCCGCCATCACAGGCCCCCTTGCCCCGCAGCGTGCGCCAGGTGAGCGCATCGTCCTGCCAACGGCGGCGGTTGGCCAGACGTCACGGCGGCACCCGTACGGCGTAACACCCTTCTCCCCGACATACCGACCGGTTAGTCTGGCAGTCGCGGGGGAGCTGGAGCTGTGGCGAAGGAGACCGATCGTGGAAGCCGTGCAGGGTGCTGGAGTCGTCGTCACCGGTGCGGGGGGCGGCATAGGCGCCGCCCTCGCCCGGAGGTTCGCCGCCGAGGGCGCCCGGGTCGTCGTCAACGACCTCGACGCGGACCGGGCGAAGACGGTCGCCGACGAGATCGGCGGCATCACGGTGCCGGGCGACGCCTCCGGGATCGTCGCCGAGGCACGCGACGCCCTCGGCGGCACGGTCGACGTCTACTGCGCCAACGCCGGCGTCGCCTCGGGCGGGTCCGAGGCCGCCGCGGAGGCCGTCTGGGCCCTCGCCTGGGACGTCAACGTCATGGCGCACGTCCGCGCGGCGCACGCCCTGCTCCCGCACTGGCTGGAGCGCGGCCGGGGCCGGTTCGTCTCCACCGTCTCCGCCGCGGGCCTGCTCACGATGATCGGCGCGGCCCCCTACAGCGTCACCAAGCACGGCGCGTACGCCTTCGCCGAATGGCTGTCGCTGACCTACCGCCACCGCGGCGTCAAGGTCCACGCGATCTGCCCCCAGGGCGTCCGCACCGACATGCTGGACGCCACCGGCACCGCCGGCGACCTCGTGCTCAAACCGACCGCGATCGAACCGAAGGACGTCGCGGACGCCCTGTTCAAGGGCATCGAGGAGGACCGCTTCCTCATCCTGCCCCACCCCGAGGTCTCCGGGTACTACGAGGCGCGCGCCGCCGACCCCGACCGCTGGCTGACCAACATGAACCACCTCCAGCAGAAGTGGGAGGCCGCCGAATGACTCCGTTCCAGCAGAAGTGGGAGGCCGCCGAATGACTCCGTCCGGCCACCGCGGAAGGAGAGGCCACCCGCCTCCGCCCGGCGCCGACGGACCCGAATGAACCGGCGGTCCACCGCAAGGAGAGACTGGCCGCCTACAAGTACCCGCGGCAGGTGGAGGTCCCGCCCGGCTCGCCCGAGGCGGCGAGTGGGAAGATCCTCCGTCGGGAACCGCGTTCCCCCGCGCACGACAGCCAGTAAGGCAGACGAAAGGCAGGTGGCGGCAGTGCCCAGAACGACGGAGGGCGCCGGGACGCCCGTGCCGCAGCGGCTCCTCGCCGCCGCCACCCGGCTCTTCGCCGAACGCGGCTACGACCGCACCTCGGTGCAGGAGATCGTCGAGGCGGCCGGCGTCACCAAGGGGGCGCTGTATCACTACTTCGGTTCCAAGGACGACCTGCTCCACGAGGTGTACGCGCGTGTGCTGCGCGTCCAGCAGGAGCGCCTCGACGCGTTCGCGGACGCCGACGAGCCGATCGAGAAGCGGCTGCGGGGAGCGGCGGCGGACGTCGTCGTCACGACGATCGAGAACCTCGACGACGCGATGATCTTCTTCCGGTCGATGCACCATCTGAGCCCGGAGAAGAACAAGCAGGTGCGGGCGGAGCGGCGGCGCTACCACGAGCGGTTCCGCGCCCTCGTGGAGGAGGGCCAGCGGACCGGCGTCTTCTCCAGCGCCACCCCGGCGGACCTGGTCGTCGACTACCACTTCGGCTCGGTCCACCACCTGTCGACCTGGTACCGCCCCGACGGGCCGATGACCCCCCAGGAGGTCGCCGACCACCTCGCGGACCTCCTGCTGCGGGCCCTGCGCCCCTGAGCCGTCGTTCACAGGACATGCGTAAGGGGCGGTCGCCATGGCGACCGCCCCTTACCCGTCACCTCACAGGTACTTCTTCAGCTCCCGACGCGCCAGCGACCGCTGGTGCACCTCGTCCGGGCCGTCGGCGATCATCAGCGTCCGCGCCCCCGCGTACAGCTCGGCCAGCGGGAAGTCCTGGCTCACCCCGCCCGCGCCGTGCAGCTGGATCGCCCGGTCGATGATGTCGACGACCGCGCGGGGCGTGGCGATCTTGATGGCCTGGATCTCGGTGTGCGCGCCCCGGTTGCCGACCGTGTCCATCAGCCAGGCCGTCTTCAGCACCAGCAGCCGCAGCTGCTCGACCGTCACGCGCGCGTCCGCGATCCAGTTGTGGACCACGCCCTGCTGCGCCAGCGCCTTGCCGAAGGCCGTACGGGAGACGGCCCTGCGGCACATCAGCTCGATGGCGCGCTCCGCCATGCCGATCAGCCGCATGCAGTGGTGGATACGGCCCGGACCGAGTCGGGCCTGCGCGATGGCGAAGCCGCCGCCTTCCTCGCCGATCAGATTGGACACCGGCACGCGCGCGTGGTCGAAGATCACCTCGGCGTGGCCGCCGTGGTAGTGGTCCTCGTACCCGAAGACCTGCATGGCCCGCTTCACGGTGACACCCGGGGTGTCGACCGGGACCAGCACCATCGACTGCTGGCGGCGGATGTCGTCGCCGTCCGGGTCGGTCTTGCCCATCACGATGAGGATCCTGCAGTCCGGGTTCATCGCCCCGGAGATGTACCACTTGCGGCCGGTGATGACGTACTCGTCGCCGTCCCGCTCGATGTGCGTGGTGATGTTGGTGGCGTCCGAGGAGGCCACCTCCGGCTCGGTCATCGCGAACGCGGAGCGGATCTCACCGGCGAGCAGCGGCTCCAGCCACTGCTTCTTCTGCTGCTCGTCGCCGAACTGGGAGAGCACCTCCATGTTGCCGGTGTCTGGCGCGGCGCAGTTCAGCGCGGTCGGCGCGAGCTGCGGGGAGCGCCCGGTGATCTCGGCCAGCGGCGCGTACTGGAGGTTGGTCAGACCCGCGCCGTACTCGGAGCCGGGCAGGAACAGGTTCCACAGGCCCTGGCGGCGCGCCTCGGCCTTCAGCTCCTCGACCACCGCCGGCGTGTCCCACGGCGAAGCCAGCAGCGCGCGCTGCTCCTCGGCGACCGCCTCCGCCGGATACACGTGCTCGTCCATGAAAGCGAGCAGCTTGCCGCGCAGCTCCTCGGTGCGCGCGTCGAACGCGAAGTCCATGGCCGTCAGCCTTCCTGCAGAGTGGTCAGTCCGTGGTCGATGAAGACGGGGACGAGCTCACCGATGCGGTCGAAGCCGCCGCCCACCGTCTGGCCCAGGGTGTAGCGGTAGTGGATGCCCTCGAGGATCACGGCGAGCTTGAACCAGGCGAACGCCGTGTACCAGGCGACCGCCGACACGTCCCGCCCCGAGCGGGTGGCGTACCGCTCGACGAGTTCGGCGGGCGAGGGGTGCCCGGCGGCGGTGGCGGTGGTGGACACCGGCGAGTTCGCCACCTCCAGCGGAACGCTGTACATCACCAGCAGACCGAGGTCGGTCAGCGGGTCGCCGAGGGTCGACATCTCCCAGTCGAGGATGGCCCTGATCGTGTCGTTCTCACCGATCAGGACGTTGTCGAGCCGGTAGTCGCCGTGCACGACGGCCGGGGCGGGCGACGTGGGCAGGCTGCGCCCGAGGGCCGCGTGCAGCTCGTCGACGCCCGCCAGCTCGCGGCTGCGGGAGGCGTCCAGCTGCTTGCCCCAGCGGCGCAACTGCCGGTCCAGGAAGCCCTCGGGGCGGCCGAAGTCGGCGAGCCCGACCTCGGCGGGGTCCACCGCGTGCAGGTCGACCAGCGTGTCCACGAGCGAGAGCATCGCGTTGCGGGTGCGCTCGGGGCCGAGCGGCGCGAGCTGCTCCGCCGTGCGGTACGGCGTGCCCGTGACGAACTCCATGACGTAGAAGGGCGCGCCGAGCACGTCCTCGTCCTCGCACAGCAGCACCGGGCGCGGCACCGGCACGTCCGTCGGGTGCAGCGCGCTGATCACCCGGTGCTCGCGCCGCATGTCGTGGGCGGTGGCCAGCACATGACCGAGCGGCGGCCGCCTGACGACCCACTTCGACTCGCCGTCGGCGACCATGTAGGTGAGGTTCGAGCGCCCGCCCTCGATCAGCCGGCCGGTCAGCGGGCCGTGGACCAGACCGGGCTGCTCGCGGTCGAGCAGGGTGCGCAGCCGGTCCAGGTCGAGGCCGGGCGGGTGGTCGGGGCTCATGCGGGACTCCTACGGCAGACGAACGAGGACTCACGCCCTATGATGCCGACCGGTCGGTATGTAGTCCAGGGGCGACGCCCAACGTGACCGGAGCCACCCTAGTGCCCCGCCTCGCGCGCGGGCGCGACCCGTGTGCTCCGGGTGAAGGCCGGCCATGGCGTACCTCTTCCGGGGTACGGGGGTGACGACGGACAGGCCGCCACGCGAACGGCACATCTCGGGGCATCCGGGCTTGCGTGGCGATCGAGCACCCCGGAGGGTCGGTGGCATGAAGGGCATCACATACAACCGGTACGGCGGGCCCGAGGTCCTGGAGTACGGGGAGGTGCGCGACCCCAAGGTCGGGCCCGACTCGGTCCTGGTCAAGGTGCGGGCTGCGGCCGTCAACCCCGTCGACTGGAAGTGCCGCGAGGGCTACCTCGACGCCGTCCTCGACGCCGTCTTCCCGGTGATTCCCGGCTGGGACGTCGCCGGTGTCGTCGTCCAGCCCGGAGCCGCCGTCACCGAGTTCGCGGTCGGCGACGAGGTCATCGGCTACGTCCGCGAGGACTTCCTCTCCCGGGGGACCTTCGCCGAGTACGTGGCCGCTCCGGTGCGCACCCTCGCGCGTAAGCCGCGCAACCTCACCTGGGAGGAGGCGGCGGGCCTGCCGCTGGTGGGGCTCACCGCCTACCAGGTGCTGACCAAGGCGCTGGAGGTCAAGCGCGGCGACACCGTGCTGGTCCACGCGGCGGCCGGCGGCGTCGGCTCGGTCGCCGTGCAGATCGCGCGCCATCTCGGCGCGCGGGTGATCGGCACGGCGAGCGAGTCCAACCACGACTTCGTGCGCTCGCTGGGCGGCGAACCCGTGAGCTACGGCGAGGGCATGGCCGAACGGGTGCGCGGGCTGGCGCCCGAGGGCGTGGACGCCGTCTTCGACACGATCGGCGGCGACACCCTGAAGGCCTCCGCCAACCTGCTGGCCCCCGACGGGCGCCTCGCCTCGATCGCCGACGGCGACGTCGCCGAGTACGGCGGCCGCTACTGCTTCGTCCGCCCCGACACCGAGGACCTCACCCGTCTGGCGGAACTGGCCGAGCAGGGCGTGGTCTCGGTGCACGTGTCGGAGACGTTCCCCCTGGAGCGCGCGGACGAGGCCCACCGGCGCAACCAGGAGGGCCGCACCCGGGGCAAGATCGTCGTCACGGTCGACTGGGAGTCCTGACATGCTCCTCGTCCTGAAGGGACGAGGATTCTGGCCTTCTCCACCGGTTGCCGTGCCGCTGTGCGGCACGGTTTCCGGTCGGGAATCCGCGGCTTCCTGTCGAACCGGCCGATCTTGACCAGGGTGCGCCCGTACCGTTCTGCCTTGTGCGCGAGCATGTCGATGAACGATGCCCAGCCGGCGTCGTGCACGGACTTCGCCAGTCTGTCCCTCGCCGACGCGGCCTGCTGCGTGATTCGCTCAACCCCCGCCTGAAGGCCGGAGCGCTGTGCGAATGCATTCCGGTAGCGGGCCGGGTCCTCTGACGGCCGCCCCCAGCGCGGCCGCCGTCAGAGGACCAGCACCGCCCCGCACACGGCCACCGCGACCGTGCACAGCGCCGCCAAGGCGGCGTGCCGAGGGCTCAGGGCCGGCGACTCGGCGACCGCCGTGGTCTGTACGGGCCCGTCGGCCTCGGGGGGCCGCCCGGCCCGGACACCCCCGGCGGCCGGCCCCGCCCCCGGGAGCCGCTCGCCCTGACCCGTCCCGGTGAGCCCGCTGATCCGGCGGTGCGCCAGCAGCAGGAAGCCCAGCCAGGCCGCGCAGCACAGGGCGCACGCCACGACCCCCGCGGCCGACACCCCGCCGTGCAGCGCGGCCCTCCCGGCCAGCACGGCCGCGACGGTGCTCGACAGCGTCGTACGCCGCCACGCGAGCCGGGTCCGCTCGGGCTGAAGGCCGGGATCGCGCCCGCCACTCACCCGTCCCACCCGAGCAGCACGACCACGACCATCGCGACGGCCACCACCGCGACGACGACGCCCAGCAGCGCGGGGAACCGGGAGGCCGGCAGATCCTCGCCCCGCCGCATCGCCCGCTCGCACCGCACCCAGTGGTTCACCGCCCGCAGCGAGCACAGCACCCCCGCTGCGAGCAGCGCGAGCGCGAGACCCACGCGCCACCCCCACGGCAGGTCGGGCAGGAACTGGTCCACCGCGAACCCGCCGCCGATCAGCGCGAGCGCCGTCCGCAACCACGCGAGGAACGTCCGCTCGTTGGCCAGCGAGAAGCGGTAGTCGGGCGTCCGCCCCTCCTCCCTGACGCCCTCGGGCGCGAACCACAGCCGGACGTTGCGCACGAACTCATCGCCGGGCACGGAACTCCTTGAGCCGGTCGTACGCGGCGAGACCGTCCGGCACCCACCGCCACTCGGTCAGACGGCGCTCGATCTCCTCCTCGGTGAGGAAGCTGTGCCAGGCGACCTCCTCCACCTGGGGGCTGACCGGCAGCTCGCAGCGGACCTCGTACACCGCCGACCACCAGGTGCGGCCGTCCCCGCCGTCGTACAGGAACTTGAAGAGGAACCGGGGCCGGTGCAGCCCCGCGACGCCCAGCTCTTCCTCGGCCTCACGCAGGGCCGCGTCGTCGTAGGCCTCACCCGCGCCGACCACCCCGCCGACGAACATGTCGTGGAGGGAGGGGAAGACCAGCTTGTCCGCCGTGCGCCGGTGGACGAAGACCCGCCCCTCGGCGTCCCGCGCGAGAACGAACACGCACCGGTGACGCAGCCCCCGGGCATAGGCCTCCCCGCGCGGGGACCGTCCGACGACCTGGTCCGTCTCATCGACGATGTCGATGATCTCGTCAGCAGCACTCATACCCCCATCCAACCAGGGGCTACTGAGGCTGCAGATCGCGGAAGCGTTCGCGTTCCGCCCCGCCCTGCGGCATCGCGGGATGCAGACCCAGCAGGACGATGCCCACCACGACCGCCGCGAGACCCGCCGACTCCCACGCCAGCGCGCCCGTGTCGGTGCGCAGCCGGTCGCCGAGGAAGCCGACTCCGCAGGCGATCCCGGCGAGCGGCTGCGCCGCCGTCAGCGCGGGCAGCGACATCCGCAGCGGCGCGGTCTCGAAGGCGCTCTGCACCAGCACCAGGCCGGTCACCCCGAGCGCCAGCACGGCGTACGGCTGCCAGCCGCTCAGCACCTCCAGGAGACCGCCCTCGCCGAACCGCTCGCCGCTCACCCGCGTCAACGCGTCCTGGACGCCGTACAGGACCCCGGCCGCCAGGGACAGGAACACCGGGGCCGAGGACACGCTCGCGTGCCGCTTGGCGTACCCCGTGAGCAGCAGCGCCGCACCGACCATCAGACCGATGATCAGCCAGTGCCGCAGCGGATCGGTGACCGCGGTGCCGCCGCGCGGCTGGCCCGCCACGATGAACGCCGTCACCCCGCCCGCGAGCAGCAGCAGCCCCGCCCAGCCCTGCCGGCCCAGGGGCTGTTTGGTCTGGTGGCGCGAGAGGGCCAGCGCGAACAGCAGGTTCGTCGCCAGCAGCGGTTCGACCAGGGAGATCTCGCCGTTGCCGAGCGCGACCGCGCCCAGCGCCATGCCGGCCACCATCAACGCGATGCCCCCCAGCCAGCGCGGCATCCGCATCAGGTCGAGCAGCAGCCGGGGCGAGAGGAAGTCGCCGAGGGGAGCCTTCTGGGCCGCGCTCTGCTGGAGGACGAAGCCGAAGCCCAGGCAACAGGCCGCACTCACGGCGAGAACCAGAACCACAACCGACACGCTGCGTACCTCGATCATCGGGTCGGGCCACGGGAGACGCGGTGGCCGACTTCAGTGTCCCAGCGCCTTCGGCGGCTGTCCCTGGGAATCGCCCTCAAGGACGCTCCCGGGAGCAACCCGGGGCCGGGAGCCTGACGCGGTCGCGGCACACCCGACGGGACCGGCGCGGGGTCCGGGGCCGTGGGCGCGGGGCGGCCGTACCGCCATGGTCCGCGACCTCGGCGGCCCGCGCCATGGCGTACGCCACATCCGCTTTGCCGCAACCGCTTCCACCAGCGAGGAGTGTCACCAAGTCCCTTCTACCATGCGGTAGTTGACACCTGTCAGATGGCCGGGCTCCTTGACGGTAAGCGCTCGCTGACGTTTGGCTGTGCGCTGATCGGCCGTTCGCGTGCCGACACCAGGCCCGTCACGAGGAGGGTGAGAAGACCCCCGGTGCCACTGATCCCGCCCCCGCGCACGCCCCGCCCCGGACCCGAGGCCCTCGACGACACCGAGCTGGCCGCCGCCCGGACCGACCTCGCCGAGGGCCGCTGGCAGACCGCCCGCTCCCTGCTCGCCCGCACCGGCGACGACTGGGACCGCCGCGGTCACCGCCTCACCGTCCTCGCCCTCGACCCGGCCGCCGTCCCGCACGCCCAGGTGTGGCTGCGCGCCGAACCCGGATCCGCCGACGCCACCGCCCTGCTCGCCCTCGCCCGGGCACGCCGCGCCCTCGCCGACGCCGAGGACCCCGCCGCCGCCCGCGCCGCCTGCCGGGACGCCGCCGCCCTCGCACCCGCCGACCCCACCCCCTGGCTCGGCCTCCTCCAGCTCGAACACACCGGCGGCGCCGACGCCGTAAGGATCTTCGAGGAGATCAAGACCCGGCACCGCGACCACCACCACGCCCACCACCTGATGGTCGCCCTGCTCGCCGAACGCCGGGCCGCCGCCGGCCCCGACCCGCTCCACGAGGTCTACGCATTCGCCACCCGGGCCGCCGAACAGGCCCCCGCCGACTCGCCTCTCGCCATCCTCCCCGTCGTCGCGCACGCCGAGCGCTACCGCGTCCTCGCCGTCCGCGGCCTCGCCCCCGCCGACCCGGCCACCGCACCCCACTGGCGCGACCACCGGTCCGGCGCCGTCATGAGAGCCGCCTTCGACTGGTGGCTCGAATGGGAGCACGACGACCACCCCCGCCGCCTGATCGACCTGAACTACCTCGCCCACGCCAAGATCTGCGAAGGCCGGCCCGCCGAGGCCGCCGCCCTGTTCCACCGCATCGGCGACCACGTCACCCCCGCCCCCTGGTCCTACCCCGACCGCGACCCCTACGCCGCCTTCCGCGCCGCCCGCAGCCGCTCCCTCGGCACCCGACTCCACCTCCTGCCCGCACGACCTCCGGCCGGGACACCCCCTACGGGCAGCGCCACCCCCGCCGCCTCCTTACAAAGTCCTTAACGGCACCGGAAACCCTGGCCCCGCGGTCCCCCCGAGTGCTCGAATGGAAAGGTGAATCCCGAACCGCCCGAGGAACGGGGCGCGCCCATGGGCCGCCGCGTCTTCCTCGGCACGCTGGGCCTGGGCGCCCTCGGCGTCTTCGCCGCGCCCACCCTCCAACGCGGCCTGGAGGACTTCCTCGGCGGCGCCGCCGACAAGGACCCCACCGGCCTCACCGGGCTGCTCCCCAACGGCGGCGGCTTCCGCTACTACTCCGTGGCCTCCTCCGTCCCGCACAAGGACGCCGGGTCCTACCGCCTCACCGTCGACGGCCTCGTCGACCGGCCCGCCGCCTACACCCTCGCCGACCTCAAGGCCCTGCCGCAGACCCGCGTGGTCAAGGACGTGCAGTGCGTCACCGGCTGGCGGGTCCCCGGCACACCGTTCGAAGGCGTCCGTCTCTCCGCGCTGCTCGACGCGGCCGGCGTGCGCGCCGGCGCCGGCGCGGTCCGCTTCACCTGCTTCGACGGCGTGTACTCCGAGAGCCTCACCCTCGCCCAGGCCCGCCGCTCCGACGTCCTGGTCGCCCTGCGCATGCGGGACGAGGACCTCGGCCACGACCACGGCGGCCCGGTCCGCCTGTACGTGGCCCCCATGTACTTCTACAAGTCGGCCAAGTGGCTCTCCGGTATCACCGTCACCGAGAAGGTCCGGCCCGGCTACTGGGAGGAGCGCGGGTACGACGTCGACGCCTGGGTGGGCCGTTCGAACGGGCGGGACGATGAGCCTACGAGCTGACGCCCCGCCGGCCGCCCCCGCCCGCGTCCACCGTTTCAGCCGCGCCGAACGCTGGATCCACCGCACCACGGCCGTCCTGATGGGCGTCTGCGTGGTGACGGCGTCCTTCCTCTACGTCCCCGAGCTGGCGCGGCTCGTCGGTCGCCGCGAGCTGGTGGTCCGCGTCCACGAGTGGGCCGGCCTCGCCCTGCCCGCGCCCGTCCTGGCGGGCCTCGCCTCCCGCGCCTTCCGCGCCGACCTCGGCCGGCTCAACCGGTTCGGTCCGCACGACCGCCGCTGGCTGCGGGCCGCCCTGCGCCGGGACCGGCGACGCGCCTCCCGCCCGGCCGGCAAGTTCAACGCGGGGCAGAAGGTCTACGCGTCCTGGATCGCCGGGGCCACGCTGGTCATGCTCGGCACCGGGCTGCTGATGTGGTTCACCCACCTCACCCCGCTGGTCTGGCGGACCAGCGCGACCTTCGTCCACGACTGGCTGGCCCTGACCGTCGGCATCGTCCTCGCCGGCCACATCGGCATGGCCCTCGCCGACCCCGAGGCCCGGCGCGGCATGCGCACCGGTTCAGTGAGCGAGGAATGGGCCGAGCGCGAGCACCCGTTGTGGCGCCGGTGACGCGGCAGCCACCGTGGTGCCGGTGACCGGGATGCGGAGAGGCGCCGGTGACCGTAACGCGGAAGGGGCGCGCGGACCACCCGCACGCCCCTGACGCCCTCTTGGGGGTTCGCCCCTACCTCTATATGACCAGCGACAACAGCAGCACCAGCCCGCCGGCGACCACGGAGATGATCGTCTCCATCACCGACCAGGTCTTGATGTTCTGCCCGACGCTCAGCCCGAAGTACTCCTTCACCAGCCAGAACCCGGCGTCGTTGACATGGCTGAAGAAGAGCGAGCCGGCGCCGATGGCCAGGACCAGCAGGGCGGCGTGGGCCGTCGACATGTCGGCGGCCAGCGGGGCGACCAGCCCGGCCGCCGAGATCGTCGCCACCGTCGCCGAACCGGTGGCCAGCCGGATCGCCACCGCGATCAGCCACGCCAGCAGCAGGGCCGGGATCGACCAGTCCTTGGAGACGTCCAGCACCATCTGCCCGACGCCGCAGTCGATCAGCGTCTGCTTGAAGCCGCCGCCCGCGCCGACGATCAGCAGGATGCCCGCGATCGGCGCGAGCCCCTTCTCGACGAGCTGCGAGACGCGCTCCCTGGAGAACCCGGCCGGCCTCCCCAGCGTGAAGATGCCCACGAGCACGGCGGCGAGCAGGGCGATCAGCGGCGAGCCGACGACGTCGAACACGCGCTGCACGGTGGTGTCGGGGTCGTCCACGACGATGTCGACCAGCGCCTTCGCCAGCATCAGCACCACCGGCAGCAGGATGGTCGCCAGCGTCGCGCCGAAGCCGGGCCGCCGCTCCAGTTCCTCCGACGGCCGCTGCGGGATCATGCGGTCCGGGGCCGGGACGTCCACCCAGCGGGCGGCGAAACGGGAGAAGACCGGGCCGGCGATGACGACGGTCGGGACGGCCACGAGCACGCCGAGCGCGAGCGTCACCCCCAGGTCGGCGCCGATCGCGTCGATCGCGACCAGCGGGCCGGGGTGCGGCGGCACCAGCCCGTGCATCACGGACAGACCGGCCAGCGCCGGGATGCCGATCCGCATCAGCGAGTAGTTGCCCCGCTTGGCGACCATCAGCACCACCGGGATCAGCAGCACCACGCCGACCTCGAAGAACAGCGGCAGACCGATCACCGAGGCGATCAGCACCATCGCCCACGGCATGGAACGGCCGCCCGCCTTGGCGAGGATGGTGTCGACGATCTGGTCGGCGCCGCCGGAGTCGGCGAGCAGCCTGCCGAGGATCGCGCCGAGCGCGATCAGCACGCCCACACCGGCGACCGTGGTGCCCAGCCCGGTGGTGAAGCTGGCTATGGCCTTGTCCAGCGGCGCCCCGGCGAACGCGCCGAGCGCGAGCGAGCCGATGGTCAGCGCCAGGAAGGCGTGAAGCTTGAACTTGGTGATGAGCAGGACGATGAGGGCGATGCCCGCCAGCACGGCGATGCCCAGCTGCGCGTGGCCGGCCGAGGTGATGGGCTCGGCCGAGTCCGCTGCCAGCATCTCGACGCTGAGTCTGGTCACGGGGGTTCCTTGCAGATGCGGGGACGGGGGAAGGGGGTGGTGCGAGTACTACGGGTACGGGGACTACGGGTATGGGGGACTACGGGTACGGGTGCTTCGGGGTACTACGGGTGCGAGGAGTGCAAGCGCCGGTGGTACTACGGGCACGCAGGGACTACCGCTACGGGGGGTGCCCGCGGGTCCTACCGCTCCGGGTGCCTCCGGCTATGACGCGTCCGGAAGCTCCGCCAGGGCCTTGGCGGCCCGCTCGGTGATCTCCTCGGGGGAGCCGGAGACGTCGACCGCCGCCCCGGCCTCGTCCGCGCCCAGCGGCTGGAGCGCGGCGAACTGGGAGTCGAGCAGCGCGGTCGGCATGAAATGCCCCTGCCGCTGCCCCATCCGGTCCTCGATCAACGCCCGGTCGCCCGTGAGGTGCACGAACACCACACCGGGCGCGGCGGCCCGGAGCCGGTCGCGGTAGGACCGCTTGAGCGCCGAGCAGCTGACCACCCCGCCGAGCCCTGCCCGCCCGTGCGCCCAGGCGCCGATGGCGTCCAGCCACGGCCACCGGTCGTCGTCGTCGAGCGGGGTGCCGGCCGACATCGTGGCGATGTTCGCCGGCGGGTGGAAGTCGTCACCCTCGGCGTACGGGACGCGCAGCCGGGCCGCGAGCAGGGGACCGATCGTGGTCTTGCCCGTGCCGGCGACGCCCATCACCACGACGACATGCGGGGTGCGCATCTCTGCCTCACTGTCTTCCTCGACACCTGATGTCGACGACACTGAAACGCATTAGGTACGACGAATTCAAGAGACTGTGACAAATAAGTCTGACTTTTTGAGTCCTTGATCCACCCCGTACGCTGAGTGCATGACCACTCCGGGCCGGGGTCTGCACGGCCGAGTACTGGACGCCCTCGGCCCCGCGATCACGGCGGGCGACTACCCGCCGGGGAGCGTGCTGCGGACCGACGAACTGGCCCAGCGCTTCGACGTCTCCCGCTCCGTGATGCGCGAGGCGGTCCGCGTGCTGGAGTCCATGCACCTGGTCGAGTCCCGCCGCCGCGTGGGCGTCACGGTCCGCCCCAAGGCGGAGTGGAACGTCTACGACCCACAGGTCATCCGCTGGCGGCTGGCCGGCGCCGACCGGCCCCACCAACTGCGCTCGCTCACCGTGCTGCGCTCGGCGATCGAGCCGGTCGCGGCGGGCCTGGCAGCCCGGCACGCCACGGCGGAGCAGTGCGCCGAACTGACCGAGTGCGCACTCGGCATGGTCGCGAACTCACGCGGCCACAGGCTGGAGGGGTACCTCTTCCACGACGTGGCCTTCCACCGGGTGATCCTCACGGCCTCCGGCAACGAGATGTTCGCCCGCCTCGGCGACGTCGTCGCGGAGGTCCTCACCGGCCGCACCCAGCACGAGGTCATGTTCCACGACCCCGACCCGGCCGCCGTCACCCTGCACGTGCAACTCGCCGAGGCGGTCCGCGAGGGCGACGCCGAGCGCGCGGAGCGGCTGACCCGGGAGGTCACCGCGGGCGCCCTCAAGGAACTGGACATCCTCGCCCCGTAAGGCCGAGGGTCAGGCCGTGTCCGGGAACTCCCCGTCCACGTACACCCACGCTCCGTCCACCCGCTCGAACCGGCTCCGCTCGCGCAGTGACCCGCCCCGGTACGACGCCCGGAACTCCACCACGCCGGTGGAGTGGAACGCGGAGCCCTCGGCCGTGGCGAGGATCTCCAGGCCGGTCCACCGCGTGCCGGGATCGAGGTCGAGCCCCGCAGGCCGGGTCCGCGGATGCCAGGTCCGCATCAGATAGCCAGCGTCGCCCCGCACGAAGGCGCTGTACCGCGAACGCATCAGCGCCTCGGCGGTCGGCGCGACGGCCGCGCCGGAGTGGAAACGACCGCAGCAGGCCTCGTAGGCCTCGGGCAGACCGCAAGGACAGACGGCGGCAGCGGCGGCGGCACGGGCGGGCCGGGCCGGACGCCCGGAGCGGGCGGTACGTCGGGACATGCCCACCATTGTGCCGGGCGCCCGCACCGAGCCACCGAAGGGCTCCGGACCCCGACGAGCGCGGCCGTGACACGCCCCCGGACACGACTGAGGGCCGCGACCTCGACGGTGGCGGCCCTCACTCATCTTCAGTGTCCGAGGGGGGACTTGAACCCCCACGCCCGATAAAGGGCACTAGCACCTCAAGCTAGCGCGTCTGCCATTCCGCCACCCGGACAAGGTGTCTGTCGTGCGGGTTTTCCCCGCGGCGACGACGTAAACATTACCAGGCTTTCGAGGGTGCCCGATCACGGGCCGGGCGTGAACGGCGTGTGACGGGCCGGGAGCGCTCTTGGGCGAGCGGCGGGGGAGAGGGAGGATGAACGGGACCACCAGCAGTGACAGCGGGAGGAAGCAGCGTGAGCGCGACGGACGACACGGCCAGGGGCGTCACCGGCGAGGACGAGGTCGTGGACCTCTGCCGCGACCTGATCCGGTTCGACACCAGCAACTACGGCGACCACTCGGGTCCGGGTGAGCGCAAGGCGGCCGAGTACGTCGCCGAGAAGCTCGCCGAGGTGGGGCTGGAGCCCCGGATCTTCGAGTCGCACCCGGGCCGCGCCTCCACCGTGGCCCGCATCGAGGGCACGGACCCGAGCCGGCCCGCGCTGCTCATCCACGGCCACCTCGACGTGGTACCGGCCAACGCGGCCGACTGGACCCACGACCCCTTCTCCGGCGAGGTCGCCGACGGGTGCGTGTGGGGACGGGGCGCCGTCGACATGAAGGACATGGACGCGATGACCCTCGCGGTCGTCCGTGACCGGCTGCGCTCGGGCCGCAGGCCCCCGCGCGACATCGTGCTCGCCTTCCTCGCCGACGAGGAGGCCGGCGGCACCTATGGCGCACGCCACCTCGTCGACCGCCACCCGGAGCTCTTCGAGGGCGTCACGGAGGCGATCAGCGAGGTGGGCGGCTTCTCCTTCACCGTCGACGACAAGCGGCGGCTCTACCTGATCCAGACTGCCGAGAAGGGCATGCACTGGATGAAGCTGACCGTCGCCGGCACCGCCGGGCACGGCTCGATGATCCACCGTGACAACGCGATCACCGAGCTGTCCGAGGCCGTCGCCCGCCTCGGCCGGCACCGCTTCCCCGTACGGGTCACCAAGACCACCCGGGCCTTCCTCGACGAGCTCGGCGACGCGCTCGGCACCGAACTGGACCCGGAGGACATGCAGTCGACGCTCGCCCGGCTCGGCGGCATCGCCAAGCTCATCGGCGCGACCCTGAGCAACACCGCCAACCCGACGCAGCTGGGCGCCGGTTACAAGGTCAACGTGATTCCCGGCGAGGCCACCGCCCACGTCGACGGCCGCTTCCTGCCCGGACACGAGGAGGAGTTCCTCGCCGACCTGGACCGCATCCTCGGCCCGAACGTGCGCCGTGAGGACGTGCACGCCGACAAGGCCGTCGAGACCACCTTCGACGGGGCGCTGGTGGAGGCCATGCAGTCCTCGCTGCTCGCCGAGGACCCGACCGCGAAGGCCATCCCGTACATGCTCTCCGGCGGGACCGACGCCAAGTCCTTCGACGACCTCGGCATCCGCGGCTTCGGCTTCGCCCCGCTCAAGCTGCCGCCGGAGCTGGACTTCGCCGGCATGTTCCACGGCGTCGACGAGCGAGTGCCGGTGGACGGGCTCCAGTTCGGCGTGCGGGTGCTCGACCGCTTCATCGACGCGTCCTGATTCCTCCCGCTGAATCGACACTTCGGCATTCGGCCGCCTGTACGGACATGACTGGGACGAGTGAATGCGCCGATAAGCGCGTAGCCCCACTAATTCCTCCTCGTTACTGGTGATGCGATCCGCTGCTTGGGATCGCTTTGCCGACAAGGTTTGCCAACAAGGAGGAACAATGATCAAGAAGGTCGTCGCCGCTGCGGCTGCCACCGGTGGGCTGGTTCTCGCGGGCGCGGGCATGGCCGCCGCCGACTCGGGTGCTCAGGCCGCCGCCGCGCACTCCCCGGGTGTCGTTTCCGGCAACGTGATCCAGGCGCCCCTGCACATCCCGGTGAACGTCTGCGGGAACACGATCTCGGCGATCGGTGCGCTGAACCCGGCCTTCGGCAACGCCTGCCTCAACAAGTGACCTCGACCCGCTGAGGGGTCCGTCCACACCGTCGGCTCCGGAGCGCACGCCATGCGCTCCGGGGCCTACCGGTCTTTTTCTCGAGGCATTCCTTGTCGGCGTGAAACGCCGAAGACATTCGACGAAGAAAGCAAGGGATTCAGTCATGCGACAGGTCACCCGCAAAGGCCTCATGACCGTGGCGGCCGCCACGGGCGTGATCGCCGCCGCAGGCGGCTACGCCCACGCCGACTCCGGTGCGCAGTCGGGCGCGTCCCACTCGCCCGGCGTGCTCTCGGGCAACACCGTCCAGGTGCCGGTGGACGTGCCGATCAACGTCTGCGGCAACACCGTCAGCGTCATCGGCGCCCTCAACCCGGCCATGGGCAACGCCTGTTCCAACCGGAGTGACCGCGGCGGCCGGTCGGAGGGACGCGACGGCGGCCACTCCGGTCACGGCGACCGGGGCGGCTACGGCGGTCACGGCGGCTACGGCGACCAGGGCGGCTACGGCGGCCACGACGACCGCGGCGGCCACGGCGGCTCCCGCGCGCACGGCGGCTACGGCGGCGCGCACGCGGGCGGCCACACCGAGGGCTCGCCCGGCATCGGCTCCGGCAACCACGTCCAGGCGCCCGTCCACGTGCCGGTGAACGTCTGCGGCAACGGCATCGACGCCGTCGGCATCCTCAACCCGACCATGGGCAACCGCTGCGACAACGACAGCCGCCCCGCCCCCGACTGGGACTACGGCACGCCGCCCGGCGGCGAGCACCAGCCCCCCGAGCCCGGCAACCAGAACCCCGGCACCCCGACCACCCCGACCAACCCGGGCACCTCCAGCCCGACCACGCCCGAGGGCAAGCCGTCCACGCCGCGCCACGTGACCCCGGCGGACTCCTCCACCGCACACCGGCCCGCCGGCCCGGCCACCGCACAGCTCGCCACCACCGGCAGCGAACTCCCGCTGGGCCTCGCCGTGCCCGTCGGCGCCGGCGCGCTGCTCGCGGGCGCGGTCCTCTACCGCAAGGCGCGCCCCCAGGCGTAGCCGGCACCCCCACGGCACCGCGTACGACGGAGCGGGCCCCGCCTCGGCGGGGCCCGCTCCGTTCGCGTCATCCTCGGCTCACCAAGTGGCCCGCACCTGGCGGATGATCCGTCGCCTCAACCGCACCCTGCGGCTGCCGTCCCGCAACAGGCTCAGACGGTGCAGCTCCCAGTTTCCGTACTCCGCGTGGTCCGTCAGCAGTCGTGTCGCCTCGCTGCGGGACACCCCGCGCGGTACGTACACGTCGACAAATTCGTATTCCGGCATCGCATCTATTGTGCGGTCTGGGGCCCGGTACGGATAGCGTCTGCACTATGTCTGATGCTGCGCAGCCCACCGCTGCCGAGGTACGCGCCGCCGCCGAGGCGGTCAAGACCGCGCTCGACCGCCACCTGGCCGCGGTCGAACGCAGGACGGGAGAGGACGACCAGGCCGTCTACGAGGCCTTCAACCAGCTGGCCGCGGCCGCCGAGGCGTACGACGAACTGCTCTACGACCGCTACGACGAGGTCACCCCCTTCGAGATCCCCGCCGCGGAGGACGCGCTGCCGCCGTACGCGGGTCCCGAGGAACCGAACGCGCTCAGCGTGCTGATCCGCCGCGACTACTCCGTGGCGGAACCGCAGCGGCTGCTGGCGCAGGCCCAGCGGGTCGAGGCGGCGGAGTCCGACGGCGCCGGCACGGACACGGAGGCCTCCGGCACCGTCCACGGGGCGCTCGGTCTGCTCTTCGGCGAGTTCGAGCCGGACGAGATCGCCTCCCGGCACAAGGAGTTCGGCCTGGAGGAGGGCGACTCCACGCTCTGGGTCGTGGCCGCCGACGAACCGGCCGACCCCGGCGACTGGCTGGAGACGCCGTTCGACCAGCCCGACCCCGAGCAGGTGGTGTGCCGCTTCGACGTGAGCTCGGTCTTCGACGACGAGCTGGACGACGTGGACGACGACACGGACGACGAGGGCGCGGCGCCGCTGGACGGGCATCGCGCCGACCGGTGACGCCGTGAGGCAGTACATGACGTGACGCGCGCGGTGACGGCGGCGGTCGACGGCAGGGGAGACCCGCCGTGACCGCCGCCGTCCGCGTCAGCCCGCCGCCGGCACCTGGGCGCGCAGCAGCGCCGGCAGCCGCGTCGTGCGGGGCTTCGGCCCGACCTCGGCGACCGCCCGGGGCAGGGCCTGCTCGACCCCGTGCACCACGGACAGATGGCGCTCCGCGCACCCGAACGCCGTGTACACCCAGGGGCGGGACAGGGCCTGAGCCGCGTCGCCCGGCAGCACCACGACCGCCGCAGGCCACCGGCCGCCCACCGCCTGGTGCGCCGTGAGCGCCCACCCGTGCCGCACCGACTGCTCCACGCGCTCCTTCGGCACGACCACGGCGGTGTCCGCGCAGGACAGGTGCAGGCCGTCCGCGTCTGCTCCCACCACCTGACCCGGCACCGTACGGCCCGGCGCGGGCGTGTACGCGATCCGGTCGCCGGGGTCGAAGCCGCCGAAGCGGCCCGGGCCGGGGTTGAGGCGCTCCTTGAGCGCCGCGTTCAACGCGCGTGTGCCCGCCGCGCCACCGTGGCCCGGGGTGATGACCACCGCCTGCTCAGGGGCGATGCCGAAGGCGCGCGGCACGGAGTCCGCGACGACCTGCACGGTCCTGTGCACGGCCTCGCCCGCGTCGCGCACCGGCACGATCACCAGCTCCTTGCCGGGCGCCTCGACCTGGTTCAGCTCACCGACGCCGATGCCCGAGGTCAGCTCGCCCAGCGGCCCGGGGTCGGGCGTGCGCGAGGCGATCTGCGGGCACACGCGCGCCGCGAGCAGGTCGGCGAAGACCCGGCCGGGGCCGGCCGACCACAGCAGCGCCGGGTCCCCGCCGAGCACCAGCCGCGCCCCGTCCGGCAGGGACTCCACCAGCACCGCGGCGCTCTCCACGTCGAGCTGCGGCGTGTCCGGAAGGATCAGCAGATCGAGGGCCAGGGCGCCGTCGGCGTCCCGGCCGGGCCCCTCGGCGCCCGTGAGCAGACCGGCGACGGTGACCACGTCCCCGCCCGGCTCCTTCAGCAGGGCGGCGAAGCGCCGCCGCCCGTCCGGGGTGTGGCACGCGGCGACCGCGCGCAGGCCGAGAGACCGGGCGGCGGCGAGCAGGGCCGCCGGCTCGGCGCGGGCGGCCTCGCCGCCGGTGTGCAGCACCAGTCCGTGCCCGGCGACCGCGCGGATCAGCTCGGCCGCGCCGCCGGACGCCCCCGCCACGGCCTGCTCCCACCGCGCCGGGGCGTCCTCGGCCGGCGAGGTGGCCACCCGGGCCAGGCCGTCGGCGAGGCTCTCCTCCGCGAGCGCGTACCGCTCCAGCCCGACCAGGACCCGGACCGGACGAGCCTCCTCGTCCCCCTCCTCGCCCTCCCTGGACGCGTCGGCGGGCTTCGTGGCCCCGGCCTCGTCCAGGGCGTCCTGGAAGACGAGGGCCTCGCCCTCGGCGAGGGTGCTCTGCACGGCCGCGTCGGCGTCCCGGACGCCCTGCCTGCCGAGCGCGGTGGTCAGCGCGGGCAGCTCCAGCGCGGTGTGCCCGGCCAGGGCGGCCTGCTCCAGAAGCCACACCGTGACCGCGCGGGCGCGCCGCTCGTCGTCGGGCGCGCAGTCGGGGCCGAGCAGCGCCCGCGCGAAGCCGTCGGCCTGCTCCGGCCGGACCCCCGGGACACGCAGCAACTGCCAGGGATCCTCGGCCAGCGTCTCCCCGGCGCCCTCGCCGAGCACGGCCGCGACCTGCGGCGCGAGCGACTCGGGGGCGCCCGCGCCGGTGAGAACGCGGCGCACGGCCTCCACGGTCTCCGGCGCGGGCCCCTGAGGGGCGGGCGCGGGGGCGGGCTGCGGGCGGCGCACGGGTTCCCGGGCGGCGGGGCGGCGCGGGGCGGGTTCGGGGTCGGCGAAGACCGTGGCGGCCGGTTTCGCGCCGCCTTCCACGGCCCGCACCGCGGCGAGCAGATCGGCGGCCTTCCCGCTGAGCTTGCCGCCCGCCTCGACGGGCCCCTGCCGCTCGGCCTTGCGCCGCTCGATCCGCTCCCGCTCCACCTTCTGAGCGGCGAGCTCCGCCTCGGCCTCGGAAACCTGCCCCTCCTCACCCTCGGCCCGAGCGTCCGCCGCAGGCTCCGCGGGCTCGCCGGGCGGTGCGTCGACGGCGGGGGCCGCGGCCTCCGAGTCCGCGGTGCTCTCACCGGTTTCGGTGACCTCGGTGGACTCTGCGGTCTCGGCCGGCGTCGGTTCCGTCTGCGAAGGGCCCGTCTCCGGGGTGGCCGGCCCGGTGGGCGCCTCGTGCTCCGGGGGGTCCGGCTCCGTGCTCACAGCGTGCTCCAGTCGTGATCGGGATAGCGGTGCACCGGCGCCGACACATCGTCGAGCGCGCGGCAGATCTCGTCAGGAAGACTAAGGGCCTCCACTGACAAAGCCCCCGTGAGCTGCAGCGCGTTGCGCGGGCCGATGATCGGCGCGGTCACGCCGGGCCGGTCGCGGACCCACGCCAGGGCCACCTGCAGCGGGGTGACCGCGAGCCCGTCCGCCGCAGTCGTCACCGCGTCCACGATGCGACTCGCCGTGTCGTCGAGATAGGGCTCCACGAACGGCGCGAAGTGCTCGGAGGCGCCGCGTGAGTCCGGGGGCAGCGCGTCGCCCCGGTACTTGCCGGTGAGCACGCCCCGCCCCAACGGAGAGGACGGCAGCAGCCCGATGCCCAGATCCAGCGCGGCCGGCAGCACCTCCCGCTCCACGCCCCGCTGGAGCAGCGAGTACTCCATCTGCGTGCCGGCCAGCCGGGTGCGCGTGCCCGGCGCTGCGAGCTGCCAGGTCGCGGCCTTGGCGAGCTGCCAGCCGCAGAAGTCGGAGACCCCGGCGTACCGGGCGCGCCCGCTGGCCACCGCGATGTCGAGCGCCTGGAGCGTCTCCTCGAGCGGCGTGTCCGGGTCGTACGCGTGCACGTGCCACACGTCGACGTGGTCGGTGCCGAGGCGGGCGAGCGAGGCGTCCAGCGCGGCGAGGAGATGCCCGCGGGAGCCGTCGAAACGCCGGTCCGGGTCGGGCACGCTGCCCGCCTTCGTGGACAGGACCAGATCCCGGCGCGGGATCAGCCCGTCCATGAGCCGCCCCAGCAGGTACTCGGCCTCCCCGTCGCCGTACACGTCCGCGGTGTCGACGAGGGTGCCGCCCGCCTCCCAGAACGTCTTCAGGAGGTCCGCGGCGTCATGCTCGTCGGTGTCGCGGCCCCAGGTCAGGGTGCCGAGCCCGATCCGGGACACGCGCAGGCCCGTACGGCCGAGATGCCTCTGCTCCATGGACGCCGAGATTACTGGCCAGAACTGGGCCATGGGTTGCCTGTGGACAACGGTTCCGGCCGCCGCGCCCCGGATCGGCGCAGGCCGGAGGCCCGCCCGGCGGACGCGACCCTCGCCACACCGACCTGACCCGGCGGGCGGCCCCGCGCTACTGTCTCCGGGAACAGCGTCGTTACTGATCAGTAAGGGGAATCGGCCATGCAGCTCGGGATCAACCTCGGCTACTGGGGTGCCGGAATGGACGGGGACAACCTCGCCGTGGCCCAGGAGGCCGACCGGCTGGGGTACGCCGTGTGCTGGGCCGCCGAGGCCTACGGCTCGGACGCGGCCACCGTGCTCAGCTGGGTCGCCGCCCAGACCGAGCGGATCGACGTCGGCTCGGCCATCTTCCAGATCCCGGCCCGCCAGCCGGCGATGACCGCGATGACCGCCGCCACCCTCGACTCGCTGTCCGGCGGCCGCTTCCGTCTCGGCCTCGGCGTCTCCGGCCCGCAGGTCTCCGAGGGCTGGTACGGCGTCAAGTTCGACAAGCCGCTGTCACGCACGCGTGAGTACGTCGAGATCGTCCGCAAGGCGATGACGCGGGAGCGGCTGTCCTACGAGGGCGAGCACTGGACGCTGCCGCTGCCCGGCGGCCCCGGCAAGCCCATCAAGCTGACCGTGCACCCGCAGCGCGAGCACATCCCGCTGTACATCGCCGCGATCGGCCCGAAGAACCTGGAGCAGACCGGCGAGATCGCCGACGGCGCCCTGCTGATCTTCCCCTCGGCGGACCACCTCGAGGACACCGCCGTCAAGCACCTGCGCGCGGGCCGCGAGAAGGCCGGCAAGACGCTGGACGGCTTCGACGTCTGCCCGACGCTGCCGCTCGCCGTCGGCGAGGACAAGGACATCGAGCGGCTCGCCGACGCCTTCCGCCCCTACACCGCCCTCTACGTCGGCGGCATGGGCAGCCCCAAGCAGAACTTCTACAACCAGCTCGCCCGCCGCATGGGCTACGAGCAGGCGGCGACCGAGATCCAGGAGAAGTACCTCTCCGGCGACAAGCAGGGCGCCGCGGCCGCCGTGCCGCACGACCTGATCGACAGCACCACGCTGCTCGGCTCCGTGGAGCGCATCGCCGACCGGATGAAGGCCTACGCCGCGGCCGGGGTCACCACCCTCAGCCTCGCCCCCGCCGGCTTCTCCCTCGACGAGCGCCTCGCCTCCCTGCGGGCCGGCGCGGAGGCCCTGGAGCTCTCCGGCCTGGCGTAGGACCCTCCAGAAGTTCAGCGGCCGTGGTGGGGGCTCGGGGGTCTTCCCCGCCACGGCCGTCACGGGGAACAACGCGCCGGAACCCGGCCGGTTACGCTCCCGCGGCGAGCGACGCCGTCACCTTTTCGGCCGAGCCGTCCGGCGCACCTGTTGCAGCCCCTCTCATACCGCACTTGACTCGTTCTCCCGGTATGCAGAGAGGTGCCCCCCCATGCTTTCGGCCAAGAACCTCTTCCAGGAGATCCTCGACGACGACGAGTCGTTCCGCCTGTTCTGCTCCATCGCCGCCGGCGGCGAATCCCAGGGCGGCTGGGAGAACGCCCGGATCGCCGCCCTCGTCCCACCCGCCGAACGCGACCTCGCCCCCAAGATCGCCCGGCACGGGGCCGACGAGGACAAACACGGCCGGATCTTCGAAGCCCTCCTGAGGAAACGGGGCCTGTCACCCGCCCCCGTACCCCCCGAGACCGACTACACGATGCTCCTGGAGCGCGAGGGCATCGGCCTCCCCCACGACAGACTCCGGGCCGACGAGCCGCTCACCGTGCCCGACATCGTCACCTACCTCGCCCACAGCCGCGTCACCGAACAACGCGCCTCCGAACAGATGCGGCTGCTGCGCAAGCACTTCGGCGACCATCCCGACCTCGGCCGCGCGGTGAAGATGATCTCCCACGACGAGGACAACCACCTCGCCTACTGCCACGAGGAACTGCTGCGCTACGCGCGCGCGGGACACGGCCGGACCATCCAGCGCACCCTGCGCCGATGCGCGCTCGCCGAGATCCGCGTCTACCGCGACGTCAGCCTCGCCGTCATGGCCCACATGGGCCGCCTCCTCGGCTGGAGCCGCCCCAAACGGGCCGCCCTCGCCGCCGGCATCCACGCCGTCCACGCCTGGGAACGCCTCGCCGGCTGGCACCGCATGGTCACCCTGAAGCCACCGCGGCGCACCAACGCCCTCGGCGGCCCCGAACCCGCGACTACAGCCAGCCCCGCCGTTTGAACATCCGGTACAGGCCCACCTCCAGGACGGCCATCACCGCTATCACCAGCGGATACGACCACACCCAATGCAGCTCCGGCATGTGCTCGAAGTTCATGCCGTAGATGCCCGCGATCATCGTCGGCACCGCCGCCATCGCCGCCCACGCGGAGATCTTCCGCATGTCGTCGTTCTGGCGGACGCTCATCTGCGCCAAGTGAGCCGACAGGATGTCCGACACCAGTCGGTCCAGGCCCTCCACGGACTCGTTCACGCGCGCGAGGTGATCGCTGACGTCACGGAAGAACGGCCGCGCCTTGTCGTTGACGAAGGGCAGAGTCGACCCCATCGCCCCCGTGCCCGCCAGCCGCGACATCGGCGGCGCCAGCGGACCGGTCGCCCGGCGGAACTCCAGCACCTGCCGCTTGAACGTGTAGATCCGCGACGCCGTGTGCCGCGAACCGCCGCCGTCCGGGGAGAACACCTCCGCCTCCAACTCCTCCAGGTCCGTCTGCAACTCCGTCGCCACATCCAGATAGTGGTCCACCGTCGCGTCGGCGATCGCGTACAGCACCGCCGTCGGCCCCTTCGCCAGCAGCTCCGGCTCGTGCTCCAGCCGCTGCCGCACCGCCGCCAGCGGAGCGCCCTCACCGTGCCGCACGGTCACCACGAACGAGTCGCCGATGAAGACCATGACCTCGCCCGAGGACACCGTGTCGCTCTCCTGCTCGTACACCACCGGCTTCAGCACCAGGAACAGCGAATCGTCGTACACCTCCAGCTTGGGCCGCTGATGGGCCTTCAACGCGTCCTCCACCGCCAGCGGGTGCAGCGCGAACTCCCGCGTGACGTGGTCGAACTCCTTCTCGGTGGGCTCATGCAGCCCGATCCATACGAAACCGCCCGCGGCGCGCGCCTCGTCCAGCGCGTCGGAGAAGTCCTGCGGGCCCTCACTGCGGTGCCCGTCACGGTAAATGGCACAGTCCACGATCACGGAGCGTGTTCTCCCTTCGGCCGTTCCTCTTCGCCCCCCGGCGTACGCCTACCCTGGGCCGCATGCCCACGCTGATCCTCGTCCGGCACGGACGGTCCACCGCCAACACCGCAGGCCTCCTCGCCGGCTGGACGCCCGGCGTCGCCCTCGACGAGCGCGGCGCCGAGCAGGCCGCCGCACTCCCCGGACGGCTCGCCGGACTGCCGATCGCCGAGGTCGTCGCCAGCCCCCTGCAACGCTGCCAGGAAACCGTCCAGCCCCTCCTCGACGCCCGCCCCGGCCTGCCCGCGCACACCGACGAACGGATCGGGGAGTGTCACTACGGCGACTGGTCGGGCCGCAAGCTCGCCGAGCTGAAGGACGAACCGCTCATGGACATCGTCCAGGCGCACCCCTCCGCGGCCGCCTTCCCGGGCGGCGAGTCGATGCGCGCCATGCAGACCCGCGCCGCCGAAGCGGTCCGCGAGTGGAACGCGCGCGTGGAGCGTGACCACGGCGCCGACGCCGTCTACCTCATGTGTTCGCACGGCGACATCATCAAGTCGCTCGTCGCCGACGCCCTCGGACTCCATCTCGACCTCTTCCAGCGGATCTCCGTCGAACCGTGTTCCATCACCGCGATCCGCTACACCCGCGTGCGGCCCTTCCTCGTCCGCCTCGGCGACACCGGCGACTTCGCCTCCCTGACGCCCCGCGAGGAGCCCCCCGCCGAGGACGCCGCGGTAGGGGGCGGTGCGGGCGCACCGTGATCGTCGGCCGCAGTAGGGTGAAGCGGTCCGCATACGCACGTTCACGCATGGACGTTCACGTACCCACGATTCCCATGGAGACAGGACGTGTCCCGTCAGGTGTTCCTCTACGACCCCCCGGACCGCTTCGTGGCCGGTACGGTCGGACTGCCCGGACGCCGTACCTTCTTCCTCCAGGCCGCCGCAGGCTCCCGGGTGACCAGTGTGGCCCTGGAGAAGACCCAGGTCGCCGCACTCGCCGAGCGCATGGACGAGCTGCTGGACGAGGTCGTACGCCGTAGCGGCGGGAGCGCCGCCGTGCCCGCCGTGGCGCCCGCCGAGGTCGCCGACACCGCGCCCCTCGAAACGCCGGTCGAGGAGGAGTTCCGCGTCGGCACCATGGCCCTCGCCTGGGACGGCGAGGAACAGCGCATGATCGTCGAGGCGCAGGCACTCGTGGAACTCGACGCCGACTCCGAGGAAGACCTCGCCGAAGCGGAGGAGCGGCTCCTCCAGGACGAGGAGAACGGGCCACCGATGCTGCGGGTCCGCCTCACCGGCGCCCAGGCCCGGGCCTTCGCCAAGCGGGCCCTCGACGTCGTCAACGCCGGCCGGCCGCCGTGCCCGCTGTGCAGTCTGCCGCTCGACCCGGAAGGACACGTATGTCCGCGCCAGAACGGATACCGCCGCGGGGCGTGACGACCGCCGGCCCCGCCTTCGCCGACCTGCTCGCCCGGGGCGAGCTGACCGTGCGCGGACGCATCCAGGACGCCTCCAACGCGGCCCTCTACTGCACGGTCGCCCACGAGGGCCGCGAAGCGGCCTGCGTGTACAAACCCGTCGCGGGGGAGCGGCCCCTGTGGGACTTCCCCGACGGCACCCTCGCCCAGCGGGAGGTCGCCGCGTACGCCGTTTCCGAGGCCACCGGCTGGGGGCTCGTACCGCCCACCGTGCTGCGCGACGGACCGTACGGCGAAGGCATGTGCCAGCTGTGGATCGAGGCCTCCGCGCAGGACGGGCTGCTCGCCCTCGTCGACGCGGAGGAACCGGAGCCCGGCTGGAAGGCGATCGGCCTCGCCGACGTCGGCGAGGGCCGCACGGCGCTCCTCGTGCACGCCGACGACGAACGGCTGCGGCGGCTCGCCGTCCTCGACGCCGTCGTCAACAACGCCGACCGCAAGGGCGGCCACCTCCTGACCACCGACACCGGGCACCTGTACGGCATCGACCACGGCGTCACGTTCAACGCCGAGAACAAACTCCGCACCCTGCTGTGGGGCTGGGCCGGGGAACCCCTCACCCCGGACGCCGTCGAAGCCCTGGAGCGCCTGCGCACCGCCCTCGAACCGGCGGGGGAGCTGACCGGCGTCCTTGCCGGGCTCATCACACCGGCGGAGACCGACGCCACTCGCGCGCGCGTCGACGCCCTGCTGGCCTCCGGCAGACACCCCGCGCCCGGCGGCGACTGGCCGGCGATCCCCTGGCCCCCCGTCTGACCACACCCGCGACGTACGCGCAAGAGTGCCTTCCCGGTCAACCGGCGGGCACCGGTTCGTAACGGGAACTCCGGTCCGGTTAGGCTCATGACATGCATGCCTGGCCCGCTTCCGAGGTCCCCGCCCTGCCTGGTCAGGGCCGCGACCTGAGGATCCACGACACCGCGACCGGCGGCCTCGTCACCCTCGACCCCGGTCCCGTCGCCCGAATCTACGTCTGCGGTATCACGCCGTACGACGCGACCCACATGGGTCACGCGGCCACCTACAACGCGTTCGACCTCGTGCAGCGCGTGTGGCTCGACACCAAGCGGCAGGTCCACTACGTCCAGAACGTCACCGACGTCGACGACCCGCTCCTGGAGCGGGCCCAGCGCGACGGCGTCGACTGGACCGCCCTCGCCGAGAAGGAGACCGCCCTCTTCCGCGAGGACATGACCGCCCTGCGCATGCTCCCGCCGCGCCACTACATCGGCGCCGTCGAGGCGATACCCGGCATCGTGCCCCTCGTCGAGCGGCTCCGCGACGCCGGCGCCGCCTACGAACTGGACGGCGACGTCTACTTCTCCGTCGAGTCCGACCCGCACTTCGGCAAGGTGTCCCGCCTGGACGCCGCCGCCATGCGGCTGCTCTCCGCCGAACGCGGCGGCGACCCCGACCGCCCCGGCAAGAAGAACCCGCTCGACCCGATGCTGTGGACCGCCGCCCGAGACGGCGAGCCCAGCTGGGACGGCGCCTCCCTGGGCCGCGGCCGCCCCGGCTGGCACATCGAGTGCGTCGCCATCGCCCTGGACCACCTCGGCATGGGCTTCGACCTCCAGGGCGGCGGCTCCGACCTCGCCTTCCCGCACCACGAGATGGGCGCCTCCCACGCCCAGGCCCTCACCGGCGAGTTCCCCATGGCCAAGGCGTACGTCCACGCCGGCATGGTCGGCCTGGACGGCGAGAAGATGTCCAAGTCCAAGGGCAACCTCGTCTTCGTCTCGCAACTGCGCCGCGACGGCGTCGACCCGGCGGCGATCCGGCTCGCCCTGCTCGCCCACCACTACCGCGCCGACTGGGAGTGGACCGACCAGGCGCTCCCCGACGCGCAGGACCGGCTCGGGCGCTGGCGCGCGGCCGTCTCCCGGCCCGACGGCCCGCCCGCCGAGGCCCTCGTCGAGGAGATCCGCGACGCCCTCGCCGACGACCTGGACGCCCCCGCCGCGCTGGCCGCCGTCGACCGCTGGGCCGCGCTCCAGCAGGAGCGGGGCGGCACGGACACCGGGGCGCCCGGCGTCGTGTCGCGAGCGGTGGACGCCCTGCTCGGCGTGGCGCTGTAACCCGCGCGGGAGAACCGGCACGTGCCCTTCCCCTCGGGAGCAACACCCCCGAAGCGGAAGGGCACGTGCCGTTCCCCCGCCCGGCCCGTCGTCAGGCTGCCGGTGACGCCTGTCATGTGATGGGGTGTGAGCGTTCACGACAACCGCTCCGCCGGCCACGAGCCGGCCCCCACGCGGAAGGACGCACAGTGGCATCCACAGAACGGTCCTTAGCCCGCCGCAGACTTCTCACCGCGACCGCCGCCCTGTCCGGCGCGGCGCTCCTCGGCGGCGCCGGCGCCACCACCGCCCACGCCGCCGGCGCGCGCGGCACGGCATGGCCCGCCGCGTTCCCCCTGCCCGACGGCTTCCAGCCCGAGGGCATAACCATCGGCAGCCGCCCCCACGCCTACCTCGGCTCCCTCGCGAACGGCGACGTCCACCGGGTGAGCCTCGCCACCGGCCGCGGCTCCCTCGCCGTCAAGGGCCTCGGCGAGGGCCACCCCACCGTCGGACTGAAGATCGACCGGCACCACCGGCTCTTCCTGGCCGGCGGCCCGAGCGGCGAGATCCGCGTCGCCGACGCCCACACCGGCGAGACCGAGCAGGTCCACGCCACCGGCGGCGTCTTCGTGAACGACGTGATCCTCACCCCGGGCGCCGCCTGGTTCACCGACTCCTTCGCACCCCGGCTCTACAAACTGGTCCTCGGCCGGCACGGCACGCCGCAGGCACTGGAGAACCTGCCGCTGAGCGGCGACTGGGTGCAGGGCGACGAGTTCACCGCCAACGGCATCGAACGCACCCCCGACGGCAGGGCGCTGCTGGTGGTCGACACCGCCGCCGACGGCGGCGGCCTGATGCGGGTCGACCCGGCCACCGGAGCCGCCCGCGCGGTCGACCTCGGGCCGGCCCGGCTGCCCAACGGCGACGGCCTGCTCCTGCTCGGCCGGATCCTCTACGCCGTCCAGCAGCGGCAGAACGCGATCGACGTCTTCCGGCTGAACGCGGCCGGCACCCGGGGCACCGCCATCGCCCGGATCACCGACCCGCGCTTCCGCATCCCGACGACGGCCGCGGCGTGGGGAGACCGCCTCTACCTGCCGAACGCCCGCTTCGACGTCCCCCCGACGCCCACCACCGACTACGACGTGGTGGCCGTGGACCGCGTCTGACGACGAGAGGGCGGTGCGCCGACGCGCACCGCCCTCCCCCGCCTGCTCCCCGCGCAGGGCTTCAGTCCTCCGACGAGTCCTCGTCGTCGCTCGCCGGCTTGGGCGGCCTCGGCGGGCGGGTCCGCTCACCGGGATCGGGCGGACCACCGCCGTCCCGGCGCCGCAGATACCGCTCGAACTCGCGGGCGATCGCCTCACCCGACGCCTCCGGCAGCTCCGCGGTGTCCCGGGCCTCCTCCAGCGTCTGGACGTACTCGGCCACCTCGCTGTCCTCGGCGGCGAGTTGGTCCACCCCCGTCTGCCACGCCCGGGCGTCCTCGGGCAGTTCGCCCAGCGGGATCCGCAGGTCGATCAGGTCCTCCAGACGGTTCAGCAGAGCCAGCGTCGCCTTGGGGTTGGGCGGCTGCGACACATAGTGCGGCACCGCCGCCCACAGGCTCACCGCCGGCACGCCCGCGTGCGTGCACGCCTCCTGGAGGACGCCGACGATGCCCGTCGGACCCTCGTACTTGGTCTCCTCCAGGTCCATCCGCCGGGCCAGGTCGGCGTCGGACGTGGTCCCGCTGATCGGCACGGGACGCGTGTGCGGGGTGTCGCCGAGCAGGGCGCCCAGGATGACCACCAGCTCCACGCCCAGCTCGTGGGCGAAGCCGAGCAACTCGTTGCAGAACGAGCGCCAGCGCATGGACGGTTCGATCCCACGCACCAGCACCAGATCGCGAGGCTTCTCACCGCCGACCCGCACCACCGACAGCCTCGTCGTCGGCCACGTGATCTTGCGGACGCCGGACTCCATGAACACCGTGGGGCGGTTCACCTGGAAGTCGTAGTAGTCCTCGGCGTCCAGCGCCGCGAACACCTCGCCCTTCCACTCCCGCTCCAGATGCGCGACCGCGGTGGAGGCGGCGTCGCCGGCATCGTTCCAGCCCTCGAACGCGGCCACCATGACCGGGTCGATCAGCTCGGGAACCCCCTCGAGCTCGATCACCCAGCGCCTCCTTCCGACGTGCCCTCGCCTGACCACCCAACCTTACGGCGTTCCGCGGGGGCGCCCGCAGCCCCCTCGCACGGGGGAGTGAACGGATCACTGCCCCGATCCCGACCCCCGAACACCCGTCCCCCGAAGCCGCTCACGGCTCGACCGTCGGCGGTCAACCGGGCGTCACAACTCCCCACGCCGAGAGGGGCGCCTCCGGCATGCGGAGACGCCCCTCTCACGGTGTCGGCCCTCGACGAGGCCGCCGGCGGGACTACTTCTTCTCGAGGAGGTTCTGCACCTTCGCCCGGACCTCGTCCGAGGCCAGACCGCGGATGGTCAGCGTCGTACGGCGGCGCAGCACATCGTCCGCCGTCTCGGCCCACTCGTGGTCACGGGCGTAGACGACCTGCGCCCAGATCTCGGGGGCGTCCGGGTGGACCCGCTCGCCCAGCTCCGGGTTCTCGTTCGCCAGCCGGGCGATGTCGAAGGCCAGCGAACCGTAGTGCGTCGCCAGGTGCTTGGCGGTGTCGGCGGCCATGCGCGGGCCGGGTGCCGGGTTGTCCACCAGCAGCCGGTGGGCGATCGCCCGCGGGTTGGCGACACCCGGCAGCGGCAGCTTCTTCGGCAGCGAGGAGATCGGCTCGAAGTCGTCGCCGAGCGGGTGGCCCGGCAGCGCCTCCAGCTTCTGCATCACCGTCCGGCCGATGTGGCGGAACGTCGTCCACTTGCCGCCCGCGACGGACAGCATGCCGCCCCGGCCCTCGGTGACGACGGTCTCCCGCTTGGCCTTGGCCGTGTCGCCGGGACCACCCGGCAACACCCGCAGGCCCGCGAAGGAGTAGGTGATCAGATCACGGCTGAGCTGCTGGTCCCGGATCGAGAACGCGGCCTCGTCCAGGATCTGGGTTATGTCGGCGTCGTTGACGGCGACGTCGGCCGGGTCACCCTCGTACTCCTCGTCGGTGGTGCCGAGCAGCAGCATGTCCTCCCAGGGGAGGGCGAAGGTGATGCGGTACTTGTCGATCGGGGTGGCCAGCGCGGCCCGCCAGGGCGAGGTGCGCTTCAGGACCAGGTGCGCGCCCTTCGACAGCCGGATCGACGGCGCCGCGTTCTCGTCCTCCATCCGGCGCAGGTGATCCACCCACGGCCCGGTCGCGTTCAGCACCAGACGGGCGTTCACGCCGAACTCGTCGCCGGAGACCCGGTCGTGCAGATCGGCGCCGGTGACCCGGCCGCGGGTGAAGCGCAGTCCCTTCACCTCGGCGTGGTTGAGCACCACCGCGCCCGCCTCGACGGCCGCGCGGACCGTCATCAGCGCCATCCGGGCGTCGTTCATCTGGTCGTCGCCGTACACGGCCACGGCCTTGAGGTTGTCGGTGCGCAGCTCGGGCACGTCCTGCGCGGCCTTGGCGGGGGAGAGCAGATGGCCCACCCCGTCGCCGAAGGCCGACAGGGCGGAGTAGGCGAACACGCCCGCCCCGAGCTTCGCCGCGCCGTGCGGCCCGCCCTTGTACACCGGGAGGTAGAACGTGAGCGGGTTCGCCAGGTGGGGGGCCACCTGGCGGGAGACCGCACGGCGCTCGAAGTGGTTCTCCGCCACCAGCTTCACCGCGCCGGTCTGCAGGTAGCGCAGACCGCCGTGGAGCAGCTTGGAGGAGGCGGAGGAGGTGGCGCCGGCGAAGTCGCCGGCGTCGACCAGGGCCACCCTCAGGCCGGACTGCGCGGCGTGCCAGGCGGTGGAGATGCCCAGGATGCCGCCGCCGATCACGAGGAGGTCGTACGACGCCTTTGCGAGCTGCTCCCGGGTCTCGGCCCGGCTCGGGTTGGAGCCGGAGGCCGGGTGCGTGCCCAGGGCAGGCACGGACTGGAGGGTGGACTGACTGGTCATATCGGGTTCTTACTCCTCATGTGAGCTCCGGCCGCGGCCGGCTTCGAAGCGGGGAGCCGGCTCTCGTCAGCTCTCGTCCTCGAGCCAGCCCATGGTCCGCTCGACGGCCTTGAGCCAGCTCTTGTACTCACGGTCGCGGGTGTCCGCGTCCATGCGGGGGGTCCATTCGGCGGCCCGGCGCCAGTTGGCGCGCAGGTCGTCGGTGCTGGTCCAGAAGCCGACGGCGAGGCCGGCGGCGTAGGCGGCGCCGAGGCAGGTCGTCTCGGCGACCATGGGGCGCACCACAGGCGCGTCCAGGAAGTCCGAGAGGGTCTGCATCAGCAGGTTGTTGGAGGTCATGCCGCCGTCGACCTTGAGGGCCGCGAGCTCGACGCCGGAGTCCTTGGTCATGGCGTCGGTGATCTCACGGGTCTGCCAGGCGGTGGCCTCCAGGACGGCGCGCGCGAGGTGCGCCTTGGTGACGTACCGGGTGAGGCCGGCGATCACACCGCGGGCGTCGGAGCGCCAGTACGGGGCGAACAGGCCGGAGAAGGCCGGCACGAAGTACGCGCCGCCGTTGTCCTCGACCGAGAGCGCGAGGGTCTCGATCTCGGCGGCGGTGGAGATCAGGCCCATCTGGTCGCGCATCCACTGCACCAGCGAACCGGTGACGGCGATGGAGCCTTCGAGGGCGTAGACCGGCTTGTCGTCGCCGATGCGGTAGCCGACGGTGGTCAGCAGCCCGGAGTAGGAGTTGATGATCTTCTCGCCGGTGTTCATCAGCATGAACGTGCCGGTGCCGTAGGTCGACTTGGCCTCGCCCTCGGCGAAACAGGTCTGGCCGAACAGGGCGGCCTGCTGGTCGCCGAGCGCGGAGGCGACCGGGATGCCGCCCAGCAGGTCGCCGAGCCTGCCGCCGCTGATCTCGCCGTACACCTCGGCGGAGGAGCGGATCTCGGGGAGCATCGCGAGGGGGACGCCGATGGACTCGGCGATCTTCTCGTCCCACTCCAGGGTGTGCAGGTTCATCAGCATGGTGCGGGAGGCGTTGGTGACGTCGGTGTAGTGCTTGCCGCCGTCGACGCCGCCGGTCAGGTTCCAGATGACCCAGGTGTCCATGGTGCCGAAGAGGATGTCGCCGGCCTCGGCGCGCTCGCGCAGGCCCTCGACGTTGTCCAGCAGCCAGCGGGCCTTGGGGCCGGCGAAGTACGAGGCGAGCGGCAGGCCCGTCTCGCGGCGGAAGCGGTCCTGTCCGACGTTGCGGCCGAGCTCCCGGCACAGGCCGTCGGTGCGGGTGTCCTGCCAGACGATGGCGTTGTGGACGGGCTCGCCGGTGTTCTTGTCCCACAGCAGCGTGGTCTCACGCTGGTTGGTGATGCCGATGGCCTTGATGTCGTCCCGGGTGATGCCGGCCTTCTCGACGGCTCCGGCGACGACCTCCTGGACGTTGGTCCAGATCTCGTTCGCGTCGTGCTCGACCCAGCCCGGCTTGGGGAAGATCTGCTCGTGCTCCTTCTGGTCGACGGAGACGATGCGCCCGTCGCGGTCGAAGACGATGCAGCGGGAAGACGTGGTGCCCTGGTCGATCGCCGCGATGAAGGGGCCGGCGGTGTGGGCGTCGGTCACTGTGTGCTCCTGGGAGTTCCGTGGGTGAGTGGCAGTACGTACGGCGCGTGCTGGCGGTGCAAGGTGCAGCCTGGCCTATGCGAATGCGACGTTGTAGATGCCTGCGGCGATCGCCCCGCCGATCAGCGGGCCGACGACGGGGATCCAGGCGTAGGCCCAGTCGGAGCCGCCCTTGTTGGGCAGGGGCAGGAGGGCGTGGACGATGCGCGGACCGAGGTCACGGGCCGGGTTGATCGCGTAGCCGGTGGGGCCGCCGAGGGACAGGCCGATCGAGACGACCACGAGCGCGGTGACCAGTGCGCCCAGGGTGCCCAGACCGTTGCCCTTGTCGTTCAGGCCCTGAGTGAGGACGGCGAGCACGAGCACGACCGTGCCGATGATCTCCGTGGCGAGGTTCTGCACGACGTTGCGGATCTCCGGGCCGGTGGAGAAGACGCCCAGGACCGGGCCCGCGCCCTTCTCCTGTGCCTCCACGGCCTTGGCCGCCGTGGACTGGGCACCGGGGCCGCCGACGATCTCACGGTCGGTGAGGTGGGCGTGGAACTGGCCGTAGTAGGCCAGCCAGACCAGTGCCGCGCCGATCATGGCGCCGAGGAGCTGTCCGGCGAAGTAGGTCGGAACGTTGCTCCAGTCGCCGTCCTTGATCGCGAGTGCGACCGTCACGGCCGGGTTGAGGTGGGCGCCGGAGAGCGGCGCCGAGGTGTACACGGCCGTCAGAACGGCGAAACCCCACCCGAAGGTGATGGCGAGCCAGCCGGCGTTACGGGCCTTGGAGGCCTTCAGTGTGACGGCCGCGCAGACGCCGCCGCCGAGCAGGATGAGTATGGCGGTACCGATGGTCTCGCCGATGAAGATGTCGGAGCTGGACACCCGCGACTCCTTTGTCCTTCGTCCAGGGGACCGAACCCCGGGTCCCTCCGGGGGTTCGAGCCGCCCTCGGGGGTGAGAGCGATGCCGGCCCATGGCGTTGCCACACTCTAGCGCTTATTGCCGGTAGGTGTTCGACAATGCCGACCGATGGACGGGAGTCTTTCTCCGGCGTTCCGTGCACGTCAAGAGCTGTGTTGCCGAATGCAGGATCGTTATTGATCGGCTCCGGTCGTCGAACCTGTGATCGAATTCATGATCGAACCTGTCCGAAACATCCCTTTCAGGGTATGGCGAAGGCCGGGACGCCCGTACGGCGCCCCGGCCCGCTCTCACCTGCTTGTCGAAACCGCGCCGCCGCTTCTGGAAACCCGCGCCGCGCAGGCCCCTCAGGCCCGCGTCACACGAGCAGCGCTCAGAACCGTGCCGCGCCCAGATCCCGCGACACCGCGCGGGCGCAGTCCCGCACCGCCGCGATCAGCTCGGGGCGCAGCTCGCCCTCCCGGCACAGCCGCTCCACCGCCCCCGTGATCCCGACCGCCCCCACCGGCATGCGCCGCCGGTCGTGCACGGGCGCGGCAATAGAGGCCACGCCCTCCCAGGTCTCCTCCACGTCGGCCGCGTAACCACGCGCGCGCGTGAGGTCCAGAAGCTGCTCGAAATCCTCCAGTTCGCACACCGTGCGATCCGTGAAGGGCTTGCGGTCGGCCTCCAGCACCTCGCTGTGCGCGACCGGGTCGTACGCCGACAGCACCTTGCCCAGCGCGGTGGAGTGCAGCGGCTGCATGGCCCCGATCTCCAGCACCTGCCGGCTGTCGTCGGGCCGGAACACGTGGTGCACCACCAACACGCCCTGCTGGTGCAGTACTCCGAGATGAACGCTCTCACCGCTGGAGCGCGCCAGGTCGTCCGTCCACACCAGGGCACGCGCCCGCAGCTCGTGCACATCGAGGTAGGTGGTGCCCAGACGCAGCAGCTCCGCGCCCAGCTGATACCGCCCCGAGGCCTCGTCCTGCTCGACGAACCCCTCCTGCTGGAGGGTGCGCAGGATGCCGTGGGCGGTCCCCTTGGCCAGGCCCAGCGACGAGGCGATGTCCGACAGACCGAGCCGCCGCTCGCCGCCCGCGAGGAGCCGCAGCATCGCGGCCGCCCGTTCGAGCGACTGGATGTTCCGTGCCATCGCCGTCCTGCCTCCGTCCCCTCGACCGTCCACGCGCGGCAACACCGCCGTCGTTCGGCAATGTCGAACACTACCGGTCCATGCCGACCTCCCGCTAATGGTCGGCCGGAAGGTGTTACGCACTCGCCCCACACGGGTGAACCGCACACCGCCGCGGTCCGTCCCGTGGACGCCATGACCATAAGCCCGCCGACCCGGCTACGCTGGCGGCGAGCGCCCTTCACGGAAGATCCGTGCGCCGCCCCTCCCGGGCGGCTCCCGGGAGCGACCGCGGAGCCGGCGCCGAAGAAGCCGACAGCCGTCGCACCCGAGGGAGCCCTTACATGGCCTCAGTGCCGCCGACCCCTTCCGCCGACAGCCGGACCCGCGTGTCCGAGCTCCGAGAGGCCCTGGCCACCCGGGTGGTGGTCGCCGACGGAGCCATGGGCACCATGCTCCAGGCCCAGGAGCCCACCCTCGAGGACTTCCAGAACCTCGAGGGCTGCAACGAGATCCTCAACGTCACCCGCCCGGACATCGTCCGCTCCGTCCACGCCGAGTACTACGACGCCGGCGTCGACTGCGTCGAGACCAACACCTTCGGCGCCAACCACGCGGCCATGGCCGAGTACGACATCCCCGAGCGCGTCCACGAACTGTCCGAGGCCGGCGCCCGCATCGCCCGCGAGACCGCCGACGAGTACGCCGCCCGCGACGGCCGCACCCGCTGGGTCCTCGGCTCCATCGGCCCCGGCACCAAACTGCCCACCCTCGGCCACGTCGCCTACACCACCCTGCGCGACGCCTTCCAGCAGAACGCCGAAGGGCTCATCGCCGGCGGCGCCGACGCCCTCATCGTCGAGACCACCCAGGACCTGCTGCAGACCAAGGCCGCCGTCCTCGGCGCCCAACGCGCCCGCGAACTCTCCGGCCTGGACCTGCCGCTCATCGTCTCCGTCACCGTCGAGACCACCGGCACCATGCTGCTCGGCTCCGAGATCGGCGCCGCCCTGACGGCCCTGGAGCCGCTCGGCATCGACATGATCGGCATGAACTGCGCCACCGGCCCCGCCGAGATGAGCGAGCACCTGCGCTACCTCGCCCGCAACGCCCGCATCCCGCTGGCCTGTATGCCCAACGCCGGCCTGCCCGTGCTCGGCAAGGACGGCGCCAGCTACCCCCTGACCGCGCCGGAACTCGCCGACGCCCAGGAGAACTTCGTCCGCGACTACGGCCTCTCCCTGGTCGGCGGCTGCTGCGGCACCACCCCCGAACACCTGCGCCAGGTCGTCGAACGCGTCCGCGGCCTCGCCCCCGCCGAGCGCGACCCGCGTCCCGAGCCGGGCGCCGCCTCCCTCTACCAGAGCGTCCCCTTCCGCCAGGACACCTCCTACCTCGCCATCGGCGAGCGGACCAACGCCAACGGCTCCAAGAAGTTCCGCGAGGCGATGCTTCAGGCACGCTGGGACGACTGCGTGGAGATGGCCCGCGAGCAGATCCGCGAGGGCGCGCACATGCTCGACCTGTGCGTGGACTACGTCGGCCGCGACGGCGTCGCCGACATGGAGGAACTCGCCGGCCGCCTCGCCACCGCCTCCACCCTGCCGATCGTGCTCGACTCCACCGAGGTCGACGTCATCCAGGCGGGCCTGGAGAAGCTCGGCGGCCGCGCCGTCATCAACTCCGTCAACTACGAGGACGGCGACGGCCCCGAATCCCGCTTCGCCAAGGTCACCAAGCTCGCCCGCGAGCACGGCGCCGCGCTCATCGCCCTCACCATCGACGAGGAAGGCCAGGCCCGCACCCCCGAGAAGAAGGTCGAGATCGCCGAACGGCTCATCGCCGACCTCACCGGCAACTGGGGCATCCGCGAGGAAGACATCCTCATCGACACCCTGACCTTCACCATCTGCACCGGCCAGGAGGAGTCCCGCAAGGACGGCATCGCCACCATCGAGGCGATCCGCGAACTCAAGCGCCGCCACCCCGACGTGCAGACCACCCTCGGCCTGTCGAACATCTCCTTCGGCCTCAACCCGGCCGCGCGCATCCTGCTCAACTCCGTCTTCCTCGACGAGTGCGTCAAGGCCGGCCTGGACTCCGCCATCGTCCACGCCTCGAAGATCCTCCCGATCGCCCGGTTCTCCGAGGAGGAGGTCGCCACCGCCCTCGACCTCATCCACGACCGCCGCAGCGAGGGCTACGACCCCCTGCAGAAGCTCATGCAGCTCTTCGAGGGCGCCACCGCCAAGTCCCTCAAGGCCGGCAAGGCCGAGGAACTGGCCGCCCTCCCACTGGACGAGCGCCTCAAGCGCCGCATCATCGACGGCGAGCGCAACGGCCTGGAAGCCGACCTCGACGCCGCCCTGCAGGACCGCCCCGCCCTCGACATCGTCAACGAGACCCTCCTGGACGGCATGAAGGTCGTCGGCGAACTCTTCGGCTCCGGCCAGATGCAGCTGCCGTTCGTCCTGCAGTCCGCCGAGGTCATGAAGACCGCGGTCGCCCACCTCGAACCCCACATGGAGAAGTCGGACGCCGAGGGCAAGGGCACCATCGTCCTGGCCACCGTGCGCGGCGACGTCCACGACATCGGCAAGAACCTCGTCGACATCATCCTGTCCAACAACGGCTACAACGTCGTCAACCTCGGCATCAAGCAGCCGGTCTCCGCGATCCTCGAAGCCGCCGAGGAACACCGCGCCGACGTCATCGGCATGTCCGGGCTCCTGGTCAAGTCCACGGTGATCATGAAAGAGAACCTGGAGGAGCTCAACCAGCGCGGCCTGGCCGCCGACTACCCCGTCATCCTCGGCGGCGCCGCCCTCACCCGCGCCTACGTCGAACAGGACCTCCACGAGGTCTACGAAGGCGAAGTCCGCTACGCCCGCGACGCCTTCGAGGGCCTGCGCCTGATGGACGCCCTCATCGGCGTCAAGCGAGGCGTCCCCGGCGCGAAGCTGCCCGAACTCAAGCAGCGCCGGGTCCGCGCCACCGCCGCCGCCGAGGTCGAGGAACGCCCCGAGGAAGGCCACGTCCGCTCCGACGTCGCCGTCGACAACCCGGTCCCCGAACCGCCGTTCTGGGGCACCCGGGTCATCAAGGGCATCCAGCTCAAGGAGTACGCCTCCTGGCTGGACGAAGGCGCCCTGTTCAAGGGCCAGTGGGGCCTGAAGCAGGCCCGCACCGGCGACGGCCCCACCTACGAGGAACTCGTCGAGACCGAGGGACGGCCCCGCCTGCGCGGCCTCCTCGACCGGCTCCAGACCGAGAACCTCCTCGAAGCGGCCGTCGTCTACGGCTACTTCCCCTGCGTGTCCAAGGACGACGACCTCATCCTCCTCGACGAGCACGGCAACGAGCGCACCCGCTTCACCTTCCCCCGCCAGCGCCGCGGCCGCCGTCTGTGCCTCGCGGACTTCTTCCGCCCCCAGGAATCCGGCGAGACCGACGTCGTCGGCCTCCAGGTCGTCACCGTCGGCTCCCGCATCGGCGAGGAGACCGCCAAGCTCTTCGCCTCCGACTCCTACCGCGACTACCTCGAACTCCACGGCCTGTCCGTGCAGTTGGCCGAGGCGCTCGCCGAGTACTGGCACGCACGCGTCCGCTCCGAACTCGGCTTCGCCGGCGAGGACCCGGCCGACATCGAGGAGATGTTCGCCCTGAAGTACCGAGGCGCCCGCTTCTCCCTCGGCTACGGCGCCTGCCCCGACCTGGAGGACCGCGCCAAGATCGCCGAACTCCTCCACCCCGAGCGGATCGGCGTCCACCTCTCGGAGGAGTTCCAGCTCCACCCCGAGCAGTCCACCGACGCCATCGTCATCCACCACCCGGAGGCCAAGTACTTCAACGCACGGTGACGACCCCCGCACCGCGTGCACACGGCGGCCCGCGTCACACGACGCGGCGCGCCACACCCAGCACACTGATCGGATAAGTCGTACACTGGTCGATCCCCGGCAGGCCGGTTGCCTCTTCGTGAGAAAAGGGCAGCCGGCCTGCTCGTCCCTCCAGGAGGTACGTGGATGACCAGTACGGTTCCCGCGCTCGGCACACGGACGGCCGAAGGTTCGGCCCTGCAGGCCGTGCTCCTCGACATGGACGGCACCCTGGTCGACACCGAGGGCTTCTGGTGGGACGTCGAGGTCGAGGTCTTCGCCGGCCTCGGGCGCACCCTCGACGACTCCTGGCGCCACGTCGTCGTCGGCGGCCCCATGAGCCGCAGCGCCGGCTTCCTCATCGAGGCGACCGGAGCGGACATCACCCTCCCCGAGCTCACCGTCCTGCTCAACGAGAGCTTCGAGAACCGCATCACCCGCACCCTGCCCCTGATGCCCGGAGCCACCCGCCTCCTCGCCGAACTCGCCGAACACGAGGTCCCCACCGCCCTCGTCTCCGCCTCGCACCGGCGCATCATCGACCGTGTCCTCACCTTCCTCGGCCCGCAGCACTTCGCCCTCACCGTCGCCGGCGACGAAGTCGCCCGCACCAAGCCCCACCCCGACCCCTACCTGTTCGCCGCCGCCGGCCTCGGCGCCGACCCCGCGCGCTGCGCCGTCGTCGAGGACACCGCCACCGGCGTCGCCGCCGCCGAGGCCGCCGGCTGCCACGTCGTCGCCGTCCCCTCCGTTGCGCCCATCCCGCCAGCCGCCCGCCGCACCGTCGTCCCCTCACTCGAACACGTCGACCTGACATTCCTGCGCGGCCTCATCACCGTCTGAAGATCACCGGCGGCGCGCCGGCGACGGAAAAGAGCGGACGTTCACCCAGCGTGCGCAACCGGCGACAACGGGAATTCCGCACCCGTGCGCACGGTGAATTCGAACCATCACCGACGGCTGAATTCCGCTGTCACCGCACCCCCCGGAACCTGTGACGTTCCCCACGCAGGGCGGGGTCGACACGGACGCCACCGTGTGCTGCACACCCCCGTAAGGGGGGTCACCACGCGCCCATGTGTCCCGATTGGTCAGACGCTGCACGAAACATTCCCCGCTCGGGTTTTCGGTCCGTCCGCACCCGGTTTCGCAGCGTGATGGGCTTTCAACTCCGGTGCCCGCGAACCGCCGTGCCGACCCGGACTAACCTCGACGCGAGAACAACGCAGTTACCCCCGTGTCCCGCCGCGACACCCCTGCATGCCGGGTACACGGACTTGAGAGCTCTGGAGAAACTCGAGCATGAACCGCAAGACTTTGGTGCTGCCGGCCGTCGTCGGTCTGCTCGCGCCCGTGCTCGCCGCCTGCGGCGGGTCCGACAGCGGCAGCGGCGGCGACGACGGCGCCATCGTCGTCGGCACCACGGACCGGTTCACCGTCACCAAGGACGCCCCCGCGCCGTTCGACCCCGCCTACTCCTACGACGTCGGCACCTGGAACGTCCTGCGCCAGACCGTGCAGACCCTGATGATCCAGCCCAAGGGCGACGGCGACCCCGTCCCCGAGGCCGCCCAGAGCTGCGGCTTCACCGACAGCGGCAACGAACGCTACGCCTGCAAGCTCCGCGACGGCCTGAAGTTCTCCAACGGCGACCCCGTCACCGCCGAGGACGTCAAGTTCTCCATCGACCGCGCCCGCTCCATCAAGGCCGACTCCGGCGTCTTCGCCCTGCTGTCCACCATCGACACCGTCGAGACGCAGGGCGACAACGAGGTCATCTTCCACCTCAAGACCGCCGACGCCACCTTCCCGTTCAAGCTGTCCACCCCCGTCGCCGGCATCGTCAACCCCGCCGACTACGACAAGGGCAAGCTCCGCGAAGGCTTCGCGATCGACGGCTCCGGGCCCTACACCCTGAAGACCGAGACCGACGGCGACGCCGTCACCAAGGCCGTCTTCACCAAGAACCCCGAGTACAAGGGGGTCCTCGACGTGAAGAACGAGAAGGTCGACATGGTCTCCTTCGAGGACGCCGACGCCATGGGCGCCGCCCTCGACAAGGGCGACATCGACGTCATGACCCGCACCATGACGCCGGAGCAGATCAAGAAGCTCTCCGACGCCGCCGGCGGCAACAAGGAATCCCTCGTCGAACTCGCCGGCCTGGAGATCCGCTACCTCGCCTTCAACACGAGCGCCCCCACGGTCAAGACCAAGGCCGTCCGCCAGGCCATGGCCCAGCTGATCAACCGCAGCGAACTCGTCTCCGCGGTGTACGGCACCCAAGCCGAACCGCTCTACTCGCTGGTCCCCGCCTCGATCACCGGCCACTCCAACTCGTTCTTCAACACCTACGGCGACCCCGACCCCGCCAAGGCCAAGGCGCTCCTGAAGGAAGCCGACGTCAGCACCCCCGTGAAGCTGACCCTGAACTACACCACCGACCACTACGGCGCGGCCACCAAGCAGGAGTTCGAGCACCTGCAGAAGCAGCTCAACGCCAGCGGACTGTTCGACGTCACCATCAAGGGCACGCCCTGGGCGACGTTCGTCCCCGCCGAACGCAAGGGCCAGTACGAGGTCTACGGCATGGGATGGTTCCCCGACTTCCCCGACGCCGACAACTTCCTCGCCCCGTTCCTGGACAAGGACAACTTCCTCAAGTCGCCCTACAAGAACGGCGACATCATCGACGACCTCATCCCGCAGTCCCGCCGGGTGGCCGACCGGCTCACCGCGGCCAAGAGCCTGACGGAGATCCAGGACATCGTCGCCCGAGACGTCCCCGTCATCCCCCTGTGGCAGGGCAAGCAGTACGTCGCATCCAGCGACGACATCACCGGCACGGCCTACGTGCTCAACTCCTCCGCGAGCCTGCAGCTGTGGGAGCTCTCCCGCGGCGTGAGCGGCTGACGCACCTCTCTCATCGACGTCCCGGGGCCCGGACCTGCGGCGGCCACGGCCCCGGGACACGAGATCCGACGACAAGGCACACCTACGTGAACATGCGCAACCAGTGGCCGCTCCTGCCCATCATGGCGGGGCTGGCCTCCGGACTGCTGACCGGATGCGGCTCGCAGGACAGCGGCTCCGGCGGCGACGGCTCCTCCGTCGTGATGGGGATGTCCGACGAGGTCCTCGCCACGGACCCCGCCTCCGGATACGACCCGGGCTCATGGCTGTTGTTCAACAACGTCTTCCAGTCGCTGCTGAGCTTCCCCAAGGGGGGCACCGAGCCCCAGCCCGACGCCGCCAAGGAATGCTCCTTCACCGACACCCGGACCACGGTCTACACGTGCACGCTGAAGGACGGCCTGAAGTTCAGCAACGGTGAAGCGCTCACGTCCGAGGACGTCAAATTCTCCTTCGACCGCATGCTGAAGATCAACGACGACGCCGGCCCGGCCATCATGTTCCCCATGCTCGACCAGGTCGAGGCACCGGACGAGGCCACCGTCGTCTTCAAGCTGAAGGTCCCCGACGCCACCTTCCCCAGCAAGATCGCCTCCGGCGCCGGCTCCATCGTCGACCACCGCTCCTACGACGCGGACAAACTCCGCGAGGACGGCGAAGCCGTCGGCTCCGGCCCCTACAAGCTGGACTCCTTCAAGGACGACGAGGCCGTCTTCTCCGTCAACGAGAACTACGAGGGCACCGCCGACGTCCAGAACACCGGCGTCACGATCAGGTTCTTCAAGGGCGACCAGAGCGCCCTGAAGAAGGCCCTCCTCACCGACGACATCGACATCGCCTACCGCGGCCTCACCGCCGCCGACATCTCCGAAGTCGAACAGAGCAACGACAGCACGGGCGTCGAAGTCGTCGAGGGCACCAGCGCCGAAGTCCAGCACCTCGTCTTCAACATGGACGACCCGGTGGCCGGAAAGCTCGGCGTCCGCCAGGCCATCGCCCACCTCATCGACCGCGAAGCCCTGATCGAGAACATCTACCAAGGCACCGCCACGCCGCTGTACTCGATCATCCCGGCCGGCATCGGCGGCCACAACACCGCCTTCTTCGACCGCTACGGCGCCCGCCCCTCCAAGGCCAAGGCAGCCGCCGCGCTCAAGGAGGACGGCATCACCGGCAAGGTGAAACTCACCCTGTGGTCCACCCCCTCCCGCTACGGCCCGGCCACCGACGCGGAACTCAAGGCCATCGCCGCCCAGCTCAACGCCAGCGGCCTGTTCACCGCCGACGTCAAATCCGTCGCCTACGACCAGTACGAGAAGGACATCGCCGCCGGCAAGTACGGCGTCTACGTCAAGGGCTGGGTTCCCGACTACCCCGACGCCGACAACTTCACCGCCCCCTTCTTCGGCGAGGGCAACGTCCTCGACAACAACTACACCAACGACACCATCACCGGGAAGCTCATCCCGCGCACCGCCGCCCAGAGCACCCGCTCCTCCACCGACACCGACTTCGCCGAACTCCAGGACATCGTCGCCCGGGAGATGCCCGTCCTGCCCGTCTGGCAGGCCAAGCAGTACGCCGTCGTCCACGAGAACGTCTACGGCCTGGAGAACTGCCTCGACGCCTCCACGGTCTTCCGCTTCTGGGAACTCCACAAGGGCTGACCCGGCCGCCACACCACCACGAAGGGCGCCCCCCACGGGGGGCGCCCTTCCGTCGTACCGCACCTCTCAAGACCGCCACACAGCTGCCACGAGACGCCTCTTACTGCGCGCCCGGACGCACCAGCCCGCTCTCGTACGCGTACACCGCGGCCTGCACCCGGTCCCGCAGCCCCAGCTTCGTCAGCACATGCCCCACATGCGTCTTCACCGTCGTCTCGCTCACGAACAGATCCGCCGCGATCTCCGCGTTCGACAACCCCCGAGCCACCAGCTTCAACACCTCCACCTCACGGTCCGTCAGCGTGTGCAGCGTGTCCGGCACCGGCTCCTCACCCGACGGCAGATGCGTGGCGTACTTGTCCAGCAGCCTGCGCGTGATGCTCGGCGCCAGCATCGCCTCACCGTCGGCCACCACCCGGATCGCCTGCACCAACTCGTTGGCGGGCGCGTCCTTCAACAGAAACCCGCTCGCCCCCGCCCGCAGCGCCTCCACCACATACTCGTCGAGATCGAACGTCGTCAGCACCAACACCTTCGCCGGACCGTCCCGACCCGGCCCCGTGATCTGCCGCGTCGCCTCCACACCGTCCATCCGCGGCATACGGATGTCCATCAGAACCACATCGGGCTGCAGAGCCCGCACCTGGTCGAGGGCCTGCAAACCGTCACCGGCCTCACCGACCACCGCGAGATCCTGCTCCGCCTCCAGAATCATCCGGAAGCCGGTACGCAGCAGCGGCTGATCGTCGACCAGTAGGACGCGGATGGCCACGTAAGTCTCCTTAGTTAGTCCGGCCCCATTCTGCCCTGAGCGTCCACCGCCGGCCCGACCGCCCTCACCGGCAGCGGATACGGCGGGGGAGTCCCACCGAACTCCGGACAGTGCGCCCGGTGATCGCACCAACCGCACAACTTCGTCGGCCGCGGCCGCCACTCACCCGTCTCCGTGGCCCGGCGGATCGCCTCCCACAACGCCAGCAGCTTGCGCTCCACCCGCTCCAGATCGGCCACCACCGGGTCGTACGTCACCACATCACCGCTGCCCAGATACACCAGCTGAAGCCGGCGCGGCACCACCCCCTTCAGCCGCCACACCACCAGCGCGTAGAACTTCATCTGGAACAGCGCGCCCTCCGCGTACTCCGGCCGCGGCGCCTTGCCCGTCTTGTAGTCGACGATCCGCACCTCACCCGTGGGCGCCACATCCACCCGGTCGATGATCCCGCGCAGCGTCAACCCCGACTCCAGCTCCGCCTCCACGAACAACTCCCGCTCGGCGGGCTCGAGCCGCGTCGGATCCTCCAGCGTGAACCACCGCTCGACCAGCCCCTCCGCCTCCGCCAGCCACCCGGCCAGCCGCTCACCCTGAGGATCGTCCGCGAACAGATCCACCAGCTCCGGCCGCGACTCACGCAACCGGTCCCACTGCCCCGGGATCAGCGACTTGGCCCGCGGCGCCGTCCGCTCCACCGCCGGAGCGTCGAACAGCCGCTCCAGCACCGCGTGCACCAACGTCCCCTTCGTCGCCGCCGCACTCGGCTTCTCCGGCAACCGGTCGATCACCCGGAACCGGTACAGCAACGGACACTGCATGAAATCGCCGGCCCGCGACGGCGACAGCGAAGCGGGCGCCACTGCGACGACCGCCTTCCCACCCGCCGCCGCGCCCCCCTGAGACCCCGCTCCCGACTCCGACTCCACCCGTGCCTCCGACTCCACCCGCGACCCCACCACACCGCCCCCGACCGCCCCGGCGACCCGCTCGCTGCTGCTCTCCATGCCCCAGACCATACGGCCCACCACTGACAGTCACCCACTCCGTCCGCTACAGCAGTGAAAACACAGGGGTGCCGGGGCGGAACACGCCACCACGGCCGCATACCATCGATCCCGAGACCCTTCCGCCCGGCAGGACGGGAGACGCATCGAACGAGGGGACACCGTGGTGGAAAGCGGCGGGAACGGGCAGCCGCGGCCGGACAGCGAACAGCCGGCCAAGCCCCCCACGACACCGACCGAGGGCCCGCCCCCACCGGACACCGACACCCCCGCACCGGGCGACGCCCCGGCCCCCGGCGAAACCCCCGCACGCCACGACCCCTCCGCACCCGCCGACGCCTCACCACGCGCCGAAACCCCCGCCCGCACCCACGGCGACCACCACCCCGAACGCCCCCACGCCCACACCCCGGGCGGCGCGGCACCGGGCCCCGCCCTCGGACAAGCCCCCGCCGGCAAAGGACGCCCCCCCAAGGCCCCCGAACCCCGCGGCGGACTCCTCATGGGCCGCCCCTTCGGCGTACCCGTCTACGTAGCCCCCAGCTGGTTCCTCGTCGCCGCCCTCATCACCTGGGTGTTCGGCGGCCAGCTCGACCGCGTGCTCCCCGAACTCGGCGCCGCCCGCTACCTCGTCTCCCTCTTCTTCGCCGTCGCCTTCTACGCGTCCGTCCTCATCCACGAACTCGCCCACACCGTCGCCGCACTCCGCTTCAAACTCCCCGTCCGCCGCATCCAGCTCCAGTTCTTCGGCGGCGTCTCCGAGATCGAGAAAGAAGCCGAGACCCCCGGCCGCGAGTTCTGGCTCGCCTTCGTCGGCCCCCTGCTCTCCCTCGCCCTCGCCGGCGTCTTCTACCTCGCCATGCAGCCCGTCGAGCCCGGCACCGTCCCCGGCGTCCTCCTGGCCGGCCTGATGATCTCCAACCTCATCGTGGCGGTCTTCAACCTTCTGCCCGGCCTCCCCCTCGACGGCGGCCGCATGCTCCGCGCCGTCGTCTGGAAGATCACCGGCAAGCCCATGACCGGCACCGTCGCCGCCGCCTGGGTCGGCCGCGCCCTCGCCGTCTCCGTCCTCATCGGACTGCCCCTGCTCACCCAGTCCGGAGCCCTCGGAGACGCCGCCGAGGACAGCGTCGGCATGGACACCGTCATGGACGCCCTGCTCGCCGCCATCCTCGCCGCGATCATCTGGACCGGCGCCGGCAACAGCCTGCGCATGGCCCGACTGCGCGAACACCTCCCCGAACTGCGCGCCCGCAACCTCACCCGCCGCGCCGTCCCCGTCGAGTCCGCCACCCCGCTCTCCGAGGCACTGCGCCGCGCCAACGACGCCGGCGCCCGCGCCCTCGTCGTCGTCGACGCCGACGGCGAACCGCTCTCCCTGGTCCGCGAGGCCGCCATCGTCGGCGTACCCGAACACCGCCGCCCCTGGGTGGCCGTCAGCGGCCTCGCCCAGGACCTCACCGACGGCATGCGCGTCTCCGCCGAACTCGCCGGGGAAGACCTCCTGGACGCCCTGCGCGCGACACCCGCCACCGAATACCTCGTCGTGGAGGAGACCGGCGCGATCTACGGCGTCCTGTCCGCGGCCGACGTCGAACGCGCCTTCGTCAAGGCGATGGCCCGCCCCAGCTGACACCCCCCGGCGGTTCCGGCCCCCAGGACCGGAACCGCCCGGCCCGCCTCAGCCGGCCTTCGTCCCCACCAGGACGAACTCGTTGTACGGGAACACCTTCCCCACCGAGCGCGGGAACGGGAAGGAGAACGCCCGCGCCACCGTCAGTCCCGCCTTGTCCGCATGCCGGCGCAAGTCCTCGAAGCCCACGAAACGCACATGCGTCGCGTCCGTCTTGTAACCGGCCTCCTGCGGAGTGATCAGCACCACCCGGCCCCCCGGCTTCACCAGCGGCAGGTACTGCGCCAGCACATCCGCGCCCAGAGCCTCGTCCATGTGCTCCAGGACATGCGCGCACAGCAGCGAGTCGAACGACCCCGGACCGCAGTCCGGCGCCTTCGCCAGATCCTCCGGCACATACGCCGTCAGCCCACGCTCACGACACGTCGCCACCGAATGCTCGTTGTGGTCCACACCCACACTGTCCGGCCCGCAGTTCAGCAGGTTCCGCCCCAGGCCGCAGCCCACGTCGAGAACCCGCCCCAGCCGAAGCCGCTTCAGGTTCCACCGGTACGGCGCCTGCGTCGGCAGGAAACGCTTGATCCCCGAGGTTTCCAGCCGGGCGAGCCGCTTCGTGTAATCGGAGCCCTCCGTGCTCGCCTCGGGCTTACCGTTCTTGGCCTCGGACATCGATGACCGCCATTCCCAGATGAGAGAGATCGACAACGGGCCACACCGGCGGAACGAACGGAACCCACGAGGAAAGCCCAAGCACGGACCCGCATCGCGTCCCGCCCTCGCGGCCCATGTCCCACCCGCCATGTGACCTGATCCACAAGGCTATGAGGCACAAGGGAACAGGTAAAGCCGAACCGGCCGATGCCCGCAAGCAATTTCGACCAGTCACCCCGCCCCCGGCCGCACCCCCCTCCCGACGAACACCCGCCCCGCACCATCGTGGTCGGCGACCCCCGCAAACGCCGGTAGTCTGGTCACATGTCCGAACCGACCGGTGCCGCCCGCAGGCGCGGGCCCTTCAAGGTCGGGGACCAGGTTCAGCTGACCGACCCCAAGGGCCGCCACTACACGTTCACGCTCGAAGCCGGGAAGAACTTCCACACCCACAAGGGTTCCTTCCCGCACGACGAACTGATCGGCGCACCCGAGGGCAGCGTGGTCCGCACCACCGGCAACGTCGCCTACCTCGCGCTGCGCCCCCTGCTCCCCGACTACGTCCTGTCCATGCCCCGCGGGGCAGCCGTCGTCTACCCCAAGGACGCGGGGCAGATCCTCGCCTTCGCCGACATCTTCCCCGGCGCACGCGTCGTCGAAGCCGGCGTCGGCTCCGGATCCCTCAGCAGCTTCCTCCTGCGGGCCATCGGCGACGAGGGCATGCTGCACAGCTACGAGCGCCGCGAGGACTTCGCCGACATCGCCCGGCAGAACGTCGAACGCTACTTCGGCGGCCCCCACCCCGCCTGGCAGCTCACCGTCGGCGACCTCCAGGACAACCTGTCCGACCCCGACGTCGACCGCGTCATCCTCGACATGCTCGCCCCCTGGGAATGCCTCGAGGCCGTCTCCAAGGCCCTCGTCCCCGGCGGCATCCTGTGCTGCTACGTCGCCACCACCACCCAGCTCGCCCGGACCGTCGAGTCCATCCGCGAGATCGGCTGCTTCAACGAGCCGACCGCCTGGGAGTCGATGATCCGCAACTGGCACATCGAAGGCCTCGCCGTCCGCCCCGACCACCGCATGATCGGCCACACCGGCTTCCTGCTCACCGCCCGCCGCCTCGCCGACGGCGTCGAGCCCCCCATGCGCCGCCGCCGCCCCGCCAAGGGCGCCTACGGCGAGGACTACGCCGGCCCCAACGCCGACGCGGGCAACGGCCGCTGACACCACACCCCCGCAACGCCACGACGCCGTGACCGAGTTCCCCGTCACACCAGGGAACCCGGCCACGGCGTCACCGCGTTGACACCCCGCCCCACCCGACACCCCACCGGCCCGGCCCCGCACCCCGCCGTTCCCCCGCACTGTGACGTGTGGCACGATGCTGGCCACCCCACCCCCCGGCACAGCCCAGGAGACGCACCTCGTGCAGCAACCCGCCGTCCCGGAACTGGCACACACCCACACCCGACCGATCCACTGGCTCGCGACCGCCACCGCGCTGGCCGCCGTCATAGCCCTCTCCTCGGTCCTCCAACCCCGGCCGGCGACCGCCGCCCAGACCACCGGCCCCCACCCCACCACCGCCACGGCGCCCGCCACCACCGGAATCGACTTCCCCCTCCGGTGCGGCCCCGTCAAACCCCTCGTCGTCAAGAAAGCCACCGGAGACCTCGACGGCGACGGCAGACCCGAAACCATCGCAGCCGTCCACTGCGACTCCGCCATGGGCACCCCACCCGACGGCCTCTACGTCCTCACCCAAGGCGCCGACACCCCCCACCCCCGCCTCGTCGCCACGCTCCTCGACCCCGAGGAACGCCGGACCGTCACCGCCCTCACCGTCCAGGACGGCGCCGTCCTCGCCACCTACCTCGGCTACTCCTCGGCCGACGTGCCCAGTTGCTGCCCCGACGTCAAAGCCGACGCCAAGTGGCGCTGGAAGGACAACGTGTTCATCCGCTCCACCCCCGCGGGCACCCACACCGTCTGACACCCGCCCGCCGCCCCCACGACACCCCGCGCAGCGGCCGGCACGCGCAACTCGCCCCTCAGACAGGCCTCACCGCATCACCCCACGCGCACGCGCACTCACTCCGCGTCAGGGCCGTACACCTCGACACTGTCCGAAATCCTTCGCACATGGATGCACTCACCCGGACACTCCCGCGCCGAATCCACCACATCGGTCAGCAACGGCAGCGGAACCGGCGCCGACGCCCCCGGAGCCTGCAAAAGCTCCTCACCCGCACCCTTCACGTACGCCAGCCCGTCGATGTCCAGCTCGAACACCTCCGGCGCGTACTGCGCACAGATGCCGTCACCGGTACAGAGATCCTGGTCGATCCAGACCTCCAGCGCCTCACCGCCGACCACCGCATCCTGCTGCACGCCCATATCTCCTGCCGTTTAGAACCGAGCCCCACGGGAACCATGCGAGCCCTGACGGGTGTTGAACACTTCGACCCTACCCCTGGCGGCTTTCCAATCATGTTCGGTGGGTATCCCCCTGGCGTGAGGGAGAGCGCAAGGGTGAAGATCGGACACACCCCGACAGTCTTTGTGATCTAGGGGTTTCAATCGACACCCACCCAGGTAGGGTCTGGAAGCGTCCAGCTCCCCTTGGAGGAGGTGAGGACCGTGGCAGCCCACGACGACGACATGAACCGCGGCATCCGCCCGGGACGAGGGTCCGACGACCCGGCCGGGCAGATTGCCTACCTTGAGCAGGAGATCGCCGTCCTGCGACGCAAGCTCGCCGACTCTCCGCGACACACGAGGATTCTCGAAGAGCGGATCGTCGAGCTGCAGACCAACCTGGCCGGCGTGTCCGCTCAGAACGAGAGACTCGCCAACACGCTCCGCGAGGCCCGCGACCAGATCGTGGCCCTCAAAGAGGAAGTCGACCGGCTCGCCCAGCCGCCGGCCGGCTTCGGAGTCTTCCTGCAGGCCAACGAGGACGGCACCGCCGACATCTTCACCGGAGGCCGCAAACTCCGCGTGAACGTCAGCCCCGGCGTCGAGCTCGAAGAGCTCCGACGCGGCCAGGAACTGATGCTCAACGAAGCGCTCAACGTGGTCGAAGCCATGGAGTTCGAGCGCGTCGGGGACATCGTCACCCTCAAGGAGATCCTCGAGGACGGCGAACGCGCCCTGGTGCTCGGGCACACCGACGAGGAACGGGTGGTACGGCTCGCCGAGCCGCTGCTGGACGTCACCATCCGCCCCGGCGACGCCCTGCTGCTCGAACCCCGCTCCGGCTACGTCTACGAAATCGTCCCCAAGAGCGAGGTCGAAGAACTCGTCCTCGAAGAAGTCCCCGACATCGGCTACGAACAGATCGGCGGACTCGGCGGCCAGATCGAAGCCATCCGCGACGCGGTCGAGCTGCCCTACCTCTACCCCGACCTGTTCAAGGAGCACGAACTGCGGCCCCCCAAGGGCGTCCTGCTCTACGGACCCCCCGGATGCGGCAAGACGCTCATCGCCAAGGCCGTCGCCAACTCGCTGGCCAAAAAGGTCGCCGAAGTCACCGGCCAGGCCGCCGGCAAGAGCTTCTTCCTCAACATCAAGGGACCCGAGCTCCTCAACAAGTACGTCGGCGAAACCGAACGCCAGATCCGCCTCGTCTTCCAGCGAGCCCGCGAGAAGGCCAGCGAGGGCACCCCCGTCATCGTCTTCTTCGACGAGATGGAATCCCTCTTCCGCACCCGCGGCTCCGGAGTCAGCTCCGACGTCGAGAACACCATCGTCCCGCAGCTTCTCGCCGAGATCGACGGCGTCGAAGGCCTGCAGAACGTCGTCGTCATCGGCGCCTCCAACCGCGAGGACATGATCGACCCGGCGATCCTGCGCCCCGGCCGGCTCGACGTCAAGATCAAGATCGAGCGCCCGGACGCCGAGGCCGCCAAGGACATCTTCGGCAAGTACCTCACCGAACGCCTCCCCCTGCACTCCGACGACCTCGGCGAGCACGGCGGCAGCAAGGCCACCACCGTCGACAGCATGATCCAGACGGCAGTGGAACACATGTACGCCGAATCCGAGGAAAACCGCTTCCTGGAAGTCACCTACGCCAACGGAGACAAGGAAGTCCTCTACTTCAAGGACTTCAACTCCGGCGCCATGATCGAGAACATCGTCGGCCGCGCCAAGAAAATGGCCATCAAGGACTTCCTCGAAAAGAACCAGAAGGGCCTCCGCGTCTCCCACCTCCTCCAGGCCTGCGTGGACGAGTTCAAGGAGAACGAAGACCTCCCCAACACCACCAACCCCGACGACTGGGCCCGCATCTCCGGAAAGAAGGGCGAACGGATCGTCTACATCCGCACCCTCATCACCGGAAAGCAAGGCTCCGACACCGGGCGCTCCATCGACACGGTGGCCAACACCGGACAGTACCTGTAAAACCAGGGCGGCTGCGGGTGCCCTCCACGGGGGTACCCGCAGCCGACTGCTTTTCGGGCCACGGCTGGAGCAGCCAATGACGCAAATGATCTCCCCGCCAGCGCAGAGCCGTTCTAGGCTCTTCCGTACCGCCGGGCGCAGTGCGGGGACGGGCACCGCACACGCACCGGAGCACCCGCGGTACTGGAGTGGCGCCCACGACCGAGGGCGCCGCCGGGCAAGGAGGGCCGCATGACCGTACGGCGAGTAATGGGCATCGAGACGGAGTACGGGATCTCCGTCCCCGGCCACCCCAACGCCAATGCCATGCTCACCTCATCCCAGATCGTCAACGCCTACGCGGCCGCGATGCACCGGGCCCGCCGGGCCCGCTGGGACTTCGAGGAAGAGAACCCCCTGCGCGACGCCCGAGGATTCGACCTCGCCCGCGAGGCCGCCGACGCCAGCCAGCTCACCGACGAGGACATCGGCCTCGCCAACGTCATCCTCACCAACGGCGCCCGCCTCTACGTCGACCACGCACACCCCGAATACAGCGCCCCCGAAGTCACCAACCCCCGCGACGCCGTCCTCTGGGACAAGGCCGGCGAACGCATCATGGCCGAAGCAGCCGAACGCGCCGCCGCACTCCCCGGCGCCCAGCCCATCCACCTCTACAAGAACAACACCGACAACAAGGGCGCCTCCTACGGCACGCACGAGAACTACCTGATGAAGCGGGAAACCGCCTTCTCCGACATCGTGCGCCACCTCACGCCCTTCTTCGTCTCCCGCCAGGTCTTCGCCGGAGCCGGCCGCGTCGGCATCGGCCAGGACGGCCACGAACACGGCTTCCAGCTCAGCCAGCGCGCCGACTACTTCGAAGTCGAGGTCGGCCTGGAGACGACGCTGAAACGCCCCATCATCAACACCCGCGACGAACCGCACGCCGACGCCGAGAAGTACCGCCGCCTCCACGTGATCATCGGCGACGCGAACCTCTCGGAGATCTCCACTTATCTCAAACTCGGCACGACGGCCCTCGTCCTGTCCATGATCGAGGACGGCTTCATCGCTGTCGACCTCGCCGTCGACCAGCCCGTCCGCACCCTCCACCAGGTCTCCCACGACCCGACGCTCCAGCGCCTCGTCACCCTGCGCAGCGGACGCACGCTCACCGCCGTCCAGCTGCAGATGGAGTACTACGAGCTGTCGCGGAAATACATCGAGGAACGGTACGGCGCGGACGCCGACGCCCAGACCAAGGACGTCCTGGCGCGCTGGGAGGACACCCTCACCCGCCTGGAGAACGACCCCATGAGCCTCGCCGGCGAACTCGACTGGGTCGCCAAACGCGAGCTCATGGAGGGCTACCGGCGCCGCGACGACCTCGACTGGGACGCCGCCCGCCTGCACCTCGTCGACCTCCAGTACGCCGACGTACGGGCCGACAAGGGCCTGTACAACCGGCTCGCGGCCCGCGGCCGCATCAAGCGGCTGCTGGACGAGGCCGAGGTCGAGCGGGCCAAGGCCAAGCCCCCGGAGGACACCCGCGCCTACTTCCGCGGCCGCTGCCTGGAGCAGTACGCCGACGACGTCGCCGCGGCCTCCTGGGACTCGGTCATCTTCGACCTTCCGGGTCGGGACTCGCTCCAGCGGGTTCCAACCCTCGAACCTCTTCGCGGAACGCGAAATCACGTCAAGGAACTCCTGGACCGCTGCCGGACCGCGGAAGACCTGGTCAGGGTCTTGTCGGGCGGCTGACCGGGTACTCGGCCGGACCCGGGCGAGCGGGGTGAGAGCCCCGCCGTCCGGGAATCATCGAGGTGGCGCCCGTACGTTCCAGGAACTGCGGGGCCGATGTCGGACCCGGCTTGTAGGGTCTGATCATCACCGATCGGCAGGAAAGCCGACCTGTCGACCCATGTCGGGCGAACTGAGCGGGGTGAGGGTAATGGCGACCAAGGACACCGGCGGCGGCCAGCAGAAGGCGACGCGCTCCACGGAGGAGGTCGAAGAGCAGGCCGCGGAGACGCAGGCCTCGGACGACCTCAAGGAGCGCCAGGAGAAGCTGAGCGACGACGTCGACTCGGTTCTTGACGAAATTGACGATGTCCTCGAGGAGAATGCGGAGGATTTCGTTCGCTCATTCGTTCAGAAGGGCGGTCAGTAAGCTGCTTTGACCTTCAAATCGAAGGTCCGGTCGGGGGTGCGGGTGCAGGAAGATCAGACGGTGAAACGCTGCTCGCGGTGCAAGGAGTCCAAACCGCGGGCGGCGTTCGCCGGCAACAGGGCGGCGCGCGACGGCCTGCAGGCTTATTGCAGGGAATGCTGGGCGCAATACCACCAGGCTCGGCAACTGGCCAAGGGCAAGAAGGTGCGTCCCCGCGTCGAGGTGCCGGAGGGGCACAAGTTCTGCCGTTCCTGCTGTGAGATCAAGCCGTACAGCGAGTGGCATCGCAATGCGTCTGCTTCTGATGGCCTGTCGACGAGCTGCAAGGCGTGCCGCGCGATCAAGGGGCGCGCCGGTCATCTGAAGCGTCAGTACGGCCTCACCGAAGCCGAACCCGCCGAGTTGGTCTCCTCTCAAGGAGGCGTCTGCTGCATCTGTCTGGCAGCGGCGCCCGAGCATGTGGATCACTGCCATCAGACGGGTAGGGTCCGTGGCGTACTGTGCTTCAGCTGCAATGCAGCACTGGGGCAGTTCAAGGATCGGCCCGATGCCATAAGGCGGGCTGCCGCTTACGTGGAAGGAATCGCGTGGAAGCCAACACTCGTAGCACCGGGCGTCTACCGGCTGCCTTCCTGACGCCTGGGTCCTCGTCCTTCATGGACTTCCTCTCCGAGCACCAGCCGGAGCTGCTGCCGGGCAAGCGGCAGCTGCCGCCGACGCAGGGTGTCATCGAGGCGCCGCACGGGACGACGATCGTGTCCGTGACGTTCCCGGGCGGTGTCGTGCTCGCCGGCGACCGCCGGGCGACGATGGGCAACGTCATCGCGCAGCGGGACATCGAGAAGGTGTTCCCGGCGGACGAGTACTCCGCGGTGGGCATCGCCGGCACGGCCGGTCTGGCGGTGGAGATGGTGAAGCTGTTCCAGCTGGAGCTGGAGCACTTCGAGAAGGTCGAGGGCGCTCAGCTGTCCCTGGAGGGCAAGGCGAACCGGCTGTCGACGATGATCAGGTCGAACCTGGGCATGGCGATGCAGGGGCTGGCCGTGGTGCCGTTGTTCGCCGGGTTCGACGTGGACCGGGGCAAGGGGCGGATCTTCTCCTACGACGTCACGGGCGGGCGTTCGGAGGAGCAGAACTACGCGGCGACCGGTTCGGGTTCGATCTTCGCGCGTGGTGCGATGAAGAAGCTGTTCCGTGAGGACCTGACCGAGGAGCAGGCGACGACGCTGGTGGTGCAGGCGCTGTACGACGCGGCTGACGACGATTCGGCGACGGGTGGTCCGGATGTCGCCCGCCGGATCTTCCCCATCGTCACGGTGATCACGGAGGACGGTTTCCGCCGGCTCACGGAGGACGAGTCGTCTCAGGTCGCCCGGTCGGTGCTGGCTCGGCGTCTGGAGCAGCCGGACGGTCCGCGGGCGGCGCTGCTGTAGTGGGCCGGTTCCGTTGGTTCAGGTGATCGAGTGACTTTCACAGAAAGGGACGGATAGCCGGTGTCGACGCCGTTCTATGTCTCACCTCAGCAGGCGATGGCCGACCGTGCGGAGTACGCGCGGAAGGGCATTGCCCGTGGTCGCAGCCTGGTCGTGCTGCAGTATGCCGACGGGATCGTGTTCGTCGGCGAGAACCCGTCCCGTGCGCTGCACAAGTTCAGCGAGATCTATGACCGGATCGGTTTCGCCGCGGCCGGTAAGTACAACGAGTACGAGAATCTGCGGATCGGTGGTGTGCGGTACGCGGATCTGCGGGGTTACACCTATGACCGTGACGATGTGACGGCGCGTGGTCTGGCGAACGTGTACGCGCAGACGTTGGGCACGATCTTCTCTTCGGCGGGTGAGAAGCCGTACGAGGTGGAGTTGGTCGTGGCGGAGGTCGGGGAGACTCCGGACGGCGATCAGATCTACCGGTTGCCGCATGACGGTTCGATCGTGGACGAGCACGGTTCGGTCGCGGTGGGCGGTAACGCGGAGCAGATCAGCGGTTACCTGGATCAGCGTCATCAGGACGGCATGAGTCTTGCCGAGGCTTTGAAGCTGGCGGTGCAGGCGTTGTCGCGGGACACCAACGGTACGCAGCGGGAGATTCCGGCGGAGCGTCTGGAGGTGGCGGTGCTGGATCGTACGCGGCCGCAGAAGCGGAAGTTCAAGCGGATCGTGGGGCGTCAGCTGGCGCGTCTGCTGGAGTCGAGTGGTGCGGTGTCGGAGGCGGAGAGCGCCGAGGAGTCGGAGGACGACTCGTAGGCGTCGGTCCTGCTTGATGTTGCCCTGTTCTGCGCCCCGGTCGGTCTGCCGTCCGGGGCGCAGGCCTTCAGGGGGTCTTCCTGGGCCTTCAGGGGGTGTGTGGGGGCGCTGTGGAGCCTCGGGTGATGAGGTGGACGGGGATGTCCTGCGCGTCCGGTGTGCGGCCGTCCAGGACGGCGAGGAGGGCGTGCATGCCGTGTTCGCCGAAGAGTTCGGCGTCGAGGTGGACGGTGGTGAGTTCGGGGTCGAGGGCGCCGGCGAGGGCGAGGTCGTCGATGCCGGTGACGGAGAGGTCGTCGGGGATGCGCAGGCCGAGGCGGCGGGCTGCTTTGTAGGCGCCGGCGGCGAGTTTGTCGTCGTCGCAGATGACGGCGGTGGGGCGGTTGTGGGGGTTGTGGAGGGCGGTGAGGGTGGCGGTGAGGGCGCCGTCGATGGAGATGGGGGCGGGTGCCGTTCGCAGGGTGGTTCCGGGTGCCGAGGCGAGGCGGGCGGCGAGTTCGCGAGCGCGGAGGTGGAAGGTCCAGGAGGGGATGTCGGCGGCGAGGTGGAGGTAGTGGCGGTGGCCGAGGTGGAGGAGGTGGTCGGTGATCTGGTGGATGCCGTCGGCGATGTCGAGGTTGACGGTGGCCGCGGCGGGGTGGGCGGCGGGGTCGCTGTCGAGCATGACGAGGGGGAGTTGGTCGCCGCTGATGGCGGTGAGGGCGTCGGCGGCCATGGAGGAGGCGATGACGCCGTCGAGGGCGGCTTGGGCGGAGGCGAAGGGGTCGCGGGCGGGGCCGACGCCTTCGGGGGAGGGGTAGAGGACGACGCCGAAGCCGTGTTCGGCGGCGACGCGGGCGGCGCCGGTGTAGACGCCGGCGAAGAATTCGGTGGTGAGGGCGGGGACGACGAGGAGGACGGTGCGGGTGCGGCCGAGGCGCAGGTGGCGGGCGGCGAGGTTGGGGCGGTAGCCGAGGTCGCGGGCGGCTTGGCGTACGCGTTCGGCTGTGGTGGCGGAGACGCGGCCTTGCCATTTGTCGCCGAGGACGAGGGAGACGGTGGCTTGGGAGACTTGCGCGGCTTGGGCGACGTCGCGGCTTGTGGGGCGGGTGCTGCCTCGTGCCACCGTGGGCCTGCTCTTTCGTCTGGACTGGTGAACAGCGCACATGGTACGTATGACGCACGACGTTATACGTACAACTGAGGCGGTTCGATGGCGGCGGGATACGGCGAGATCCTCAGGGCGAGGCACGCGGCCCGGCTGCTCGCGGGCACGCTCGTGGGGCGGTTGCCGAATGCGGTGGCCCCGATCGCGATCGTGCTGTTCGTGCGGGGCGAGGGGGGTGCGTACAGTCTGGCGGGCGCGCTGGCCGCGGTGTACGGCGTGGCCAACGCGGTCGGTCAGCCGCTGCTGGGGCGGCTGGTGGATCTGTTCGGGCAGCCGAGGGTGCAGTTGCCGGCCGCGCTGGCGTCGGCGCTGGCGATGGCGGGGTTCGCCCTGTCGGGCACGGGGGTGCTGCCGCTCGCGTATGCGGCCGTGGCGGCGGCGGGGTTGTTCACGCCGCCCCTGGAGGGCGGGCTGCGGGCGTTGTGGCCGTCGGTGCTGCGCCGGGAGGAGCAGGTGCACACGGCGTACGCGTTGGACGCGGTGGCGCAGGAGGTGATGTTCACGGTGGGTCCGCTGCTGGTGACGGTGTGCGTGTCGCTGTGGTCGCCGGCGGTGGCGCTGCTGGTCATCAACGCGGTCGGGGTGCTGGGGGCGCTGTCGGTGGTGGTGTCGGCGCCGTCGCGGGCGTGGCGGTCGGCGCCGCGTGAGGCGCACTGGCTCGGTGCTCTGCGGTCGCCGGGGCTGCTGGTGCTGTTGGGGGCTTTTCTGTTCGTGGGGGTGGCGCTGGGTTCGATCACGGTGGCCGCGGTGCCGTATGCGGACGAGCACGGTGGGGATGTGGTGTACGGCTGGCTGATGGCGGCGGTGGGTCTGGGGGCGCTGGTGGGCGGCCTGGCCTACGGGGCGCGGGAGTGGCCGGGTGTCCCGGAGCGGCGGTTGCGGGTGCTGGTGGGGTTGCTGGCGGTGTGTTATCTGCCGCTGTTGCTGATGCCGGGTGCGGTGGCGATGGTGGCGTTGACGGCGGTGGCGGGGGTGTTTCTGGCGCCGGCGTTGGCTTGTGCATTCGTGATTGTGGATCGTCACGCTCCGCGAGGGACGGTGACGGAGGCGTTCTCCTGGCTGGTGACGATGTTCACGGTCGGGATGTCGTTGGGGACGGGTGTGGCGGGGCCGGTCGTCGAGGGGGGTGGTGCGGTGTGGGGGTTCGCCGTGCCGGGGGCCGCGGGTGCGGTGGCGCTGGCGGTTCTGCTGGCCGGCGGGCGGGTGCTGGCGCGTCCGGTGGGGGGCGAGGTCGTTGCGGCTTCATCGGAAAATGATCCGAACCGTGCTGTCGAACCCCGTTTCAGTTCTGGTGATCGGGCGTAATGTTCAGTCATGGACCGCCGCATTTTCGGGCTGGAGAACGAGTACGGCGTCACGTGCACGTTCAGGGGACAGCGCCGCCTGTCGCCTGACGAGGTGGCGCGGTACCTCTTCCGCCGTGTCGTGTCATGGGGCCGTAGCAGCAATGTCTTTCTGCGGAACGGCGCCCGCCTCTATCTTGACGTGGGATCGCATCCGGAATACGCGACGCCGGAATGTGACAACGTGACCGAGTTGGTCACTCACGACAAGGCCGGCGAGCGCATTCTCGAAGGACTCCTGGTGGACGCGGAACGACGCCTGCACGAGGAAGGAATCGCGGGCGACGTCTACCTCTTCAAGAACAACACGGACTCGGCGGGCAACTCTTATGGTTGCCACGAGAACTATCTGGTGGCGCGGCACGGGGAGTTCTCCCGGCTGGCGGACATCCTGATTCCGTTCCTGGTGACCCGGCAGCTGCTGTGCGGCGCGGGCAAGGTGCTGCAGACGCCCCGCGGAGCGGTGTACTGCGTGAGCCAGCGCGCCGAGCACATCTGGGAGGGCGTGTCGTCGGCGACGACGCGTTCCCGGCCGATCATCAACACCCGCGATGAGCCGCACGCGGACGCCGAGCGCTATCGGCGACTGCATGTGATCGTGGGCGACTCGAACATGTCCGAGACGACCATGCTTCTGAAGGTCGGCGCGACCGATCTGGTGCTGCGCATGATCGAGGCGGGCACGGTGATGCGTGATCTGACGCTGGAGAACCCGATCCGGGCGATCCGCGAGGTCAGTCACGACATCACGGGCCGGCGCAAGGTACGGCTGGCGAGCGGCCGTGAGGCCTCCGCGCTGGAGGTGCAGCGGGAGTACTACGAGAAGGCGGTGGACTTCTGCGAGCGCCGCGGCATCCGCACGGGCACCGTGGAGCAGGTGCTGGAGCTGTGGGGCCGCACGCTGGACTCGATCGAGTCGGAGGATCTGGACCGCATCGGCACCGAGATCGACTGGGTGATGAAGTACAAGCTCATCGAGCGGTACCGGGCCAAGCACAACATGACGATGTCGCATCCGCGGGTGGCGCAGATAGACCTCGCCTACCACGACATCCACCGTCGTCGTGGGTTGTACTACCTGCTGGAGAAGAAGGGTCAGGCGACCCGGATCTGCAACGACTTGAAGATCTTCGAGGGCAAGTCGGTGCCGCCGCAGACGACTCGGGCGCGGTTGCGCGGTGACTTCATCCGGCGGGCGCAGGAGCAGCGCCGTGACTTCACGGTCGACTGGGTGCATCTGAAGCTCAACGACCAGGCGCAGCGGACGGTGTTGTGCAAGGACCCGTTCCGTTCGGTGGACGACCGGGTGGAGAAGTTGATCGCGGGAATGTGAGCGGGTGCGCTGCGCCCCCGTGGCCTGGGGCGGAGCGTCTGTAGGGCGTCGTGCGCGGTGCGTACGGCGCCCTTGCCGTGTCGCGTGAGCCTCGGATCGGCGGGCGGGTGTCAGTAAGGTAGCGCGCACGCCATCAGCAAGATCGACCGATTACGAGGCCCTCACCGTGCGCCGACGCTCACTCATTCTCGCCGCCGTTCCCGCAGGACTGGTCTCGCTCGCCGGATGCGGCGACGACAAGTCCGACTCGTCGAGCGCGGCGGACGGCAGCGCGTCGCCTTCCGCCTCGGCGCCTTCGGCGGCGCCCTCGCCGAAGATCGTCGAAGGGCCGTTGCCGGCCATCACGGCGGGCGTGAAGTTCGGTGAGAAGCCGACGGTCGCCAAGGGCTCCGGTGAGCCGTCCGACCAGCTCGCGGTCAGGACGGTCATCGCGGGCGGCGGCCGCGCGGTCGCGGAGAACGACTGGGTCCAGGCGAACTACCTGGGGCAGATCTGGTCCACCGCGAAGGTGTTCGACAACTCCTACGACCGTAAGACGCCGCTGCTGATCCAGCTGGCGCAGGGCAGCATCATCGACGGCTGGCGGTACGCGCTGTCGGGGAAGAAGACGGGCAGCCGCGTGGAGTTCTCCGTCCCGCCGACCTGGGGTTACGGCACGGAGGGCAATGCGCAGGCCGGCATCAAGGGCACCGACACGCTGGTGTTCGTGGTGGATCTGGAGGCCACGTTCAACGCCAAGAGCTCCGCCGAGGGCAAGGAGGTCCCGCAGACGGACGCGGCGCTGCCCGTCGTCGGCACGAACACCGACGGCAAGGCGCCCTCGGTGAAGATCCCGAAGGCCGGCCCGCCGAAGGGGCTCGTGTCGAACTACGTCATCGAGGGCGACGGTGAGGTCGTCAAGGCGGAGAACACCCTGTTGGTCCAGTACCAGGGCGTGTTGTGGGAGACGGGCAAGACGTTCGACTCGACGTACGGGCGGGGCGAGCTGACGTCGTTCCCGCTGCAGAACGTGGTCAAGGGCTGGTCGCAGGGGCTGACCGGGAAAAAGGTGGGCAGCCGGGTCGTCATCGTGATCCCGCCGTCGTTGGGTTACGGCGACAACCCGCCGGCGGGCAGCGGCATCAAGAAGGACTCCACGATGGTGTTCACGGTGGACATCCTCGCGAAGATGTGACGCCGTCGTGATGTAAGACTGGAGCGTTGCCTTTCCGCGAAACAGCAGGAGCGTTAGACGTGAGCATCGACAAGCCCGAGATCGACTTCCCGGGCGGCGAGCCCCCGGCGGACCTCGAGATCAAGGACATCTGGGAGGGCGACGGCGAGGTGGCGCAGGCCGGCCAGACCGTCACCGTGCACTACGTCGGTGTCGCCTTCAGCACCGGTGAGGAGTTCGACGCCAGCTGGAACCGCGGTACGCCGTTTCGGTTCCCGCTCGGCGGCGGCCGTGTCATCAAGGGCTGGGACCAGGGCGTGCAGGGCATGAAGGTCGGCGGCCGTCGTCAGCTGACCATCCCGGCCCACCTCGCCTACGGCAACCAGAGCCCGACCCCGGCGATCCAGCCCGGCGAGACGCTGATCTTCGTGGTGGACCTGCTCGGGGTCTGAGCCGCGCACGACGTCCCGTCGATCACTGCGTGACCGATCGTGATCATCTGGAGCCCATGCCTGTCCGGGCATGGGCTCTCGGCTTTTGCCGGGGCACCGCGGAGCGGTACGGTCATCCGTCAGAAGCACCATAAGGAAGGCGAAGGGCGTCGATGGCCATTGCCAAGGCCGAGCGGCTGATGAACCTGGCGCTGTGCCTGCTGGGGACGCGGCGTCCGCTCAGCAAGCGAGAGCTGCGTGAGTCCGTCGAGGCCTACCTGGAAGCGGGAAGCGACGACTCCTTCAACCGGATGTTCGAGCGCGACAAGGACGACCTGCGGGAGCTGGGCCTCGTCATCGAGACGGTGGAGAGCCTGGACGGGGAGGTCGGCTACCTCGCCCGCCGGGACAGCAACAGCCTCCCGCCGATCACCCTGGACGCCGAGGAGGCCGCCGCGCTGGGCCTGGCCGCCAAGGTGTGGCAGCAGGCCCGGCTCGCCGGCGCCGCCAGCGGCGCCCTGCAGAAGCTGCGCGCCGCCGGACTTCCCGAGGACGTCGACCCCTACGAGGCGCACGGCGCGCTGGAGCCGCGCATCCCCGTGCACGAGGCCGCGTTCGAGCCGCTGATGCTGGCCTGCCGCGACCGCCGCCCGGTCGTCTTCGACTACCGCAAGGCCACCGCCGCCCGCCCCGAGCCCCGGCACGTCGAGCCGTGGGCGCTGGAGTGCTGGCGCGGCCACTGGTACCTGGCGGGCTTCGACCGCGACCGGGGCGCCGAGCGGGTCTTCCGGCTGTCGCGGATCACCGGCAAGGTCCGCTCCCGCGGCGGCCGCTTCACCGCCCCCGTCCCCGACGTCGTCACCGTCCGCGAGACCGTCGCGAGCTGGGCGGGGGAGAGCGCCGACCGCAGCGCGCGGATCCGGCTGCGCAAGGGCGCCGGGTACCCCTTGCGGGCGAAGGCCACGGCGGTCCGGGAACTCGGGGACGGCTGGGACGAGTTGGAGATTCCGTACGGGCACGGGCTGGACGCGTGGCTGGTGGAGTTCGGGCCGGACGTGGTGGTCCTGGAGCCCGCGGAGCTGCGGGCCGACGTGGTGGACCGGCTGCGTGCCGTGGCCATGGGCTGAGGGGGAGCGGAAGAGAACTGTGGCAGGCAAACCGGTCAGGCCCGTGAACGCCATCGACCAGACCCGGCGGATGCTCTCGCTGGTGACGTATCTGCGCGAGCGTCCCGGCGCGCGCATCGAGGACGTCGCGCGCGCCTTCGGCATCACCGAGGACGAACTGGTCTGCGACCTCGATGTGCTGCCCATGTGCGGCACCAGTTTCAGGGGCGGTGACCTCCTGGACATCGACACCGACGGCGAGCGCATCTGGTGGCACAACCCCGCCGCGCTCGGCGCGGAGGCCGCCGAGCCGCTCCGGCTGGCCGCCGACGAGGCGACCGCGCTGCTGGTGGCCGCGCGGGCCGTGGCGACGCTGCCCGGCCTGCGCGAGGGCGACCGCCAGGCGCTGCTGCGGGCCACGGCGAAGGTGGAGACCGCGGCCGGCGAGGCGGCCGGCGCCAGCTCCCGGCTGTCGGTGACGTTCGAGTCCGAGGGCGGCGTCTTCGCCGACGTCGACCGGGCGATCTCCGAGCGGCGCCGGCTGTGGATCCGGTACTACTCGCCCGCCCGCGACGAGCTCACCGAGCGGGAGATCGACCCGATCCGCCTGGTCAGCGTCGGCCATACGTACGTGGAGGCGTGGTGCCGCCGCTCGGAGGCGCGCCGCACCTTCCGGCTGGACCGGGTGGCCGAGATCCGCATCCTCGACGAGCCGTCCGCGCCGCCCGAGATCGAACTGCGGGACCTGTCGGAGGCGCTGGTGCAGCCGGCCGCCGAGGACCCGGAGGTCGTCGTCGAGACCGGCCCCGGCGGCCGGTGGGTCGCCGAGTACTACCCCCACGACAGCGCCGAGGAACTTCCCGACGGCGGCCTGCGCATCACGCTGCGCACGCCGGACCCGGCGTCGCTGCGCCGCCTGGCCCTCCGCCTCGGCCGCGACGGCCGGATCGTCTCCCCCGAGGCCCTCGCCGACAGCGCCCGCCACGCCGCCCGCGAGGCCCTCGCCGCGTACGAGGGGACCGAGGCGCAGGACTCACCCCGGACGTCCGCCGGGACGGCCCGCCGCCCGTCGCCCGGCGACGGCGTGACCGCCACCGCGCGGACCCCCGAGCAGACCGACGCTCCGGCCGGTGAACCGGCGGGCGGACCGGGCGCCGGTCCGGCCGGAGAGGCGGTCCTCGGGGTGGCGGCCGTCGTCGGCCCGGGTGGCGCCGGGGCCGGCGGAGCACGGGGAGCGGGCCTCGCGACCGGCGGCGGGGGGCGGGGTCTTGAGTGAGCCCGGGGGCCGAGGGGTCTCCGTGGCCGCGGCCTTCGCGGGGATGCGCAGCGCCGACCCCGTGATGTTCCGGGCCGGCTGCCCCGATTGCCGGGGCCGCTTCGAGCTCGCGGCGGGTGCGCTGCGCCTGGTGCTCGGGGCGTCCAGCCGCACCACGTTCTACTCCTTCACCTGCCCCGACTGCGGCGCGGCCGTGCGCAAGCCCGCGGGGGAGCGGATCGTCGAGCTGCTCACGGGCGGCGGCGTACGGACCCTGCGGCTCCACACGGCGTAGGACGGTCTAGGCTCAGCGGCATGTTCTGGCCGATGTTCGCGGTAGCCGTGGGGTTCCTGGGTCTGGTCGTACTGGCGGTGTTCGCGGTGCGGGTTTTCCTGGAAGCGCAGTGTCTGGGACGGCAGGTGGAGGACTCCGCCCGCCGTATCAGCAGGGCGGCGGAGGAGCTCGAGCGGGCGTCGCTGAGCGCGGCCCGCGCCGCGGACTCCCTGTGAGCGGGGCGACCGTCCCTGTGAGTCCCGCCCGGGACGCGTTTTGGGCCGGTTCGGCCTCCCGGCGCGGCGGTTGAGGCAGGTACGCTGCTGGTCGTGGTCCCGAAAACGAGGCCAGGACCGCGACCGGGAGTACGCACGGGGATTGCCTCACGTTTACCCCCGAGCGTTACGATCGCTGACGACCCGATCGTTCGGACACATGTCCGATCGGTCGGACACAGCACCCCCACCCAGCCGCCTCGGTGAGAAGGTAAAGACTTATGTTCGGAAGGCTCGGCGCCCCCGAGATCATTCTCATCCTCGTCGTCATCATCCTGCTGTTCGGCGCGAAGAAGCTTCCGGACATGGCCCGCTCGCTCGGCAAGTCCGCGCGCATCCTCAAGAGCGAGGCCAAGGCGATGAAGGAGGACGGCAGCAGCACGGCGACTCCGGCGGGCCCGCCCAACCCCGGCGACCAGGCTTCGCAGCGCACCATCCAGGCCGCCCCCGGCGACGTGACCAGCTCGCGTCCGGTCAACGAGCCGACGGACACCACCAAGCGCTGACGCCGGGCCGGACGCCACCGGCTCGCCGCACGAGATGAGGACGTGGGTTGCTCAAGTCTGCCCGCAAGCAGCAGAAGGACCCCGAGGGGCGGATGCCTCTCGTGGAGCACCTTCGTGAGCTGCGCAACCGGCTCGGGAAGTCGGTCCTGGCGATCGTGATCGCGGCCGTCGTGGCCGCCGTCTACTACCAGGACATCATCGACTTCCTCACCGAGCCCATCCAGAGATCGGTGGGCTGCTCGACGCCGTTCTCCGAGCTGGCCAAACAGGGCGACGGAGTCTGCGGCAACATCACGATGTCGGGCCTCATGGGCCCGTTCACGCTGATGATCAAGGTGTCGCTGACTGCCGGCGTGGTCATCGCCAGCCCGGTGTGGCTCTACCAGCTCTGGGCGTTCGTCGCGCCCGGCCTGCACAAGCACGAGCGGAAGTACGCCTACGGCTTCGTCGCCAGCGGCGTCCCCCTGTTCCTCGCGGGCGCCTGGTTCTCTTACCACGTGCTGCCCGCGGCGGCGACCGTGCTGCTGGAGTTCACGCCGTCGTCGGCGGTCAACCTTCTGCCGCTGGACGAACTGCTCGACCTCGTGACCCGCATGGTGATCGTCTTCGGGCTCTCCTTCGAGCTGCCCCTGCTGCTGGTCATGCTCAACATGACGGGGATGATCGGCGGCCGCCGGATGCTGGGCTGGTGGCGGGGCATGATCATGGGCGTCACCGTCTTCGCCGCCTTCGCCACGCCGACGGTCGACCCGGTCTCGATGCTGTCGCTCGCCGCGCCGATCATCGCGCTGTACTTCCTCGCCACCGGCTTCGCCCTGCTCAACGACCGGCGCAGGCGACTGCGGGAAGCCGAGGGCCCCGCCGACGACGAGGCGTCCGAGCTGGACCTCACCCCCGAGGACATCGGCGAGATCGAACAGGTGCCGGCCGCCCGCGCGCTCCCCGAGCAGACCTCCCGGGAACGGGTCAACGGCTACGACGACGTCACCTGACGCACCACCGACGCAGTGAAGGGCCGGACGGATTCCGTCCGGCCCTTCGCCGTGCCCGCGCACCCTCACCTGACCTGCACGGATCATATGTTTGTCGAGGACGGATCCGGATAATGATCGTCCTGTTGTCAGTGACGCCGGGTACGCTCGAAAGCACGATGACAGAGGACCTCTCACCGGCCGAGCGGTACGCGGCTGCGCGCAAACGCGCGGTCGAGCAGGCCACCGCGCTCGCGTCCTTCCGCGAGATGTACGACTTCGGTCTCGACCCCTTCCAGGTCGAGGCGTGCCAGGCGCTCGAGGCGGGCAAGGGCGTCCTGGTGGCCGCCCCCACCGGCTCGGGCAAGACGATCGTCGGCGAGTTCGCCGTCCACCTCGCCCTCCAGCAGGGCAAGAAGTGCTTCTACACGACACCCATCAAGGCGCTGTCGAACCAGAAGTACTCCGACCTGTGCCGACGCTACGGCGCCGACAAGGTCGGCCTGCTCACCGGCGACAACAGCGTCAACTCCGACGCCCCCGTGGTCGTGATGACCACCGAGGTGCTGCGGAACATGCTGTACGCCGGCTCGCAGACCCTCCTCGGGCTCGGATACGTGGTGATGGACGAGGTGCACTACCTCTCCGACCGCTTCCGGGGCGCGGTGTGGGAGGAAGTGATCATCCACCTGCCCGAGTCGGTCACCCTGGTCTCGCTCTCCGCGACCGTGTCCAACGCCGAGGAGTTCGGCGACTGGCTGGACACCGTCCGCGGCGACACCGAGGTGATCGTCTCCGAGCACCGGCCCGTGCCGCTGTTCCAGCACGTGCTGGCCGGGCGGCGCATGTACGACCTGTTCGAGGAGGGCGAGGGCCACAAGAAGGCCGTCAACCCCGACCTCACGCGCCTGGCCCGCATGGAGGCGAGCAGGCCCTCCTACCAGGACCGCCGGCGCGGCCGGATGCGCGAGGCCGACCGGGAGCGCGACCGCCGGCAGCGCTCGCGGGTGTGGACGCCGGGCCGGCCCGAGGTGATCGAACGGCTCGACGCCGAGGGGCTGCTGCCCGCCATCACGTTCATCTTCAGCCGCGCCGCCTGCGAGGCCGCCGTCCAGCAGTGCCTGTACGCCGGGCTGCGCCTCAACGACGACGAGGCCAGGGCCCGGGTGCGGGCCCTCGTCGAGGAGCGCACCGCCGCCATCCCCCGCGAGGACCTGCACGTCCTCGGCTACTACGAGTGGCTGGAGGGACTGGAGCGCGGCATAGCGGCCCACCACGCGGGCATGCTGCCGACGTTCAAGGAGGTCGTCGAGGAGCTGTTCGTGCGAGGCCTCGTGAAGGCCGTCTTCGCGACCGAGACGCTCGCCCTGGGCATCAACATGCCCGCCCGCTCGGTGGTGCTGGAGAAGCTCGTCAAGTGGAACGGCGAACAGCACGCCGACATCACCCCCGGCGAGTACACCCAGCTCACCGGCCGCGCGGGCCGGCGCGGCATCGACGTCGAGGGACACGCCGTCGTGCTGTGGCAGCGCGGCTCCAGCCCCGACCACCTCGCCGGACTCGCCGGCACCCGCACCTACCCGCTGCGCTCCAGCTTCAAGCCGTCGTACAACATGGCGGTCAACCTGGTCGAGCAGTTCGGGCGGCACCGCTCGCGGGAGCTGCTGGAGACGTCGTTCGCACAGTTCCAGGCGGACCGGTCGGTCGTCGGCATCTCCCGGCAGGTCCAGCGCAACGAGGAGGGCCTGGAGGGCTACAAGGCCTCCATGACCTGCCACCTCGGCGACTTCGACGAGTACGCGCGCCTGCGCCGTGAACTCAAGGACCGCGAGACCGAGTTGGCCAAGCAGGGCGCCGCCCGGCGGCGCGCCGAAGCGGCGGTGGCGTTGGAGAAGCTCAAGCCGGGCGACGTCATCCACGTGCCCACGGGGAAGTACGCGGGCCTGGCCCTGGTGCTGGACCCCGGACTGCCCGCCGGCCGGTCCAACGGCCACCGCGGCTTCGACCACCACGACGGGCCGCGCCCGTTGGTCCTCACCGCCGAACGGCAGGTCAAGCGGCTGGCGTCGATGGACTTCCCGGTGCCGGTCGAGGCGCTGGACCGGATGCGGATCCCCAAGACGTTCAACCCCCGTTCGCCGCAGTCCCGCCGGGACCTCGCCTCCGCGCTGCGCAGCAAGGCCGGGCACATCACACCGGAGCGCGCCCGCAAGAAGCGCTCCCAGGCCGCCGACGACCGCGAGATCGCCCGGCTGCGCACCGCGCTGCGCGCCCACCCCTGCCACGGCTGCTCCGACCGGGAGGACCACGCCCGCTGGGCCGAGCGCTACCACCGACTGCTGCGCGACACCTCGCAGTTGGAGCGCCGTATCGAGGGGCGGACCAACACCATCGCCCGCACCTTCGACCGGATCGTAGCGCTGCTGACCGAGCTGGACTATCTGCGCGGCGACGAGGTCACCGAGCACGGCAAGCGGCTCGCCCGGCTCTACGGCGAACTGGACCTGCTGGCCAGCGAATGCCTGCGCGCCGGGGTCTGGGAGGGGCTCGCCCCCGAGGAACTCGCCGCCTGCGTCTCGGCGTTGGTGTACGAGGCGCGGGTCGGCGACGACGCGATGGCGCCCAAGCTGCCCTCCGGCAAGGCGAAGGCCGCGCTCGGCGAGACGGTGCGGATCTGGGGCCGGCTGGACGCCCTGGAGGAGGAGTTCCGCATCTCCCAGACCGAGGGCGTCGGCCAGCGCGAGCCCGACCTCGGCTTCGCCTGGGCCGCGTACATGTGGGCCTCGGGGAAGGGGCTCGACGAGGTGCTCCGGGAGGCGGAGATGCCGGCGGGCGACTTCGTGCGGTGGTGCAAGCAGGTGATCGACGTGCTGGGCCAGATCGCGGCGGCTTCTCCTGCGGAGGGCTCCACGGTGGCCCGGACCGCCCGTAAGGCCGTTGATCAGTTGCTGCGGGGGGTTGTGGCCTACTCGTCCGTGGGGTGATGGTGCGGCGCGGGTGCGGGGAGGTGTGGCTGGTCGCGCCCGCGCGGCGGGCCGCACATCGGGCCCGCCCCGCGCCCCTTGCTTGAGTTGTCGTGACGTTCGGTGTTCTGTGCCCCTGCCTCACCCCTCGCGGTGAGGCTTTTCGTCTGCCTGACCTCGGTCACTGCTTGTGTTCGAATGGGTGCCGAGGGTTTAAATCGCCGACGTTACTCCAGGTGCCGTTGCGGTTTCAGGTGGTTGCCGAATGTGACGCGGCGTTGATCCGGTCGGACTAGGCTCGCCCGCGGCGCACCGAGTTGAGGGGTGATCGTGCGCTTGTTCCCGAATGTTCCGAAGACTCCGACATGTCCCTACCGAGGGTGCCTCTATGGTGAGTGTTCAGTCCCCACCCGGCCGCCGTGAACCGGCGTACGCCCGAACGCTGTTGCTGCCGGTGATACTCATGGCCGCGGCGACCGGGGCCGCCGTCGCCCTGGTCGCGGCCCCGGCGCGGCTCGCCGTCGGCGTGTGCGGAGCCGTCGCCACCCTCCTGGTGACCGCCGCAGTCGCCGAATGCGCCCGCCGTGGCAGGCGCATTCGGCGACTGCGCGTCGAACAGGACCAGCGCGTCGACCGGTTGGAGCGGCGGATCTACGCCCAGGACGAGCTGAACCTGCGGATGGCGCGGGAGTTCCTGCCCCGGACGGTGAAGTGGATGCGCAGCGGGCATTCCCCCGTCGAGGTGGTCCGCCATCTCCAGGACACCGAGCCGTCCGCCCGCGACCTCAACGAGGCGCAGAAGGCCCTGCTGCTGGGGGCATTGGAAGCCGTCGACCACGAGCAGTCGCTGCGCGAGTCCAACCAGCGCTCGTTCGTCAGCATCGCCCGGCGCGTCCAGGCCATCGTCCACCAGCAGGCCGACGAACTGCGGGAGATGGAGGAGGACCACGGGCGCAACCCCGAGGTCTTCGACGACCTGCTGCGCATCGACCACGGCAACGCGATGATCGGCCGTCTCGCCGACTCCATCGGCGTGCTCGGCGGCGGCCGGCCCGGCCGCAGCTGGCCCCGGCCGGTGCCGCTGTACAGCGTGCTGCGCGGCGGTATGTCCCGGATCCTGGAGTACCGGCGCATCCAGCTGAACTCCATCGCCAAGGTCAACATCCGGGGCCTCTCCGTCGAACCGCTGATCCACGCGCTCGCCGAGCTGCTCGACAACGCCACCCGCTACTCGCCCCCGCAGAGCAAGGTGAACGTCAACGCCGTCGAGGTGCAGACCGGCATCGCCATCGAGATCGAGGACGCCGGCGTCAGCCTCAGCGAGGAGTCCCGCGCCCGGGTCGAGGAGATGCTGGAGAAGGCCAAGGAGGGCGTCGACATCCAGGAGCTGGGCGGGAACCCGCGCCTGGGCATCGCGGTCGTCGGTCGGCTGTGCACCTCCTTCAACCTGGACGTGGCGCTGCGCAAGTCGGCGTACGGCGGCGTCCGCGCGGTGCTCATGGTGCCGAGCGAGATGATGACCACCGACCCTGCCCCCGGTTTCGCGCACGGCATCGGCGCCACCGCCGTACCCGAGATGACCTTGTACGACGCCGTCGAGGGCCCCAAGCGCGCGCCGAAGAAACGCCGTCCCACCAGCCCCCGCGTTCCCGCCGGAGTCTCGCTGACCGACGACGAGGTCCCCGAGATCACCGAGTGGACGGAGAAGGGGCTGCCGCAGCGCCGCAGCAAGGTGAAGATCCCGCTCACCCAGCGCTACGCCGAGGCGGCCGAGTCCGAGCGCCTGGAGCGGGAGGGCACCCCGGACGTCTGGACGCAGGCGGCCCGCGCCGAGGAGGAGGCGGCGGCCAGACGGAAGTCCGAGCGGAAACGGTCCGAACCCGGAGTGGCGTTCGAGGCCTTCTGGGAGGGCCTGAAGAAGGACAACCCGGGCGTCCACCCGACGGACTTCACCCGCAATCCGACCGCCTACCTGCACCTGATCGAGGACAAGGCCGAGAACCGGGCCGACGACGAGGGGGACCCCACGTGATCCAGCAGCGCGCCAACTTCGACTGGATGCTCAAGGAGCTCTACAGCGGCGTCCCGGGCATCCACATGATCGTGGTGCTCTCGTCCGACGGTCTGCGCCTGGCCCGCTACGCCGGTGACCCCGACGCGGCCGACCGGGTCGCCGCCGCCTGCGCCGGCCTGCAGAGCCTGGCGGGCGCCGTCTCCCAGGAGATCCCCTCCACCGACGGCGACATGAACCTCGTCGTGATCGAGATGGAAGGCGGCTACTTCTATCTGATGGCCGCCGGCGCCAACGCCTATCTCGCCGTCCTCGCCGACGTGCGCTGCGAGCCCGGCCGGATGAGCGGCATGATGCGCGACCTCGTGGTCCGCATCGGCGCCCATCTCACCAGTCCGCCCCGGCGTGACGGGCACAGCGTATGACGCCTGCGCGACGCCACCGGCGGCCACCGCTGCCGCACGAACCGCCCGCCGGGGAGCCGGAAGAGGCGGAGGGCGACGGCGAGGCGGACAAGCACGTCGAGCGGCTGTACACCATCTCGGCCGGCGACGGCGAACGCGCGCCCCTCGACCTGGTCACGCTGATCGTGACGCGGGCCGAACCGCCCTCCTCCGCGACCCCGGAGCAGATTGCGGTGCTCCGGATGTGCCGGGCCCCGCTCGCGGTGGCCGAGGTGTCGGCCTACCTCGGTCTGCCGTTCAGCGTGGTGACGGTGCTCCTCACCGAGATGCTGGCCGCCGACCTGGTGCACGCGCGCGACCCGATCGTCCGGCAGCAGCTACCCGACCGTTCCCTCCTCGAAGCGGTGATGCATGGACTTCAACGGCTCTGACGCGATCCCCGGCCCGCGCGCCGAGGACTGTCTGCCGGACACCATCCAGGCGGCGGCCAAGATCGTCATCGTGGGCGGCTTCGGCGTCGGCAAGACGACCATGGTCGGCTCGGTCAGCGAGATCAGGCCGCTGACCACCGAGGAGACCATGACCCAGGCCGGCATCGGCGTCGACGACGACTACGGCTCGGACTCCAAGACGGCCACCACCGTGGCGATGGACTTCGGCCGTATCCGCATCACCGACCAGGTCGTGCTCTACCTCTTCGGCACCCCGGGCCAGGAGCGCTTCTGGTTCCTGTGGGACGGCCTGTTCGAGGGCGCGCTCGGCGCGGTCGTCCTGCTCGACACCCGTCGCCTGGAGGTCAGTTACGAGGTCATGGGGCGGCTGGAGGAGCGCTGCGTGCCCTTCGTCGTCGCCGTGAACAACTTCCCCGACGGCCCCCGTCACCCCGTGGAGGACCTGCGTGTCGCGCTCGACCTGCCGCCGTACGTGCCGATCGTGGAGTGCGACGTGCGGCGTCGGGCCTCCAGCCGTGACGTGCTGACGACGCTGGTGGGTTTCCTGCAGTCGCTGCAGCTGAGCGGCAGTCTCCGCTGAGCCGCGCGGCGCCCTGCCGCGGCCATCCGACCCGACCCCGACCCCGACTCGATTCCCCCTTTTCCGGAGCGATCCCAGTGACGCCTGAGAACCCCTCCACGGCAGGCCCTCCCGACCTGGCCCCGGACGCCGGACCCGGTCCGGCCCTCGACGCGCCCCCCGGCTGCCCCGCGCACGGGCGCGGCCCGGGAGGGCTGAAGCGGCTGTACGGACCCGGCGCCCAGGACCTGAAGGAGCTCTACGAGGAGCTCCGCGAGAAGCACGGCCCGGTGGCGCCCGCCCTGCTCCACGACGACGTGCCGGTGTGGGTGGTCCTCGGCCACGCCGAGAACCTGCACATGGTGCGCACCCCCTCGCAGTTCAGCCGGGACAGCCGTACCTGGACGCCCCTGCTCGACGGCATGGTCAAGCCCGACCACCCGCTGATGCCGCACATCGCGTGGCAGCCGATCTGCGCCCACGCCGAGGGCGACGAGCACAAGCGGCTGCGCGGCGCGGTCACCTCGGCGCTGAAGGCCATCGACGACCGCAGTCTGCGCCGGTACATCAACCGCTCCTCCCAGCGGCTGGTCAACGACTTCTGCGAGAAGGGGCGGGCCGAGCTGATCGGCCAGTTCGTCGAGCACCTTCCCATGGCCGTGATGTGCCACGTCCTCGGCATGCCCGACGAGTACAGCGACCGGATGGTCAACGCCGCTCGTGACGCGCTCAAGGGCTCCGAGACGGCGATCGCCAGCCACGCCTACGTCATGGAGGCGCTCACGCGGCTCACCGCCCTGCGGCGGGCCCGGCCGGAGGAGGACTTCGCCGGCCATCTCGTCAAGCATCCGGCGGGGCTGAGCGACGACGAGGTGAGGGAGCATCTGCGGCTGGTGCTGTTCGCCGCCTACGAGGCCACGGTCAACCTGCTGGCCAACGCGCTGCGCATGGTCCTCACCGACCCGCGGTTCCTCGCCCGGCTCAGCGGCGGGCAGATGACGGTGCCGGAGGCGGTCGAGCAATCCCTCTGGGACGAACCGCCGTTCAGTACGGTGTTCGCCTACTTCGCCAAGCAGGACACGGAGTTGGGCGGACAGCGCATCAGCAGGGGCGACGGCCTTCTCTTCGCGCCGGCGCCGGGCAACGTCGATCCCCGGGTGCGGCCCGACCTGTCCGCGAGCATGCAGGGCAACCGCTCGCACCTCGCCTTCGGCGGCGGCCCGCACGAATGTCCAGGGCAGGACATCGGCCGTGCCATCGCCGAGGTCGGCGTCGACGCGCTGCTGGCACGCCTGCCGGACGTCCAACTCGACTGTGACGAGAGCGAGTTGCGCTGGACGACGTCGATCGCGTCACGGCATCTGGTGGGGCTGCCGGTCCACTTCGAGCCGAGGCCGCAGCAGGACGTGATCGTCCAGCCGACGCACGGCGAGGTGCCGCGGCCCCGCGACAGCCTGCCGATGATTCCGCCGGCCACGACAGGGGCCACCGCCCCGGCGGAGGCCGCCGAGACAGCCGGAGCCGCGGAAGGCGCGGCGACGCAGGGCGCGACCGCGGCTGCTGCACCCGCCCAGGACCCCGCCCCGCCTGCCCGGACAGCCCCTAACGCCTGGCGCCGGTTCCTGGCCTGGTGGCGCGGCTACTGACCGCGCTCGCCTCCCGTCCAGTCGTCGTACGACGACCAGGCGGCCAGCGTCCGCCGGCTCCGCAGCCGGTGCTCCACCCCCGTGAGCGGGTCGGTGAACTCCAGCTCGCGGGCGAGCAGTTGCAGCGGGCGGCGGAAGTCGCCGGCCGGGACGGGGTCGGTCACCTCGGGGTAGAGCGGGTCGCCGAGGAGGGGGACGCCCAACGAGGTCATGTGGACGCGCAGTTGATGGGTCTGCCCGGTCAGGGGCGTCAGCCGGTAGCGGGCGAGGCCGTCGCCGGGCCGGTGCTCGATCAGCTCGACGAGGCTCTCGGCGTTGGGCTCGCCCGGCACCTCGCGGGCGGTCAGCGTGCCGCGTTCCTTGACGATCCGGCTGCGCACGGTGACGGGCAGGGTGAGCGACGGGTCGTAGGGGGCGACGGCCTCGTACACCTTGCGGACGCGCCGGTCGCGGAACAGGCTCTGGTAGGCGCCGCGTTCGTCGGGGCGGACGGTGAACAGCACCAGTCCGGCGGTGAGCCGGTCCAGGCGGTGGGCGGCGCCGAGCGCGGGGACGCCCAGCTCGCGGCGCAGCCGCGCCAGCGCCGTCTCGGTGACATGGCTGCCGCGCGGGGTGGTGGCCAGGAAGTGCGGCTTGTCGGCGACGACGAGGTGGGCGTCGCGGTGCACGATCTCCACGGGGAAGGGCACCGGTGTCTCCACGGGCGTCTCCCGGTGGAACCACACGAACATCCCCGGCGCGTACGCCGTGTCCGCGGGCACCGCCCGCCCGTCGGCGCCGACGATCAGGCCCGCGGAGAACATCTGGTCGACGAAGCCCGCCCGGGCCGGGCCGAACCGTTCGCTCAGGTGCTCGCGCACGGTGGCCCAGCGTCCGCCGTCCCCGCCCGGCAGCCGCACCCGCACCGGATCGACGCCGTCACGCTGCGGCAGGGGCGAGGGCGGGGGAGGGGTGCGGCGTCTCATCGGGATCAAGGGTACGGCGGTGCGCGGCGGGCGGGGCGGCGGGAAATCCCGTTGGAGGGGGCGGGGCCCTGTCGGCAGGATGCGGATCATGCCGTATCTCACCCGTCCCGTCCTGCCCGCCGGAACGCTCGCCCGCATCCCGCAGCCCGTGCTCCCCACCGGCGACGGTCTGGTCCTGCGCCCGTGGCGGGCCGAGGACGCGCCCGCCGTCCACGCCGCCTTCCAGGACCCGCTCATCCACCAGTGGCACGTGCGTGCCTGCGACGCGGTGGAGGAGGCCGCCGGCTGGATCGGGGAGTGGACACGCGCCTGGGGCGAGGAGCGCGACGCGCAGTGGGCCGTCGTGGACGCCGACAGCGACGTACTGCTCGGGCGGGTGGCGCTGCGGGACATCGTCCTGGCCGACGGTGTGGCCGAGACGGCCTACTGGACCACGGCCGACTCCCGGGGACGGGGCGTCGCGGCACGTGCCACGGTCGCGCTGTCCCGCTGGGCGCTCGACGACGTCGGCTTCAACCGCCTGGAACTCCTGCACGCCACGGCCAACACCGCGTCCTGCCGCGTAGCCGTCAAGTCGGGCTTCGCCCTGGAAGGCACCAAGCGCAGCGCCGTCCTGCATCCCGACGGCTGGCACGACATGCACCTCCACGCCCGGGTGAGAGGTGACTGAGCCGCCGGGTCACGCGGCCGGGGCCGTGGTCTCCTGTTCCGCTTCCACGCGCGCGTTCCACTCGCGTTTGGCGGCCTGCCAGCCGTCCTCGTTGTGGCCGAGACGCCAGTAGCCGGAGATGGAGAGGTCGTCGCGGGGCACGGCGTGGTCGACCCGCAGGAGCCGGCGCAGCTCCTTGACTGTGGCGGCCTCGCCGTGGACGAAGGCGTGCACGCGGCCCTCGGGCCAGCGCAGGGCGCGGACGGCTTCGAGGAGTTTCTCACCGAGGGGGCGGTCGCCGCGGTGCAGCCAGACGACCTCCACGTCGGAGTCGATCTTCTGCTCCTCCTCGGGTCCGGCCACCTCGATGAAGGCGTGGGCGACGGCACCGGCCGGGAGGGACTCCAGGGCGGCGGCGATCGCGGGCAGGGCGCTCTCGTCGCCGGCCAGCAGGTGCCAGTCGGCGGCCGGGTCGGGGGCGTAGGCGCCGCCGGGGCCCATGAAGCGGACGGTCTCGCCCGGCTGGACGCGCGCGGCCCACGGCCCGGCGAGGCCCTCGTCGCCGTGGAGCACGAAGTCCACCGTCAGCTCGCGGTGCTCGGCGTCCCAGTGGCGCACGGTGTACGTCCGGGTCACGGGCCACTGCTCGCGGGGGAACTCGGCGCGGACGCGCTCCAGGTCGAAGGGCTCCGGGTAGGTCACGCCCTCGGCGCCGAACAGCAGCTTCACGTAGTGGTCGGTGCAGCCGCCGAGCTCGAACTCCGCGAGGCCCGCGCCGCCGAGGACGACCCGCTGCATGTGCGGGGTGAGCCGTTCGGTCCGAACGACCTGCGCGGAGTGGGGCTTCCGCGGCCTGCGTGCCGGGCGTTCTGCCATGACGGCCTCCCTGCAAAATATGGTTAGGGTTACCTAAGTTAGCATCCCCGCCCGTGACGGCAACACTCACGAGCCCAGCGTCGTCAGCAGCCGCTGCAGCGAGCCGCCCAGCCCCCAGCGCCGCGCCAGCGCCTCCAGGGTCTCCGGCTCCCGCGGCGCGCGCGGCAGCGTGACGTCCACCTCCGGCAGCGCCACGTCCGCGGCGACCCGCACCACCTTCGGTGCGACCGCCACGTACGCGCGTGCCTCGTCGAGCCGCTTGCGCTGCGACGGTGTGAGCTTGGCCTTCGGGTCGTCGACCGCGGCCATGATCCCGGCCAGATCGCCGAACTCGGCCAGCAGCTTGGCCGCGGTCTTCTCGCCGATGCCGGGGACGCCCGGCAGGCCGTCGCTCGGGTCGCCGCGCAGCAGCGCGAGATCCGCGTACCCGCGGCCGTCGACCCCATACTTCTCGCGCAGCCACGCCTCGTCCGTCACCTGGAGCGTGCCGACGCCCTTCAGCGGGTACAGCACCCGCACCCCGCGCGCGTCGTCCACCAGCTGGTACAGGTCGCGGTCGCCGGTGACGATGTCCACCGGGCCCGTCGCCCGCGCGGTGAACGTGCCGATCACGTCGTCCGCCTCGTACCCCGTCACCCCCACGCGCGCGATGCCGAGCGCGTCGAGCACCGCCTCGATGACCGGGACCTGCGGGGAGAGCGTGTCGGGAACCTCTTCCTCGTCCGGGCCGGCCGCGTGCTCCTCGGCGACCCGGTGCGCCTTGTAGGAGGGGATGAGCCCGACCCGCCAGGCCGGCCGCCAGTCGGCGTCCATGCAGGCGACGAGCTCGTTCGGCCGGTGGTCCTTGACCAGGCGGTCGATGAAGTCCAGCAGTCCGCGCACGGCGTTCACCGGCGTGCCGTCGGGCGCCTTCACCGAGTCGGGGACGCCGAAGTAGGCGCGGAAGTAGAGCGAGGCGGTGTCGAGGAGCATCAGCTGTCCGGTCACGCACGCATCATGCCGCACGCGCGTGGCCCCGACGCGCCCGCGTTCACCCGCCCGGCACGGCCTGAAGGGGTCCGTGCGTCGTGCCCGTCCGGGTGTGAAGGGGTCGGTCTCAGCCGTGAAGGGCCTGTGAACTGGCCCACTGGCGCGTTTGCACCGCTTCGGCCAGGGCAGGCGCGGCCTCGGAGTGACGCCGGTTGCGTGTTCAACCGTTCGCGACCGCCAAGGGGCCCCGGCCCCGGCAGGGCCTGGCGGCCTTCGGCGCCACCTCCCCCCTGCCCCCTATGCGAGAAGGTATGTGTGTCCTCCAGGCTTGAGGCCGAGCACCTGTACAAGGTGTTCGGCAGACGACAGGACGAGGCGGTCGAACGGCTCCGCGGCGGAGCCGACCGTGAGGAGCTGCGCGGCGACGGCGCCACGGCCGCCGTCATCGACGCCTCCTTCGCCGTCGACCCCGGCCAGATCTTCGTCGTCATGGGCCTGTCCGGCTCCGGCAAGTCCACGCTGCTGCGCATGCTGAACGGACTGCTGGAGCCCACCTCGGGACGCGTCCTGTTCGACGGCCAGGACCTCACCGCGCTCGGCGACCGCGAGCTGCGCGAGGTCCGCGCCCACAAGATCAGCATGGTGTTCCAGCACTTCGCGCTCTTCCCGCACCGCAGCGTCCTGGACAACGCCGCCTACGGCCTCGCGGTCCAGGGCGTCCCGCGCGCAGAGCGCGAGGAACGCGCCGCCGAGGCGCTGCGGCTGTGCGGCCTGGCCGGCTGGGAGAACTCCTGGCCGGACGAGCTGTCCGGCGGCATGCAGCAGCGCGTGGGCCTCGCCCGCGCTCTCGCCACCGACGCCGACCTGCTCCTCATGGACGAGTCCTTCAGCGCGCTGGACCCGCTGATCCGGCGTGACATGCAGGACCAGCTGCTCACGCTCCAGCAGACGCTGAAGAAGACGATCGTCTTCATCACCCACGACCTCAACGAGGCCATGCGCCTCGGCGACCGCATCGCCGTCATGCGCGACGGCCGCATCGTGCAGACCGGCACCGCCGAGGACATCCTGGTGCGGCCCGCCGACGACTACGTCGCCTCCTTCATCCAGGACGTCGACCGCTCCCGCGTGCTGACCGCCGCCGCCGTCATGGACGCCGACGTCCGCGGCGACGAGGCCGACTGCGGCTGCGCCACCGCCACCGTCGACACGCCGTTCACCGAGCTGTGCGCGCTCAGCGCCCGCGTCCCCCACCCCGTCGCCGTGCTCGACGCGGAGCGCGCCCTCGTCGGCGTGGTCCCGCGCAGGCGTCTCGTCGCCTTCATCGGCGACGAACGGGACACCGAGGCCCGCTGCGACAGCGCGCCCACCGCCGGCAAGGAGGCCGCCCATGCCTAGGCTCCACCTCGGCGACTGGGTCGACTCCGGCGTCGACTGGCTCGTCGCCCACATGTCCTGGCTCTTCGACGCGGTCAAGACCGTCGTCGAAGGCATGTACGACGGTCTCGACGCCGTGCTCACCGCCCCGCAGCCGCTGCTGCTCGCGGGCATCCTCGCCGTGCTCGCCTGGTGGCTGCGCGGCTCGGCCGCGGGCGTCCTCGGCTTCGCCGGGTTCGCGCTCATCGACTCCCTCGACCTGTGGGAGGAGGCGATGTCCACCCTGTCCCTGGTGCTCGTCGCCACCGTGATCGCCCTCGTCGTCTCGGTGCCGCTGGGCATCTGGGCCGCCCGCTCCAGGACGGTCAGCGCCACCTTGCGGCCCGTGCTGGACCTGCTCCAGACCATGCCGTCCATGGTGCTGCTGATCCCGGCGATCCTCTTCTTCGGCATGGGCGTCCCCGCCGGCGTCGTCGCCACCCTGATCTTCGCGCTCGCCCCCGGCGTGCGCATGACCGAACTCGGCATCCGCCAGGTCGACGCCGAGCTCGTCGAGGCCGCCGAGGCCTTCGGCACGACGCCCCGCGACACCCTGCTGCGGGTGCAGCTGCCGCTCGCCCTGCCGACGATCATGGCGGGCGTCAACCAGGTGATCATGCTCGGTCTGTCCATGGTCGTCATCGCCGGCATGGTCGGCACCGGCGGCCTCGGCGGCGCCGTCAACGAGGCCATCGGCCAGCTCGACATCGGCCTCGGCTTCGAGGCGGGCCTCGGCATCGTCGTCCTCGCCATCTACCTGGACCGCATGACCGGCGCCCTGGGCACGCGCATCTCCCCGCTCGGCCGGCGCGCCGCCGCCAAGGCCCGTACGACGGTGTGGACCTACCGCCCCCGCCCGGCCGTGGCCCTCGCCGGGGTGTCCGCGCTCGCGCTCGTCGCCGGCGGCATGGGCGTCCTCGGCCCGCAGGCCGGCACCGCCGAGGCCTCCGCCGCCGACGTCGGCAAGGGCAAGGAGATCACCATCGGCTACATCCCGTGGGACGAGGGCATCGCCTCCACGTTCCTGTGGAAGGAGCTGCTGGAGGAGCGCGGCTTCGACGTCAAGACCACCCAGTACGCCGCCGGCCCCCTCTACACGGGCCTGGCCACCGGCCAGATCGACTTCCAGACCGACTCCTGGCTGCCCACCACCCACGCCGAGTACTGGAAGAAGTACGGCAAGCAGCTCGACGACCTCGGGCAGTGGTACGGCCCCACCTCCCTGGAGCTGACCGTCCCGTCCTACATGAAGGACGTGAACTCGCTGGCCGACCTCAAGGGCAAGTCCGAGCGGTTCGGCGGCAAGATCACCGGCATCGAGCCCAGCGCCGGGATGATGGGCATGCTCAAGGACAAGGTTCTGGGCGAGTACGGCCTCGACGACTACAAGGTCGTCGACGGATCCACCCCGGCGATGCTCGCCGAGCTCAAGCGCGCCTACGCCAAGAAGGCCCCGATCGTCGTCACCCTCTGGTCGCCGCACTGGGCCTACAGCGAGTACGGCCTGAAGAAGCTGAAGGACCCGCGCGGCGCCTGGGGCAAGGGCGACGGCGTGCACACCCTCTCCCGCAAGGGCTTCGCCGCCGACAACCCCGAGGTCGGCAAGTGGCTGGAGAACTTCTCGATGACCGAGAAGCAGCTCACCGGCCTGGAGGCGGAGATCCAGAACGCGGGCAAGGGCAAGGAGCAGGACGCCGTCCGCGGCTGGCTGAAGAAGAACCCGGGCCTGCTCGACAAGTTCGCGCCCGTGGCCGGCGCGGGCGCCGAGAGCCGGGCGGCGGGGTGACCTGACAGTCCCGCGGCCGCCCGACGAGGGGCGGGCACCGACGCACGCGACGAGGCGTGCGACGGGGCCCGCCCCTCTTCGTCTGTCCCTTCACTCACGGCAAGGATCCGGCCAACCACGCAGCGCCAGGCCCACACCCCGGCTCACCGTCCCGCCCGGCCCCGCCGACGGCCGTCCCACCAGCCCGGTCGGAGCCGGCGCGTACCGGGAACACCCGGCGGCCGGCGCGCATTGAACCGGTGAGGACGAAAACGGCGGAAACGGCACCCCGCCGGCAGCCCGCCCGCGATGATCGACTGGCGTGATCCGAGGGGTGGGGCCGGGCGGTGTGCGGCTCCGATGCGGCAGCCCCGTGAAACGGTTTGCCGAACATGCGTAGGGTGCAGAGAACTCATCGGAAGAGGTGCGTCCGAACCGGGACACACGGGGTAGTCGGAGCGACGGGCGAAGGAGGGAGCCGGGGCCATGGGCGACCACAAGGAACAGCCCCTGCGGGTGGGCGCGGCCGTCCGGCGACGACGCCGGTCCCTGGACCTCACCCTCGCCGTCGTGGCCGCGCGCAGCGGCCTGTCCGTCCCGTTCCTCAGCCAGATCGAGAACGACCGGGCGCGGCCCAGCACCAGCTCCCTGGAGAAGGTCGCCGACGCCCTGCGCACCACGGCCGTCGAACTCCTCGCCGCCGCCGATCCGGCCTGCAGCGTCGACGTCGTCCGCGCCGAGCTGACCGACCCCGGCCCCGAGCCGCACAGCCGTTCCCTGGTGCGCGGCCACCACCAGATGCACGCCAGCGAGTACACCGGCGGCCATGAGGCCGGCCGCGAGTTCCAGTACCGCAACGACCAGTTGGTGTATGTCGCGGACGGGGCCGTGGAGATCGAGGCGGAGGGCCGCGCCTACCGTCTCGGCCGGGGCGACACCCTGTACCTCACCGGCGGGGTCCGCCACCGCTGGCGGGCGACCGTCGCCGACACCCGGGTGGTCGTCGTCGCGGTCGCCGAGCACATCGAGGCGGTCCGGAACCGGAAGCGGTAGTGCGGGTCGTCTCCCTGGTGCCCTCCCTCACGGAGGCGGTCGCCGTCTCCCTGCCCGGCGTCCTGGCCGGCGCCACCGACTGGTGCACGCACCCGGCGGACCTCGACGTCCCCCGGCTGGGCGGCACCAAGAACCCCCGCGTCGACGAGATCGTCGCCCTCGCGCCCGACCTGGTCGTCGCCAACGAGGAGGAGAACCGCGGACCCGACCTCGCCGCACTGCGCTCCGCCGGTGTGGAGGTGCTGGTCACCGAGGTGCGGGACGTGCCGCAGGCCTTCCGCGAACTGGACCGGGTGCTCCACGCGTGCGGGGCGCGCGCCCGTCCGCGCTGGCTGGACGAGGCCGAGGCGGCGTGGGCCGCCGTCGAGCCCGGCGCGCCCCGCAGGAGTGCCGTGGTGCCGGTCTGGCGCCGCCCGTGGATGGTCCTGGGCCGGGACACCTTCGCCGGGGACGTCCTGGCCCGCCTGGGCGTCGACCACCTCTACGCCTCCCACGCCGACCGCTACCCGAAGGTCTCCCTGGAGGAGCTGCGGGCGGCCGCCCCCGACCTGGTCGTCCTGCCCGACGAGCCCTACCGCTTCACCCCGGGCGACGGCCCGGAGGCCTTCCCCGGCCTGCCCTGCGCGCTCGTCAGCGGACGGCTCCTGACGTGGTACGGGCCGTCGCTCGCCGTCGCACCACGGGAGCTGGCCTCGGCGCTGCCGGCAGCCCGCCCCTGACCAGAGCGACGACCGTGCGCACGGCGACGAGGGCCCACACGCCGACCAGCGCGACGTACAGCCCCGCCGCCGCGGTGGCGAACCCCGCGAGCCCGGTGTGCCGGGCCAGCGCCGCCGCCCCCGTCACACAGGTGCCGACGGGGAAGGTGAACGCCCACCACGTCATCGCGAAACCCATTCCCTGCCCGCGGGCGCGTGCCGCGCGGACGGCGGCCAGGCACAGCCACAGCAGCGCGAGGCCCATCACGGGCACCCCGTACCCGACGGCGGCCGGCGCCGCCATGCGCGCGTGCGGCTCGGACACCACCCCGGGCGCGACGTCGGCGAACTGCCCCACGGCCGTGGTGGACTGGCCGAGCGGCCCGAGGACGAGGAACAGGGTCGGCGTGAGCGCGAGGGGCAGCGGTCCGCCGCTGACCAGCCGGCCGAGGACGACCGGCAGCAGGGCGAGCGTGGCCGGCAGGCTCAGCGCGAACAGCGCGCAGCACACGACGAGGAGCGCCGCACGGGGCGGCCCGGCCGGCAGGTGCGGCACGAGCGCCGGCCCCGACGCGGCCGGTACCAGCGGCGCCACCAGCGGAAGCAGCCACACCGGTGTCGCCTCGTGCCGCCGCACCCGGTGGCGTACGGCCATCAGGTACGGCACGGCGACGGCGACCGTGAGTGCGGCGAGCGTGCCGGCGGTGAACAGTGCGGCGTCGAGGGCGAGCGCCGCCGGGGTTCCGATCCAGTCCCGGCCGACCGCGAGGGCGCCGCTGCCGACGGCGACCAGCGCCATCGCCGGGCAACCGTAGAAGGGGGCGATGGCCGGGTCGTGAAGGTGCGCGCGGACCTGGTCGCGGTGGTGGCGCCGGTGCAGGGAGCGGGCGGCCAGGAGGGTGGCCAGCAGGGCGAGGGACAGTGCCCAGACGGCCGCGCAGAACGGGCGCAGGCCCGGGAGGGGGTGGGGGAGCGAGGCACCGGCGGTCGCGACGATCGCGGTGCCCATGACCGTGGCGTACCAGTTCGGGCCGAGGTGGCGGACGGAGGTGATCACCGGTGAACGGTCGCTCGTCCGGGCGTTCGCGACCAGGGAGGACGGACCTATGAGCACATAAACTGGGCTTATGAGCAGTGGTGCGGGCGGCGGGACGGGGGGCGGCGAGCGGGGCGGGAGCGCGGGGTCGCTCGCGCATCGGGTTCCCGATCTCGGGGCGCTGGAGCTGCTGTTGGCGGTGGCCAGGGTGGGCAGCCTCGGGGCGGCGGCGCGTGAGCTGGGCATCACCCAGCCGGCCGCGAGCAGCCGGGTCCGGTCCATGGAACGGCAGCTCGGGGTGGCCCTGGTGGACCGGTCGCCGCGCGGGTCGACGCTCACGGACGCCGGGGCGCTGGTCACCGACTGGGCGCGGCGGATCGTGGAGGCGGCGGAGGCCTTCGACGCGGGGGCGCAGGCGCTGCGGGACCGGCGGGACTCACGGCTCAGGGTGGCGGCGAGCATGACCATCGCGGAGTACCTGCTGCCCGGCTGGCTCCTCGCGCTGCGCGCGCAACGGCCTGACACGGAGGTGTCGCTGCACGCGGGGAACTCCGCGGGAGTGGCGGAGCGGGTGCTCACGGGGGAGGCCGACCTGGGCTTCGTGGAGGGGCTCACGGTGTCGTCGGGGCTCGACTCGGCGGTCATCGCCCATGACCGTCTGATCGTGGTGGTCGCCCCCGGTCACCCGTGGGCGCGGCGCCGACGGCCGCTGGCGGCAGGGGAGTTGGCGTCCACGCCGTTGATCCTGCGGGAGAAGGGGTCGGGGACACGGCAGGTGCTGGACACGGCGCTCGGGGGGCTGGCGCGGCCGTTGATCGAGCTGTCCTCGACGACGGCGGTGAAGGCCGCGGCGGTCAGCGGGGCGGGCCCGGCGGTGCTGAGCGAGCTGGCGGTGGGGGAGGAGCTGGGGATGCGCCGGCTGGTGAGTGTGCCGCTCGAGTCGGTGGTGCTGGCCCGCGAGCTACGAGCGGTATGGCCCACAGGCCACCGCCCCACGGGGCCGGCACGCGAACTGCTGTCCCTGACACGGGGATAGGGACGAGCGCTCGGCGTGCGCCGGGCCCGCGGACTCAGAACGCGAGTGCGGGCCCGGGCGGAGGGGACAGGGAGGAACCCGAGGCCCGTCGGATCGGCGGGGCGGGGCGGGTGAGGTGGGGGACTCAGGGGAGTGTGTCGGATGCCGCCTCGATCAGGCCCTGCATCACCCTCAAGTCCTGGGCCATCTCCGGGTGCCATTGGACTCCCAGGACCCAGCCCCGGGACGGCGGCAGTTCCACCGCCTCCACTGTGCCGTCCGCCGCGTGAGCCGACGGGATCAGGTCGGCGCCCAGGCGGTCCACCGCCTGGTGATGGAAGGTGGGGACGGTCGTCTCCTCCGGGACGAGGGCGGCGTAGCGCGTGCCGGGGACCGGTTTCACCGGGTGCTCGCCGAAGACGCCCACGGTCTCGGCGTGGCCGTCGAGATGCTGGACGAGGGTGCCGCCGGCGGCGACGTTCAGCAGCTGCATGCCGCGGCAGATGCCGAGCAGGGGGGTGCCGGCGGCCAGGGCGGCGTGGATCAGGGCGAGCTCCCACGCGTCGCGGCGTGGCGCGGGCGGGCCGCAGCGGGGGGAGCGTTCGGCGCCGTAGTGCACCGGGTCGACGTCGGGTCCGCCCGCGATGACGAGGCCGTCCAGGCGGGCGACGGCCTCGGCGGCGCGGGCGGGGTCGTCGGGCGGCAGCATCGCGGCGAGGCCGCCCGACGCCTGCACCAGCCGGGGGTACCCGACCGGCAGCAGGGCCGCCTCCAGCTCCCAGACGCCCCAGCGGGCGCCGGGCTCCAGGTACGTGCTCACACCGATCAGCGGCCTTGCCATGCGCACTCCCTCGTCTCTCAGTCCCGGGTCAACTCTGCCTCGGCGGCGGCCAGCGCCGCGAACTCCTCCTCCGGCGCCTTCGCCACCAGCCGCTTGCGGCTGTAGAGCGCGAAGTAGGCCGCGGCCACCGCGTAGACCGTCAGCGCGATGAGCGCGGCCGTCACGTCGACGAGGAACGTGGCGACCAGCGCCGAGCACGCGAGGACCAGTGCGACCGAGGAGGTCAGCACCCCGCCCGGGGTGCGGTACGGCCGCTCCAGCCCCGGTTCGCGGCGGCGCAGCACGATGTGCGACAGGGACATCAGCGCGTAGCTGATGGTGGCGCCGAAGACGGCGATGTTCAGCATCCGGCCGCCGTCGCCGGTGCCGGCGGCCAGCGCGAAGCCGATCGTGCCCGGGACCAGCAGACCCAGGTACGGCGCCTTGCGGCCGCTGGTCAGCGACAGGAAGCGGGGCAGGTAGCCGGCCCGGGAGAGCGCGAACAGCTGGCGGGAGCCGGCGTAGATCAGCGAGAAGAACGAGGCGACCAGGCCGGCCAGTCCCGCGTAGTTCACGAAGCGGCTGAGCGCCGTGGCCTTCCCGTCCGGCTGGAGCGCCTCGACCAGCGGGTTGCCGGCCGCCTGGACGGCGTCGGAGCCGCGCGCCCCGGCCGCGGCGAAGAAGGTGACCACGGCCAGCACCACGAGGACGCCCATCGACCAGCGGATGGCCTTGGGCAGGGCGCGGGCCGGGTCCTTGGTCTCCTCGGCGGCGAGCGGCACGCCCTCCACGCCGAGGAAGAACCACATGCCGAACGGGAACGCCGCCCAGATGCCGAGCAGTCCCATGGGCAGCCAGGAGTTCGCGCCGAAGGCGGAGGTGTCGACCGGGATGTCGTCGAGGGAGGAGGCGTCGAAGCCGGGCAGCGCGCCCAGGGCGAACACGATGAGGGCGAAGACCGCGATGCCGGTGACGACGAAGCTGAACCGCAGGGCCTCGCCGACGCCCCACAGGTGGATGCCGATGAAGATCGCGAAGCAGGCGAGGTAGACGGGCCAGCCCGACTCCAGGCCGAACAGGCCGAGCGACTCGACGTAGTCGCCGATGAAGATCACGATGGCGGCCGGGGCGAGGACGTACTCGATGAGGATGGCCGTGCCGGTCAGGAAGCCGCCCCACGGGCCGAGGGCCCGGCGGGCGAAGCCGTAACCGCCGCCGGCCGTGGGCAGGATCGCGGACAGTTCGGCGAGGGCGAACACCATGCAGGCGTACATGGTGCCCATGAGCACCGTGGCGATCGCGAGACCGCCGAAGCCGCCTTCGGCGAGACCGAGGTTCCAGCCGGAGAAGTCGCCGGAGACGACGTAGGCGACGCCGAGGCCGGTGAGGAGCACCCAGCCGGCGCTGCCGCGGCGCAGCGCTCGGCGCCGCAGATAGTCGTCCGCCTCCTCGGCGGTGCTGGTGGGCGTGGATTCCAGGGACATGACGCGACTCCCCACGGGCGGTGGACGAACGCAGCGGTGGACGAACGCAAGGGCACTCAGGACTACGCAGGGGACCTCAGGCCAAGGCACCGGAAGGCATGCGAACCGAGGGAACCCAATGGAATGGATGGATACCTTTGCGGTCCGTGGGCGGGATGGCAATACCCCTGCGTGAAACCCGCGTAAAACCCACGCGTCCGCCGCTCACCCCAGGAAGCCGCGCAGCAGCGCCGCCGTGCCCGCGCAGTGCTCGCGCATCATCTCCCGCGCCCCGTCCGCGTCCCCTTCGAGCACGGCCTCCACGATCGCGGTGTGCTGGCGCTGGGAGTGCTCCAGGTTGCGCACCAGCAGCGGGATGCAGTCCAGCAGGTCGTTGACGCTCGCCCGGACCGCCGCGTACCGGGCCGTCAGCGACGGCGACCCGCACAGCTCCGCGAGCGTGAGGTGCAGCAGCGTGTCCTGGCGGCGGTAGTCGGCGAGCGGCGCGTCGTGCGTGCGGGCCAGCGCGTCACGCAGCCGGGCCGCCTGCTCGTCGTCCAAACCGTGCGCCGCGCACAGCCCGGCCGCCCCCACCTCCAGCACCTCCCGGAAGCGCAGGACGTCCTCGACGTCGATCCGCTCGATCCGCCGCCGCAGTTCGTCCTCGCCGCCCCCGTCGGTCCGGGGCAGCACGAACGTGCCGCCGTAGCGCCCGCGCCGCGCCTCCACCAGGCCCTGGTCCTGAAGCACCTTCAGCACCTCGCGCAGCGTCACCCGGCTGATCCCGAGCCGATCCGCCAGCTCCCGCTCGGCCGGCAGCCGCTCCCCGGCCGGCACCAGGCCCAGCCGGACGACCTGCAGGATCTGCTCCAGCGCCTCCTCGAAGCCGTTGCCCGCCCGCACGGGCCGCAGCACCGGTGTCAGCCGGTCCTCCGCGCCGCCGTCCGCGTCCAGAGTCATGTGGCCGCGCCCCCTTCCCAAACAATGGTTCTCGGCAATACCTTATGGCTCTCGGCCCGGCCGGAGAAGTGCGCGGCGGCCCGAAGGACAGCGCGCAGCAGCCCGAAGGAGGCCCTCCCGTGGCAGACCGCACACCCCCGCTCAGCGTCGAGGAACTGCACGCCCTCGTCGCCGGCGGCGAGATCGACACTGTCGTCCTGGCCTTCCCCGACATGCAGGGCAGACTCCAGGGCAAGCGGTTCGCCGCCCGCTTCTTCCTCGACGAGGTGCTCCACCACGGCACGGAGGGCTGCAACTACCTCCTCGCCGTCGACGCCGAGATGAACACCGTCGACGGCTACGAGATGTCCTCCTGGGATCGCGGCTATGGTGACTTCGCCATGCGCCCCGACCTGAGCACCCTGCGCCGGGTGCCCTGGAACGAGGGCACCGCCCTGCTCATCGCCGACCTCGCCTGGGACGATGGCGCCCCGGTCGCCGCCGCCCCCCGCCAGATCCTGCGCCGCCAGCTCGAACGCCTCGCCGAACTCGGCTACACCGCCCAGGTCGGCACCGAGCTGGAGTTCATCGTCTTCAAGGACACCTACGAGCAGGCCTGGGACGCGAACTACCGGGGCCTCACCCCGGCCAACCAGTACAACATCGACTACTCCGTCCTCGGCACCGGCCGCATCGAACCCCTGCTGCGCCGGATCAGGAACGAGATGCAGGCCGCCGGCCTCACCGTCGAGTCCGCCAAGGGCGAGTGCAACCCCGGCCAGCACGAGATCGCCTTCCGCTACGACGAAGCCCTGGTCACCTGCGACCAGCACGCCGTCTACAAGACCGGCGCCAAGGAGATCGCCGCCCAGGAGGGCGTGTCGCTCACCTTCATGGCCAAGTACAACGAGCGCGAGGGCAACTCCTGCCACATCCACCTCTCCCTCGCCGACGCGTCCGGCGACAACGCGATGGCCGGACCCGACGGCATGTCCGACGTCATGCGGCACTTCCTCGCCGGCCAGCTCGCCGCCCTGCGCGACTTCTCCCTGCTGTACGCGCCCAACATCAACTCCTACAAGCGGTTCCAGCCCGGCTCCTTCGCGCCCACCGCCGTCGCCTGGGGCCACGACAACCGCACCTGCGCCCTCCGCGTCGTCGGCCACGGCCGCTCCCTGCGGTTCGAGAACCGGCTCCCCGGCGGCGACGTCAACCCGCACCTCGCGGTCGCCGGCCTCGTCGCGGCCGGCCTGTACGGCATCGAGCAGAAACTCGAACTGCCCGAGCCCTGCCCGGGCAACGCCTACACGGCCGACTACGACCACGTGCCCACCACCCTGCGCGAGGCCGCCGCACTGTGGGCCAACAGCCCCATCGCCAAAGCGGCCTTCGGTGAGGAGACGGTCGCCCACTACGCCAACATGGCGCGCGTCGAACTGGCCGCTTTCGACGCCGCGGTCACCGACTGGGAGCTGCGCCGCTCCTTCGAACGCATGTGAGAGGTCCAGCCTTGTCGTACGAGCACGAACTCCAGGTCCTCAACCCGGCCACGGAGGAGGTCATCGCCCGCGTCCCCGCCGCGAGCGCCGACGACGTCGACGCGGCGGTCGCCCGCGCCGCCCGGGCCCAGAGCACGTGGGCCGCGCTCCCGCCGGGCGACCGCGCCCGGCTGCTGCGCCGGTTCGCCGCCACCGTGGACGCCCACCTGGAGGAACTGGCCCTGCTGGAGGTCCGCGAGGCCGGACACACCCTCGGCAACGCCCGCTGGGAGGCCGGCAACGTCCGCGACCTGCTGGACTACGCGGCCGGCGGAGTGGAACGCCTCACCGGCCGGCAGATCCCCGTCGCCGGCGGCATCGACGTCACGTTCCTCGAACCCCTCGGCGTCGTCGCCGTGATCGCCCCGTGGAACTTCCCCATGCCCATCGCGGCCTGGGGTACCGCCCCCGCCCTCGCCGCCGGCAACGCGGTACTCCTCAAACCCGCCGAGACCACCCCGCTCACCGCGCTGCGCCTGGCCGAACTCGCCCTGGACGCGGGCCTGCCCGAGCATCTCTTCCAGGTGCTGCCCGGCGCGGGACCGGTCGCAGGCGACGCCCTCGTCGAACACCCCGGCGTCGCCAAGATCGTGTTCACCGGGTCGACCGCAGTCGGCAAACAGGTCCTTGCCAAGGGCTCGGCCCTGCTCAAGCGCGTCACCCTCGAACTCGGCGGCAAGAGCCCCAACATCGTCTTCGCCGACGCCGACATCGAGGCCGCCGCGGCCGCCGCCCCCATGTCCTTCCTCGACAACTCCGGCCAGGACTGCTGCGCCCGCACCCGCATCCTCGTCCAGCGGTCCGTCCACGACCGCTTCCTCGAACTCCTCGCCCCCGCCGTCGAGTCCGTCCGCGTCGGCGACCCCGCCGACGAGAACACCCAGATGGGCCCGCTGATCTCCCGGACCCAGCTCGACCGCGTCCGCGGCTACGTCGACCCCGGCGCCGAGGGCATCCGCGGCAAGGCGCCCGAGGGACCCGGCTTCTGGTTCCCGCCCACCGTTCTCACCGGCGTCCCCGCCGACGCGCCGGTGGCCGTGGAGGAGGTCTTCGGACCCGTCGCCGTGATCCTTCCGTTCGAGGACGAGGCCGACGCCGTACGCCTCGCCAACGACACCCCCTACGGCCTCTCCGGCTCCCTCTGGACCCGGGACGTCGGGCGCGCGCTGCGCGTCTCGCAGGCCGTCCGCGCGGGCAACCTGTCCGTCAACTCCCATTCCAGCGTGCGCTATTCGACCCCGTTCGGCGGCTTCAAGCAGTCAGGCGTCGGCCGTGAACTCGGACCCGACGCGCTCGCCGCCTTCACCGAAACGAAGAACGTCTTCATCAGCACGGAGGGCCCCGCACAGTGAGCTCATCGACCGCACAGCACACCTGCCGCCGCCTGGTCGGCCGTACCGCCGTCGTCACCGGAGCCGGCAGCGGCATCGGCCTCGCCGCCGCCCGCCGCCTCGCCTCCGAAGGCGCGCACGTCGTCTGCGCCGACGTGGACGAGACCCGCGGCAAGAGCGCCGCCGAGGAGGTCGGCGGGATCTTCGTGAAGGTCGACGTCACCGACCCCGAGCAGGTCGAGGCCCTGTTCAGGACCGCCTACGACAGCTACGGCAGCGTCGACGTCGCCTTCAACAACGCGGGCATCTCCCCGCCCGACGACGACTCCATCCTGGAGACCGGCCTGGAGGCCTGGAAGCGCGTCCAGGAGGTCAACCTCACCTCCGTCTACCTGTGCTGCAAGGCCGCCATCCCCTACATGCGGCGCCAGGGCAGGGGCTCCATCATCAACACCGCGTCCTTCGTGGCCCGGATGGGCGCCGCGACGTCCCAGATCTCCTACACCGCGTCCAAGGGCGGCGTCCTCGCCATGTCCCGTGAACTCGGCGTGCAGTTCGCCCGGGAGGGCATCCGCGTCAACGCTCTGTGCCCGGGCCCGGTCAACACCCCGCTGCTGCAGGAGTTGTTCGCCAAGGACCCCGAGCGCGCGGCCCGCCGCCTCGTCCACATCCCCGTCGGACGGTTCGCCGAGGCCGAGGAGATCGCCGCCGCCGTCGCCTTCCTGGCCAGCGACGACTCCTCGTTCGTCAACGCCACCGACTTCCTGGTCGACGGCGGCATCTCCGGCGCCTACGTCACGCCTGTGTAGCACGCCCTACAGGAACGTGTGGCCCTCACCCCGGTAGGTGGGGGCCGTCGCCGTCACCTCGTCGCCCTCGATCAGGTGCAGCTTGTCGAACCGCTCGCACAGTTCGCCGGCCTTCGCGTGCCGGAACCACACCTTGTCGCCGATCAGCAGATCGTCCGCCGGGGAGCCCAGCAGCGGGGTCTGCACCTCGCCCGGACCCTCCTGCGGGTCGTAGCGCAGCCCCTCCGGCAGGTACGGCACCGGCAGCCGGTCGCGGCCGGCTGCGCCCGACGCCGGGTAGCCGCCGCCGAGGACGGTCACGACCCCCACGCCCGGCCTGCGCACGACGGGCTGGGCGAACAGCGCCGCCGGACGGCCCGTGAACGACGTGTAGTTGTCGAACAGCCGCGGCACATACAGCCCGGAGCCCGCCGCGATCTCCGTGACCGCGTCCTCGGCCGCCGTGTGCTGCACACTGCCCGTGCCACCGCCGTTGACGTACTCCAGATCGGGCGCCACGGCCCGCACCGCGCGCACCACCGCGGCGCGCCGCTCGGCGAGTTCACGCCGGGCGGTCGCCTGCATCAGCCGGATCGCCCGCGAACGCAGCGGCCGGCCGGCCAGTGAGTCGCCGACGCCCGCGATGTGCCCCTCGTACGCCATCACACCCACCAGCCGGAAACCCGGCCGCCGGGCCACCGCCCGTGCCAGATCGGCCACTTGGGCGGGGGAGTGCAGCGGGGAGCGCAGCGCGCCGACCCGCACCCGGCCGCCGAGCAGCTTCAGCGAGGTGTCCAACTCCAGGCAGACACGCACCACTTCGCGGCCGCCGGCCCGCGCCGCGTCGATCAGGTCGAGCTGGGCGACGTCGTCGACCATCACCGTGACGGCGGCGGCCAGCTTGGGATCGCCGGCGAGTTCGGCGAAACCGGCCCGGTCGGCGGAGGGGTAGGCGAGCAGGATGTCCTCGAATCCCGACCGCGCCAGCCACAGGGATTCGGCCAGGGTGAACGACATGATCCCCGCGAAGCCGTCCCTCGCGAGGACACGCTCCAGCAGCGTCCGGCAGCGGACGGACTTGCTGGCCACCCGGATCGGCTTCCCGCCCGCCCGGCGGACCAGGTCGTCCGCGTTGGCGTCGAAGGCGTCCAGATCGACGATCGCGACAGGGGCTTGGAGATGGGCGGTGGCCCGGTCGTAACGGGCCCGGTCGGCGGCGCGCGCAGTCATGAACGCAGCCTGCCAGACCGGATTACCGCAGGGTAGGGGGACGATACGGGCAGATGCCCCCGGGGTCGCCGACTGGTTCCCGCTACCGCGGCAACTAGCCGTAGAGTGACGCGCACGTACGGGGAGACGGCTCCGGCCGGAGACCCCGTGCCGGGATGCCGGCCCGCCCGTGCGGGTATGCCTGCCCGGGGCGGACCAGCACGTCCGCTGCCGGGCCCGTGCGGGCACGAGAACCGCCCGAGCGGAGCGACGGCGGCCGGGTGGACGACGGCGGCCGGGCGCAGTGACGGCGGCCGGGCGGAACACCGGCGGCCGAGTGGAAGTACGACGGTCCGAGCGGACGTGACGGCGGCCCGAGCGGGAGAACGACGGCCCGGGCACGAGGAAACGGGGGGTGCATGAGCACGGAAGCACGCCGCGCCACGATCCCCCCACGGCCCACCGCACCCCCGCCCCCGACCGCGCCTCCGCCGCCCACCGCGCCCCCACGCCCGACAGCCCCACCCCGCCCGAACCGCCTTCCGACGGCGACGACCACCGGGGCGCCGGCGACCGGGACGCCGGCGACCGGGACGCCGGCCACCGGGACGACGCCGCCGGCCCCCCAGACGCCGCCACGGCCGACCGAAGCCACGGATCCGGCCCCTGCGGCCACCCCTCAGCGGCCCGCCGCCGGGACCGCGACCGGCCCCCTGACCCCTGAGCGGCCCGCCGCCGGGCCCTCGGCCGGAACAGGGACCGGGCCGTTGCCCCCGCAGCGCTCCACCGCGCCCGCCGGGCCGGGCACCCCGCCTCCGCCCATGCCGTCCTCAGCACCTCCGGCTCCCAAGTCCCCTGTGATCGGCGACCGTTCCGGCACGCCCCCGGAGGGCGGCTCCCTCGACGCCGTGAAGCCCTCGACCGGGGACGCCGCCCCCTCGACGGAACGCAAGGCTCCGCCCGACCGACTCGCCCCACCCGCCCCGCACTTGCGGGCCCCCCAGCCCACGGACTCCATGACCCCGCCCCCACCGCCGCCCCCGGCCTCGGCCCGCTTCCCGGACGCTCCCCCCTCCGGCACCGCCGACTGGACGCCCCCGCCCGCGCGCAAACCCGAGTCCCGGCCCGCCGCGGCCGACGCCGACACCCCCGGCTCGGCGGACGTTCCGCCCGCGCGTCCGACCGCTGCCCGCCCGGTGCGCCTGGAGACCATCCGCCCCGCCCGCACGGACGACGTCCGCACCTCCGACGACGACCAGGGTTCGCCCGCCGCGGGCGCCGACGGCCCCGCCCGCCCGGGCGTCACCCGCCCGGCCCGCCTGGAGAACTCCCGCCCCTCGTCGCCGGCAGCCGGTGCGGAGGGCGCCCGTACCCCGGGGGCGAGACCGTCGCGACCGTCCCGCTCGGCCGCGACCCGCACGGCCGGCCCGGAGGGTGCGGCCGCGCCCCACACGGACGGTGCCCGCCCACCCCGTGCCGACAGCGGCGACCCCGCCCGCCCGGGCGTCACCCGCCCGGCCCGCCTGGACGGCGCACGCCCCACCACCGCCGGCACCGCCCGCCCGGGCACAGCGGCCCCGGCCGGTGACCGTGCCACGCGCACCTCCGCCACCACCCCGGCGAGCGGCCACCCCCCGCGGCCGGACGCCGACCGCCTCTTGCGTCCGGCACCCTCCGCCGCCCCGCCCGCAGGGGCCGACGGCGGGCAGGCGCCCGGGGAAGGGAGCGCCTGGAGCCCCTTGCCGCGAGGTTGGGCGGCCGCTCCCGCTCAGGCCCCCCGGGACGCGCTGTCGTCCGCCGTGCCCGGCCAGGGAGGGGTGTGGTCGCCCGCCACCCCCGTACGGCACCCCGACTTCGACGTGCCGGACGGACACGAGCCGGAGTTCGACGCCCCGGCCGCCCGGATCCCCCGCCCCGCGGACCCCGCACCCGGCGGCCCCGTCCCCGACCCCTCCCTCTCGTGGAGCGCGCCCCCGCCCGGCGGCGGCGCGACACGGCCGGTGGTGACGTTCGCGCAGCCCGAGGGATACGGCGACGCACCACCGCGCGCCGGACGCAGACGCGTACGCGGGCGCACCCTCGCCGCCGCCACCTGCGTCGTCCTCGGACTCGGCCTCATCGGCGGCGCCGCCACCGGCAGCTGGCTCGTCGGCGACGCCGCCGGCTCGGGGGAGCGCAGCGCGTACGCCACCGCCGGCGGCCTGTGGCACAACGTCCCCGTCGACCAGCTGTTCCCGCCCACCGTGGACGGTCAGGGTGCGGGCCCCGGCGGCGCCGACCGCACCTGGACGCGGGTCGCCGTCGCCCCGGACAGCGGCTGCGCCGGCGCCCTCGACCCGCTGCTCCTCCAGCTCCTCGCCCCGGTCGGCTGCGCCCGCCTGCTGCGCGCGACCTACGTCGACGCCACCCAGAGCTACGTCACCACCGTCGGCATGGTCTTCACCGAGGCCGACGAGGCCGGCATGCGCGCGCTGGACACCCGGTTCGACAAGGAGGGCCTGGCCCGCCGGACCGACCTGATGCCCCGCACGTACGCCCCGCCGGACACCGTCGCCGCCGGCTTCGGCGACGCGCAGCGCGCCTCCTGGACGGTCTCCGTCCTCACCGACGCGCCCGTCGTCGTCTACGCCGTCTCCGGCTGGGCCGACGGCCGTACCGTCGCCACCCCCGAGCCCGCCGCCCGGGCCGCCGCGCCCGGCGCCACCTCGGCCCCGGCCCAGGCGGGTCTGGGCAACGAGGCGAAGGGCCTCGCCGACCGCGTCGAACGCGGCCTGCGCAAAACCGTCGCCGCCCCCTCGGAGCAGCCCTCATGAGCAGTCGTAGGACGACACCCCGGGCGGGCCTGCTGTGCTGCCTCCTCGCCGCCTCCCTCGCCCTGCTGCCCGCCGCCCCCGCGCAGGCGGACGGCATCCGCGCCCAGCAGTGGGGCCTTCAGGCCCTGCACACCGACCAGATCTGGCGGACCACCAAGGGCGCGGGCATCACCGTCGCCGTCCTGGACACCGGCGTCGACGGCGAACACCCCGACCTCGCCGGGAACGTCCTCACCGGCAAGGACCTCGTAGGCTTCGGCGCGCGGCGCGGCGACGCCGTCTGGGCCCGCCACGGCACCGCGATGGCCAGCATCATCGCCGGCCACGGCCACGGCCCCGCGGGTGAGGACGGCGTCATGGGCATCGCCCCCGAGGCCAAGATCCTCCCCGTCCGCGTGATCCTGGAGGATCGCGACGCGGCCCGCACCAAGGCCCGCAACACCCGCGGCAACGCCCTCGCCGAAGGCATCCGCTGGGCCGCCGACCAGGGCGCCGACGTCATCAACCTCTCCCTCGGCGACGACTCCGCCTCCGCCCACCCCGAACCGTCCGAGGACGAGGCCGTCCAGTACGCCCTGAAGAAGGGCTCCGTGGTCGTCGCCTCGGCCGGCAACGGCGGCGACAAGGGCGACCACATCTCCTACCCGGCCGCCTACCCCGGCGTCATCGCCGCGACCGCCGTCGACCGCTACGGCACCCGCGCCTCCTTCTCCACCCGCCGCTGGTACGCCACGGTCAGCGCGCCCGGCGTGGACGTCGTGATCGCCGACCCGGACCACAGGTACTACCAGGGCTGGGGCACCTCCGCCGCGGCGGCCTTCGTCTCCGGCGCCGTCGCCCTCCTCAAGGCCGCCCACCCGGGGCTGACCCCGGCGCAGATCAAGAAGCTGCTGGAGGACACCGCCCGCAACGCCCCCACCGGCGGCCGGGACGACTCCCGCGGCTTCGGCTTCATCGACCCGGCCGCCGCGATCAAGGCCGCCGGCGCGCTCAAGCCCGAAGGGCTGCGGGCCGCGTCCCACGGCGGCGCCTACTTCGGCCCCGGGCCCGACGCGGAGAAGGCCGAGGAGGACCCGTCGACCTGGGCCGCCCCGCTCGCCGGCGGCGCCGGGGGCCTGCTGCTGGTCGCCGCGGTCGTCCTGTGGCGCGGCCGCCGCGAGGAGGAACGGCAGGACGCGTACGACGCCCCCCAGCGGGAGCGGTACGACGTCCTCTAGGGCGTCCCGGCGCGGGGGGACGGTGTTCAGGCGGGCAAGAACGCCGACACCGCCGCCCTCGCCGCCGCCTCCACCAGCGTGATCCCGCCCGCCTGCGTCGCGCTGCCGTCCGACAGCACGGCCACCAGGTAGCCGTGCCCGCCGGCCGCCACCCGGCCGAGGCTGTTGACGCCGGGACGGTCGGGCCCGACGGCCTGGAAACCTGTGGAAGCGGGCCCCGCCCGCGCTCCGGGCCCCGCACCGGGCCGGCGGCCTCCCCCGATAGGGTCGGTGACCGTGGCGAACAAGAACATCCCCGACCCCGGCTACTCCGACGACGACGGCTCCGCCGACCCCGCACTGAGCGCGGCCCTCGCTGCCTGGGCCCAGGACCGCGCCGCCGTCGGCCCGGTCCTCGAAGCGCTCAAGGGCGCCCGCCTGCTCGTGCCCGTCGTGACCGTGCTCGGGGAGGTCGAGGAGGACGAGAACGGGCTGCGCCGCGAGAAGACCAGCGACATGGCCGTCCCCACCCTGAAGGCGGGCGCCCGCGTCGCCCTGCCCGCGTTCACCTCCACCGAGTCCCTCGCCCGCTGGGACCCCGAGGCCCGCCCCGTCGCCGTACCGCTGCACCAGGCGCTGCAGGCCGCCGCCCACGAGAAGGCCGACACGGTCGTCCTCGACCTGGCGGGGCCGGTCCCCTTCGAGCTGACCGGGCCGGCGCTGCTCGCCCTCGCCGAGGGCCGCACCACGACCGACCCGCTCACCGACCCGGCGGTCCTCGCCGCGGTGCGCGCCGTCGTGGCCGCCGAACCCGCCGTGCTGCGCGCCCACCTCGGGCCCGGACAGGCCGACGGCACCCTGGCCCTCGTCCTGGACCCGGCCGCCGCCCCCGCCGAGGCCGCCCGGTCGGTGGCCCGGCGCCTCGCAGGCGACGAAACACTGAGGGCCCGCCTGGTGCGCGGCCTCGACCTGGCACTGCTGCCGGCCGGGACGACGCCTCCGGGCGAGCCCCTGTACGTACGCGGATGAGCTGACGGCGTCCGCGGACTACTTGCCGTAGACCGCCCCGGTGTATTTCTCGCCCGGGCCCTGGCCCGGCTCGTCCGGGACGATCGACGCCTCGCGGAACGCCAGCTGCAACGACTTCAGGCCGTCGCGCAGCGGGGCCGCGTGGAAGGAGCTGATCTCGGTCGTGGACGCGTCGAGCAGGCCGGCGAGGGCGTGCACCAGCTTGCGGGCCTCGTCGAGGTCCTTGTACTTGTCGCCCTCTTCCGTCAGGCCGAGCTTCACGGCGGCGGCGCTCATCAGGTTGACGGCGACCGTCACGATCACCTCGACCGCCGGCACCTCGGCGATGTCGCGGGTCATGTCGTCGAAGCCGGCGGCGCCGGGGGTCTCGGGGGCGCCCGGGGAGGGGGTCTCACTCATGCTCCACACGATAGGGCCAGCGACACGCCCTGCCGACAGCGCCCTCTTGACAGCGCGGGGCGGCGGACACCTGATTCGCGCGCGCCTTCTCGACCTGCTAATCTCGTGTAACGACCGGTCGGACACGCGTGCCACTCAGCAGGCGGGTCCGGCCCACAAGTGGAGACTCCGAGCTCCCACCCGACTGTCCCCAGGGCGGCGGGTCACCCCGGTCAGGCGGCCGCCATCGTTCCGTACGGACGATGGAGTCGCCCGGTAGTGCGCCCCGCGATCCTCGCGGCGGTGCTCCGGTAGTGCTTGGAGCCCCGCCTGTGTCGTCCGGGGCATTTTTTGTGTTTCGGCGTGGTTATAGGTCTATCGAACACAGACGTTACGCGGCCGTCCGCCAGACGCTCGCGTGGTGCTACCGAGGAGGATCCATCAGCGCCGAGCCCCGCATCAACGACCGGATTCGCGTTCCCGAGGTGCGACTTGTCGGTCCCAGTGGCGAGCAGGTGGGCATCGTCCCCCTGGCCAAGGCACTGGAGCTTGCGCAGGAGTACGACCTGGACCTGGTCGAGGTCGCGGCGAACGCCCGCCCGCCGGTCTGCAAGCTCATGGACTACGGGAAGTTCAAGTACGAGTCGGCCATGAAGGCCCGTGAGGCGCGCAAGAACCAGGCGCACACGGTCATCAAGGAGATGAAGCTCCGGCCGAAGATCGACCCGCACGACTACGACACCAAGAAGGGTCACGTCGTCCGGTTCCTCAAGCAGGGCGACAAGGTCAAGATCACGATCATGTTCCGCGGTCGTGAGCAGTCCCGGCCCGAGCTGGGCTACCGACTGCTGCAGCGTCTCGCGGAGGACGTCCAGGAGCTCGGGTTCGTCGAGTCGAACCCCAAGCAGGACGGCCGAAACATGATCATGGTTCTCGGTCCGCACAAGAAGAAGACCGAGGCGATGGCCGAGGCCCGTCAGGCACAGGAAGCCCGCAAGGCGGAAGCGAAGGCCAACCCCGGCCGCTCGCAGAACGCCGCGGACGCCGTGCACGCCGAGGACCCCGCCGAGGTTCCTGCAGAGGCCCCTGCCGAGGCTTCCGCCGAGGCGTGATCCGAGGGACAGCGGTCCCGCGGACGTAACCGAAACAAGAGCGACGCTCCACCCGTGCCCGGTTGTGACGACCGGGCACCGGAGCGCCATCGACGAGGAGAGAACGGCGCTATGCCGAAGAACAAGTCGCACAGCGGTGCCAGCAAGCGCTTCAAGGTCACCGGCTCCGGCAAGGTGCTCCGCGAGCGCGCCGGCAAGCGCCACCTGCTCGAGCACAAGTCGTCCCGCGTGACGCGTCGCCTCACGGGCAACGCCGAGATGGCCCCGGGCGACGCCGCGAAGATCAAGAAGCTTCTCGGCAAGTGACGTCGGGCGCGGATCTTCCTCCCGCGCCTGATCTCTGACCGGGACCCAATCGATTACCGGGTCGTGTGAGTCCAACCACGGCCCCGCTACAAGGAGTCAATCAAGTGGCACGCGTCAAGCGGGCAGTCAACGCCCACAAGAAGCGCCGGGCGATCCTCGAGCAGGCCTCCGGCTACCGCGGTCAGCGTTCGCGTCTGTACCGCAAGGCCAAGGAGCAGGTCACCCACTCGCTGGTCTACAACTACAACGACCGCAAGAAGCGCAAGGGCGACTTCCGTCAGCTGTGGATCCAGCGCATCAACGCCGCTGCCCGCGCCAACGGCATCACGTACAACCGCTTCATCCAGGGTCTGAAGGCCGCGAACGTCGAGGTCGACCGCAAGATCCTGGCCGAGCTGGCCGTGAACGACGCCGGCGCCTTCGCCGCGCTCGTCGAGGTCGCGCAGAAGGCGCTGCCGAGCGACGTCAACGCCCCGAAGGCGGCGTGACGCTGCGCCGGCTCCAGCCGACGTGACCGGACCCGCAGGCCCCCCGGCCTGCGGGTCCGACTGCTTCCCCGAGGGCTTCGCCCCTAACCCCCGGCGCTTGACCGGTTCCGTCACATCTCCCGCCTCCCACCGAAGGTGCCATGCCCCCCGCCACCCCCGACCTCATCTCCCCCCGCTCCCCCCGCGTCTCGGCCGCGAGGCGACTGGCCCGGCGGAACTTCCGGGGCAAGGAGCGACTGTTCCTGGCGGAGGGACCGCAGGCCGTACGGGAGGCCGCCGCGCACCGCCCCCCGGGCGGCGCGGACGCGACGCTCGTCGAACTCTTCGCCACCCTCGAAGCCGCGGAACGCTACGCGGACATCATCGGCGAGGCACGCGCCGCCGGCGCCCGCGTCCACCTCGCCGACGAGCAGGTCATCGAGGACATCTCCACCACCGTCACCCCGCAGGGCCTCGCCGGCGTCTGCCGGTTCCTGGACACGCCGTTCGAGGACATCCTCGCCGCCCGCCCCAAGCTCGTCGCCGTCCTCGCGAACGTCCGCGACCCCGGCAACGCCGGCACCGTCCTGCGCTGCGCCGACGCCGCCGGCGCCGAGGCCGTCGTCCTCACCGACGCCTCCGTCGACCTGTACAACCCCAAGGCCGTACGGGCCTCCGTCGGCTCGCTGTTCCACCTGCCCGTCGCCGTCGGCGTCCCCGTCGAGCGGGCCGTGGCCGGGCTCAGGGACGCCGGGGTGCGCATCCTCGCCGCCGACGGGGCCGGCGCGCACGACCTCGACGAGGAGCTCGACAAGGGCGCCATGGGCGGGCCGACCGCGTGGGTGTTCGGCAATGAGGCCTGGGGCCTGCCCGAGGAGACCCGCGCCCTCGCCGACGCCGTCGTCCGCGTCCCCATCCACGGCAAGGCCGAGAGCCTGAACCTCGCCACCGCTGCGGCCGTATGTCTCTACGCGTCGGCCCGCGCCCAGCGCACCCCCGAAGGCTGCCGCACCGTCAGTTCCACCTAGTAGGGTGACCAGCTCGGGGGCCCCTCAGCCGTCTGAGAGGTGGGGTACGGGGAATGAGCGTCGGCATGAGCAGCACACGGGAAGCACGGGCCGTGCCGCACGCTGCCGCGTCCCCGTCGCCCGATGACGCCGCCGGCGTCGACCCCGACGACCTGCCCGACGGACTGGTCGTCGCCGACGAGCACGGCCACGTCGTCTGCTTCAACGCCGCCGCCGAACGCATCACCGCCCTGTCCGCCGAGGACGCCCTCGGCAGCCGGCTGGAGAAGGCCCTGCCGCTGGAGGACCTCGAAGGCCGCCGCTGGTGGCCGCTGACCGACCCCTACGGCGGGCTCGCCATCCGGGTGCGCCAGCCCGAACGCAACCTGCTGCTGCCCGGCGGACGCGAGGTCCTCGTCTCCGCGCGGTACGTGCGTAGCGAGCCCACCGGCCCCGTGCGCCGCGTCGTCGTCTGCCTGCGCGACACCGAGGCGCGCCGCCGCACCGAGCGCAGCCACGCCGAGCTGATAGCGACCGTGGCCCACGAGCTGCGCTCCCCGCTCACCTCCGTGAAGGGCTTCACCGCCACCCTCCTCGCCAAGTGGGCGCGGTTCACCGACGACCAGAAGCGGCTGATGCTGGAGACGGTCGACGCCGACGCCGACCGCGTCACCCGGCTCATCGCCGAACTGCTCGACATCTCCCGCATCGACTCGGGCCGGCTGGAGGTGCGCCGCCAGCCCGTCGACATGGGCGCCGCCGTCGGCCGGCACATCCAGGCCTACGTGGCCGCGGGCCAGCCCGCCGACAGGTTCCTGCTGCGCGTCGAGCAGCCGCTGCCCGACCTGTGGGCCGACCCCGACAAGGTCGACCAGGTGCTCAGCAACCTCATCGAAAATGCGGTGCGGCACGGCGAGGGAACCGTCACCATTGACGTCACGCCCGCCCCGTCCCCCCGTGAGGGGGAGGACGCCGGCACGTCGGTCACCGTGAGCGACGAGGGCGCCGGCATCCCGGAGGAGTCCATGAACCGCGTCTTCACCCGCTTCTGGCGGGGCAGCAAGCGCGGCGGCACCGGACTCGGGCTGTACATCGTCAAGGGCATCGTCGAGGCCCACGGCGGCGTCATCACGGTCGGCCGTGCCCCCGAGGGCGGCGCCGAGTTCCGATTTACGTTGCCCGTGAGCGCTCCGGCCTATCTGAGCTGAGTGCCCGCGGGCGCATTCGCACACCTCCACCCCGTTAGACTCGGCCTCTGGCACCCATGTGTCCTGCACACGGCCCTCCGCGCCGCTCACGGGGACCATCCGCCTGGGGGCACCTCCCAGCGTCAGCTGGGGGACAACCGGAAGCACGGGAAGAGATGTCGGCACCCAATAAGTCGTACGACCCTGTAGAGGTCGAGGCCTTGAAACCGGAAGAGATCGAGCGCATGCGGGACGAGGCGCTTGCCGCCTTCGCCGCCGCGGACTCCCTCGACGCGCTCCAGGAGGCCAAGGTCGCCCACACCGGCGGCACCTCCCCGCTGGCCCTCGCCAACCGCGAGATCGGCGCGCTGCCCCCGCACGCGAAGGCCGCCGCCGGCAAGCTCGTCGGCCAGGCCCGCGGCGCCGTCAACAAGGCCCTCGCCGGCCGTCAGGCGGAGCTCGAGGACGAGCGCGACGCGCGCGTGCTGGTCGAGGAGGCCGTGGACGTCACGCTGCCCTACGACCGCGTCCCGGCCGGCGCCCGCCACCCGCTCACCACGCTGTCCGAGCGCATCGAGGACGTCTTCGTCGCCATGGGCTACGAGGTCGCCGAGGGCCCGCAGGCCGAGGCCGAGTGGTTCAACTTCGACGCCCTCAACATCGGCCCGGACCACCCGGCCCGCGGCGAGGCCGACACGTTCTTCGTGCAGGCCCCCGACGGCGGCGGCGACAGCGGTGTCGTCCTGCGCACCCACACCTCGCCCGTGCAGATCCGCTCCCTGCTCCAGCGCGAGCTGCCGGTGTACGTGATCTGCCCCGGCCGCGTCTACCGCACCGACGAGCTGGACGCCACGCACACCCCCGTCTTCCACCAGGTCGAGCTGCTCGCCGTCGACGAGGGCCTCACCATGGCCGACCTCAAGGGCACCCTCGACCACATGGTCCAGGCGCTGTTCGGCGAGGGCATGAAGACCCGGCTGCGGCCCAACTTCTTCCCCTTCACCGAGCCGTCCGCCGAGATGGACATGGTGTGCTACGTCTGCCGCGGCGAGTCCGTCGGCAACCCCGACCGCCCTTGCCGTACCTGCTCCTCCGAGGGCTGGATCGAGCTCGGCGGCTGCGGCATGGTCAACCCCAAGGTGCTGACCGCCTGCGGCGTCGACCCGGAGAAGTACAGCGGGTTCGCCTTCGGGTTCGGCATCGAGCGGATGCTGATGTTCCGCCACAACGTCGAAGACATGCGAGACATGGTCGAGGGTGACGTCCGGTTCACCCGGCCGTTCGGGATGGAGATCTGATGCGGGTCCCGCTTTCTTGGCTGCGGGAGTACGTCGACCTGCCGGCCACCGAGACCGGCCGTGACGTCCAGGCCAAGCTCATTTCGGCCGGCCTCGAGGTGGAGACCGTCGAGCACCTCGGCGCCGACCTCAAGGGTCCCCTGGTCGTCGGCCAGGTCCTGACCATCGAGGAGCTGGAGGGCTTCAAGAAGCCGATCCGCTTCTGCACGGTCGACGTCGGCCAGGCCAACGGCACGGGCGAGCCCCAGGAGATCGTCTGCGGCGCCCGCAACTTCGCCGTCGGCGACAAGGTCGTGGTCGTCCTGCCCGGCGCCACCCTGCCCGGCGGCTTCTCGATCTCCGCGCGCAAGACCTACGGCAAGACCTCCCACGGCATGATCTGCTCCGGCGACGAGCTGGGCATGGGCGACGACGGCACCGGCGGCATCATCGTGCTGCCGCCGGAGACCGAGGTCGGCAAGGACGCCATCGAGCTGCTCGAACTGGTCGACGAGGTCCTCGACATCGCCGTCACCGCCAACCGCGGCGACTGCCTGTCGATCCGCGGCGTCGCCCGCGAGACCGCCATCGCCTACGGTCTGCCGCTGCGCGACCCCGCCCTCATCGACGTGCCCGCCCCGAACGCCTTCGGCTACCCCGTCCAGGTCTCCGACCCGGTCGGCTGCGACCGCTTCACCGCTCGCACGGTCACCGACCTCAGCCCCGAGGCGCGCTCCCCGATCTGGCTCCGGCGCCGGCTCCAGAAGGTCGGCATGCGCCCGATCTCGCTCGCCGTCGACGTCACCAACTACGTGATGATGGAGCTGGGCCAGCCCCTGCACGCCTACGACCGCTCCCTCGTCCAGGGGACGATCGGCGTGCGCCGGGCCGCGGAGGGCGAGAAGATCGTCACCCTCGACGGCGTCACCCGCACCCTGCACGCCGAGGACCTGGTGATCACCGACGAGCGCGGCCCGATCGGCCTCGCCGGCGTGATGGGCGGCGCCGACACCGAGATCGCCGACCACGAGGCGGACGGCGGCACCACCGCCGTCGTCATCGAGGCCGCCCACTTCGACGCGGTCTCCGTCGCCCGTACGGCCCGCCGGCACAAGCTGACCTCCGAGGCCTCGCGCCGCTTCGAGCGCGGCGTCGACCCGCAGGCCGCGGCCGCCGCCGCGCAGCGCACCGTCGACCTGCTCGTGCTCCTCGCGGGCGGCACCGCCGAGGCCGGCGTCACGGAGGTCGTCGCGCCGTCCACGCCGCACACCGTGACCGCCCCGGCCGACCACCCGGACAAGGTCGCGGGCGTCGCCTACGGCCGCGAGACCGTCGTACGCCGGCTCCAGGAGATCGGCTGCCATGTGGAGGGGCAGGACGAGCTGCTCGTCACCGTGCCGTCCTGGCGGCCCGACCTCGTCGAGGCCAACGACCTCGCCGAGGAGGTCATCCGGCTGGAGGGCTACGAGAACCTGCCCTCCACGCTGCCCAAGCTCCCCTCGGGCCGCGGTCTGACCCACCGGCAGCGGCTGCACCGCCGCGTCGGCCGGGCCCTGGCCGGCGCCGGCTACGTCGAGGCGCCGAACTACCCGTTCGTCGGCGAGCAGGTCTTCGACCAGCTCGGACTGGCCGCCGACGACCCGGCCCGCCGTGTCGTCAAGCTGGTCAACCCGCTGAACGAGGAGGAGCCCGCGCTCCGCACGACGCTGCTGCCCGGCCTGCTGGCCGCGCTGCGCCGCAACGACGGCCGGGGCAGCCACGACCTCGCGCTGTTCGAGACCGGGCTCGTCTTCCACCCCCGCGAGGAGCGGCCGGCCGCGGTCCGTCTGCCGGTCGACCGGCGGCCCACCGAGGCGGAGATCGCCGCGCTCGACGCCGCGCTGCCCGAGCAGCCGCGCCACGTCGCCGTCGTCCTCGCGGGCGCCCGCGAGCAGGCCGGCTGGTGGGGCAAGGGCCGCCCGGCCGACTGGGCCGACGCCGTCGAGGCGGCCCGGACCGTCGCCCGTGAGGCCGGCGCCGAACTGATCGTGCGCAGTGGCCAGTACGGGCCGTGGCACCCGGGCCGGTGCGCCGAGCTCGCGGTCGTCGTCGACGGTGACGAGCGGGTCGTCGGACACGCGGGCGAACTGCACCCGCGGGTGCTGAAGGCCCTGGGCCTGCCCGCCCGTACGTCCGCCATGGAGCTGGACCTCGACGTGCTGGAGCGGGTCGGCGACGACACGCCCCAGGCGCCGAGCATCTCCTCGTTCCCCGTCGCCACGCAGGACGTCGCCCTCGTCGTCGACAGGTTCGTCCCGCACGCCGACGTCGAGGCCGCGCTGCGTGAGGGCGCGGGCGAACTGCTGGAGAGCATCCGCCTGTTCGACGTGTACGAGAACGCGGAGCAGCTGGGCGAGGGGCGTAAGTCGCTGGCCTACGCGTTGCGCTTCCGCGCGGGGGACCGGACGCTGACGGTCGACGAGGCGTCGGCCGCCCGCGACGCGGCGGTCGCCCTGGCGGGCGAGCGGACGGGGGCGGTTCTGCGGGGCTAGTGGTCGTGGGCGGTGCTGCCGTCGGCCGGCTGCGGGTCCACTGCGGCCGATCGCGCAGTTCCCCGCGCCCCTAAGAGGCAAGGGCGCAGCCCCATGCCTTAAGGGGCGCGGGGAACTGCGCGACCAGCCCCCGACGACCCGCGCCGGACAACGCACCCGGTACCGAATCGGCGCCCCCGGCCAAACCCGCGGAGCGAACCGCCGGGCCGTCGCTTTCGAGGGGGAGCCGACGGCCCGGCGAACCTCTTGCGAGGCATTTCAGTCAACCGGCTGTGCACGCTGAGCGACAGCGTGCACACGGCTCGGGTGCGCGCACTCGGTTCACACCCCGTGTGAAGCCGGACCCACTACCCTGGCGGCATTGAGCCACCGGGGGGCACCCATGCAGCCCAACACACTGCTCGACGCGATCCTGGACGAGGCGGGGATCTCCCACGCGGGTCTCGCGGCCCACGTCAACCAGGCCGGGCGGGCTCGGGGGCTCGCGCTGCGTTACGAGCACACGGCCGTCGCGAGGTGGCTGAAAGGGCAGCGTCCGCGCGGGCAGGTGCCCGACCTGATCTGCGAGGTGCTCGCCGGCCGGCTGCGGCGCCCCGTCACCCTCGACGACATCGGCCTCGGCGTCCCGGGAGAGCCCTCCACCCCGCACGGCGCGTCGCTGTCGGGGTTCGTCGAGCGGGCCACCGCGCTGTGGCGCTCCGACGAACAGCAGCGGCCGCACATCCTGGGCGCCCCCGCCGTCACCGGCACGCCCGCCGTGATGCCGGTGTGGGAGTGGGAGAACCCGCCCGAGGACGTCGACGTCTCTCGCGGCGGCCGGCACCGGGTGACGTCCGCCGACATAGAGACGCTGCGCGCGGCCCGCACTCACTACGAGCAGATGTACCGGAAGACGGGCGGCGTGGCGACGCGCAGCCGGATCGTCGGCTTCCTCAACGCTGAGGCGGCCCCACTGCTGCGCGGCGGCTACACCGACGCGACGGGGCGTCAACTGCACCGTGCCACAGGCGGGTTGGTGGCAATCGCCGGTATCTGCGCGTACGACTCGGACGCGCACGGGCTCGCGCAGCGCTACTTCCACCAGGCGCTGCGGCTCGCCAAGGCCAGCGGCGACCGGGGACTGGGCGCCTATGTGATCGCGCTGCTGGTCAACCAGTCGCTGTTCATGCGGGAGCACCGGCAGGCCGTCGCCTTCGCTGAGGCCGCGCTGCGCACCGCGGGCAAGCACATCACCCCGGCCCTCGCCTCCGACCTGTACGCGATGCAGGCGAAGGCGTACGCACACCTCGGCGACGGCACCAGCGCCCTGTCGTGCATCCGCAGCGCCGAGACGGCAGCCGACCGGATCATGCGGGGCCGGGAACCCGACGAGACCGGCTACGTCCAGCCGGGACTGGTCAACGTCCAGGTGGCGGAAGCCCTGTTGAGCCTGGGCGATCTCACGGCGGCGGCGGAGCACGCCACGGCGGCCGTCGGCAGTCCCGCCCATGACCGGGGCCGGGTGCACCGGCTGGCCATGCTCAGCACGATCGAACTGCGCCAGGGCAACGCCGACAAGGCGGTGGCCATCGCGGTGGAAATGGCGGAGCAGGCACGGGGGATGGAGTCCCAGCGTCTGCGCGACAGACTCCGGGCGGTGCGCGAACACCTGGTGCGCAGCGGCTGCGCGGGCACGTCCGAGGCGGCCGAACTCATCGACGGGGCGCTGCGCGTACCCCTGTAGCGTCGTGATGTGGCCTGACTCCGGATCGGCTCGGCACGTCGCCTGCTGCGATATTGCCCCTTACCCGACGGAAGGCGGCAGACCGTGCAGTGGGCGAAGCAGAACGAACGAACCGTGTATGAGAACCGCTGGTTCAGCGTCAACCTGGCCGATGTCGAGCTGCCGGACGGCCGGCACCTCGACCACTTCCTCATCCGGCTGCGGCCGGTCGCCGTGGCGACGATCGTCAACGAGGCGGACGAGGCCCTGTTGTTGTGGCGCCACCGCTTCATCACCGACAGCTGGGGCTACGAACTCGCCGCCGGGGTCGTGGAGGACGGCGAGGACATCGCCCGCGCGGCGGCCCGGGAGCTGGAGGAGGAGACCGGCTGGCGGCCCGGCCCCCTGCACCACCTCATGAGCGTGGAACCCTCCAACGGCCTCACCGACGCCGTCCATCACATCTACTGGGCGGACCGCGGCGAGTACGCGGGACCCCCCGTGGACGACTTCGAGTCGGACCGCCGGGAGTGGGTCCCCCTGGAACGCGTACCCGACCTGGTCGCCCGGGGGGAGGTGCCGGCCGCCAACATGGCGGCCGCGTTGATGCTGCTCCACCACCGCAGGCTCGGCTGACCCGGGCCGGCCGGCCTCAGGCGTAGGTGTAGAAGCCGGAGCCGGTCTTGCGGCCCAGGCGGCCGGCGTCCACCATCCGCTGCAGCAGCGGGGGAGCGGCGTACAGCGGCTCCTTGTACTCCTCGTACATGCTCTGCGCGACCGAGGCGACCGTGTCCAGGCCGATCAGGTCGGACAGCTTCAGCGGGCCCATCGGGTGGGCGCAGCCCATCTCCATGCCGTTGTCGATGTCCTCGCGGCTGGCGATGCCCGTCTCGAACATCCGGATCGCGGAGAGCAGGTAGGGGATCAGCAGCGCGTTGACCACGAAGCCGGAGCGGTCCTGGGCGCGGATGGAGTGCTTGCCCAGCAGCTTCTCGGCGAACAGCTGCGCTCGGCCGAGCGTGCCCTCGGAGGTGGTCAGCGCCGGAATCAGCTCGACGAGCTGCTGGACCGGGGCCGGGTTGAAGAAGTGGATGCCGACGACGTGGTCGGGCCGCGAGGTGGCGACCGCCAGCTTCACCAGCGGGATGGAGGAGGTGTTGGAGGCGAGGATCGCGTCCGGGCGGGTCACGACCTGGTCCAGCACCTGGAAGATCTCGGTCTTGACCCCCTCGTTCTCGACCACGGCCTCGATCACGAGGTCACGGTCGGCGAACTCGCCGAGGTCCGTGGTGAAGGCCAGGCGCGCCTGCGTGGCGTCCCGCTCCTCCGCGGTGATCTTGCCTCGGTCGGCGGCCTTGGCCAGGGAGTTGTACAGCCGGGTACGGCCGATCTCCAGGGCCTCGCCGGTGGTCTCGGCGACCATGACGTCGAGTCCGGCGCGGGCGCACACCTCGGCGATGCCCGCCCCCATCTGGCCGCAGCCCACCACTCCGACGCGTGAGATGTCTCCCGCTGGGATGCCTGTCACATCGTCCCTTTCCCGCGCTGACTCGAAGCGCTTGATCGACGGCCGGGGGAGCCTTCCGGGTCTCGGACGGCTCTGCTCCGATCGTGCACGTTACTAGTAAGTATCGATGATCGATCGTCGGGGTGGGGGCATGCTGTGCCCGGACGACGATCCGTGACCGCACGGATCCACGGCGTGTGTGGGGATGTGCGCGATGGGGCGACTGACTCGGCGGGCGTTCGCGCTGGCGGCGTTCTCGACGGTCTCGGCGTTCACGACCGGGGCGACGACGGCCGGGGCGGCGGCGAACGCGCTGCGGCCTCCCGGCCACGGGAGCGGCGGCCACGGCAGCGGCGGCCGTGGGCACGGCGGCGGTGGCGGCGAGGTACGGGCGACGCGGGAGATGCGGGGCATGTGGCTCGCGACCGTCGCCAACCGCGACTGGCCGTCCCGTGCGGGGCTGACCGCGGCCCAGCAGCGCGCCGAACTGATCGGCTGGCTGGACCTCGCCGTCCGCAAGCGCCTGAACACCGTGATGCTCCAGGTGCGGCCCACGGCGGACGCCCTGTGGCCCTCGCCGTACGAGCCGTGGTCGCAGGTCCTCACCGGCGTGCAGGGCAGGTCGCCCGGCTGGGACCCGCTCGGCACCGCCGTGAAGGAGGCCCACGCCCGCGGGCTCGAACTGCACGCCTGGTTCAACCCCTACCGGGTCGCCACCCACGCCGACCCCTCCCGGCTCGTCGCCTCCCACCCGGCGCGCAAGCACCCCGACTGGGTCGTGCGGTACGGCGGGAAGCTGTACTACAACCCCGGCCTGCCGGCTGTCCGCGCCTTCGTGCAGAACGCGATGCTCGACGCGGTGAAGAAGTACCCCGTGGACGCGGTGCACTTCGACGACTACTTCTACCCCTACCCGGTGGCCGGGCAGACCTTCGACGACGACGACGCCTACGACCGCCACGGATCGGCCTTCTCCACCCGGGCCGCCTGGCGGCGCGACAACATCGACAAGCTGGTGCGCGAGACGGCGGCCCGCATCAAGGCCGTCCGCCCCGGCACGCAGTTCGGCGTCAGCCCGTTCGGCGTGTGGCGCAACGCCTCCACCGACTCCCGCGGCTCGGACACGAACGCGCTGCAGTCGTACGACGCCGTCTACGCCGACACCCGCAAGTGGGTGCGCCAGGGCTGGATCGACTACATCGTGCCGCAGCTCTACTGGCACATCGGCATGACCGCCGCCGACTACGCCAAGCTCGTGCCCTGGTGGGCGCAGGTCGCGCGGGGCAGCCGGACCAGGCTCTACCTGGGGGAGGCGCTGTACCGGGCGGGGGACTCCGCACAGGCCGCGGCCTGGCAGAAGCAGAACGAGCTGTCCCGCCACCTGGCCCTCGCCAAGAAGCACCCGGAGGTCCGCGGCCATGTGTTCTTCGCCGCCAAGGACGTGCGCACGGACCGGATCGGGGCGATGGCACGGGTGATCGCCGACCACTACGGGCAGCCGGCGAAACCCCCGCGCTAGGACGCCTACATCTGTTCCTGGACCTTGTGGCGGATCTCGGTGTCCGGCCCGGGGGAGCACACTCCCTCGTGCCCGTCCTCGAAGCGGACGCGGTACGGGGGGTTGCCCTCCCGGCCCAGGACCTCGACTATCTCGCCGACCTTGTCGTGTTGGCCGACCACCCTGCCGTGCTGGATCAGCTGGTCGCCCGTGGTTGCACGCATCTGTGGGGCCTCCTCACCGTGTGGGCGGCGCGTTGCGCTTGTGCGGCGCACGGCACTGCCCCGGAGCCGGCGGGTGCGCACCCGTCAGCCGCGCGCCCGCTGGGTGACGGCGATGCAGACGAGGACGGCCGCGGCCGTCAGCGGGGCGGCCGGGGTCAGCCGTTCGCCCAGAAGCAGCACCGACCACACCAGTGTGAGCAGGGGCTGCGCCAACTGCAACTGGCTGGCCTTGGGGATTCCCACGGCCGCCATGCCCCGGTACCAGACGACCAGACCGAGGAACTGCGAGCCCGCCGCGACCCACAGCAGCCCGGCCACGCTGTGCGCCGTCAGGTGCGCCGGCTCGAAGGCCAGGGCGACGGCGGCGGCCGGCGCGCTGAGCGGCAGGCAGAGCGTCAGCGCCCAGCCGATGACCTGCCAGCCCGGCATGACCCGGGCCAGCCGGCCGCCCTCGGTGTAGCCGGCCGCGCACACCAGCAGCGCCCCGAAGAGATACAGGTCGGCCGAGCTCAGCGCGCCGCCGCTCTGCTGCACGGTGAACGCAGCCACCGCGCACGCCCCGGCCAGTGCCGCCGCCCAGAAGGTGCGGGAGGGGCGTGAGCCGACGCGCAGGGCGGAGAACAGGGCCGTGGTCAGCGGCAGCAGCCCGACCACGACGGCCGCGTGCGCGGTGGTCGAGGTCTGCAGGGCGAGCGTGGTGAGCAGCGGGAACCCGACGACGACCCCGGCGGCGACGACCGCGAGCCCCGGCCAGTGCCGCCGGGCGGGCAGCGGCACCCGCAGCGCCAGCAGTGCGCCGCCCGCGATCAGCGCGGCGAGGACGCTGCGCACGGCCGTCAGCGACCAGGGGCCGAAGCCCTCCAGCCCCCAGGCGGTCGCCGGGAAGGTCAGTGAGAAGGCGACCACCCCGAGCGCGGCCTGAAGGGTGCCGAGGTTCCGGCCCCGGGGAGCGGTCACTGCTATCGCGGGAACGGCGGTAGCGCTACTCTGTGTCTTCATGCAAGAGCGTAGCAGTGTGAGTGAGCTGGCGAACCGGCTGCGACAGGAACTGGACCGCTACTCTCCCGGTGGAAAGCTCCCGTCGAGCCGGGCCCTGGTGGAACGCTTCCGGGTGAGCCCGGTGACCGTCTCGCGCGCCCTGGCCCAACTCGCCGCCGAGGGTCTGGTGGTGACCCGCCCCGGAGCCGGCGCCTTCCGCGCCGGCCCACGGCGTACGACCGCCCCCTCGGCCGGCGACACCTCCTGGCAGGAGGTCGCGCTGAGCGCCGACGGGGCCGCCGACCTCGTGCCCCGCTCGGTGGACGCCTCCGGAGTCACCGTCTCGCTGGCCGCCCCGCCGCCCGGCGTGATCGAGTTCAACGGCGGCTATCTGCACCCCTCCCTCCAGCCGGAGCGCGCCATGTCCGCGGCCCTGGCACGGGCCGGACGGCGGCCCGGCGCGTGGGGGCGGCCGCCCCTGGAAGGGCTGCCGGAGCTGCGCGAGTGGTTCGCCCGCACCATCGGCGGGACGGTCACCGCGGCCGAGGTGCTGGTCGCCGCGGGCGGCCAGGCGGCGCTCACCACCGCCCTGCGCGCCCTCGCCCCGCCCGGCGCGCCGGTGCTCGTGGAGTCGCCCACCTACCCCGGCATGCTGGCCATCGCCCGCGCCGCCGGACTGCGCCCGGTCCCCGTCCCGGTCGACCGGGACGGGGTGAAACCGCACCTGCTCAGCGACGCCTTCCGCGCGACCGGCGCCCGGGTGTTCGTCTGCCAGCCGCTGTTCCAGAACCCCACCGGCGCGGTCCTCGCCCCCGCCCGGCGCGGCGAGGTGCTGCGCATCGCCCGGGAGGCGGGCGCGTTCGTCGTCGAGGACGACTTCGTACGGCGGCTCGCGCACGAGGACGCCGGACCGCTGCCCCGACCGCTGGCCGCCGACGACCCGGACGGCGTCGTCGTCCACGTCGGCTCGCTCACCAAGGCGACCTCGCCCAGCTTCCGGGTCAGCGCGCTGGCCGCCCGCGGCCCGGCCCTGGAACGGCTGCGCGCCATCCAGGTCGTGGACGCCTTCTTCGTGCCCCGGCCCCTCCAGGAGGCCGCACTCGAACTCGTCGGCTCACCGGCCTGGCCCCGCCATCTGCGCTCCATCGCCGCCGAGTTGAGGACGCGACGCGACACGATGACGGCGGCCCTCGCGCTGCGCCTGCCCGAACTGGAGCTGTCGCACGTCCCGTCCGGCGGCTACCACCTGTGGGTCCGCCTCCCCGGCTCCGGGGGAGAGGCGGCGTTCACGGCGGCCGCCCTGCGCGCCGGCGTCGCCCTCGCCCCCGGCCGCCCCTACTTCAGCGCCGAACCCCCCGCCCCGCACGTCCGGCTCAGCTTCGCGGCGGTCGCGGGGACCGAGGAGATCGAGGACGGCGCCCGCCGCCTGCGGCAGGCGTGCGACGAGGCGCTCAAGGAAACCGTTCGACAGCACAGCCGCGATCTGTGAGGGTCCGGGCATGAACGACACCCCCGCCCTCGCCGCAGGCTACGAGCTCTCCACCGACCCCGGCCGCGTCGACGCCGAGCGCGTCCACCGCTGGCTGTCCACCGACGCCTACTGGGCGCTCGGACGCGAGCGCGAGAAGCAGGACCGGGCGATCGCCGGGTCCCTCAACTTCGGGGTGTACGACCTCGCGTCCGGGGATCAGGTCGCCTACGCCCGGGTGGTGACGGACCGGGCAACGTTCGCCTGGCTCTGCGATGTGTACGTGGATCCGGCGGTCCGGGGGAAGGGCATCGGCACCTCGCTCGTCGCCGCCGTACGCGATCACCTGCGGCCCTACGGGCTGCGCCGGATGCTGCTGGCCACGCAGGACGCGCACGGGGTGTACGAGAAGGTCGGCTTCGAGGCGCTGGAGGACCCCGGCCGGTGGATGGCGCTCATATTCGAGAAGTTCTCCCTCGGCACCCCTTGACCCGCCTACCCGGTGGTCCCACCATCGCCGCATGGCACTCCGGGTCACGTTCGTCGCCGCCGCGCGCAGCTCGCCGATGCTCGCGGAGCGCTTCGAGGACGACCGGCCGCTGGACCAGGCGGCCTGGGGCGAGGTGCAGCGCGCCGTAGGCGATCTGCTGCCGCTCGCGGCGGCCGAGCTGCGCTACTGCTCGCCGACCCCGCGCAGCCGGGCCACCGGGGACGCCCTCGGATACGCCCCACTCGTCCAACTCGCCCTGAGGGACTGTGACATGGGGCGGTGGCGGGGCTTCACCCTGGGCGAGGCGATGGCCCGGGAGCCGCAGGCCGTGGACGCCTGGCTGGCCGACCCGTGGTCCGCGCCGCACGGCGGTGAGCCGCTGCTCGCGTTCATCTCCCGGGTGGGCGGCTGGCTCGACACCCGGCCGTTGGAGGACGGCGGCCGGATCGTCGCCGTGGCCGAGCCCAGCGTCATCCGGGCCGCCCTGGTGTACGCGCTGAAGGCGCCGCCGTCGTCGTACTGGAACATCGACGTGCGCCCGCTGTCGACGACCACCGTCACCGGGCGCCACGTCCGCTGGAACCTGCGCTTCGAGGGCGCGCCTCAGCCCTCGCGGACGTAGTCGGTCGTCAGCACCAGGTCCTTGGCCGGGCCGCGCACCCGCCACACGCTTCGCCAGCGGTCGGCGTCGAGGACCGTGAACTCGCCGCGGTAGAGGTCGGCGGAGCACGGGTGGTCGGCCGTGTGCCGGCCGGTCGTCAGGTCCAGGAGGTGGAAGGGGCGGCCGTCGGCGAACCGGACGTCCGCCGTGCCGGGCGCGGGGCCCGGAAGGAAGCGCAGGGTCCGCTCGGCGGGGCGGGGCACGCCCTGCCAGGTGAACACGCCGGACTCCGCGTGCAGCAGTCCACCGCCCTCCAGTGGCCGGAACACGGTCGTGCCGGTGAAACCGCCCTCGTCGCCGCTCCCCGCATCGCGCACGGAGCGCTCCACCCGCCAGCTCCCGGCGAGGTACTCCAGGACGTCCGGCACCGGCCACAACCCGCCCATCCCGTGCCGCCCTCCGTCGGATCAGCCCTCGCACGCCCCATTGACGCGCTCAAGTCACCTCCCTATCTTGCCGTTCGAAGTGCTGATCAAAGTCCGATATTTCGAACGCCCGAATGAGCCGCGGAGTATCCATGTCACCCAGCACCACGACCGCCCGCTGGAGAACCGGTCTCACCGCCACCGCCCTGCTGACGGCGACCGCCCTCCTGCCCGCCCCGGCGCACGCCGAGGCGGTCGCCGACTACACGATCACCGTCGATCCGGCCCGCCGGGGCGCGACGATCGACGACACGATGTACGGCGTCTTCTTCGAGGACATCAACCGCGCCGCCGACGGCGGCCTGTACGCCGAGCTGGTGCAGAACCGGTCCTTCGAGTACTCCACCGTCGACAACCGCTCCTACACACCGCTCACCTCCTGGACGGTCGCCGGCGCCGCCGAGGTCGTGAACGACGCCGGCCGCCTCAACGAGCGCAACCGCAACTACCTTTCCTTGACCGCCGGTTCGTCCGTCACCAATGCCGGCTACAACACCGGCGTCCGCATCGAGCAGGGCGAGAGGTACGACTTCTCGGTGTGGGTCCGCGCCGAGAAGGGCACGAGCCTGACGGTGTCGCTCCAGGATGCCGACGGCGCCCTCGCCACCGCCCGCCGCGTCGCCGTGCGCCCCGGCGGCTGGGCGCAGTACAGGACGAAGTTCCAGGCCGCCCGCACCAGCAGCACCGGCCGCCTCACCGTCGCCTCCACCGCCGCGGCCGCCCTCGACATGGTGTCGCTGTTCCCGCACGACACCTACAAGCACCAGCCCAACGGGCTGCGCAAGGACCTCGCCGAGAAGATCGCCGACCTGAAACCCGGCTTCGTGCGCTTCCCCGGCGGCTGCCTGGTCAACACCGGCTCCATGCAGGACTACAGCGAGGCCTCCGGCTGGCAGCGCGCCCGCTCCTACCAGTGGAAGGACACCATCGGCCCGGTCGAGGAACGCGCGGTCAACTCCAACGTCTGGGGCTACAACCAGAGTTACGGCCTCGGCTACTACGAGTACTTCCGCTTCGCCGAGGACGTCGGCGCGATGCCCCTGCCCGTCGTGCCGGCCCTGGTGACCGGCTGCGGCCAGAACAAGGCCGTCGACGACGAGGCGCTGCTCGCGCGGCACATCCAGGACACCCTGGACCTCATCGAGTTCGCCAACGGCCCCGCGAACTCGACCTGGGGCGCGAAGCGTGCGCGGATGGGACACCCCGAGCCCTTCCACCTCACCCACATCGAGGTCGGCAACGAGGAGAACCTCCCCGTCGAGTTCTTCGACCGCTTCCAGCGGTTCCGCGCCGCGATCGAGGCGAGGTACCCGGGCGTCACCGTCGTCTCCAACTCCGGCCCGGACGACGCCGGCGCGACCTTCGACAAGGCCTGGCAGCTCAACCGCGACGCCAAGGTCGGCATGGTCGACGAGCATTACTACAACAGCGCGCGGTGGTTCCTGCAGAACAACGCCCGCTACGACTCCTACGACCGCGAGGGCCCGAAGGTCTTCCTCGGCGAATACGCCTCCCAGGGCAACGCCTTCAAGAACGGCCTTGCCGAAGCCGCCTTCATGACCGGCCTGGAACGCAACGCCGACGTCGTCAAACTCGCCTCCTACGCACCGCTGTTCGCCAACGAGGACTATGTGCAGTGGCGCCCGGACCTGGTGTGGTTCAACAACCACGCCTCCTGGAACTCGGCCAACTACGAGGTCCAGAAACTGTTCATGAACAACGTGGGCGACCGTGTCGTCCCCTCGGCGGCCACCGGCACCCCCTCGGTCCAGGGCCCGATCAGCGGCGCCGTCGGCCTGTCGACCTGGGCGACCTCGGCGGCGTACGACGACGTGAAGGTCACGGGCGCCGACGGCGCCACCCTCCTCGCCGACGACTTCTCCGGTGACGCCTCCCGCTGGACGCACACCGGCGGCGGCAGCTGGTCGGTGCGGGACGGCCAGTACGTGCAGAGCGACGCGGCCGCCGAGAACACCATGGTCTCGGCCGGCGACCCGAACTGGCACGACTACGACCTGCACGTGAAGGCCACCAAGAAGTCCGGCAAGGAAGGCTTCCTCGTCGCCTTCGGCGTCAAGGACACCGGCAACTACTACTGGTGGAACCTGGGCGGCTGGAACAACACCCAGAGCGCCGTCGAGCAGGCCGTGGACGGCGGGAAGTCCACCCTGATCTCCAAGGCCGGCAGCGTCCAGACGGGCCGCGCCTACGACATCGACGTCAAGGTGCGCGGCCGCCAGGTCACCCTCTACCTCGACGGCCAGGAGTGGGGCCGCTTCACCGACGACACCCCGGCCGAACCGTTCCGCCAGGTCGTCACCGAGGACGAGGTGACCGGCGACCTGGTCGTCAAGGTCGTCAACGCCCAGTCCGCCGACGCCCGCACGACCGTCGACCTCGGCGGCGCCCGGGTCCGCTCCTCGGCCCGGGTGACCACGCTGACCGCCGCGCCGGACGCGGTCAACAGCGAGACGCAGACCCCGGTCGCCCCGGTGACCTCCACCTTCACCGGAGTGGCCGACAGGTTCACCTACATCTTCCCGGCGAACTCGATCACCTTCCTGCGGATCAGGCAGAAGTAGGGCGCCACCCCCTCCGGCCGTCCGCCCCACCAGCCCGCCCCCGGCCCCGGCCCCGGCCGGGGGCGGTGTGACGCCGCTCTGCTCGCCCAGTCACCGGTCCGCCCCGACCGGCGGCGCGTGGCCGACTGGGCGTTGCGCACCGGGTGCCCTGCCCGGATCGGTGGGGCAGAGCCTCAGCTGCGATTGTCGAGCGTCTATCTCGCGGTGCGCAGCGATCCGCCCTCGGGGGAAGGACTGAGCGGGTATGCGGTTGCAGGTTCGTACCCTGGAACGGGAGGAGCGCCTGACCTGGCCGGCGGCGACGAGACCGACGTCGCGGCCAGACCGAAACTGGTCACGGTCACCCCGGTGTTCCGCCTTCCTCCGCTGGACCGCGCACACGAGTAGAGACGGGTGCATGCAGGGGCTGTCGTCGGTCTCTCAGAACACAGGTCCTGTGAATACCGGTGTCCTCCGTCGTCAGGGCACCGCGTAGGTGTCGATCCCGTCGTCAGTCGTGGGCCGTCTCGGCCTCGTGGTCCGGCGTCGTGGACAGTCCGGCCGCGTCGGCGAGATCTGGGTCCTCCGTGCTCTGGTTTCCAGCAGATACGTCCGACTCCTCGTTCGAAGTCCGGTCGCCGTCGGCGAGTGTCGGGAGGACGTATGCCTGGGCCAGCCCCGCGAGGTGGAGTGGGAGGGGGAGGGACAGGGCAGCGGCGTAGTCCGGGGCCTGGCGGAGCTGGTGCATGGCGAGGGCCAGCGCCTCGGCGTCGTCGGGCGTTCCCGGTACGGGGGCAGCCAGGTCGTCATCCTCGTGGCAGCCCAGTACCGCGATCTCCACCAGGGTCGGGTTCCAGGCGCTGGTGCCCGCCTGCGAGGTGAGGTTGCCTGCCGCGTTGACCCGGGTGGCGAGGCGGTCGAGTGCGGGGGAGATCGCATGGGTTCCGGGGCGTTCGGTGGTGCTGTAGAAGACCCGCTCGCGCGACGAAGCCCCGTCCGCGTAACGCTGCTGGGGATCCTGTGCCCAGAAGCCAGCCGGCTGTCCGTGGGGCTTGCCCGGGTCGGCCAGCCCCCACCACTGGGCGCTCTCGCGACCGCCGCATCCGCGCACGCGTACGAGGCGCAGTTCGTCGTCCAGTCGTCCCGCCGGGGCGTGGCCGGTCTTGATCAGGTCGCGTTCGGTCTGGCCGTCCTGGAGCCAGGGCCAGTGCAGTCGGCTGTTCTGAGCGTGGGTGATCAGTGCGGTGGGTTGCCCTCGGAGGGAGTGCAGCACGCGTTGGAGGAATGCCGCGGTAACCCTGCGCTGTTGGGCGAGGTTACTGCGCCACTGCTTGCCAGTGACCCTAGGGGCACCGGGACGTGCGTCATCGTCTGGAGCCCCGGGTTCCGTGAACGCTTCGGGGTCGATCTCCGCCTGTTTCACCAGAGCGAGGAGGAACTGCGGATAGGGCACCCATTCCCCCGCGGTGTCGTCCCAGCCGCGTACGGCCGCGAGGCCTTCCCCGGCCGGGAGCGGGGTGACCAGGACGGCCACAGGCAGGTGCTTGGGCAACCGGGTCGGGCCGTCCTTGCGACGTTTCACCATCCACACCGCCGCGTATTGCAGCGAGTCCGGAAGATCGTCACCGAGGGTGTGCTGGGGCAGGACGCGGACGCCGAGCTGGCGCAGTCCGTCGAGCCACGAGCTGCACGTGCGGTGGTCGAGACTCTCCGCATTGTCGATCTGCCGGTCGGTGGACGGGGTGACGACGAACTGAGTCAGCAGGCCCGCGTCGGCGCACCCGAGGCGGATGGCGAACTTGGGGTCCGTCGACGCTGGGCGGAACGTGCTGCGGTGTGCGACTTCTACGAGGGCGAGTTCGGGGCGGGAGGGGTCCGCGCCGTCCGCGCGGAGCCAGGCGCGCAGGGCGCGGCGCCGTTCGGCGACGGCCGCCGCGAGCGCCGCGCCTTTGCCTTTGACCGCCGGGTCGGGCACGAGCCGGTCGCCCAGTCCGTCGGCGAGGGGCAGGCAGCGCAGCCGGAGCGTGACCTCTGCCGTCCGCCACTCCAGGACGACCGGTGCTCCGGGCGTGGCCTCGTCGAAGTCCCGGTCCGTGACGTGGTCGGCACTGGCGCCGCCGTCGCCGTCGAGGCCCAGGGCCTTGGCGAACTGTGCCACTGCCTCGCCGCGTACCTCGGGCGACTGCCACAGCAACCGGGCCTCCACCACGGGCGGGCCGGCCTGTTCCGGGCCGTGGGAGGCGATCCGGGCCTGTGCCGCAAGTGCCACGCGCCGTGCCTGGGTTTCGCGCAGCAGCTCGGCCTTCTTGGCCTCGTCGGTCCTGGGCTTGGGCCGCCGATTCTGTGGCGCGCCGATGCCCTTCCCGCGTCCGCGCGTGAGGTCGGGTACCCGGACCAGTGTTTCAGGGAGAGCCTGCTCGGCCCATTCGGTGAGCTGGGACCGCTGGTTGGGCATGAAGCCGGTGCCGATCTCGTGCTTGCCCATCCTGGTGCTGTGGACCACGGAGGCCCGGACGCCGCGGCCCTCGCCGATCCAGGAGACCGGTTCGGTGAGGAGGTGTTCGGGGTCGGGGAAGTTGCCGGCGAGGCTGAGTCCGCGCAGGATGCCGGCGGTGTCGTTCTCCGACCAGACGAAGGTGTCGGCGGCCCGGTCGCGGCGCAGGCGTGCCAGTGCGTAGCGTTCGGTGGCCGGAGCGCCGGGCAGCCAGGGGATGGTGGGCCGCAGGTAGACGGTGGTGGCCTCCCGGTAGGGCAGGTCGAGGCGTTTGGTGGTGGTCCGAGGGTGGGTCGCCCAGCGGCGCACACCCCAGTGCAGGTGGAGACGCGGCCTGGGGTCGAACGGCGTGGTGTGCAGGGAGATGTTCAGAAGGACGGAGAACCACCACTCCTTGCGTTTGACGGTCCGGCACAGAGGCTGCGACATGAGTTCCGCGCCCTGGTCGCGAGGTCCGCGGGGCAGCGCCCGGAACCGCAGCTCCCCTCCCTCGAACGGGAAGGGGTCGAGGGTCAGGATGCGGTGTGCCAGGGCGTCGGTGGCGAGTTGGAACTGGCGCGGTTCCGGGGCGGCAGTGCCGCCCCGGGTGGTCGGGGTGGTGAGGAGTTCGACGCCGGTGACCGGCTGCCACTCGGGCAGGTTCTGCTTCAATTCGGTGCTGCTCGCGAGCAACAGCGACCGGAACCGGGGATCCTGTGCGGAGCCCTTGGGCCCGAGGGTACGCAGCCAGGCGTCGAGGAGTTGCTGCATGGAACGCCCGGGGAGGGGGGCGGGCGCCGAGGCCGGTACGTACATCCAGAAGTCCTCGGCGGCCAGCGGCCCTGGCTCGACGGGGATACGCGGCCGGGGGCGGACGATCACGTCGGGGGCGAGCGTCTGGAGCACTCCGTCGAGTCGGCGGGTGGGCAGCGTCGGCTGCCGCTTCTCCTCGTCCCGCCCGTGGTTGTGCAGTTCGAGGAGTCCGGCATGCCAGTGTTCGGGGAAAGGGAGTGCGTGGAAGTCCTCGATCCAGGGGGTGCCTTCCTCGGCCAGGTGGTACGCGGATCGGCGGATGTTCTTGTACATGCCGGTTCTCCTTGCGATGTCCGTACGTGGGCGGGCGCGGTTGTCCGCCGACAGTGCTGCCCAGGGCGGTGGTTGGCGTGCTTCAGTCGACCGATCGCGGGCCGGGTGACGTCCCCATGGCACACAGCGCTTCGTACAGCGGGCGGTAGAGCAGCTTGACGAGTGCGGCGTCGGCGGAGTGGGTGCGCTCACCGTGCGCGACGGTGTCGGTGTCGCTCTGGGCGAAGTACGGCGCCAGGACGTCCCGCAGCCGGACGAGCAGCCCCGGGTCGCCTGCGCGGCGTGCACGACGGCTCTGGCCGGTGAAGGGGGCCTGTGCTGCGGCGAGTCGCGGTGCGAAGGCCGCGTCGACGAACACGACGCGGGCGGGTACGCCACCGCGGACGAGGCGCCCGATGACCTGCCAGATGGTGACGAGCTGGTCCCAGACGAAGGACTTCTTCTCGTCATCGGAGAGCGAGGAGTAGATGTAGGGCCGTGACAGTACGTGCCGCCACACGCCGCGTGCGGTGGTCCTGAAAGCGCTGCCTGCCGCGTTCAGGTCCCCGGCCTGGGCGACCATGTCGCTGAACGTCCCTTCGTCCGGCAGCTTCAGTTGACCGCGTACGAACCGCGTCGCCCAGTCGTTGATGGCGAAGACCGCCAGGGAGAGGTCGTCGGGGCGGGGGTGCGGGCGGACCATGAAGAACACCGTCCCGAACGCCGCCACCTTCTCCTCGCCGGCCCGTTGGGGGGCGGTGAGGATGTTGTGTCCTCGCTCCACGGCGAGGAGGGGCGCCACGAGCAGTTCGGCGTCCGGGTCGTCGGCGAAGGACGCGAGGTCCCCACGCCGGACCGCTCCCGCCCCCGATTCCGTGCCCGGCGCCTGGCTCCCTGCCGACGCCGTCCCGTTGACGGCGGCCTCCAGTTCGGCATCGTCGGCGGCCAGGACGCGTACCCGGCCACGCCACCGCGGGATCTCGTTCAGCGCGGTGGCGGCCACTTTGGCTTCCGCGTAGCTGCCCACCAGGAGCAGGGCACGTTTGCGGCGCTGGTCGGGGATTCGGGCGAGTTCGCTTTGGAGAGGGGAGGAATTGCCGTCACTCCGGGACCGGGCGAGCCGGTCGATCATCAGGCGCAGGACGTCCTCGCGCTGGTCGGGGTCCTGGCCGGAGAGCCGGATCGGCTGTCCTGCGGCGTTGTACAGGAACTCGGTGCGGAACACGGTCTTCCGGATGGCGTCGAGAGCCTTGGGCTGCGGTTTCAGCACGGCGCGGACGGGGGCGAGGACGTGGGCCCGGGTGGAGGTGCCGGCCCAACTGGTGCCCGACATCAACAGCACGTGTGGCCCTGCCTTGCCCAGGCCTGGGTCGGCGCCGAGCTGGGGAAGACCCAGGAGCAGTTCCCGGCCCACGCCCGCACAACGGAAGAAGCGCAGGGTGCCGGTGCGGTGTCCCTCCTTGTTGCGGGCTGCGGCCCGTTCGTCCACCAGGTACTGGAAGCCCAGGACGTTGCCCATGGGCGCTTCGGGCAGCAGTGGCGCGTAGTCGAGGGGCGGGCGGCGGGTCAGCTCGTGGGCCGCGGAGTCCAGCCGTAGCGCTGCCTCCACCTGAGGCCACAGGAACGTCACCCGGTCCAGGCGTTGGTGCAGGGCGGCGAGGACGAGGGTGAACTCCAGCCGTCGTGCGTTGAGTTCACGCCACTCCTCGGTGAGCGGTACGTCCTCGGGGGCAGGCTCCTTGCCTCGCTCGGCAGTGGGCGCGGGGCGCTGTTCCGGGCCCGGAGCTCCGATGAGGAAGGAGTCGAGGAGCGCGCGGACTCGGCGTCGTGTCCGCTTCTCGTCGAGGGTGTGCAGGACGTCGTGGGCGAGGGCCGTGAGCTGGTCGGCGGGGGTTCCGTAGGGGCCGCGTCCACCGAGCGGATCGTCGCGGAACGTGTCGAAGAACCCGGTGATCTCGGTGCGTCGCTGCGCCCAGGGAGCGTCGGGGACGGGGGAGTCGCCAATGGCCCCGAGCCCTTCCTCGTCCTCGTAGAGTGCGCTCTCGTCCTCGACACCCCCTTCGTTCGTGCTGTCCGGCCGCCTGGCGGCCTGGCCTCGCGTTAGCGGATACCAGGCGTGCAGCAGCTTCTCCTGGAGGGTCCAGGCACTGAAGTAGTCGATCTGTGCCCAGTCCCGCAGGCTTCCGTCGTCGATGAGCATGGCGTACAGCCGGTCCGCGGCGGAACCTACGACGTCCAGGGCGGCGGACCACCGTTCCACGTCCTGGTCGGAGAGCTGCAGCCGTCCCTGCCGGGCGAGTTCGGCGATCTCGTGGGTCTGCAACTGGTCGAGCCAGGAGTCGGAGACACTGGTGGTGACGAGCGTGGCCGACGGGGCGAACATCTGGTCGAGCTGCATCTGTACGCGGTCGGCCTCGTCGACGACGACGATGTCGCTGCGCAGGCAGGCCAGCTCCAGATAGCGCAGGCGCTCGGCGTTGAGCTGACGCGGAACCGCGGTCTGGACGAGACTGGCCGGGTTCGCGACCCAGATCAGCGCGTCCACGAGGTCACGGGCGGCGGAGTGCCGGGGGCAGACGCTCCACAGCGGGCAGGCGTGCGGGGTGCCCAGGTCCTCCTCGTCGGTGTCGGTGTCGTCAGTGATGGCCTCTTTGTCGGCGGCGCCTCGGGCTCGTTCGAGCTCGCGTACCGCGCGCACGGCCGCGGGCTCCTCGGCGGTCTCCTGGCGCCTAGCGGGGTGAAGGGCACCGCACGGCGCGTCGGTGTAGCGCAGGGGCTCGGACGTGTCGAGTGCGCGCAGGGCGTCCAGCGGGCAGGCGGTGCTGAGGTGGGCGAAGACGGGTCCGGTGTGAGCCAGTAGGGAGTGTTCTCCCCGTGCGGCGAGTCTGCGGTGCAGTCGCTGGGTGTGCTGGGGCCGCGTCGTTCCCCCCTGCACCAGGGCGGCGCTCAGGCCGAGCGTGCGGAACAGCTCGGTCAGCGTCAGCTGTTCGGCCACGTCGCCGACGACGAGAGTGATGCGCAGGTCGTTGTGGTGCGCCCAGACGGCGAGCACGGTCATCAAGGTCGACTTACCGGCACCGACCATGCCGACGAGGTGGGTGAGCCGGTCGAGCGGCAGCGCGGACGCCGCTTCGAAGACTGTCCCGTCCGGGGTACGGGTGTCGAGGTCGAGTTGGGTGAGACGCTGCTCCCAGTTCCCCGCCTTGAGCCCGCACCGCCGCTCCTCCGCGTCCATCCACCGTGCGACGTCGGCAAGTTCGTCGAGTGGTACGTCGAGGGGACCTGCGGTGGCGGGGTGTTCGGCGGTGAGGGGGTGGCCGGGGAAGGGGTCCCGTACCAGATCGGCGGGGACCGTGACGGAAGTGCGCCGGTGGCGGCGGTCCATGAAGCGGTGTTCGCCCGCCTCCGCCGGGGGAAGCACCTTCGTGGCGAAGCCGGGGAGGCTGGCGAGCGCGTCGTCGTAGGTCGTGAAGCGGTCGGCCGCCACCTTGAGGGGGACCCGATGGGCGGGCTCCCCGGCCGCCGGGACGCGGTACGCACGCAGCCGTTCGGGCAGTTCCAGGTAGGCGTCCAGGCTCTGCTGCCACATCCGGCCGCGGCGCATCGGCCAGAGCAAGTGCCGGGCCGCGGCCAGCGCGATCTGTTCGGTGGTGCCGGTGGGGAGCTTCGAGGCCCGTGCGAAGGCTGGGCCGTAGCCGCCGAGGAGCGTCCACGCCCCGTCGGCAGCGTGACCGGGCGCCACGGTCTCCATCAGCCGAAGAGCGAGCTCGACCTGGCAGAGCAGAGCGGGCCGGGTCCCAGCGTGTTCTTCGGGCCAAGGCCTCAGTGCGGCGACGACCGGCTGGTACCAGCTGCTGCGGTCACGCATGGTCTGCTCCCTTCTTCCCGGCGCCGTCGGTCGCCGCCGTCTGACTTCCGGACCGGGACGACGCTGTGCGTGTCCCGCCGTGCTCCCTGGCCGGAGGCACGGTGTGCAGAGGCGCGATGGACGCATCCGGCCCGCGCTCGCCGGACAGCCGCAGCCGCGCGGTCCGTTTCAGCTGGTCGTCCGTCAGCAGCCGCAGACCGCCCGCCCCCGAGCCCCGCTCCTTGGCATACATGGCCAGGTAGTCACGGCGGGCGCGCACCCGGAATGCGGGCACCACCCAACAGGCTTCGTCGTACGGGGGGTCGGGGCGGACGGCGGTGGCGGCGCGTCCGAGGAAGGCGGGGTGTGCCCAGTCCTTGACGTCGACGGCCCACACGTGACCGTCGGGGAAGGTGATGCGAAGGTCGTACGCGTCGAAGCCGGGCCACATCTCGACGATGAGGCCCAGGGCGCGTAGCTCGCCCTCCAGGAAGACCTCGGCGCGTCCGGGCCCGGTGACGAACTGTCGCAGAGGTTTCCGCAGTTGACGCAGCTCGCCCACCTCGGACGCGACGAGTTCCCGGCCGTGCGGTGGGGGACCTTGGTGCCGGCACTGGTCGCGCTCGCACCACCACTCGGTGTCGGACACTGGATGGAGCAGGGTCAGGCAGCGATGACAGCACAGGTACGCGCCGTCCCGGCGGAACCCGAGCGGGACGGGGGCATAGATCTCCTCGACGAGGAAGCGCACGGGGTCGAGGAAGAGGTCGGTGCTCACCTCGGCCCAGTCCGCCTCGGTGAGGACGGGCTTATTCACCAGGAGGCGACGGAAGGCCGTGTACGACTCGGGTGACGACACGGCCCGGCAGGCGCGCAGGGCCTCGTGGATCACCAGGCGGTCGTACTGCCGTCCGGTGCTGTCGCCATACCCCTGCACGGCGAGCTCGTGGCAGAGCTGCGCGGGTTCTCCGGAATCCTCGTCGATCAGCCGGTCCGCAGTGTCGAACAGGTCGCTGGGCAGTCGGTCCAGGGGCCAGCTGCCCAAGGGGCGGGCGCGGGCCCAGCGCATCATCTCGGGCACTCCGGACGGGGGCTTGGCGCCGTTGCGCAGGCACTGGAGTACCAGGGCATCCAGGGCCCGCTGCGCGCCGGCCGGGTAAGGCAGAGTGAAGGAGTCGAGGCGGTCGACGGCCGCCAGGTGCAGTACGGCGGTGGCCACGTCCCGCAGGAGGACGACATCGGGGTTGGACAGCCAGTCCGGCACGAGCTGTTGGTCAGGCATGGGGCGTGACGTCTCCTCGCGGTGAGGTCTGCGTGTCGGGGCTCGGCGAGCGCGGATGGTCGGTGACGTAGGCGGTGCCGGGCCGACACCAGGTCCGGGCCTGACAGCCGTGGCAGTGGCGTCCGGTCCTCGGTTCGTAGGTGGTGTCGTCCAGGAGTGGCTGGGCGAGTTCGGCGATGACGGCCCGGGCCTCGTCGACGATCTCGGCGCGCCCGGGGTCGATCGGTTCGAGCCGACTATCCCCTTGGCCTTCACGCAGGTGCTCCAGCTCGACCCAGGAGCGGCGCGGGTCGTCGCCAAGGGCGCCCGCGTGGAACAGCAGCACACCGAGGGCAAGTTGGGGATAGGTGCGGAGCAGGGAATCACGTTCCCACAGCGGGCGGACCGACGTCTTGGTCTCGCGCCAGATCCACCGGCCGCGGTGGGTGTACACCAGGTCGGGTACGGCGAGGACGACGACGTCGAGTTCGGGCACGTAGGCCGTGACCCGATGTTGTACGAGCACCTGCTCGTCGGCGTCAAGTCCGTTGAGGGGGCACAGGAGCCGGTGTTCCGCGAGCATCCCGGCAGCCTCGCGTGCGGAGGTGTCGTCGAGTCCGGCCCTGGCCCGTACCGCCGTCGGCTCGGGGATCTCGCGGTCCCGGCAGCCGCGCACCGGGCGTTCGGCGTGCTCTGCGTCGAGCCAGGCGTCGACGGCTCTGCCGCGCCGCGCCCCCCGGTCCTCGGCCGAGAGGTCGTTGAGGTGCAGGCGCCGCACAAGGTGGTACTGGGCGGGGCACTCGGCGTGCAGCCGCAGGTCCCAGACGGAGACGGAGCGGCGTTCGCGTGCGGGAGTCGGAGGGCGCCCGCCCCACAGCCGATGGGTGCGTTTCAGATCCACGCAGCCGGCGATGGCCTTGCAGTCGACACAGCTCTCCCCGGGCTGCACGCCGAGTTCGGTGGCAGCCGTGACGAAGGCAGGCACAGCGTCGTCCCGGAACCGCTGCCTCGCCCCGGCGGGGTCCTCGGAGAGCAGCTCCTGCACGGACCCGTCGGCGCACCCGACGTCGAAGACGCGGACCAATCGGGGCAAGCTGGTGCTCTCGGTCGCGGTGGGCGGAGGCTGGGCGCGTTGCTTGCGGCGAGGCGTGGGCGCGCCGAAGGCCATCACCTGCGCCACGGCCCCGAGCTCCGCGTCGGGGCGGCCGGTCTTGGCCCGGCCCATGGAAGGCAGCCACAGGTCGCGCACCTTTCCGTCGGAGGAGGCGTACATGCGGCCCCAGAGGGTGTGCTCGTACTGTCGGGCGCCACGGGCGTCGGGAGCGTCCGTGCGGGGAGTGCGCCACGTCCATGGCTGCTTCACCGGCTTGGTCTCAGGCAGCCCGGCCTCGACGGCGGCTGCCTGTTCGCGGGTACGGGCGGCCACGTAGCGCTCCAGGGCGTGGGCGGTCCAGGCCAGGTGGGCGGGGTGGACCGGGCCGCCCCATCCCCGGAAGGCGCCGCGGGTGCTCCGGAGTTCCTCGCGTACCCGCTCCACGGACCATCCGTCGTGTTCCAGCAGGTCGAGGGCGGTGAACAGCGGGCCGAACCCGAACTCCTCGCGGGGTGGCCGCCGGAACGGCACGGCCGGGTCGGCGACGAGCAGGGGCCGCATCGCGGTGCGTCGGTGGGTGGGACAGGCCGCGTCGTCGGGCCGGGCCATCCGGGGGCTCGCCCTGATCAACCAGTCGTGGCCGGCGACGCCGGGTGGGTTCTGCATGGTGACCCCCGTGGCAGACGGTATGGGCAGGAGGGTGCCCAGAGCAGCGGGAGTCCGAGGACGTCCGGGCACCACTAGAGCATGGCATAAATCTGTGAACTGAGTCCATGGACGACTCATGTCTAGAAACTTTCACGCTACGCTGGTGGGTCTGATGCGCAGTGGTGCGAAGGGGCACAGTGGTGGACGCGGATACGTACAAGCCCGGCGTGGGTGATCTGGTCGACGGGCGCTACGAGTTGAAGGACTCTCTGGGCAAGGGCGGGATGGCCCAGGTCTGGCGGGCCCGAGAGGTGTCCGGGGGGCGGGAGGTGGCGGTGAAGTTCCTGCGCCACGACTCCGAGGCCCTGTACTGCCTCGACCCGTACGAGCGTGAGGCCGAACTCGCCGTCAGGAACGCCCGGTTCCGGCGCGAGGCCAACCTCCTGGGCACGCTCGATCATCCGGGAATCACCGAACTGTATGGGAGCGGATCGCACCGGGGCGTCCCCTACATCGCCATGCGCCTGGTGACCGGAGTGAGTCTGCGGACCTTCCTCGACGAGCACAGCCCCCTGCCCCTGGCCACGGCGGTTGCCGTCGCCATCCAGGTGGCAGGGGCGTTGGCCTGCGCACACACGCTCCCGGTCGTACACCGGGACCTCAAGCCCGCGAACATCATGATCGACGAAGAGGGGTGGGTCGTCCTCATCGACTTCGGCATCGCCAAGCCGCTGCACGCCGACGCCACCCGTTACACGGCGCACGGTTCGACGCTTGGCACCCGCGGCTATCTGGCGCCGGAGCAGCTCCTGGAGCGCGAGCCCACCACGCGCACGGATGTCTACTGCTTCGGCTGCATCTTCTACGAACTCCTCACCGGGCGGCCCCCGTTCCCGCTCGGCGCGGAGGTCGGCCTGACCGACAAGCACCTCAACGAGGTGCCGCTGCCGCCGAGTATGTACGCCGCGGGCATCCCGGAGCCGATCGACGATCTGGTGCTGCGGATGCTCGCCAAGAAGCCCGAGCAGCGCCCGGCCGTTGACGAGGTCCTGGAGGTCCTCGACCCGTTCGCCCCGGGGGTCGGCGATCTCGAGCCCCGGCCCCGCACCCACCCCGACCCCACCGCCCCCATGCGTCGGCCGCCGGATCGGGCTGTTCGTCCGCGCCCGATTGCTCTCACGCTGCCTGTCGCGTCCGCACCGGCCGACGAGTGGCTGGACGCCCGCGTGGTGGAACAGCTATGCGCGCAGGCCGAGTCGGAGATCGCGTCCGGTGAGCCGGGTGACGCGATCGACCGGCTGCACGGTCTGACAGAACGGGTCCGCAAGGAGTGGGGTGAGCGGCGCCCTCTGGTGCGTCGCGTGTGGCAGGGGGCTGCGGACGGATTCCGCCTCTCCGGCAACTTCGGCGCTGCGGCCCGCCTCTACCAGGCTGTCGACAACGATCTCATTCACGGGGACGGTCCGGCCGAGCGGGCCGATCGCGCGCTGATCCGGCTGCGCCTGGCCGAGTGCCGGCTCACGTTCGGGGAACTGGAGGCGGCCATTGCGGCGGTTGACACGGCGGGCCGCACCGCCGCCGGACTGCCACCGGAACTCGCGGCTCGTGTTGAGGCCGTACGCCACGCGGTCGACGCCCAGCTCACGGCCCGCCTGGCCGAGCCCAGGCGCAGGGAGGCGTGACGCCGACCCTTGCGGGCGAGCCGGTGTGCTACGCCTGGTTGGCCAGGCGTCCGGCAGCCAGTTCGTCGCCCAGGTCGCGGACAAGGCTGGTGCCGAGGTCGGCTGCGCGGCGCAACAGCCTTTCGAAGGCGGTGAGTTCGCGGAACGCCTCTCCGTAGCGCCGCTGTTCTCCGAGGGGAACCTGGCGGATCTGGAGACGGCGGACGTCGATGCGGGAGGAGTTCGTGGTGTGGGTGCCGGCCTGCCGGGCATTGGCGGGAGCCCGCAGTGAACCGGCGAGGAACCAGGTGTCGAGCTGTTCGGGCTGTACCCGCACGACATGCAGTTGTGGGCCGAGGGCGGTCGGCGGCCCCTCGTGGACCCAGGCGGAGAAGGCACGGGCGACGCCCACCACCACGATGTCCCCGGGTTCGGCGATCACGGCCTCGCCGGCCGCCGCGGTGCCGGGAGCGAGCCAGCTGCGGGGTTCGCCGTCCATCAGAAGATCGGGGACGGTGAGGAGGGGGATGCCGTCGTCGGACGGCGGGCCGGCGTGGATTGATTCCTCCGGCGGCTGCTGACCGCCGCGCAGGGTGAGCGCCCCGGCCCGGGCGAGCTCGGCGACTGTGGTTGCCGTCGGTGTGTCCGCCGCGGCCGTGGCGAGGTCGAGCGCCGCGAGCAGCCTGGCCGACTTGTTCACGTTCGCGGTGAGCCCGGTGAACTCCCGCCAGGATTCGGCCAGTCGGGGTGCCGTGTCCGCCGGGGACGGGGCAATGTGGCGTCCAGGGGTCAGGTCGACCTCGTCGTTGAGGAGTTCGATGACGGGCACCTGTCGTACGTAGGTAGATACCTGTGGGGAGTCCGCCTCTTCGACGGCCTCGCGCACGAAAGCGCTGATCGCCGCCCAGTCGGGGGTCCACTTCTCCTCCGGGTCCCGGGGGAAGCGCGAGGCCGCGTCGGCGACCAGCAGCCGATCGCCCACCGGTGTGCCTTCCCCGTGGGCGGGCATCCGCAGCACCCACAGGTGCAGGGAGACGCTGTGCGGTGCGGCGCAGCCCGGCGGCAACGCGACGACGGCCCGCAGTTGCCCGGTGCGCAGCAGCGAGCCGCGGATGCGGCGTCCGGCCTTCCTGGCCGCGACGGCGGGCGGCAGCAGCAGTACCGCGGCGCCGCCGGGCCGCAGCTGGGCCAGGCAGTGCTGGACCCAGGCGAGTTCAGGCTCGGTGCGCGGGGGAAGGCCGTGGCTCCAGCGAGCGTCGGTGGCCAACTCCTCGTATCCCCAGTCCCGTTCGTTGAACGGCGGGTTGCACAGGACGATGTCGGCGGGGGTGCCGGAGAACGGGTCGTCGCGTAGGGAGTCCGCAGCCCGTACGGAGACCTGCGCCCATTCCTTCTTCCTGTGGCCCTCGTTCTCGGCGAGGGCCAAGCGGGAGTCCGCCAGCGAGGCGAGGACGGCGTCCCGGTCACTGCCGAGCAGCGTGAGTGCCTCGGCGCCGGATGCCCTCGCGGCGTCGGCCCCGGCCAAGAGGAGATGCCCGGGGCCGCAAGCAGGGTCCATGACCGTGGTGCCGCCGGAGCTGCCCGCGCTATCGCCCACCACGCCGTTGGCCGCCCCGAGGGCGAGCTGCGCCATGAGGGATGCCAGCGGTTCCGGGGTCGTGGCGATCTGGCGCACATGGACGTCGAGCCAGCGGCGCAGCAGAAACGCGAACGTTTCCGTGCCCCCTTCACGCTGTCCGAGATCCACGGCCCGTTCGATCAGCTCCCGTGTGTCGGCACGGATCTCTTCACCTTCGCCGCTCACCCGCCCGGAGAGGAGCCGTCCTACCTCGGCGATCGCGGCCCCGGTCTCGTCACGCCCGCCGAGCGCCTCGAAACCGGGCCAGAGCCATTCCCTCTCGGCGGACTTCTTCAACTTTTTGTTGTCGCGCAGCCAGCCCTCGATGTCGGCCAAGGAGAATTGAGGGTTGGTGTCGGTGCCGGCGATCCGCTCGGGGAAGGACGGATGCCGCCGCCGCCAGTTGCTCACCGCGGCTCGTCCCACACCCGCAAGGCGGGCGATTTCGGCCAAGGTCACCGGTACGGCGCGCGACGTGGACATCTACACTCCCAGGGCATTTCTGGTGGAGGGAGGACTTTCCCCTCGGTCATGGGTGTGTGATCAAGCCACCCTTCCTCCGAACTGCATCGGTCAGCGTACATGACCATTGACTTTGTTCACAGATGCGTCATGGCGGGTTTGGGGGCGTACGTCGCGTTCTGGTCGGCGAGGCGCGCGGGTCAGCGCGACGGCCGGCCGTGCCGCCCTGGCGTCGCCCCCGTCCGTCAGGGTCGGCCGTTCCGCCCCGATGCCGCCCATGCCCGCACCGGCCGGGCCTCGGGTCCCATCGGGTGGGTGAAGGGCCGCAGCGGGTCAACCTCGGCCCACGGGGCGAGTGCCTGTTCGGGGGTGCGGCGTTCGGGCAGCCACACGGCTAGGCGCCGCCACACCTCGCCGGCGTGGGCGGGTCGCTCGTCGGGGTCCTTGGCCAGTAACTGAAGCACCAGGCCCTCCAGTTCGGAGGGGATGCCCGCGCGGAGCCTTCCGGGCGGTACGGGCGGCTGGTCAAGGATCATGCCGGGCAGCATCAGTTCGGACTCGTGCGTGAAGACCGGCTCACCCGTCAGCATCGCGTACAGCAGGCAGCCCAGCGCGTACAGATCGGTGCGGGGGTCGACCGGCTTGCCCCGCACCTGTTCCGGCGCCATGCACTCCAGACTGCCGGGGCGCTCACCGGTCGTAGTGAGGCCTGTGGTGTCCGGGTCGAGGAAGGCGGCGACGCCGAAGTCCAGGACCTTGACCACGCCGTCCGTGCGGATCACGACGTTGCTGCCCTTGAGGTCGCGGTGCACGACGTCACGGGCGTGTACCGAGCCCAGGACGGAGGCGATCTGGACGCCGATCGACGCGGTCTCCTCGATGGAGAGCGGGCCCGCCTCGACGATCCGGTCGTCGAGCGGGGGTCCGATCACGTACTGCATGACGAGAAAGCGGGTGCCGTTCTCCTCGCCGAGGTCGTAGACGGTGGCGAGGCCCGCGTGGTCGAGTCGCGCCACGGCCTGCGCCTCCCGGCGGAACCTTTCGGCGTCGCGGGCGCGCTGCTCCTCGGTGAGTCCCGGATCGACGTTCATGGTCTTCAGCGCCACGTCGCGGCCCAGGTTCTCGTCGTGGGCGAGCCAGACGACTCCCATGCCGCCCCGTCCGATGAGGCGCTTGATCCGGTAGCGACCGGCGATCAGTGTTCCGGTGTCCATTCGCGCTGCGGCCCGTCCCCTCCGTGCCCTGCCCGGGCTGGTGTCAGGGAGAGTGTGACACGGTGGTGCGTCGAATGGTGCCCGCGCGACGCTTTATTCGTTGACTGAGTTCACATGCTCTTGCTCTAATGGGGTGAAGGCGGGGCGGTTCGTCCCGTGCGCCTCACCCACTACGGTGATGCGTGGATCGCGTCGGGAGCTAGTGAGGATCACGTGGACGTCTTCGAGGTGCACCGTCGGCTCATCCGAGACTACAAGGAGTACACGTCCGGATCGGTGGTGATCGACGACCCGCGGATCGGCGACAAGGTGTCCAAGTCCCTTGCCGACGGCGACCAGTGGCCCGACCCCTGGCTCTCGCTCAACCCGAGCTTCGCGAGCGGCGGCACCGTCGACCACCTCGCCGACGACCTCGGCCTCCTCCATCCCGAGTGCAAGCGGATCTTCCGCACCGGCAAGGACAAGCGGGGCGCGACGATCCGTCCCATCCGCTTCCACCGGCACCAGCGCGACGCGATCGAGGCCGCCGACTCGAAGGACTCGTACGTCCTGACGACCGGCACCGGCTCAGGAAAGAGCCTCGGCTACATCGTGCCCATCGTCAGCCGGATCCTGAGCGAGAAGCGGCCCGGAGACCCCCCGAGCATCAAGGCGATCATCGTCTACCCGATGAACGCGTTGGCCAACAGTCAGCGGGGCGAGCTGAGGAAGTTCCTCACTGCCGGATACGGCGAGGGTGACGAGCCCGTCACGTACGCCCGTTACACCGGCCAGGAGAAGCAGTCCGAGAAGGACGCGGTCCTCGACACCCCCCCGGACATCCTGCTCACCAACTACGTGATGCTGGAGCTGATGCTCACCCGCCCCGAGGAGCGCAAGCGGCTCATCGGCCGGGCCAAGGGCCTGCGCTTCCTCGTCCTGGACGAACTGCACACCTACCGCGGTCGCCAGGGCGCCGACGTCGCCCTGCTGGTCCGGCGCGTGCGTGAGGCGTGCGAGTCGCCCGCCCTGCAGTGCGTCGGCACCTCCGCCACCATGTCCACCAAGGGCACCCCCGCCGCCCGCCGCCGTGAGGTTGCCGAGGTCGCCTCCACCCTGTTCGACACGGAGATCTCCCCGGACCGGGTGGTGGGTGAGACCCTGGTCCGCGCGACCGGCGACACGCCCCCCACGCGTGCCGAACTCGCCGCCCACGTAAGGGAGAACACCCCTTCGCTGGAGTACGACGCACTCAAGGCCGACCCGTTGGCCCGCTGGGTCGAGACCGCCTTCGGCCTCACCGAGACCACCGACGAGGACGGCACCCGCCTGCTGGTGCGCGCTAAGCCCACCACCGTGGAACTCGCCGCGCGCGCCCTGCGCGAGGACGCCTTCGACATCCCGCGCGACGCACCCGAAGACGGGCCCTACACTGCCTGCGCCAAGGCAATCCGGTCCACTCTCCGGGCCGGCACACAGGTCCGCGACGCCGACGACCGTGCACTGTTCGCGTTCCGCCTCCACCAGTTCCTCTCCAAGGGCGGCTCGGCGTACGTCTCCCTGGAGCCGGCGGACAGCCGCCACATCACCCGCACCTACCAGCAGCGGGTGCCCGGAGAGCCGGAGAAGCTCCTGCTGCCGCTGTCCTTCTGCCGTGAGTGCGGCCAGGAGTACCTCACCGTGGCCCGAGAGCAGAGCGACGACGGCACGATCTCCTTCCGCACCAGGGAGGACGCGGACGACGAACAGGGCTACCTCTACCTCTCGGCCACCAACGCCTGGCCCGAGCGTGTCACGGACGCGATCGACCAGCGCCGCTTCCCCGACAGCTGGCTCACCCTCGACCCGAAGAAGGGCACGCCCGTCCTCACCGCGAGCCGCAAGAAGCGCGCCCCGCAGCCCGTGTGGGTGAGGCCCGACGGCACGGCGGTGAACAAGGACGGGGACGGCCTGTACGCCGCCTACCTGCCCGCCCCGTTCCTGTTTTGCCTGGAGTGCGGGGTCAGCTACGAGCAGGTCAGGGAACGCGACTTCGCCAAGCTGATGACGCTCGACCAGGAGGGCCGCTCCACCGCCACCTCCGTCGTCAGCGCTTCCATCGTCCGCCACCTCAAGAGTCTGCCCGCGAGTGAACTCGACGACGAGGCCCGCAAGTTGCTCACGTTTGTCGACAACCGACAGGACGCCAGCCTGCAGTCGGGGCACTTCAACGACTTCGTCATGGTCACCCAGCTGCGCGGCGCCCTCTACCGCGCCATGCTGAAGGCGGGAGAGGCGGGCCTGCGCTGGAAGCGGCTGGGCGAAGAGGTCGTGGCCGCCATGGGGCTGGCCCGTCACGAGTACGCCAACAACCCCACCGAGGTGGAGGCGCTCGCCGAGGAGACGCTGAACGCACTGGCCCAGGTGGCCGAGTACCGGCTCTTCCTCGACCTGGAGCGCGGCTGGCGGATCACCATGCCCAACCTGGAGCAGACCGGTCTGCTGGGCCTGGAGTACGCGGGGCTCGACCAGATCGCCCAGGACGAGGAGCGCTGGCAGCGCGCCGCCGGGCCGCTGCGCACCGCGACCCCTGCCACCCGGCTCGACCTAGCCCGCGTCCTCATGGACGAGCTGCGCCGCCAGCGCGCCGTGGACACCCCGTACTTCACCGAGGCCAAGTTCAACGAGCTGCGCAAGGAGTCCGCCAAGCTCAGCGACGCCTGGGCCATCGCCGAGACCGAGTCCGCGCCCCCCGCGCCCGGCGTCGCGGTGGCCCGCTCCGGCCAGCCGGGCCGCTCCGGGCGCACTCGCAGCGAGCTGAACCTCACCGGCCGCACCGCCTTCGGCCGCCACGTCCGCAAGCCGGAGACCTTCCCGGGCTGGGGGCACGACCTCTCCCTCGACGACGCCCAGAAGGTGATCCGCGACCTGCTGGAGGTTCTCGCCGACGGCGGTGTCCTGAGCCGGATCACCCAGGGTCGGGGCGAGGACCCCGGCTACCAGATTCACCACCCGGTGATCCGCTGGCACGCCCGCGACGACGAGCACGGCGCCGTGGACCGGCTGCGCCGCACCTACCGCACCGGCCGGGGCCCCCGCGTCAACGCCTTCTTCAAGGGTCTCTACAAGGAGGTCGCGTCCACCTTCGCCGGACTGCACGCCGCAGAGCACACCGCGCAGGTTCACCCGGACGTCCGCGAGGAGCGGGAGAAGCTGTTCAGCAAGGGCGTGCCGCTGCCCTTGCTGTACTGCTCGCCCACGATGGAACTCGGCGTCGACATCGCCAGCCTCAACGCCGTCAACCTCCGTAACGTCCCGCCGACCCCCGCGAACTACGCGCAGCGCTCGGGCCGCGCGGGCCGCTCGGGCCAGCCCGCACTGGTCACCACGTACTGCGCGACCGGCAACAGCCACGACCAGTACTACTTCACCCGCTCCGACCAGATGGTCGCGGGCACCGTCGCCGCGCCCCGCCTCGACCTGGCCAACGAGGACCTGCTCGCCTCGCACGTGCACGCCATCTGGCTCGCCGAGACCCGTTTGGAACTCGGCCGCACCATGACCAAGATCCTCGACACCGACGGGAAGACCCCCTCGCTGGAGCTGCTGCCCGGGGTGCGGGAGCAGATCGGCACGCCGGCCGCCCAGCAGCGCGCCCTGGCACGGGCTCGCGCCGTCCTCGCGGGCTGTGTCGACGCCCTGCGCGAGACGTCCTGGTGGCACGAGCAGTGGCTGGAGGACACCGTCGCCAAGGCCCCCGGGCGTTTCGACGAGAAGTGCGGACGCTGGCGGAACCTCTACCGCAAGGCCCTGGAGGAGCGGGAGATCCAGCATGACAACATCCGCAACCGCACGGCGACCGGCCGCTCCCAGGCCCAGGCCGTCCGCCGCCGCGCCCAGGCGGAGAACCAGATCGCGCTCCTGGAGAACAGGCAGGGAGGCGAGCGCACGGTGCTGTCCGACTTCTACCCGTACCGCTACTTCGCCTCCGAGGGCTTCCTGCCCGGCTACTCCTTCCCCCGGCTGCCGCTCGCCGCGTACATCCCCGGCACCGGCCGCACCAGCCGCGGCTACGACGGTGACTACCTCCAGCGCTCCCGGTTCATCGCGATCCGCGAGTTCGGGCCGGGCGCGCTGATCTACCACGAGGGCAGCCGGTTCAAGGTTGACCGGGTGCAGCTGCCGCCGGACACCAGCGGCGAACTGACCACAGAGAGTGCCAAGGTGTGCCAGGGCTGCGGCTATCTGTCCCCCGAGGAGCGGCGCGAGGACACCTGCCTGGGCTGCGGCAGCTCGTACGGCGACCCCCGCACCGGGCTGCTGCACCTGCACACCGTCTTCACCCACCGTCGTGACCGGATCTCCTCCGACGAGGAGGAGCGCCAGCGCACCGGCTACGCGGTGGAGATCTCCTACCGTTTCAAGCAGCACGAGGACGGCCGGGACGGTTCGCTGCGCGCCGAGGCCAAGGCCGCGGCCGGCCGCCTCCTCGCCGAACTGGTCTACGGCGACAGCGCCACCGTCCGGCTCACCAACCTGGGCTACCGCCGCTCGGTCGCCAAGGGCGAGATCGGCTTCTGGCTCGACCCCGTCACCGGCCAGTGGCTGGCCGGCTCGACCGGCAGGCAGAGCACGAGCGCGCCCGGCCGGGAAACTCCGGTGGAGGACGAGGGCCTCGTCGACGCGGAGAAGGTCGTGCGCAAGATCCCCGTCATCCCGTACGTCCAGGACACCCGCAACATCCTCGTCCTCAAGCTCGCGGCCCCCGTCGACAAGGACACCGCGATCACCCTCCAGTACGCGCTGGAGCGGGGCATCGAGGCCGAGTTCCAGCTGGAGGACTCCGAGCTGGACACCGAGGAGCTGCCGCCGCACGACGGTCCCCGCGAGCGGCTGCTGTTCATCGAGAGCGCCGAGGGCGGCGCGGGCGTCCTGCGCCGCCTCCAGGCCGAGCCCGACGCGCTCGCCCGCGCCGCCCGCCGGGCCCTGGAGATCGCGCACTTCGACCAGGTCGGGCGCGACCGGGGAGCCGAGAAGCGCAACGGTGACCCGTGCGAGAAGGGCTGCTACGACTGCCTGCTCTCCTTCGGCAACCAGCGCCACCACCGGATGATCGACCGCCACCTGGTGAAGCAGCTGCTGATGGATCTCGCGGGCGGTGAGGTCGGCTCCAGCCACGCCGGCCGCACCCGCGACGAGCAGGCCGACGCGCTCATCGAGGGCGCCGACTCCTCCCTGGAAGGGCGGTTCGTCGCCTACCTCAGGACCCACGGCCACCGCCTGCCCGACCACCAGCAGGTCAGGCTGAGCGCGGCCCTGTCCAAGCCGGACTTCGTCTACGACACCTCCTTCGGCCCCGTCGCGGTCTTCGTCGACGGCCCGCACCACGACCACGCGGAGACGACGCTGCGCGACGAGGAGGCCGCGGAGCGGCTGAAGGAGATCGGCTGGGAGGTCATCCGTATCCGCTACGACGACGACTGGTCGAAGGCCGTGGCCGACTACCCTTCGGTGTTCGGCGAGGCGCGCCGCTGATCTCAGGGCCCGGGGCGGACCCCCTTCGGTCCGCCCCGGGCCCACGGACTGCACGCGATCCGCCCGGCCACTGCCCCGGCTGACCCGCCCGAATCACCCCTACCGCCCCGACCCCGGAAGGCCCGCATGACCACCGCCGCCCAGCCGACCCGGCAGTACGCCGTCGGCTCCCTCGTCCACGCCCGGGGCCGTGAGTGGGTCGTGCTGCCCGACTCCACACCCGACCTGCTGGTCCTGCGCCCGCTCGGCGGCGCCGACGACGACATCGCGGGCGTCCTGCCCGGCCTGGAGACCGTCGTCCCCGCCACCTTCGCCCCGCCCACCCCCTCCGACCTCGGCGACCAGCAAGCCGCCGGGCTGCTGCGCACCGCCCTGCGCATCGGCTTCCGCTCCGGCGCGGGCCCCTTCCGGTCGCTCGCCTCGATCGCCGTCGACCCCCGCCCCTACCAGCTGGTCCCGCTGCTGATAGCGCTGCGTCAGGACACCGTCCGGCTGCTGATCGCCGACGACGTCGGTATCGGCAAGACCGTGGAGGCCGGGCTGATCGCCGCCGAGCTGCTGGCGCAGGGCGACGCCCGAGGCCTGGTCGTGCTGTGCTCGCCCGCCCTGGCCGAGCAGTGGCGGGCCGAGCTGTACGGCAAGTTCGGCATCGACGCCCGTCTCGTGCTGCCGTCCACGATCGGCCGTCTGGAGCGTGAGACCCCGTACGGCCAGTCGGTGTTCCGCCCGGACGGCGCGTACGTCGTCTCCACCGACTTCATCAAGTCCCCCCGCCACCGCGAGGACTTCCTGCGCCACTGCCCCGATCTGGTGATCGTCGATGAGGCGCACTCCTGCGTCTCCGACACCACGGTCGGCGCGTCCGCCCGTTCCTCCCAGCAGCGGTACGCGCTGCTGCGCGCCCTCGCCGACCGGACCGACCGCCACCTCCTGCTGGTCACGGCCACCCCGCACAGCGGCAAGGAGGAGCCCTTCCGCCGCCTGATCGGCCTGCTCGACGACCGTCTGGCCGCCGTCCCCCTCGACACCGACGCGGGCCGAAGGCTGCTCGCCGAGTTCTTCGTGCAGCGCCGCCGCGCCGACATCCGCGAAGACTTCCAGGACGGCGCGCACTTCCCGTCCTCCCGGGACACCGCCGAGACCGCCTACACCCTGCACCGCGACTACAAGAAGCTCCTCGACGAGGTCCTGTCGTACGCCCGCGAGACCGTACGCGCGGCCGACGGCGCCCTCCAGCAGCGCCAGCGCTGGTGGTCCACCCTCGCCCTGCTGCGCACCCTGTCCTCCTCTCCGGCCGCCGCCGTGCAGTCCCTGAACACGCGCGCCGGCGTCGAGGAGGCGGACACCCCCGCCGAGGCGGACCGCACCGGGGAGCGCACCGTCTCCGACCCGGCCGACAGCGAGGCCCCCGAATCCGCGGACGCCGTACCGGGCACCCGCCTCCCCAAGGCCCCCGGAGCCACGGCCACCGGCACCGACGCCACCAGCGCCGAGGCCGACGACGAGGAGAAGGCCCGCCTGGTCGCGATGGCCGAAGCGGCCAAGAAGCTTTACGGCCCGACCCGCGACGCCAAGCTGAAGAAGCTGATCGCCACCGTCTCCGACCTCCTCGACCAGGGCTACCGGCCCATCGTCTTCTGCCGCTATATCGCGACCGCCGACTACGTGGCCGACCACCTCAAGAAAATCCTCAACAAGAAGGGCACCGAACACCCGGTCGCGGTCGCCTCCGTCACCGGCGAACTCTCGCCCGACCAGCGGGTCACCCGCATCGCCGAGCTGACCGGCACCGACGAGGAGGGCAACCCCGCGCCCGAGCGTCGCGTCCTGGTCGCCACCGACTGCCTCTCCGAGGGCGTCAACCTCCAGGAGTCCTTCGACGCGGTCCTCCACTACGACCTCGCGTGGAATCCGACCCGCCACGAGCAGCGCGAGGGCCGCGTCGACCGTTTCGGCCAGCGCACCGACGTCGTCAAGGCGCTCACCCTGTACGGCGCCGACAACCCCGTCGACGGCATCGTCCTCAACGTCCTGCTCCGCAAGCACGAGCGCATCCGCCGCGTCACCGGCATCTCCGTGCCCGTGCCGCAGGAGTCCGAGAGCGCCATGCGGGCTGTCTTCGAGGGCCTGATCCTGCGCGGCGAGCGGGCGGCCTACGAGCAGGAAGGGCTGTTCGCACAGGAGGAGGTGGCCGAGCAGCTGGAGATCGCCTGGCAGTCCTCCGCCGAGAGGGAGAAGCGCTACCGCTCCCGCTACGCCCAGCTCACCATCAAGAAGGACGAGGTGGCCGCCGAGGTCGACGAGGTCCGTGCCGCGCTCGGCACCGGCGAGGAGGTACGGGACTTCACCCGCCGCGCCCTGGGCGCCCTGAGCGGTATGCCCGCCCCCACGAAGCAGGGCGGCTTCACCGCGCACACCGACGCCCTTCCGGAGGGCCTGCGCGACACCATTTCGCATGCGCTCGGCCCCCGCCACCCTCGCCCGGTCGTCTTCCACGACGCCCCCAGCGCCCCGCGCGGCGAGGCCGCCCTCACCCGCACCGACCCGGTGGTCGCCGCCGTCGCCCGCTTCGTCCTGGACGCGGCCCTCGACGACGCCGGCAAGGTCCCGCAGTCGCAGCGCCCGGCCCGCCGCTGCGGAGTCATCCGTACGAAGGCCGTGGAACGGAACACCACGCTCCTGCTCGTGCGCCACCGCTTCCAGCTGAACCTGCCCGCCCGCGACGGCTCGGTGCGCGAGCAGCTCGCCGAGGACGCCCGCGTGGTCGCCTACCGAGGCCGGCCCGACGCCCCCGAGTGGCTTCCGGAGGACGAGGCCGTGGCCCTCCTCGACGCCCGCGCCACACAGAACACCGACCCGAAGTTCGCCACCGAGCACATCGCCGAGATCCTGGCCGCCCTGCCCGCGATCATGCCCGAACTACGGGACCAGTCAGCCGAGTTGGGTCGCACCCTGGAGGCCTCGCACCGCAGGGTCCGCACCGCCTCCCGCGCCCGCCTCGCGGGCCTGAAGGTCGTCCCCCAGGGCGACCCGGACATCCTGGGCGTGTACCACTACCGCCCGGCCCCGACGTTCCCCCAGGGAGTGGGCGCATGAGTACCGCCAGGACCCTCGTCACCGACACCGTCGCCACCGTCGGCGGCCTCCTGCCGTACGACCTCCTGGTCCGGATCAAGGAGGGCAAGGAGCAGACCGGCTCCAAGCCCGCCGACTACCGCCTGTACGCCAAGGGCGACTCGGTACGGGACGCCGCCGAGCGCTCCTGGGGCTACCTGCGCGGCGTGTGGGCCGCCTACCAGGACGCCCTGGCCCGCGACGGCGCCGACGCCGACCCCGGCGTGCACGCGATCGGCGTCACCACCGAACGCTGGCTGCTGCCCCTCTTCGAGCAGCTCGGCTTCGGTGCCCTCACCCCCGTCCCCGCGCCCGGCCTGCCCTCCCACGACCGGGAGAAGGACTTCGAGGTCAGCCACCACTGGGCGCACGTCCCCGTCCACCTCACCGGCTGGAACGTCCCCCTCGACACACGCACCTCCGAACTGGCCAAGCAGGCCCCCCAGTCGATGGTGCAGGAATACCTCAACCGCTCGGCGGACTCCACCCTCTGGGGCGTCCTCTCCAACGGCCGCCAGCTGCGTCTGCTGCGCGAGTCCGCCTCCCTCACCGGCGCCGCCTTCATCGAGTTCGACCTCCAGGCGATCTTCGACGGCGACCGCTCCGACGACTTCGTCCTCCTGTGGCGGTTGCTGCACCGCACCCGCTTCGAGCCCCGCGCCGAGGGCGAGCCGGCCGCGACCTGCCCGCTGGAGAAGTGGCGCACCGAGGCCATCGACAGCGGCACCCGCGCGCTGAAGGAACTCCGCAAGGGCGTCGAGAAGGCCCTGACCGTGATCGGCACCGGCCTGATCACCCACCCCGACAACGCCGACCTGCGCGACGCCCTACGCACCCGCGACAAGAACGTCCGCGACGACCTCCACCCTGCCCTGCTCCGCCTCGCCTACCGCCTGCTGTTCCTCTTCGTCACCGAGGACCGCGACCTGCTCCTGCACCCCGACGCCACCGAGCAGGCCCGCGACACGTACGAGAAGTACTTCTCCACGGCCCGCCTGCGCCGCGTCGCCCGCCGCACCGGCACCCTCCACGGCGACCGGTGGCAGGCGCTGCGGCTGGTCATGGAAGGCCTCGGCACCCCCGGCGGCCGCCCCGAACTCGGACTCCCGGCGCTGGGCGGCCTGTTCGAGCCCACCGCCACGGACGCGATCCTGGACGGCCTCAGCCTGTCCAACCAGTCCCTGTACAAGGCCGTACGCGCCCTGTCCGAGGTGTACGACGCCAAGCTGGGCCGCCCCCGCAAGGTCGACTACCGCCACCTCGGCGCCGACGAGCTCGGCTCGGTCTACGAGTCCCTGCTCGAACTGGAGCCGCGCCTCGGCGAGGGCAACGAGTACGTCCTGGCCAAGCTGGACGGCAACGACCGCAAGACCTCCGGCTCCTACTACACCCCGTCCCCCCTCATCGACTGCCTCCTCGACTCCGCGCTTGACCCGGTGATCGAGCAGGCGGTCCGCTCCGGTACGACGCGGAAGGAGCGCGAGGACGCCCTGCTCGCCCTGACGGTGTGCGACCCCGCATGCGGCTCCGGTCACTTCCTCGTCGCCGCCGCCCGCCGTATCGCCCGCCGCCTCGCCGAGATCCGCACCGACGACCCCGAGCCGAGCGCCGAGGACGTACGGCACGCGCTGCGGGACGTCATCGCGCGGTGCGTGTACGGCGTCGACCTCAACAAGATGGCCGTGGAGCTGGCCAAGGTGTCCCTGTGGATCGAGGCGATGGAACCGGGCCGGCCGCTCACCTTCCTCGACGCCCACATCAAGCACGGCAACGGGTTGCTGGGCACGACGCCGAAGCTGCTGGCCGGGGGCCTGCCGGACGACACGTTCAAGCCGCTTGAGGGCGACGAGCCCAAGCACGTCACCGACCTGAAGAAGCGCAACGCGGCGGAGCGGACGGCGTGGAAGGTCGCGCTGCGCCACGGGGCGAAGCAGGACGCGCTGTTCGCGGAGGAGGAGGTGCTGGCCGAGTCCAACGCGGAGTTCGGTGAGAAGGTCTCGGCGATCACGGGGACGGACTCGCAGGAACTGGAGGACGTCCGGAACCAGGCCAAGGCATACCGCGAGCTGACCACCTCCCCGGACTACATCCGGGCACTGGAGCTGGCCGACGCGTGGTGCGCGGCGTTCGTCTGGAAGAAGACGAAGACGGCGACGCCGCCCGCGCTGACCACGAAGTCCTTGCTGACCCTGCACTCCGAGGACGGCGGCGCGAGCCTGCCGGGCGGCACGGTGGAGGAGGTCGTACGGCTGCGGGAGGAGTACCGGTTCTTCCACTGGCACCTGGAGTTCCCGGAGGTGTTCCGGGTTCCGGCGGATGCGGAGGCGCCGGGGGTGGACGAGCGGACCGGGTGGAAGGGCGGGTTCAGCTGTGTGCTGGGGAATCCGCCGTGGGAACGGGTCAAGCTCCAGGAACAGGAGTTCTTCGCCACCCGTGACGAGAAGATCGCGAACGCCGCGAACAAGGCGGCCCGTGAGCGCATGATCGACGCGCTGGCCGAGAGCGAGGAGGAGACGGACCGCACGCTGCACACCGAGTTCATCGACGCGCGCCGCCTCTCCGAGGGCGTCAGCCATCTGCTGCGAGACTCGGGCCGCTTCCCGCTGGCCGGACGGGGTGACGTCAACACGTACGCCGTCTTCGCCGAGGCCGCCTCCCTGGGCATCGCGCCGACCGGGCGGCTGGGCCTGGTCCTGCCGACCGGCATCGCCACCGACGCGACGACGGCGCCGTTCTTCTCGGACCTTGTGCGTACCGCGCGGCTCGCGTCGTTCCTGGATTTCGAGAACGAGGCGTTCATCCTCAGCCGGGACGTGCATCACTCGGTGCGCTTTTCCCTGTTCACCGTCACCGGCGTCGGCGCGCGCGTCGACGAGGCGTCCTTCGCCTTCGGCACCCGGTACATGGAGGACCTGGACGGCCGGCGGTTCGCCATGCCCCCGGAGGAGATCCTGCTGGTCAACCCCAACACGGGCACCCTTCCGGTGTTCCGTACCCGGCGGGACGCGGAAATTACCCTTGGGATCTACCGCCGAGCCCCGGTGCTGATGAAGGAGCCGGACGAGAACGGCTGGGGCGGGACTAATCCGTGGGGCCTGACGTTCATGCGCATGTTCGACATGTCCAACGACTCCCATCTGTTCCGGGGCAAGCAGGAACTGGAGGATGAGGGCTGGCAGCTGACCGGCAACGTCTTCACGCGCATCGATGAAGAGGGGAAGACACGCCGCTATCTCCCGCTGTACGAGGCGAAGATGCTCCACCACTTCGACCACCGTCTCGGCACGTACGAGGGCCAGACTCAGGCCCAGGCCAACGTCGGCACCCTCCCGCGTGTGACGCTGGAACAGCACGACGACCCCGACTTCGCTCCGATGCCCCGGTACTGGGTGCCCGAGTTCGACGTGGACTCGGGGAAGCGGGACAAGAAGCTGAACCCGATCATGTGGCCCGGAGTCAAGACGCGGCTGGCGGACCGGGAGTGGTGGAATGGGTGGCTGATGGGATGGCGGAACATCGCCCGGTCCACGGACTCGCGAACGATGGTGGCCACTGTGCTTCCCCCATTCGGGGTCGGTCATAGCTACCCGCTGATGTTTCCCCGGGATGCGGAATCTGCGGCTCTGCTCCAGGGATGCCTTTCCTCGTTCGCTTTCGACTACGTCATTCGGCAGAAGATCGCGGGCACGAACCTGACGTTCGGATATCTCTACCAGCTCCCAGTTCCGCGGCTCGCAGACTTCCAGGCGACCCTCGGAGGGACACGTTGGTTCATTGATCGCGTTGTAGAACTGGCCTACACCAGCACTGACATGGGGGGCTTTGCAAAGGACCTCGGCTACTCGGGAGCATCCTTCAGGTGGGATGAAGAACGCCGTGAGCTGCTGCGCGCGGAGTTGGATGCTGCGTTCTTCCAGCTCTACGGCGTCGCCCGTACTGACGTGGAGTACGTGATGGACACGTTCTCCAGGATCAAGAGCGATGACGAGGCCGCCCTTGGCGGCGCCTACCGCACCAAGAACCTCATCCTCGACCTCTACGACCGCATGGAAGAGGCCCGGGCAACCGGCGACGAGTACCGAACCGTGCTGGACCCGCCGCCGGGGAAGGGCCCGCGTCACGCGGCCTGAGCGCCGCAGTCTCGGGCGGGCGGGTCAGAACCCGTCCCGCCCGAGGTCCGCGACGAACCCGGCCCACGCGCCCCGCGTGAACGCGAGTTGCGGACCACCGCTCCGTTCCTTGGAGTCCCGCACGCGGACGGCGGTCCCGTCGGCGGCGACCTCGACGCACTCGCCGCCTTCGTCACCGCTGTAGCTGCTCTTGAACCAGCTGAGCCGTATGGGCTGTTCGGTGTTCATAGGTCTCCCAGCATCTTCTCGATCAGGCGCAGGGACTCGCGCGGAGTGAGCGCCTGTCCCCGGATGCTTCCATGCTTCGCGGCGAGAACACGTACCTCGTCCGGGTCGGTGATCAGACGGCTGATGTGCTGGACCTCCAGGTAGGCAACCTGTGGCTTGCCCTTCGGGGTGAGCAGAGTGAACGGGCCGCCCATTCCGGCGTGATCCTGACTGGTCGTCGGCATAACCTGGATTTCCACGTGGCGCAGATCGCCGGTCTCGAGCAGGTGCTCCAACTGCTCACGCTGAATGTCCAGTCCGCCGAACGGTTGGCGCAGCACACTCTCCTGGATGATGGCACTCACTGTCGGCGGTGGCCAGCGAGTCATCAGCTCCTGACGTGCCATCCTCGCGGTGACGCGCTGCTCGATCGTCTCCTCGTCGAAGAGCGGCTGTCGGCTGGCGAACACAGCCCGTGCGTACTCCTTGGTCTGCAACAGCCCCGGCACCGCCTGGTTGGCGAAGTAGCAGAGTTGGACCGCCTCCGCCTCCAACCGCGCATAATCACGAAACCACTCCGGATGCCGCACCCTCCTCCGCGCCCGCGCCCGCTCCACATCCTCCGCCGCAGACGCCAGCAGCCCCCCGCACTCCAGCAGCTCATCCACCGCGACCAGCAGTTCAGGTTGGGGCGTCCGCCGCCCCCGCTCCACGGACGAGATGGTCTCCTCGCCGTACCCGAGTCGGTCGCCCAGCTCCTTCTGGCTCATCCCGGCCCGTGCCCGCGCGACCTTGATCTGCCGCCCGAGCGCCCGGAACAGGTCGGCCACCTCGTCCGTACCGTCCGCCTCACCGCCGGTGGGGACCCCCGAACCGCCCGCCCGTGCCGCCATCCCGTACCACCGCCCACTTCCGTCGTACCAGGGGCGAACCGCCGAACGTCCGGCCAGGTCACTGCCGTACGCCCGGACATCCCGCCCTCCGCCCCGGGACAGTCACCCTGCGTACCGCCCCGCACCCTCCACACAGTAGAAGCACTCCGTCACTCTCGGTGAGGTGATCCAGCAAACCGTCACCGTCACCGGTGAACCGACCGCCACCACCACCACTTCCGCCTCACGTTCCCCACCAGCAGACACGGCGCCCATACCGCCCGCCACGCCGCCGAACGCTGGCTCGCCGACCATCGGGACTGCCCGGAGGCCGCGGCCGACGACGAGGACGCGGCCACGGCTTCACTCCTCATCGCGGAACTCACCGCCAACGCTGCCCTGCACGGCCGCGTGCGGGGCCGTCACGCCCGCCTCGCCCTGACCCTCACGGCCGGCACCCTGCGCATCGAGGTCACGGACACCCGGGGTGACCGCCTGCCCGAACCGGCACCAGGCAGAGACGGCGACGGGGATGGGGACGGCGAGTCGGGGCGCGGCCTGCTCCTCGTCGCCTCGCTTGCCGATGCCTGGGGATGCGAGCCCCATCATCCCGGCGGCAAGACAGTCTGGGCCGAGTGCGGCCGGCGTGAACCCGCGCTCAAGGGGGCGCGTGAACTCAACTATGCATCCAATGCGCGGAGTTGAGGATTGACGATGATCGTGAACGGCCTTCACGCTTAACAGGTAATCGTGAAGGCCGTTCACGGGGAGATGTCATGGCAGGCACGCCCGAGGCGGAAGACCAACTCGTCGGACTGTTCGAAGTGGCGGAGATGGCGGGGGTCGGCCGGACGGTTGTAGCGAATTGGCGCGCCCGTGACCAACACTTCCCCGCTCCCGTGGCGGACCTGCGGAGCGGTCCGGTTTTCCGGGCGAGTCAGATTCAGCGCTACCTCAAACGGAGGAAGAAGCACATGGCACCCACAGCTCATGTCATCTCGACCATCAATCTGAAGGGCGGCGTCGGGAAGACCACCACCACGGCCGGACTCGCGGAGTTCCTCTCCGCGGAGTTCCGCAAGCGGGTCCTGGTGGTCGATCTCGACCCGCAGACCAATCTGACCACGGTCCTGATCGGGGAGGAGAAGTGGGAGGAGCTCAACGACGAGGGATACACCCTGGCGACCCTGTTCAAGGATGCCCTCCGGCCCGAGGACGAGCCTCTGGAGTTCGACCTGGAGAAGACACTCCAGCGCAATGTCTCTTCGGTGGATGCGGTGACGAAGGTGGATCTCCTGCCTTCTTCGCTGGATCTCATCGACGTCCAGGATCGCCTGGCGTCCATGCCCAGGGGGCGTTTCCATGCTAACAACCCCACCGATCTCCTGCGCAAGGCGATCCGGAAGATCATTGACGACTATGACTACGTGCTCGTCGACTGCCCTCCCAATCTCGGCATCGTCACTCTGAACGGTCTGCGCATCTCCGAGGGATACATCATCCCGACCATCCCTGATGTCCTGTCCACCTACGGCATCCCTCAGATCCAGCGGCGTGTGCGGGCCTTCGCGGAAGACCTGGGGGAGACCATCAAAGAGATCGGCATCGTCATCACAAAATACAAGGCCAATTCGACGGTCCACTGGAACACCGTCAGGCGACTTCAGGGCGACAAGAAGCTCCCCGCCGTGCTGCCGACCTTCATCCCCGAGAAGAACGACATCGCCGGTTCTGCGGAGTTCGTCGGCCGCGGTACCCTGCGGCAGAAGTACGGCTACCAGGGCGGGTTCGACGCTTTCCGCGGCATGACGCAGGAGTTCATCGAACTGGTCGAGGAGAAGGCGTGACCGAGCAGAGCGACAGTCGGCCCGACGACAACGGTCTCCTGAATGCCCAGGTGCGGGAGGCCGAAGAAGCGCTGACCAAACTCGGCGCCTCCGACCCGGAGCTCGCGGCGACGCTCGCACGTGTCCTCGGCGTGGTGGCGTCCGAAGCCGCACGCACGACACGCTTCGCCCGAGCACTGGCCAAGGCGCTGACGCCTCCCGATGCGCAGACCGCACCTCGGCCGGCAGAACGCCCGAGGCGTAGCCGGCGAGCTCCGGGAGTGATCGACCCGTTCGCGGTGTTCGCCGAAACCGGCGAGACGGGACTCCGTTCGAGCCTGAGCGAGCTCGGCCTCGAACAACTGCGGGACATCGTCTCCGAACACGGGATGGACCACGACCGGCTGGCACTGAAGTGGAAGGACCCTCAACGGGTCATCGACCGCATCGTGGAACGCGTCGAATCGCGGACAGCCAAGGGAGCCGCCTTCCGGGGGCGGCCGGAGCAGCCCGCTCTGCAGCACGATGAGGGCGCCGGCCCGGCGGCCGAGGACTCGTCGACGTGAGGTGAGCCGGGCGCGACGAGCGGCTTCGCCCACGACGGAGCCGAGGGGGCGGGCGATGCGGTCAGAACCGGGAGCCGAACAGCCCGCCCGCCTCATACCGCGAACGCCGCCCTGCACGGCCGGCACCCTGCGGATCGAGGCCACGGAAGCCCGGGGTGACCGCCTGCCCGAACCCGGGCAGGGCGGGGATGACGAGTCCGGGCGCGGTCTGCTCCTCGTCGCCTTGCTCGCCGGTGCCTGGGGACGCGAGCCCCACCACCCTGGTGGCAGGACGGTCTGGGTCGAGTGCGTCTGGCGGCCGGCCGCGACTCGGCAGTAACATGCGTGAGAAGAATAGAACGCGCGAGCTATTTCCTGTTCGGGCCCCGAGGACCGCGCTGCCGGGTCATACTGAGGCAACGCGCCACGAGGCCGGAACCAGACGCCCTGCGTCCTTCGAACATGTACGACGGAGTAGAAGGATGAAGACGATGATCACGGACGAGCAGCACCGCCTGCTGCTGCTCTGCGCCCTCAGGCACGAGGGCGCGACACTCGACTGGAAGCTGCTGGCCAGAGTCGCGCAGCGGCCGGGCGGGCTCGACGAGCTGTACCGGGGACGGGTGCCCGAGAAGTCCAAGGCGGCCGCGAAGGCCGAGGAACTGCTCGGCGCGACGCTCGGCTCCCTCCAGGACGAGGAGGCGAGGGTGGCCGTCGAGGCAGAGGCCGCCGAGCGGGCCGGTGCCCGCCTGGTCACCGTCCTGGACGACGACTATCCGGCGAACCTCCGCCTGATCCCGGACCTGCCGCCCTTCCTGTGGGTCCGCGGGAAGCTGGAGGACCGGGACGCCCGGTCCGTGGCCGTCGTCGGGACGCGGGACGTGAGCGAGGACGGAAGCAGGCGGGCGGCACGGATGGCCCGCGGGCTGGCCGAGCACTCAGTCGTGGTGACCTCTGGTCTGGCCCGCGGCGTCGACACCGCGGCCCACACGGCGACCCTCGACGCGGGCGGTCGCACGGTCGCCGTGATCGGCACAGGGATCGCCGCGCCCATGTACCCGGCGGAGAACCGGGGCCTCGCCGAACGGATCGTCGCCGAGGGCGGCGCCGTCGTCTCCCAGTTCTGGCCGACGTCCGGTCCGGCCCGCTGGACCTTCCCCCGCCGCAACGTCACCATGAGCGGCTTCACCCAGGGCACGGTCGTCATCGAGGCCTCCCGCACCTCGGGGGCGAAGATGCAGGCGCGCATCGCCTCGGAGCACGGCAAGCGGGCGTTCCTGCTGCGCTCCCTGGTCGCCGCCCAGCCATGGGCGGCGAAGATGCTGGAGGAGGGGCGCGCGACCGTGGTCGACGAGCTGGCCGACGTACTGGACGGGCTGGCCGGAGCGGAACAGATGCGCAAGGCGGGTGAGCAGCGCCAGCAGCTCGCGCTGGCCATCCTGTGAGACACGTCGAGGGACTCGAACCCCTTGGCTTCCCGCACTGCGCCCGCTGCCCGTACTACCTGGGAGGCAGCGCCTCCATATGTGCCACGTGCGCGGCTCGCTCCTTGGAACCTGTTCCCGACGCCCACTGTCCCGTGTGCAGCCAGGCGCTCGGAGTGGCACGCCGGTGCACCAACGCGTTATGCGGACTGCCTACGCACGAACGTGGGTTCAGCCGAGTCGACGCCGTCGCGATGTTCTCGGGCGACCTGGAGAACGCTGTGCGGCGCCTGAAGTATGACGGGGCCTGGGGTTGGGCCACCATCTTCGGGCGCCTGGTCGTCGGGTGGATGGAGCGCAACCCGGACCGGATGGACGGCGTCGATTCAATCGTCGGCAACCCCACCTGGACGGGCCGCACTCCGATCCGGCACATCGAGGAGATCCTGAAGGCCGCCGCCGTCGAGGACGCAGCCGGCCGCTGGCCTTTTCCGGCCTCCCCGGTCCTGGTCAAGCCCGTGGACACCGACCGCTCGGCCGGGAAGAACCGTGAGGCCAAACGCCTCGCGGCCGCCGCCCACGCCAAGGCCATCCGCATCGAGCGGCGCGTACAGGACCGCACCGTCCTGCTCTTCGACGACCTGTTCACCACCGGCCAGCAAATGCAGGCCGTTGCCCGCCTGCTGCGCGAGGCGGGCGCGGCTGAGGTGAGAGGCCTCGTCCTTGCTCGCGCCCCGTGGCGAGGGGCGGACCGCCAGGGGGCACTCTTCGACTCGTGACCATCGACCGGTGCTCCCTGAGCCCTGTCTCAGCCCGCGTCCCGGCTCTCCCAACGGTCCCGAAGCCACATCAAAGCCTCGACGAGCAGCTCTCGGTTGCGGTCGTTCTCCAGCACGGACAGCAGGAAGCTGGGGTCCGGCCCCGGCTTTCTCTCCTGGAGGTCGACACCTTCAAGTTGGTTCAGGAGCCTGAGGAATTCGGCACGCAGGGCGTGGTCGGTGAAAGGCTCATGTACGGCCAGAGTCTGGAAGGGGACGTACGCAGTGCCGCCCCCGGGGCTCGGGAGCAGGCCCATTGGCGAGATCCCACTGCCCGGGGTGCCCGCCTCGCCCAGCGTGAGGTTCGCGCCGATGACGTGGTCGTTTCCCAGGTGGAGGATTGAGCCGCCGATTTCTTCCCAGAGGTCGAAGAGGGCGCGCACCGCCTCCACCGTCCCGAAGGAATTGTTTCTCGCGAGCTGACGGAAGAACCGCCTCTCGGGGGAGTTCTCCGCCACGAGCTGAAGGAAGAACGGGTCGGTGTGCGTCTGCTCAACCTGGCTTTCCGGGGTGGGCTGCGCTGCGTTCTCCTCGCCGTCGGCCTGGTCGTCTTCAGCTCCGCCGACCAGCAGAGCGAGGCCGTCTGCGGAGAGGCGCTGCGCCGGATCGGCGGCCCCGCCGGCCGTGAAGCGCACGCCGTCGGCGCTCAGCCGGGCCCGGACGTCTCCTCCCGCGTCCTGAGGCGTCCAGCGGAAGCCGTCGGAGACCTTGCCCTCGGCAGTGAGCACCCGGTAGGCGTTGGCCACCCCCGGCGTATTGGCCAGATGGTTGCCCACGGCCTGGGCGCCGGAGCCGATGAACGCCGCGAGATCGCCGTACGACGTCCAGGTGCCGTGGGGGAGCGCGGCGAGCACCTGGTGGGCCAGGTTCCAGTCCCGGCTCCGCTCTGCTCGGCCGACTCCGCGCAGCGGGGCCGGCCACAGCGCGATCGCGCGGTCGGCGAGTTCGTCGGCACGGGCGCGGATCTCGTCCGCGCCCCACCGCTCTGTGGCCGCGATGCGGCGGTTCATCTCCAGGTGGCTGCCCTGGAGCAGGCCCTGCTTGCGCTCGAAGGGGTGATTGGACAACTCCGCGTTGACCGCGGTGAGCGTCAGGTTCCCGAGCGTGTGCTGGAGTCGGGCGTGCAGGTCCTCCGCGCTCTCGCCGTCGACCACGTCCTCGCTCAGCATCCGGAGCCACTCGTCGCCCGGCGACTGCGGCATGACGTGCTCGATGGTGAGCTGCGCGGTGGCGAAGTCGACTGGTTCGGGATGCTCGTAGCTCTCCTCCAGTCGCTGAAGCACCATCTTCCGCTGGTGTCCGCGTCCGAACTTGTAGAAGGGCGCCGTCCGGACCTTCTCGCGCAGTTCGTCGTCGTCGGGCCAGAAGCGGTTCTCGGCGGAGAGGAGCTGGTGCAGTCCGTCGGCGACGGCCACGTCCAGCGGGAGCTGTCCGGGCACCGCCTGGAAGATCCTGTTGAGGTTGTTCGTCGGCACCCGGCACATCATCCGGCGCACCAGGAAGCTCTCGATGTACGACATCGCGCGCGCCGTGTCCGCGGAATCCAGCTCCCCTCGCTGGCGCCGGTCGAGCAGCAGCATCAGCGCGGGATAGGTGACCTGGGCCTGCCAGGTGTCCAGCCGGTGCAGATGGGCGCGGACCGCTCTGTTCGCCTCCTCCTCGGGGTGGAGCAGCCGGCGGAAGAGCGCGCCGCGCCGGTGCAACTCCTTGATGTACGCCTCGATCTCCGCCTCGCTGACCTCACCCCGCTCGAAGCGCTGCTGCTGAGCCGAGTACAGGGCCTGGCGGCGGACCCGGTCGTCCCCGTCGAGCACCAACTGAAGCCACATGAGCTGTTCCAGCTCGTCGTTGCTCAGACTCTCCTGCAGCGGAAGCCAGTAGGTCTCGTAGACGTGCTCACCGCGGGTGGGCAGCCGCATGAACAGGTAGTTGCGCAGCAGGTCGGCCTGGCTCAGCTTGAGGCCGGTGTTGTTGAGGGACTCGAAGATCCGATGCACGTTGTCCGCGCGCTCGGCTGTCACCGCCACCAGCGTGAGCCGGGAGGTGATGGCCTCCTCGATGCGGAGCACGTCCTGCGGGGCGGCCGGATCGGCGGCCTCGACGAGCTTGCGGCGGAAGAAGCCGTAGGCGGCGGCGACGGCTCCGCCGGCGGCCTGCTCCGAGAGCGGCCCGCGAACGTATGCCGCGAACTGCGCCCGGTCAGCCTGGGTCGGCAGCAGCCGGAGGCGATCGCTGCCGTTCTTGCGCTTGTTGATGAGGTATTCCTCGTCGATGCGCTCGGCCTCGTCCGGCTCGCCGTCCGCTATGTGGTCGCGGATCGCGGCCAGGGCGAGCGACAGCGTGGTCAGCCGCTGCTGTCCGTCGACAACGAGCCAGCGGGGGAACGTCGCCTCGTTCTGCGGCGACGGCGCGAGCACCACGGACCCCAGGAAGTGCGTGCTCGCCTTCTCCCCGGACTCCAGCAGCTCGGCCTGCTCCAGGATGTCGGTCCACAGCTGTCCGAGCTGCTTCTCCGTCCAGGAGTATGTCCGCTGGTAGAGCGGCACCTGGAACTGCTGGGCCCTGCCCTGGACGAGATCGGCGAACAGCGTCTCCTTCGCCTGCACGGCGTCCCCCTCGGTTATAGGTCCGGTCGTAGCGCGTGGGAAGTACCTAGGGCTTCCCGCTGACAGACAGGGGCGCTTCAGCCCTCGTCCAGGCACGCACACCACAGCGCGTGGGCCCGGTCCATCTCGTCCAGTGCCGCCCGGGTGAACCGGGCGTCCAGGAAGGCTCGGTCGACGATCCGTTCCGCGAGTGCGACCAAGTGCGCCGCTACCTGCTCCACTCGCTCCCCGCGCACCCGGACTTGAACCCGCTCCAGGCGCTCCTGACGTTCCCACAGGTCGGCTAGGCTCGCGCCCGGCTCCTCCTCGTCGTCGTACACGGACGGCACGCGGGGCAGCAGTTCGGCGGTGAGAGCGGGGACGGAGTCCAGGGCGGTCGACTCGTCCGGCCCACCGTTGCCGAGGATGCGGTTGGCGATCGTACGGACGGCCTCGGAGCGTTCGACGCGAGCCGCCTGGGCCCGCAGGGCGCCGAGCAGTGCCGGGACCTCGGCCCGGGCTCGGCGCCGCAGGGTCTCCGCGAGGGCGGTCGTCAGGTCCTCGCCCATCTCCGAGGCATCGTCCAGTACGTCGTTCGCCGCGCCAACCTCCTCGAAGGCGCGCTGCGCGGTGCGGGCCGCCTCGGCGAGCAGGGCGATGTCCTCGGCGGTCGGCTTCACGCCCGCCTTCAGCCGGGCCACGGCCGCGTCCAGAGGGTCACCGGCCAGATCGAAGAGGTCCGCGCAGTCGTCCTCCAGGGCGAGTTGGCCGTCCGTATCCGGTTCCAGCAGTGTCATCTCTCCAGCAACCCCCGCGCTCGCGATGCCCTTGTGTCGTACAGCGACTCCTGCGACGAATCATGGAGGTTTTCGTAAACTGAGTCAACAAATACTCTGTCGGTCGGTGTTGTCGAAGGGTGGGGAACATGCCGCAGATCGCGATCACCAACACGTTCTGGGAGGGCGTCGACCGGCTCGACAAGCCGGCCCGCGCCCGCGTCCACAAGGCGATGGCCAAGTTCCAGCAGCTGACGGTTCCGCAGCTCCACGCGGACAAGGGGCTGCACCTGGAGTCGGTGGTGAGCTCGCGGGACCCGCGGATGCGGACCATCCGCGTCGACGACGGCCTGCGCATAGTGCTGCTCGCGCCCGACGACGGCAGCGATCTCTTCGTCTTCGTCCACGTCGTCCCCCACGACAAGGCATACTCCTGGGCCCGCCGACGGCTCTACACGGTCAACTCCGTGACCCGCTGCCTCGAAGTACGCGACCTGACGGCCATGGAGCAGATCACCCCGCTCTTCGCGCAGGAAGCCGCCGCGGTCCCCCAACTCCTGTTCGCCCCCTGGTCGGACACCGTCCTGCGGCACCTCGGCGTCGATGACGTCACCCTGCGGGCGGCCCGCACCGTCACCAGTAAGGCGCAGCTTGAGGCGTTCGGGTCGCTCATGCCGGAGGACCAGTACGAGGCGCTGTGGTTGCTCGCCGAAGGCCTCGACCCCGACGACATCTACCGGGACCTCGTCGCCGTACGCCAGAAGACGACCGTCGCCGAGAGCGCGGCGAGGGAGGACACCGCCGGGGACGACCTGGCCGCCGCCGTCACCCGCACCCGCAGCCGCATCGCGCTCGTCACCGGCCCCGACGAACTCGCCGACATCCTGACCAAGCCCTTCGCCGCGTGGCGGATCTTCCTCCACCCCACCCAGCGGCGCATCGCCTACCGGCCCGCCTATGCCGGTCCCGCCCAGATCACCGGCGGCCCCGGCACCGGAAAGACGGTCGTCGCCCTGCACCGGGTCAAGCACCTCCTGGACCGGGCGCCCGACACGCGCGTCCTCCTCACCACCTACACCGGAGCCCTGGCCCGCTCCCTTCAGAGCAGCCTCGCCCTGCTGCTCGACCACGACCCGGCGCTGCTCGCCCGTGTCGACGTCACCACCGTCGACGCCGTCGCCCACCGCGTCGTACGGCAACTGCGCGGCAACCCGGGAACCGCGCTCGGCGACCGGGACGAGCGCACCCGCTGGCAGCGCGTGGCCCGCCGCCTCGAACTGCCGTGGAACGAGGCGTTCCTGTCCCAGGAGTACCGGCACGTGGTCCTCGCCCAGGACCTGCGGAGCGAGGAGGAGTACCTGGCGTGCGAGCGGCGTGGACGCGGCAGCGCGCTCGGGCAGGCCCAGCGGCGGCGCGTCTGGCAGGCAGTGACCCTGTTCGAGGATGGCCTGGCCCGTGACCGGGCGCACACCTGGCTCCAGGTCTGCGCCGAGGCCACTCGGCTGCTGCGCGACAAGCCGGGTGCGGGACCGTCGTACGACCATGTCGTCGTGGACGAGGCGCAGGACCTGCACCCGGCGCAGTGGCGCCTGCTGCGGGTCCTGGCCCCCGACGGACCCGACGACCTGTTCGTCACCGGCGACCCGCACCAGCGGATCTACGACGCCCGGGTCTCCCTGCGCTCCCTCGGCATCTCCGTCGCGGGACGCAGCGGACGACTGCGCGTCAACTACCGCTCCACCGAGGAGATCCTGCGCTGGGCCCGCGGCCTGCTCGACAGCGAGCCCGTCGCCGACCTGACCGGCGACGCCCACGACACCCTCACCGGATACCGCTCGCTGCTGCACGGCGCACAGCCCATGTGTGAGGGGCACGGAAGTGAGAACGAGGAGGCCGACGCGGTCGTGCGCCGAGTGCGCGACTGGATGGACGCCGGGGTCGCGCCCTCGGACATCGCCGTCTGCGCCCGCTTCAACACCCTGGCGGGCAAGCTCGGCGACCGCCTCGCCGCGGCCGGTATCCCCGTGGTGCGGGTGCGGGACGGGGAACCGGAGAGCGCGGTCGGGGTACGGGTGTCGACGCTGCACAGCATGAAGGGCCTGGAATACCGGTGCGTCGCCGTCGCCGGAGTCACCCGGTCCGCCTTCCCGTTCGCGCCGGCCGTCACCCCGGCCGAGGTGGACCGCATCCAGCACACCACCGAACTGGCCGCCGAGCGGTGCCTGCTGTTCGTCGCCTGCATGAGGGCGCGGGAGGCGTTGTATGTGTCGTACAGCGGGCGGGCCAGTGAGTTCCTCGCGGCGTGATGCCTATCGGGGGCTCCGTCACCGCCTCATTCCTGAGCCCCATGGACCTTGTCGACTCCCGTGCGGCGGCGACGCACAGTCGTGATCTCGCGCCCGTCGTGCACCACTCGGAACCATTCGTCCGCCACCTGGACGGTGACAGTCCTCGCGTGCCACTGCAGGCCCACGTGAATCGTCTGATGGCCGACCACGATGAATCCTCCGGGCCCATAGACCCTTCGGCGCACACAGGGGACGTCGGAGGCGAACTCGGTGGGAGGCCCGTCCACGCCGCTGGGATGCCCGTCCGTGTCACTCGGTACGGCCCGCGACGGCTCGCGGACCGGACGGGCGGCGCGGATGCGGTTCTCGTCGATCGCCCCCCGCAGCTTGCCCATGGCCTTGGACTCGATCTGGCGGATCCGCTCCCGGGTGAGATTCAGCTTCGCTCCGATTGCGTCGAGGGTGAGCTCGGGACCGTGGTCGAGCCCGAGCCGGAGGGTCATCACCTGGCGCTCTCGTTCGGAGAGGCAGCTGAGCAGGTCACGGACTTCTTCCGGGGACAGGTCACTGTAGTAGAAGTCCGGTTCGGTCCAATGTGGCCCCTGAATGCTCCGGTCCGCCTCCTCGTGCAAGGCGTCGTCACCGATGGACTCGGTCAGGTCTTCCAGGGGGAGGACTCGGCGGACCCGGGCCAGTAGGACGTGCGCCTCGTCAACGGTGACACCCGCGCGGGCGGCCACCGTGGGGAGAGCGTCGGTGGGTGACTCGTGCCCCAACTCCCGCGCCGCCTTCCGTAGCGCGGCCAGGGTTTCGCACGCGTGGACGGGGATCCGAATCGTGCGGCCTTTGTCCGCCAGGGCCCGTGTGATCGCCTGCCGGATCCACGGGACGGCGTACGTCGAGAACTTGTGCCCCTTGAGGTGGTCGAACTTCTCGACGGCGCGCAGCAGACCGAGGTTGCCCTCCTGGATCAGATCCATGAGGTCCAGCCCGCGGCCTGTGTACCAGGTCGCCATGCTGACAACCAGCCGGAGGTTCGCCTGGGCGAAGTCCGTGAACGCCATTTCCCCGAGCCGGACCAGCTGCTTCAGCTCACGCCGCAGCTTCGGGGCGATCTTCCGGCCGGCCTCGTCCAGCTGCTCGCGAGCCAGCAGTCCCGCCTCGATGGCCTGGGCCAGCTCCGCCTCCTGTCCCTGGGAGAGCAGCGGGAACCTGCCGATCTCCTTGCGGTAGTGCGTGAAAGAGTCGCCCACGGCCTGACGTGGGGGCGCATCCTCCTCCGGGGATTCGGCGACGGGCTCGGGGCGGGGGCGCGGCAAAGGCGGGGCGGTGAGTGCGGTGGTAGGACCGACGGGCGTCTCGTTCGGCTTCTCGGCCCGCAGGGGCGGCCGGGACGCGGAGGGAACGCTGGGACCGAGCGCTCGCACGGTCAACGCGGAAAGGTCCAGCCTGCTGTCCTGGTGCAGCTGAAGGGTGAAGCACGGTGGTCGGCGTGGTTCCGGCTCCGGCACCGCCGGAACGCTGCGTTCACCTTGGGTGTCGCTCAACAGCTTGGCCGTCGCGGGAAGCCCTGGCGCGGCCGGGGCCGCCGAACCGCCTCCCAGACCGAACGCGGCCACCGTGGCTGGAGGCAGTGCGACCCCCTCCGCCATCACCCGGCCCAGCACCTCGGCCACCACCGCGGTATCCACGCCGACCAGCAGTCCCCGCAAAGCCACCGGAGTCAGGGCTCGCTGTGGCCCCGCGGCAGTCACCAGCGCCTCATGCAGCACGACCGGCGTCCCGGCCTCGGTGTCCGTCGTCATCAGCGTGCCCCCCATGTGCCGTACTGCGGTGCGACGAGCCTTCTCGCATTGCACCACTGACCACTGACAATCAGTCATGCCACGGGTGCAACGCGCGGTTCACCTGCGGATTCCCCATGCTCCTTATGTGAAGGAATGGTAGAACGTACAACGTTGATCGGTCCCGGGCGAGATCGGTACGTCCGAGGCGGGGAGGGCGGGGCATGCTGGTTGATCCCACGCAGTTGCTGGACGACTGCGAGCGAGCCTGGCGCGAGGCGGGGGAGCCGTATGCCGGCGCGGTGGAGCCGGTCGCCGCCGTACGTACCGCGCTCGTCCTGGAAGCGTTGGTGGCGTACCGGCTGCTCGCGGACCATTCCGACCTCCCGCGCGACACGGTCTTCGCACGCTGGCCCGCCTGCGCGGTGCACACGGTGGCGTTGGCCGGCGGTCCAGAACTCCCGCGCCTGGTGGCACAAGCACACGCGCGTGTTCTCACGGCGCGGCCCGACCTGGAGTCACACGGAGCCGCACCGGACAGTGCCGGCGACTGGAGTCGCGCCGCGCACGAGGCCGCCCGCTGTCTGGGCTGGACATGGCGTCCCTCGACCACGGCGGACGGTTCGATCGCCCCTTCCCGCGGCGCCACCTCCGCGCCCGAGGTCCGTCTCGGCCCCGGCGCGGGCAGCGTGCTGCTGACTCTGCCCGGCGAGCCGGACGCGGGGGACTGGCAGCTGTCCGCCGACGGTGAGGTGTTCGCGGTCCTGCCGCCCTACTGGGTACTGCCCGGCCCCGTGCGCCGCGTCGAGGCGACAGATCCGACGGGAACCACGCACGTGTCGGCGATCGTGGACCCGCACGACGCCCTCCTGGCCTTCGGCGCCGGCGGCCACCGCGTCCCCCAGGGCGAGCCCCTGCCCGCCGCCGAGATCTGCCTTCTCCACGCCGGCACCCTGCAGACCGAGGGCGGCGACCCCGGCATCGTGGAACTGCCCACCCCGTACGGCTGGAACGGCTGGACGCTGAGCAGGGTGTCACTGACCGGGGTGACGCGGGTGCGGGCCGCCGCCGCGGTTCCGGGAAACTGGCTGGACGTGGCCGCCGGACGGCCGCTCGGGTGGGAGGGCGGTGCGACGCTGACCTGGATCACAGGCGACGACGGGGCACCCGTGTGGCACCGTCCACCCGCTCTCCGGCTTCCGCGGCGCGCCGGTGAGCCGGACGCACGACTCTGGCAGGCCGAAGTGCGGCGCCCCGGCCACGAGGAGCCTCTCGCCCGTCGGACCGGCGCTCCCGGGGCGCTCCTCGACCCCTGGAAGGACGTACCCCGCCCGCTTCTGGGACCGTACGAGATCCTCGTCCACCGCGTCGGCTCCCGGCGCAGCCGCCGACTGGCGGCCTTCCTCGCCGAGGGCATCACGGCCGAACCGACCGCCGAGTGGCGTCTGCTCGCCCCGCACGGAGGCCTGGCCCCCGCTCGGCTGACGCTCGGCGCCGACGGACCGGTCACCGCCTCCGCGCACGCCGTCGCTTTCTCTCCGTACGAGATCACCAAGAGGCTGCTCCTGGGCGACGGGGTCCGTCGGTTCGCCGTCGAGGCGTGCATCCCGCACTCCGAGGTCCGCCTCGAACTCGGCGGCCAATTCCTGACCTGGTCCATCCGGCCGCTCGACATCGACGCGGCTGACCTGGCCGGCGAGAGCGCCCTGACCGTCCGCCTGCCGGAACAGGCGGTGGCGGTGACACCCTTGCTGGCACTGGTCGTCGAAGGGACGACCCTGCTCACGCTGCGTCCAGAACGCCGCACTCGCACGCGCAGAGGAGACCTCCGGTACTCATTGGCGGCCCTGGCGGACACCGTGCGCGACTGCGTGAAAGCCGAGATACGGCTGCTGGTCGCGGGGGAGAGCATCCATGTCGCAACCGTGCGCACCCAGCCCATCGCGGAGGACGTCGTACCGGACGGCGGCGGACTGCTGCTCCGGGGCCTGCGGCACCCCGGTGAACTGACCGCCCGCCTGTACGCGGCCTTCGCCCCGTGGGAGCAGCCGCTGACGGCCACGGTCGACCAGGGCGGGCGTATACCGCTGCCCTCGGCCTGGCGGTCGCTCGGTCCCCTGATCGTGCACCTGAACGCGGGCGTCCCCACACCCACCACTCCCGCATGGCCCCGCCTCCGCGATCGCGACACCCTCGTGCTGCGCCGGTCGCCGTTCACCCCCGCCGCCGGCCACGGAACGGGCGCCCGGGTGTCGGAGTACCTGGCCGGACGCGGCACGCTGCCGCGCGGCGCCGACGCGCTCCCCTACCAATGGATCGTGGCCGCCCGTGGACGTGACCTGCAGGCGTGCGGAGCCAAGGAGACGGCACCCGCGGAATGCCGCAGCGCCCTCGGCGAAGCCGGGCCCACCGCCCTCACGGAAGCGGCCGACAGCGCGCTGCGCTCCGGCGAACTCGCCTCCGTGCTCGCGGGCAGCGGTCTTGCCGCTCTGCGGATACGGGAAGTGGCGGACCCGGCCGCGGTGCGTCAGGTCTGGCGGCAGGCTCCCCTGTGCGCGTTGCTGCTCACGGCCCCGTTGCTGCCGTATCTCTCCGGTGACCTCGCCTACGACATCGGTGAGTTGTACTCGGAGGAGGCGGAACTCCTTGGCGAGGTCGGTCAATTCCTGGGCGACGCCGCCATGACCGTGCTGGCCGGGCACGCGGATCCGAGCGGCTCGGTCGGCCGGTTCGACGCCCAGGCCCGTGCCCTCGACCAGCTCCCCGAACTCCAGCAGCAGGCCGTATGGCGCAGTGCCCGTGTCGTCCCTCGGGGCCTTCTGGACCCCGACACCCGTGCCGACGCCGCCTGGCAGGCATTCCGTGCCCGCAAGGACCTCCAGCACCGCGCCGCGCGTGAGGAGTTCTCCGAAGCATTGGACGCCGTATCGATCTTCCTGGACGACGGACACTCCGACCTGGCCCAGGCCTTCCGCGGCCGGGACCCCGGCCGGTTGCACGGGCCGGGCGAAGCCTGGATGCGGATTCCTCAGCTGTCTCTGGGATGCGCGCTGATCGCGAGGCTCGCCGCCGCCGGTGACGCTCGTGCCGCCGGCCTGGAACGGGGGCTTCGTCACCTGTGGACGCCCGTCGCCTCCCACGCACCGGATCTCACCGCCGTCGACATCGCTCTCGCGGAATGCCTCGTCACCGCAGGGGCCGTGCACAGCACCGGCTGACCACCGGTTCCCGTCCCTCCCACAAAGCGCTGCCCCACCGCTCGCCCGAAGCCAACCGCCACATCGGAGCCCACTCGTGCACAGCCTCGACCCGGTCGCCACCTCCACCATGATCAGCGACACCTACCGCCGCTATCTGCGGTCCCTGCTGCCCCTGCGCGAGCCCCGCCTGGCCGAGGCCCTTGCCCACGCCATCGACACCAGTCCACTGCTCACGAAGGGTCCGCTGCTGGAGGCCACCCCCGCCTACGCGCCGGGCGCCACCCTGAACGAGCTCGTCGCAGAAGGCGTACTCGGCCCCGCGTTCCAGCAGCTGACCGGCCCCGCGCTGCCCGCCGACCGTCCCCTGTACCGGCATCAGGAGCAAGCGCTGCGCAAGGCCGTCGCCGGACGTAACCTCGTCGTGGCCACCGGTACGGGCTCCGGCAAAACCGAGAGCTTCCTCCTGCCCGTCCTCAACGCCCTCGCCGCCGAACACGCCCGAGGCACCCTCGGGCCCGGCGTCCGCGCCCTGCTGCTCTACCCGATGAACGCCCTGGCCAACGACCAGATGAAGCGACTGCGCCGACTGCTCGCCGACGCTCCCCACATCACCTTCGGCCGCTACACCGGCGACACCAAGGACGATCCGCAGCGCGCCGCCGACACCTTCGAGCAGCTCAACCCCGGCGAACCGCGCCTGCCCAACGAACTGCTCAGCCGACGCGAGATGCGCGCCACACCACCCCACATCCTGCTCACCAACTACGCCATGCTGGAGTATCTGCTGCTCCGCCCCCAGGACATGGACCTCTTCGAGGGAGAGCAGGCGAGTTCCTGGCGGTTCGTCGTCGTCGACGAGGCCCACGTCTACGACGGAGCGCGCGGCGCGGAACTCGCCATGCTCCTGCGCCGCTTGAAGGACCGTGTGGGGCAAGGGCGGGAGATCCAGGCCATCGCCACCAGCGCCACCGTCGGAGCGGACGAGAATCCCGCCGCCGTCACTGCCTTCGCTCAGGCTCTCTTCGACGTCCCCTTCCGGTGGGACCCGAACGACCCAGCTGCCCAGGACCTGGTCACCGCCACCCGGGTCGCCACACCCGACGGCCCGCACTGGGGACCGCTGCCGACCACCGAGTACCTGCGCCTGGCCACGACCGCCGACCCCGAACCGGAGATCGTGCAGGCCGCGCGCATGCACGGCCTACACGCCGGCACGACCGCGGCCACCGCCCTCGCCGCCGAGGCCGGCACCGCGGCTCTGCGCCGGGCCCTCGCTGACGGACCCCGGCCCGTGACCGAGATCGCCCGCGACGTCTTCCCCGGCGACCCAGTCGGACCCGCGGCGGTCACCGCGCTCATCCAACTCGCCAGCCAGGTGACGGACACCGACGGCGCTCCCGTGCTCTCCGCCCGCTACCACCTCTTCGCACGCGCCACAGAAGGCGCCTTCACCTGCCTCGACCCGGCAGGCCCCCACCTCGACCTGGCCCGCCACGAGACCTGTGCGCAGTGTGCCCGCCCCTCCTTCGAGCTGGGGGCCTGCCGCCGCTGCGGTGCCGTACACCTGCACGGCACCCTCACCGGCAAGGGGGCACAGGCCTGCCTGGCACACCGAAAGTCTCCCGACAGCCCCCACACCTGGCTCCTCCTCGACGGGGACGGCTCGGACACCGGAGCCGACGAGGACGACGAGACACTCGGCGACAGTGCCAAGGGCGGCCTCAAGGAACGCCGGCTGTGCACCCGCTGCGCGGCCGTGCACCCCGCGGCCACGGCATCCTGCGCCGCTCCTGGATGCGGTGGCACCGAACTGCGCCGCGTCCACCAGCTCGACACCCACGAGGGCACCCCGGCCGCATGCCTCGCCTGCGGAGCGCGAGGTCACGGCATGATCCGCCTGTTCGAGGCGGGCAACGAGGCTTCGGCCGCCGTCCTCAGCACCGCCCTCTACCAGGCGCTGCCTCCGGCGACCGACGGCCCGGCCGCCGCACTGCCCGGACAGGGCCGCAAGCTGCTGTTCTTCAGCGACAGCCGACAGGCCGCCGCGTACTTCGCGCCCTACCTGGAGGACTCCTACACCCGCATCCAGCACCGACGCCTGATCACCCAGGCCGTCCGGCAGGGCTGCCCCGAGCCCGACGAGCCCCTGCACATCGACGACCTCGTCGCCCACACCATCCGCGCCGCCGACCGTGCCGGAGTCTTCCGCCGCAACGACTCCCGCCAGGCCAAGCAGCGCGAAGTGGCCCTGTGGGTGATGCAGGAAGTACTCAGCCTCGACGACCGACAGTCACTCGAAGGACTCGGCCTGCTCCGGGTCGACATCGACCGCGAGCCCTTCTGGCAGCCGCCCGCCGCTCTCACCTCACTCGGCCTCACGGACGACGAGGCATGGCTGCTGCTGCAGGAACTCCTGCGCACCCTGCGCAACCAGGGCGCGCTCACCATGCCCGAGGACGTCGATGCGGGCGACGAGGCGTTCGCCCCACGCAAGGGGCCCATCTGGGTCCGCTCCCAGGGCTCCGAGGCCAAGCGCAGGGTGATCAGCTGGCTGCCCAGTGCCGCGAGCGCCTCGAACCGACGCGTCGACTACCTCGTACGCGTACTCGAAGTCCTCGGCCACCAGGGCGAACGACGGGCCACCGCCCTCGATGTCCTGAACCGCCTGTGGACCGACCTCACGACAGGTCACCTCGCCGACTGGCTGCCGTCCGAAAGCCAACCGGGGATCGGCGTCGTCCGCCGACTCGACCACGCCTGGCTGCGGTTGCGCCCGGTGACGGCGGACAGCGATCCGCTGTACGCCTGCGACCGCTGCCGCCGCATCACCGCGGTCTCCGTGCGCGGTGTGTGCCCGACGCTGCGCTGCACAGGACGCCTGGAGGACTTCAAGCCGTCGCCCGAGACGGACGAGCACCTGCGGCGCCTCTACCTGACATTCGACCCCGTTCCACTGCGCGCTCAGGAGCACACCGCGCAGTGGACCGGGGAGAAGGCCGCCGAGATCCAGGGGGAGTTCGTCCGAGGGCAGGTCAACGCCCTGTCCTGCTCCACCACCTTCGAACTCGGCGTCGACGTCGGTGAACTACAGGCCGTCGTCCTGCGCAACATGCCGCCCTCCACCGCCAACTACGTCCAGCGCGCCGGCCGCGCCGGCCGCCGCGCCGACTCGGCCGCGCTGGTCCTCACCTACGCACAGCGGCGCCCCCACGACCTTTCCCGGTTCGCGGAGCCCGAGCGGATGATCGCCGGGGAGGTGAGGGCCCCGATCGTCCCCGTCGACAACGTCCGGATCGACCGCCGCCACGCCCACTCCATCGCGCTCGCCGCCTTCTTCCGTGCCATGAAGGACGAGCGGGGCCGGATCTGGCGCAAGGCGGGAGAGTTCTTCCTTCCCGACGACACCACCAGTGAGATCGCCGCCCACACGGTGCGCGACTGGCTGACGCCTGTCCCGGAGGGCGTCATGGCCTCCCTGCGCCGGGTTCTCCCCGACACGGTCCAAGCCGAGATCGGCATCGACTCCGGCGACTGGGTCGCCGAACTGGACCGACTCCTGCGGGCCGCACAGCGGATCCTCGACCAGGACGTCACCTCGTACAGCGAACGCCGCGACCAGGCCGCGTCCGCCCGCAGGTACCGGCAGGCGGAGATGTACGAGAAGGTCATCCGCAACCTCACCCAGCGCGAACTGCTCGGCGTCCTCGCCAACCGCAACGTGCTGCCCAAGTACGGCTTCCCCGTGGACACCGTCGAACTGCGCATCCCCCAGGAGGGCGGCGCCGTCTCGGGGCAACTCGAACTCACCCGTGACCTGAGCGCCGCCGTCCACGAATACGCCCCGGGCGCCGAGATCGTGGCGGGCGGCCACCTGTGGGCGTCCGCCGGCGTCTACCGGCTGCCGGACCGCGAACTGGTCAGCCGCCACTACGCCGTGTGCGCGGCCTGCGGCCGCTACCGGGATGCCACCGAACCCGTGGACCCCGTCTGCGCCGCCTGCGGCACGCAGTCCGCGGCCGCGCAACGCCGGTACGTCGAACCGGTCTACGGTTTCGTCGCCGCGCGCGGACCCCAGCGCCGCCCGGGGCAGACCCCGCCACGACGGTCCTGGTACGGCGACGTCCACATGTCCACCGACACCGCCGACCTCCAGGAGGGCGCGACCACCTTCGTCTCCGGCCACACCACAGCCTGGTCGGCGGGCACCCGGGGAGAGATGGTGGTCGTCTCCGAGGGACCGGCCGGCGCCGGATACCAGATCTGCGACTGGTGCGGCTGGGGCCGTCCGCACGCCCAGGCCGGGCCTCCGCGCGGCAGCCACCCGCACCTGCTGAAAGACACCCAGTGCACGGGCCCCCTCCGGGTCGTCTCCCTCGCGCACCGCTACCAGACCGACTTCCTCCAGATCCATCTGGACCCGCTCACGGCCCTGACCGCCGATGCGGCGCGTCTGCGCTCCGGGCTGTACGCACTGCTCGAAGGCGCCGCCGCGCACCTGGAGATCAGCCGCGACGACATCGACGGCACGGTTCACACCGGCACCGACGGCATGCCGTCCCTGCTGCTCTTCGACACCACTCCGGGGGGCGCGGGCAACGCCGCGTCCATGGGCGAGCGCCTCGAACCGGTTGTCTCTGCCGCGCTTGCCCGAGTGGCGGCCTGCGAGTGCGGCCCGGAGAGCAGCTGCTACGCGTGCCTGCGGAACTTCCGCAACGAGCGCTTCCACGAGCTGCTGAGCCGCCGCGAGGCCATCGCACTCCTCGATGCCCTGACTGGCCGTGGGCTTAAGGGATGAGACGCACAATCGAGGGGCGGTCCTCGTGAGACCGCCCCCGCACGATCGAAGCACCGCTCCACTCCCGCCACCCGGCAAAAAAACCAGGTCAGACAGCGAAATCCTGCTGGAGTACTAGCTGAGCGACGTTGGGCGAGCGTCTGCGTCGATGTCCCGGGCGAGGCGCTGCGCGCACTTGGTGAGAACGTGGCGCAGGTCGGCGTAGTGGCGCAGCGGATCGGGGCGGGACTGCGACCACCTTGGGGGGTTCGACGAGCTGGCCGCGTTGAAGTGGGCACCGCCCGGAGGAGGGCGACGAGGTGGGGTGCGTTCACGGCCCGCCACCGCTGCTGGGCGGACTCGACAAGCATGAAGACCATGGCCAGGGCGGCGGTGCGGGAGCCGGCGCCTCGGGTGACCTTGGTCCGCAGGCGGACTGGTGGAGAACATGGACTCGATGAGGTTCATGGTGCGCAGGTGAATCCTGCGCTCGGCGGGGAAGGCGAAGAACGCCGGCAGCTCGGCCTCGTCACCGGTGATCTTCTTGCCGGTCTTGGGGAACTACGCGCCGTAGAGCTGGGAACGTCTTGATCGCTGCCTGTGCGTGTTGCTTGTCCTCGGCGTTGTACATGTCCTGGGTGGCCCTCTTCGCGGCTGGCTGTTCGGACTTGGCATGGCGGCGAGCACATTTGCTCCAGAAGCCCAGGGCGCCGTCGCAGGACGGGTGCGCGCTTGACACGGCGGGCGCGGTCGCGCATCAGGTCGGCTCAAGACTCGGCGGATTCGCGGTAGCCGTCCGCGAGTGCGACCAGTTTCATGGAGCCGTCGGCACGCACGCCGATCAGGACGAGCACGCAGGCTTTGGCATCCTCCAGGTGGACGCTGAGATGGATGCCGTCGGCCCACACTTACACGTAGTCGACCTCCGCGAGGTCGCGGTCCATGAACGCGGTGTGGTCGGCCTGCCGCTGTTGGGTCAGCCGGGTGACCGTCGCAGGGGAGAGCCCGGCCAAGATGTGCCAACTAGCACTCTCCATGTGCCGACCAAAAGTCTCGGTCGCAGGCGGCGCGTATGTCCGTGCGAACGAGATTGCATAAACGTGCAGCGAAACGTATAGTCATGCCATTGCTGGAGGAGGATTCCATGACGGTACGTGCGGCAGTGGCCGGAGCGAGCGGATACGCGGGCGGTGAGGTCCTGCGTCTGCTCCTCGCGCACCCCGAGGTCGAGATCGGAGCCCTGACCGGCAACTCCAACGCGGGACAGAAGCTGGGCACGCTCCAGCCGCACCTGCTCCCGCTGGCCGACCGGGTCCTGGCGGAGACCACCGCCGAGAACCTCGCCGGCCACGACGTCGTCTTCCTCGCCCTTCCGCACGGCCAGTCCGCCGCCGTCGCCGAACAGCTCGGCCCGGACGTCCTCGTCGTCGACATGGGCGCCGACTTCCGGCTGAAGGACGCGGCCGACTGGGAGAGGTTCTACGGCTCCCCGCACGCCGGGACCTGGCCCTACGGCCTGCCCGAACTGCCGGGGGGCCGCGCCGCGCTGGAGGGGTCCAAGCGCATCGCGGTCCCCGGCTGCTACCCCACCGCCGTCTCCCTCGCCCTCTTCCCGGCCTACGCCGCCGGGCTCGCCGAGGCCGAGGCCGTGATCGTCGCCGCCTCCGGCACCTCCGGCGCGGGCAAGACGCCCAAGCCCCACCTCCTGGGCAGCGAGGTCATGGGCTCCATGACGCCCTACGGCGTCGGCGGCGGCCACCGGCACACCCCCGAGATGATCCAGAACCTCAGCGCGGCGGCGGGGGAGCGGATCTCCGTCTCCTTCACCCCGACCCTCGCGCCGATGCCCCGCGGCATCCTCGCCACGTGCAGCGCGAAGGCCGTCGCCGGCGTCACCGGCGAGTCGCTCCGCGCCGCCTACGACAAGGCCTTCGCCGACGAACCCTTCGTACACCTGCTGCCCGAGGGGCAGTGGCCCGCGACGGCGTCCGTCCACGGTTCCAACGCCGTTCAGGTGCAGGTCGCGTACGACGAGGCCGCGGGACGCATCATCGTCGTCAGCGCCATCGACAACCTCACCAAGGGCACCGCGGGCGGTGCCGTCCAGAGCATGAACATCGCCCTCGGGTTCCCCGAGGACACGGGACTTTCCACGATCGGAGTCGCACCTTGAGCGTCACGGCAGCCAAGGGATTCACGGCGGCGGGCGTCGCCGCCGGGATCAAGGAGAACGGCAACCCGGACCTGGCCCTCGTGGTCAACACCGGGCCGCGCCGCGCCGCCGCGGGCGTCTTCACCTCCAGCCGCGTCAAGGCCGCGCCGGTGCTGTGGTCCGAGCAGGTCCTCAAGAGCGGCGAGTTGACCGCCGTCGTCCTCAACTCCGGCGGCGCCAACGCCTGTACGGGACCGAAGGGCTTCCAGGACACGCACGCGACCGCCGAGAAGACCGCGGACGTGCTCGGCGTCGGCGCCGGCGAGGTGGCGGTGTGCTCCACCGGCCTCATCGGCGTCCTGCTCCCGATGGACAAACTGCTGCCGGGAGTCGAGACCGCGGCCCGGGCGCTGAGCGAACACGGCGGTGAGAAGGCCGCCATCGCCATCAAGACCACCGACACCGTCCACAAGACGTCCGTCGTCAGCCGCGACGGCTGGACCGTCGGCGGCATGGCCAAGGGCGCGGGCATGCTCGCCCCCGGCCTCGCCACCATGCTCGTCGTCCTCACCACCGACGCCAACCTCGACAGCGCGACCCTGGACAAGGCGCTCCGCGCGGCCACGAAGGTCACCTTCGACCGCGTCGACTCCGACGGCTGCATGTCCACCAACGACACCGTGCTGCTGCTCGCCTCCGGCGCCGCCGAGGTCACCCCCGGCTACGAGGAGTTCGCCGAGGCCGTCCGCGCCGTCTGCGACGACCTCGGCCAGCAGCTCATCCGCGACGCCGAGGGCGCCAGCAAGGACATCAAGGTCGAGGTGGTCAACGCCGCGACCGAGGACGACGCCGTCGAGGTGGGCCGCTCCATCGCCCGCAACAACCTCCTCAAGTGCGCCATCCACGGCGAGGACCCCAACTGGGGCCGCGTCCTGTCCGCGATCGGCACGACGTCCGCCGCCTTCGAGCCCGACCGGCTCAACGTCGCCATCAACGGCGTCTGGGTGTGCCGGAACGGCGGCGTCGGCGAGGACCGCGGACACGTCGACATGCGCTACCGCGAGGTGCACATCGTCGCCGACCTCGCCGCCGGCACGGAGACCGCCACCATCTGGACCAACGACCTCACCGCCGACTACGTCCACGAGAACAGCGCCTATTCGTCATGAGCCATCCCACGCGGAAACACACCGCTCTCCCCAAGGCCCAGATCCTCATCGAGGCGCTGCCGTGGCTGGTCCGTCACAACGGCAAGACCGTCGTCATCAAGTTCGGCGGCAACGCCATGGTCGACGAGGAACTGAAGGCCGCCTTCGCCCAGGACGTCGTCTTCCTGCACCACGCCGGCCTCAGGCCCGTCGTCGTGCACGGCGGCGGACCCCAGATCAGCGCCGCCCTCGACCAGCACGGCATCGTCAGCGAGTTCAAGGCCGGCCTGCGCGTCACCACCGAGGACGCCATGGACGTCGTACGGATGGTGCTCGCCGGGCAGGTGCAGCGCGAGCTGGTCGGACTGCTCAACGAGCACGGGCCGCTCGCCGTCGGCCTCACGGGCGAGGACGCCCACACCATCACCGCCACCAAGCACCGGCCCGAGATCGACGGCGAGTTGGTCGACATCGGGCGGGTGGGCGAGATCACCTCGATCGACACGGGCGCGATCGAGGCCCTGCTCGCCGACGGCCGCATCCCGGTCGTCTCGTCGATCGCCCGCTCCGAGGACGACGGGCATGTCTACAACGTCAATGCTGATACGGCGGCTGCGGCACTCGCTGCGGCACTGGGGGCCGAGACCCTCATGGTTCTCACGGACGTCGAGGGCCTCTACGAGGACTGGCCGAACTCCGACGAGGTGATCAGCCGCCTCACCGCCTCCCAGCTGGAGAAGCTGCTGCCGGACCTGTCCGCCGGCATGGTCCCCAAGATGGAGGGCTGTCTGCACGCCGTACGCGGCGGCGTCACCACCGCCCGGGTCATCGACGGACGGGTCCAGCACTCGATCCTGCTGGAGATCTTCACGGACGAAGGCATCGGCACGATGGTCGTGCCCGACGGACAAGAGGGGGAGCCGGCATGAGCAACCAGGAACTGGCCGCGCGGTGGCAGGGCGCGCTCATGAACAACTACGGCACCCCGAGGATCCCGCTCGTCCGCGGCGAGGGCTCGCGGCTGTGGGACGCCGACGGCAAGGAGTACCTCGACTTCGTCGGCGGCATCGCAGTCAACGCCCTCGGCCACGCCCACCCGGCGGTCGTCGAGGCCGTCAGCAGGCAGATCGCGTTGCTCGGGCACGTCTCCAACCTCTTCATCGCCGAGCCGCCCGTCGCGCTCGCCGAGCGGCTCCTGCGGCTCTTCGGCCGTGACGGCAAGGTCTTCTTCTGCAACTCCGGGGCCGAGGCCAACGAGGGCGCCTTCAAGATCGGCCGGCTGACCGGGCGCACCCACATGGTCGCCACCGACGGCGGCTTCCACGGCCGCACCATGGGCGCCCTCGCGCTCACCGGCCAGCCGTCGAAGCAGGAGCCGTTCCTTCCGCTGCCCGCAGACGTCACCCACGTCCCGTACGGCGACGCGCAGGCGCTGGCGGCTGCCGTCACCGAGGAGACGGCCCTCGTCATCATCGAGCCGGTCCAGGGCGAGAACGGGGTCGTCGTCCCGCCCGCCGGCTATCTCAAGGCGGCCCGCGCGATCACCGCCGCCACCGGCTCCCTGCTCGTCCTGGACGAGGTGCAGACCGGCATCGGCCGTACCGGGAACTGGTTCGAGTACCAGGCCCACGAGGGCGTCCTGCCCGACGTCGTGACGCTGGCCAAGGGGCTCGGCGGCGGGCTGCCGCTCGGCGCGACCGTCGCCTTCGGGCGCGCCGCCGAATTGCTCCGGCCCGGCCAGCACGGCACCACCTTCGGCGGCAACCCCGTCGCCTGCGCCGCCGGGATCGCCGTCCTCGACACCATCGAGAACGACGGGCTCCTGGAGAACGTCAAGCGCCAGGGCGAACGGCTGCGGGACGGAATCGACGCACTCGGTCACCCGTTGATCGATTATGTCCGGGGTGCGGGCCTGCTCCTGGGTATCGTGCTCACCGAGCCACTCGCGCCCCAGGTGCAGCAGGCGGCTCAGGAGGCCGGAATCCTCGTGAACGCGCCCGCCCCCGACGTCGTCCGGCTGATGCCGCCGCTGAACCTCGGAGACGACCAGGTGGACGCCTTCCTCGGGGCACTTCCCGGCATCCTCCAGGCAGTGGGCGGGGACGGACGATCCGGGGAATGAGACGACGATGAGCCAGGCGCAGGACCATGAGCAGCCGGGGGCGAACGGGCCTGCCGTACCGCAGACCCGCACCGCCCGTCACCGCCGGATCGTGGACATTCTCAACCGGCAACCGGTGCGCTCCCAGAGCCAGTTGGCGAAGCTCCTCGCCGACGACGGGCTGAGCGTCACCCAGGCGACGCTCTCCCGGGACCTCGACGAGCTGAACGCGGTGAAGATCCGCAACACCGACGGCGACCTCATCTACGCGGTGCCCAGCGAGGGCGGTTTCCGCACGCCGCGGGCTCCGCTCGGGGGGTCGGCGAAGGAGGAGCGGATGCGGCGGCTCTCCCAGGAGTTGCTGATCTCCGCGGAGGCGTCCGCGAACCTCGTGGTCCTGCGCACCCCGCCCGGTGCGGCCCAGTTCCTGGCCTCGGCGATCGACCAGGCGGAACTGCACGACATCCTCGGCACGATCGCCGGCGACGACACGCTGCTCCTGATCAGCCGAGACCCGACGGGAGGGCAGGCCTTGGCCGACCACCTCCTGAGGCTGGCCCAGAACGGCCAGTGAACGGCGCGGCGCGGGGTGTTTCGCCGACTGCGGGTGTGTGGGGGCTGGTCGCGCAGTTCCCCGCGCCCCTGGGGTGGGGTCGGCCGGCGATGCCGGCACAGTCCGCCCCAGCTGCGGGTGGTCGTGCCGCCGGGGCGGCACGGGCGGGCGCAGCGGCACCCCGCAGCGTGGGGGAGTAGCACCCCGGCCTGAGCAACAACTCCGCCCGGTTGGGCACCCCGTCCCGGTGGGGCCACCCCGTCCCGGTGGGGCAACCCCGTCCCGGTGGGGCCACTCAGCCCAGCCGTGAGGCCAAGCCCCCCGTGCACCGGACCTCGTCGCCCGCGGTGATCAGCAGCGCCTCCACGTCCGGCAGTGACTCCAGCCACGCCAGCCCCTCCCGCGACCCCATCGCGAACGCCGCCGTCGCCCAGCAGTCCGCCCACGTCAGCCGCGGCGCGACCACCGTCACGGCGACGAGATCCGTCACCGCGGACCGCCCCGTACGCGGGTCGACGATGTGCGCCCCCCGCTCCGCCGTACCGGACGTGGCCACCGCCAGCTCGTCCGCTCCCGCCGCCGAGACCACCGCCGCCAGCCCGCCGGGCCGCAGCGGATCGGACACGCCCACCCGCCACGGCCGCTCCGGCCCGGGCATGCCCAGCAACTGGACGTCCCCGCCGCCGTTCACACTCACCCCGGAAACCCCGGCCCCGGCGATCAGCCGGGCCGCCCGCTCGGCGGCCCACCCCTTCACGATTCCGGTCGGGTCGAGCCGGCCCTCGTAGCGCATGCTGAACCAGCCGTCGCTCACCCGCTCCGCCTCGGCGCCCAGCTCCAGCACCTCGGCGACCTCGGGATCGCACTCCTCGACGCTCAGCTCCCCGCGCGTCATCCGGGAGACCTGGCTGTCCTCGCGATAGGTGCTGAACACCTCGTTCACCCGGTGCAGCCCGGCGACGGCCTCGTCCAGCGCCGCCTGCACCGCTGCGGGGTCCCCGCCGCGGACGTCGAAGGAGAAGACGGTCCCCATGACCTCCTCCGCGTGACGCACCACGGCGGGAGCCTGTCCCGACTCGGTCACCGGCTCAGCCGCCGGCCTGGTCGAGGGCGGACTGCAGGGACTTCTTGTAGCCGCCGCTGGTGTAGGTGGCGCCGGAGACGGCGTCGATGTCGCCGTCGCCGGACGCGACCGCCGCCTGGTTGAGCTTGGGCACCGCGTCGCCGTTGATCTGGTCGCTCATCCCGCCCTTGGGCTGCTGGACGGCCTCGGCCTTGGTGATCTTGCCGCCCGCGACGGTGACCCGGACCTGCACGGGACCGTACTGCGTCTGCACCACGGAGCCCGTGAAGGTGCCGGACGCCTGAGCGCTGCCGGCCCCCTGCGAACCCGAGCCCTGAGCGGAGCCCGGAGCGGACCCCGAACCCTGGGACGAACCCGAGCCTTGGGACCCCGACCCCTGCGACCCCGACCCCTGCTGGCTCGCGCTCGCATTCGCCTTGTCGATCGCCGACTGGAGGGACTTCTTGTAGCCGGTGCTCGTGTACGTCGCCCCGGACACCATGTCCACGTTGGGGCTCTGCGCGGCGACGACGGCCTGGCCCAGCTTCGGGACCGCGTCGGCGGTGATCTGGTCGCTCCGCCCGCCCTTGGGCGCCTGCACGGCCTCAGACTTGGTGATCTTGTTGTTCTGGACGGTGATGCGGACCTGCACCACCCCGTACTGCGTCTCCTCCGCGTCACCGGTGAAGGTGCCCGAGACCTGCGCCGCGCCGGCACCCGACCCCTGCGCGGGCCCCGCGCCGGCCTTCATCTTGTCGATGGCGGACTGCAGCGACTTCTTGTAGCCCTCACTGGTGAAGGTCGCCCCGGACACCGCGTCGATCTGCGCGCTCTGCGCGGCGACGACGGCCTGGTTGAGCTTGGGCATCGCGTTGCCGTTGATCTGGTCGCTCTGCCCGCCCTTGGGCTGCTGCACGGCCTCCGCGACGGTGATCTTCCCGCCCGCGACGGTCAGCCGGACCTGCACCGGCCCGTACTGCGTCTGCTGCACGTCACCGGTGAACGAGCCGGTGCCGGCGGCCTGCGCGCCGCCCTGGACCGACGACTGCGGGGGCACCGCGCTCGCCGCGGCGCCCGCCGGGTCGGAGTCCGGCTTCAGCGACAGCAGCAGAACGATCCCGGACACGGTGGCGGCGCTGGCGAGCACAATGCGCCGCATGGGGTGGCTTTTCTTCATCGCTCCTGATTCCCGATTCCCGATTCCCGTAGTTTCCCGTGGATCCGTGGATTGGCGTCGCTCACATCTCGAACGACTCGTGGTGGATGCGGCGGGCGGGGACCCCGGCGCCGCGCAGTGCCTCGTACACGCCCTGGGCGAAGCCGTTCGGCCCGCACATGAAGACGTCGTGCTCCTCGATGTCCGGCAGCTTGCGCTGCAGGGACTCGGCCGAGATGTCGGGGCGCTCCCCGTCCGGGCTGTTCACCGCGTACATCAGCCGCGCCCCGCGCTCGTCGGCGATCTTCGACAGCTCGTCCCACAGGGCCAGGTCCTGCGTGCTGTTGGCCCGGTAGAGCAGCGTGATGTCACCGGCGCCGCCGGGCAGCGTCTCGAACAGCGCCCGCATCGGCGTGATGCCGACGCCGCCGGCCACCAGCAGCACCTTGCCGCGGCTGCGGCGGGACGCCGTCATGGCGCCGTAGGGGCCTTCGGCCCACACCTTGGTGCCGGGCGTCAGCTCGCGCAGCGCCTCGCTGTGGTCACCGATCGCCTTGACCGTGATCCGCAGCAGGTCGGGGCGGGGCGGGGCCGACAGGGAGTACGGGTGGGAGCTGAAGCGCATCCCCGGCGCCATGAACCGCCAGCGGAAGAACTGACCGGCCTCCGCGCCCATCCGGTGCAGCTTGTTGCCGCCGATCAGCACCGACACGATGCCGGGCGTCTCCTCGATGACCGCCTCGACGTACATGCGGTGGCGCAGGTTCAGCCGGAGCGGGGTGAGGATCCGGTACCAGACGACGAGCGCGGTGACCGAGCCGTACAGCGCGTACCAGACGGTCTTCGCGGTCGGCTCGACGGCGAAGTCGTTGCCGGTGGTGATCTGGTGCCAGAACGTCAGGAACACGGCGGCGTAGGTCAGCAGATGGATGTAATACCAGGTGTCGTACGGCATCTTGCGGCGCACGGGGCCGATCGAGACGACCCCGATCACCAGCAGCAGGCCCGTGCCGATGGCGGCCTTGCCCATGTCGGGCAGCTGGTTCACCGAGTCGACCGTCTGCTGCACGATGTCGCCGAGCGACTTGCCCGCCTGGAGCGCGTACCCCCACATGATGAGGAAGACGTGCGCGAAGGTGAGGCAGAGCGTGTAGCGGCCGCTCATCGCGTGCCAGCGGGCGACCCGGTCCGAGCCGACCCGCCGCTCCAGAGCCGGCACGCGTGCCATCTGGAGCACGACGAGCGCCATGAGGTACCCCGCCAGCAGGCCGGTGATCCGGCCCGCCTGGAGGATCTTTCCGTTGGTGTCCGCGATGGACGGGGTGTTGTTCCACCACAGCCACAGCACACCCGCGGCGCCCGCCCATACGGCGATCAACAGCGGGACGGCCGGGGAGCGGCGCGGACGGATGCGGCGCATCGTCTGGCGGCGGGCGGCACGGCCGCCGGCGATCGTCGTGGTCACGGTTCCTCCGTGGGTACTGACCCTTGGCCCACAGATACGGACCGCGAGCACGCTGTGTTCATCCGCCCGTCCACGACGGTGGTGAAGGGGGCGACGGAGGCAACGGGAGGGGGAGCCCGGGGAGGTCGTCCAGGCTCGTGGCGATGTGCGGCTTCTTCTCGAAGTACGCGCTGAGCGAGGCGTCGTCCTCGCGGGCGAACCGTCTGCCGTGGAGGTCGCGGTCCTCTTCGTACGTCATGTACGGCACCGCGTATCCGCAGCTGTCGCGGACGACCTCGGCGTGCACGACGACGATCGCGCGCAGGCCGTGCCGGGTGGCGTCGATGTCCGGGAAACGGGCGAGGAGTTCGCCGAAGCGGGCGTCGTCGCGGAAGACCGGCTCGCCGCGGCCGTGCAGGCGCACGATGTTCGGCGGCCCCTGGAACGCGCACCACATCAGGGTGATCCGGCCGTTCTCCCGCAGATGCGCGACCGTCTCCGCGGTGGACCCCGCGAAGTCGAGGTAGGCCACGGTGCGTTCGTCGAGCACGGCGAACGAGCCCTTGAGGCCCTTGGGGGAGAGGTTGACCGTGCCGTCGGCGGACAGGGGGGCGGTCGCGGTGAAGAAGAGGGGCTGCTCCTCGATGAACGTACGCAGCCTGCCGTCTATGCGCTCATAGGTCTTTCCCATGACCCATGACTGTCCGGCAACGCCACGCGCGATGCCGGGAGCCCGCATGGCGGAAGCCGCCCCTGGCCGACGTCTCGGCGGGGGGCGGCTTCCGTCAGGTCAGGTCACTTGTTGAGCGTGCAGGCCGCGAGGGCTTCCAGGCCCTGGGGCTTGGCGGCGGTGCGGCCGATCGCGGTGGCGATGCGGTTGACCGTCGAGACGCGCTTGTCCTTGAGCGGACCGAGGATGGCGTTGTTGACGAAGTTGGGGCCGCCCTGGCCGACGGTGTCGACGAGGCGCTTGTTGGCCTCGGCGATCTGGGTGTTGAGCAGTGCCAGGTTGCGGTCGACCTCGGCCTTGGCGGTGGCGGGGATCGCGGGCAGCTGCGAGGCCACGTCCGGGCAGGAGATCGTGCCGGCGGCACCGGCGTTGCCCGCGTTGCCGTTGTTGCCGGCGTTCCCGTTGCCGTTGTTCCCCGCGTTGCCGTTCCCGTTGTTGCCGGCGTTGCCCATGTTGCCCTGGTTCCCGGCGTTGCCCGCCGCGCCGCCGGCGTTCACGCCGCCCCCGTTCAGCGCGCAGGGCGCGAGGGCTTCCAGGCCCTGGGGCTTGGCGGCGGTGCGGCCGATCGCGGTGGCGATGCGGTTGACCGTCGAGACGCGCTTGTCCTTGAGCGGACCGAGGATGGCGTTGTTGACGAAGTTGGGGCCGCCCTGGCCGACGGTGTCGACGAGGCGCTTGTTGGCCTCGGCGATCTGGGTGTTGAGCAGTGCCAGGTTGCGGTCGACCTCGGCCTTGGCGGTGGCGGGGATCGCGGGCAGCTGCGAGGCCACGTCCGGGCAGGAGATCGTGCCGACGGAAGCGAGCGTGCTGGCGTTCGCGGTGCCGTTCTTGGAGGACTCCCCGGCGAGGGCGGAGTTCACGACCACGGCGCCGGTCAGCGCCAGCGCGGCGGCGCCGCCGATGACCGCAACGCGACGCTTGTTGTACTTCGGAAGTGCCCTGGACATGCGGATGCCTCACTTGGGTTCACGAGGGTCAGGAGTGGTGGTGCAACGCGGCGCCGGCGTTCGGTCGGAAGTACGGGTAAGCGGTTGCTGATGTTCAAAGCGACTTCAAGAAATTCTCAGAATCCCGTCCGGCAGCGGACCGGATTGACGAATCATGCGGACTCCTGCATACTCATGCATGTCAGCGAATGCAGTGTGAGGAGAAACCCGTGACCGAGCGCGTCGTACTCGCCTACTCAGGCGGTCTGGACACCTCCGTCGCCATCGGCTGGATCGCCGAGGAGACGGGCGCCGAGGTCATCGCCGTTGCGGTCGACGTCGGCCAGGGCGGCGAGGACCTGGACGTCATCCGCAAGCGCGCCCTCGCCTGCGGCGCCGTCGAGGCCGAAGTCGCCGACGCCCGCGACGAGTTCGCCGACGAGTACTGCCTCCCGGCGATCAAGGCCAACGCCCTCTACATGGACCGCTACCCGCTGGTCTCCGCGCTCTCCCGGCCGACGATCGTCAAGCACCTCGTCGCCGCCGCGCACAAGCACGGCGCCACCACCGTCGCCCACGGCTGCACCGGCAAGGGCAACGACCAGGTCCGCTTCGAGGCCGGCATCGTCGCCCTCGCCCCCGACCTCAAGTGCATCGCCCCGGTCCGCGACTACGCCATGACCCGGGACAAGGCCATCGCCTTCTGCGAGGCGAAGAACCTCCCCATCGCGACCACCAAGAAGTCCCCGTACTCCATCGACCAGAACGTCTTCGGCCGCGCCGTCGAAACCGGTTTCCTCGAGGACATCTGGAACGCCCCGATCGAGGACATCTACGAGTACACGCAGAACCCGGCGACCCCGCGCGAGGCCGACGAGGTGGTCATCTCCTTCAAGGAGGGCGTCCCGGTCGCCATCGACGGCAAGCCCGTCACCGTCCTGCAGGCCATCCAGCAGCTCAACGAGCGCGCCGGCGCCCAGGGCATCGGTCGGATCGACATGGTCGAGGACCGCCTCGTCGGCATCAAGTCCCGTGAGGTGTACGAGGCTCCCGGCGCGATCGCCCTGATCACCGCGCACCAGGAGCTGGAGAACGTCACCGTCGAGCGTGAACTCGCCCGCTACAAGCGGCAGGTGGAGCAGCGCTGGGGCGAACTGGTCTACGACGGCCAGTGGTTCTCCCCGCTCAAGCGCGCCCTGGAAGGCTTCATCAACGAGGCCAACCAGCACGTCTCCGGCGACATCCGGATGACCCTGCACGGCGGCCGCGCGGTCGTCACCGGCCGGCGCTCCGAGTCGTCCCTGTACGACTTCAACCTCGCCACCTACGACACCGGCGACACCTTCGACCAGGCCGCGGCCAAGGGCTTCATCGACATCTACAGCCTGTCCTCGAAGATCGCCGCCAAGCGGGACCTCGCGTAACCCCTCCGCCTGCCTCGCACGCACTAGCCTGACGACCGCCTCCTCACTCACGTCGTGGGGAGGCGGCGGCACATCCGGAACCGGAACCTCCCAAGGAGCACAGCAAGTGAGCAGCAACAGCGGTGACGTACGGCTCTGGGGCGGTCGTTTCGCCGACGGTCCCGCCGAGGCCCTGGCCAAGCTGTCCGCGTCCGTCCACTTCGACTGGCGGCTCGCGCCCTACGACATCGCCGGCTCCCGCGCCCACGCGCGCGTGCTCCACAAGGCGGGCCTGCTCACCGACGACGAGCTGGCCGGCATGCTCGCCGGCCTGGACCGGCTGGAGGCGGACGTGGCGTCCGGCGACTTCGTCGGCACCATCGCCGACGAGGACGTCCACACCGCCCTCGAACGCGGCCTCCTGGAGCGCCTCGGCCCCGACCTCGGCGGCAAGCTGCGCGCCGGCCGCTCCCGCAACGACCAGGTCGCCACCCTCTTCCGCATGTACCTGCGCGACCACGCCCGCATCCTCGGCGGCTTGATCGCCGAGCTCCAGGACGCGTTGATCGGCCTCGCGGAAGCCCACCCGGACGTGGCGATGCCCGGCCGCACCCACCTCCAGCACGCCCAGCCGGTGCTCTTCGCCCACCATGTCCTCGCCCATGTGCAGTCCCTGTCCCGGGACGCCGAGCGGCTGCGCCAGTGGGACGCGCGCACGGCCGTCTCGCCGTACGGCTCCGGCGCGCTCGCCGGCTCCTCCCTGGGCCTCGACCCCGAGGCGGTCGCCCAGGACCTCGGCTTCGAGCACGGCAGCGCCGGCAACTCCATCGACGGCACGGCGTCCCGTGACTTCGTCGCCGAGTTCGCCTTCATCACCGCGATGATCGGGGTGAACCTCTCCCGGATCGCCGAGGAGATCATCATCTGGAACACGAAGGAGTTCTCCTTCGTGACCCTGCACGACGCGTTCTCCACGGGCTCGTCGATCATGCCGCAGAAGAAGAACCCGGACATCGCGGAGCTGGCGCGCGGCAAGAGCGGCCGTCTGATCGGCAACCTGACCGGTCTGCTGGCCACGCTCAAGGCGCTGCCCCTCGCCTACAACCGCGACCTCCAGGAGGACAAGGAGCCCGTCTTCGACTCCTGCGACCAGCTGGAGGTCCTGCTGCCCGCCTTCACCGGCATGATCGCCACCCTCACCGTGCACCGCGAGCGCATGGAGGAGCTGGCCCCGGCCGGCTTCTCGCTCGCCACCGACATCGCCGAGTGGCTGGTCAAGCAGGGCGTGCCGTTCCGTGTCGCGCACGAGGTCGCCGGCAGTTGCGTGAAGGTCGCCGAGGCCGAGGGCAAGGAACTGGACGAGCTGACGGACGCCCAGTTCGCCGAGATCTCCGCCCACCTCACCCCCGAGGTCCGCACGGTCCTCAACGTCCCCGGCGCCCTGGCCTCCCGCAACGGCCGGGGCGGCACGGCCCCGAGCGCGGTGGCAGTGCAGCTGGCAGAGGTCAAGGCGGACGTGGCCGCCCAGCACGCCTGGGCGACGGCGAAGAAGTAGCGCTCGAAGCCGCGCGGCGACCGAGCTGCGAAGCGGAGGTCGTCGCGGGTTACGTTGGTCACGAGCCGAAAGCCGACCCACGGAGCCCGCGATGCCCTTCGCCCGCCTGGCCGCAGCGACAACCCCCACCTGCCACATCGGCTTCGGCCTGGCCGCAGTCGGCCGCCCCGGCTACATCACCCTCGACCGAGACCAGGACCTCGGTGAGAACCGCAGCGTGGAAGCCCTCCGCGCCCGCACTCACGAACTCCTCGACGCGGCCTACGCCCAGGGCGTCCGCTACTTCGACGCGGCCCGCTCCTACGGCCGCAGCGAGGAGTTCCTCGCGGACTGGCTGAACCGGAACCCCGGGCTGGACGACGTGGTCGTGGGAAGCAAATGGGGCTACACCTACACCGCGAACTGGACCACCGACGCGGAGAAGCACGAGGTCAAGGACCACGGCCTCGCCACCTACGAGCGTCAGCGCGCCGAGACCGCCGAACTGCTCGGCGACCGGCTCGACCTGTACCAGATCCACTCGGTGACCCCGGACAGCCCGGCCCTCGCCGACAAGGAACTCCACGCACGGCTCGCCGAGGCCGCCGCTCAGGGCGTGACCATCGGCTTCTCCACCAGTGGCCCCGCCCAGGCGGACGCGATCCGTGCCGCCCTCGCCGTGACCGTCGACGGCGAGCCCCTCTTCCGTGCCGTCCAGTCGACGTACAACGCCCTGGAGACCTCGGCCGGCCCGGCGCTCGCCGAGGCGCACGCCGCCGGGCTCACGGTGATCGTCAAGGAGGGGATGGCGAACGGCCGCCTCGCCGAGCCGCACGCACCGGACGCGCTCAGGGCGGTGGCGGAGGAGACCTCCCTCGGCTGCGACGCGGTCGCCCTCGCACTGGTCCTGCGGCAGCCCTGGGCCGGCGTCGTCCTCTCCGGCGCCGCGACCACCGCCCAGCTCGCCTCCAACCTGCACGCCGCCGCCGTCGACCTCGACGAGGCCCAGCTCACCCGCCTCGCCGCCCTCGCGGAGGAGCCCCACACCTACTGGGAACACCGCGGCCGGCTGCCCTGGCACTGAGCGACCGCGCGGTACATCCAACCTTCGAGCACACCCTCCGCTTGATACCTGCGAGCCCCGAATGAGACATCAACGTCTCACTTGGGGTATGGTTGTCTCATGGCTGTCGACCGTGACCACGTGCTGCGCAGTGCCGCCGCGCTGCTGACCCGCAAGTCCACCGCGACCATGGACGAGGTCGCCAGGGCCGCCGGGATCAGCCGGGCCACCCTGCACCGGCACTTCGCCGGGCGGGACGCGCTCGTACGGGCGCTGGAGGCGCTGGGCATCGCCGAGTGCGAGGCCGCCCTCGACGCGGCTCGCCTCGACGACGGGCCGGCTCGCGACGCCGTACGGCGACTCGTGCGCGAGCTGGAACCGGTCGCCGGACTGCTCGCCTTCCTCTACAGCGAGAACCAGCTCTACGAGGGCGAGGAGCAGAACGAGGGGTGGGCCAGGATCGACGCCCGCATCTCGGCGCTCTTCCGGCGCGGACAGCACGACGGCGAATTCCGCATCGACCTCACCCCGGCATGGCTCACCGAGGCCCTGTTCGGGCTGCTCGCCTCCGGGGCCTGGGTCGTGCTCTGCGGCAAGGTCGCCCCCAAGGACTTCCACCACATGATCGTCGAGCTGCTGCTCGGCGGCGCGCTACGGAGAGAGGAACCATGACCAGCACCCTGCAGCCGGTGATCGCGCCCGAGGCGGTGAAGCGCCCGGGCCGTTGGCTCGCGCTGTCCGTCCTCGTGCTCGCCGTGCTGCTGGTGGCCGTCGACGCGACCGTCCTCGGTCTCGCGACCCCCTACATCAGCGAGGACCTCGCGCCCTCGGGCACCCAGCTCCTGTGGATCGGCGACGTCTACTCCTTCGTCATCGCCGGCCTGCTGGTCTCCATGGGCAGCCTCGGCGACCGCGTCGGCCGCAAGCGGATCCTGCTCGGCGGCGCGACCGCCTTCGGCGCGATATCCGTCCTGAACGCCTACGCCACGACGCCCGAGGCGATGATCGCGGCCCGTGCCCTGCTCGGCGTCGCCGGCGCGACCCTCATGCCGGCCACGCTCGCCCTGATCCGCAACATCTTCCACGACCCGCGCGAGCGCAGCCTCGCCATCGGCATCTGGGGCGCGACGGCCTCCGCGGGCACCGCGGTCGGTCCGATCACCGGCGGCTTCCTGCTCGAACACTTCTGGTGGGGCTCGGTCTTCCTGATCAACCTGCCCGTCATGGCGGTCCTCGTCCTGGTCGGCGTCAGGACCCTGCCGGAGTCCCGCAACCCGAACCCGGGCCCCTGGGACCTGCCCAGTGTGGCGCTGTCCCTCGTCGGCATGATCGGCATCGTCTACGCCGTCAAGGAGGCCGCCTCCCACGGCCCGGCCTGGCCCACGCTCGCCGTCGGCCTGCTGGGCGCGGCCGCGCTGTACGGCTTCGTACGCCGCCAACTCACCCTGCCGGCCCCGCTGCTGGACATGCGCCTGTTCGGCAGCCGGGGCTTCAGCGGCGCGGTCCTGGCCGACCTGCTGACCGTCCTGGGCATGTCCGGCCTGGTCTTCTTCCTCTCCCAGTTTCTGCAACTCGTCCAGGGCAGGCCTCCGTTGCAGGCGGGGCTTGCCGAACTGCCGGCCGCCGTCGGCGCGGTGGCGGCCGGCCTGCTCGCGGGGCGCGCGGCCCGCCGCTTCTCCGTCCGGACGGTGGTCTCCGGCGGCCTCGCGGCGATCGGCCTCGCCCTGGCGGCCCTGACCGTCGTCGACCGGTCCACCGGCTACCCCCTTCTGGGAGCGGCCCTCCTCGTGGTCGGCGTCGGCGCCGGCCTCTCCTTCACCGTCACCTCCGACGTGATCCTCTCCTCCGTCCCCAAGGAACAGGCGGGAGCGGCGTCGGCCGTCTCGGAGACGGCGTACGAACTGGGCGCGGCCCTGGGCATCGCGGTTCTCGGCTCGATCGTGACCGGCGTCTACCGAGACTTCCCCGCCCCGCCGGGCACACCCGAGGGCGCCCACGAATCCCTGGGCGGCGCGACGCAAGCAGCAAGCACAATGCCGACGGCACAGGCGGAAACAATGCTGAACTCAGCGAGGGACGCGTTCGTCAGCGGCCTGAGCGTCGCCTCAGGCGTGGGCGCGGCGGTCCTTCTGGCTACAGCGGCGACGGCATGGCTACTGCTGAAGGGACAACGCCTCGGAAACACCGGGTGAGCGCCGCAACCAAAGGGGCGAGTCGTCGCCGACTTGGAATCGCCGGGTCGGCGACGCAGCCAAAGGGGCGCGGGGCTGTTTCGATGTGCGGCTCCGCCGCGGGGGGCGCGACCTGCCACCACGCACCCTCACATACGACCGCTCACCAGCCGTCAACGATGTGCGGCTGCGCCGCAGGGGGCGCGACCACTCACCGCACCCCCGCAAGGCACCCTGCACAACCGCCGGAGGCCTACGCCGCTTTGGCCTTGGTCGCGTACATGTCCACATACTCCTGCCCCGACAGCCGCATCACCTCGGCCATCACGGAGTCCGTCACCGCCCGCAGCACATAGCGGTCCCGGTCCATCCCCTCGTAGCGGGAGAACTCCAGCGCCTCGCCGAAGCGGACGGTGACCCGGCTGGGGCGGGGCATCCCCGAGCCGCCCGGCTGGATCTTGTCGGTGCCGATCATCGCGAACGGCACCACCGGCGCGCCGGTCATCAGGGTGAGCCGGGCGATGCCCGTACGCCCCCGGTACAGCCGGCCGTCGGGCGAGCGCGTGCCCTCGGGGTAGATGCCGAAGACCCGGCCCTCCTCCAGGATCCGCCGCCCGGTCATCAGCGCCGCGACCCCGCCCTTGCCGCCGTCGCGGTCCACGGGGATCATGCCGACGCCGGTGAAGAACCAGGCCATCAGCCGGCCCTTGAAGCCCTTGCCGGTGACGTACTCGTCCTTGCCGATGAAGAAGACCTGCCGGTCGCACACCAGCGGGAGGATCATCGAGTCGATGAAGGTGAGGTGATTCCCGGCCAGGATCACCGGGCCCTCCCCCGGGATGTGCTCCACGCCCTCCACCCGGGGGCGGAACATCAGGCGCATGATCGGTCCGAGCACTGCCTTGATGAGCGCGAAGCGGGACAACGAACCCTCCGATGTCAAGGGAAACGGTATGTGTATGTGCAGGTGAGGACGATACTCGCGGCTGCCCCGTTCCTGCACACCGGGTTCACCGACGCCTTACGCACTGTTGACGCAGGTTTACCTCCACCGGCCCAACAGTCGCGGCCCGTCACCGGCCCGTCACACGGACGGTACCGCCCGGCTACCCGGGTCCGTGACACCGAATCCGACGCAACGTCATGTTCCGTCGAATACGCGCCATCAGGCGTCACCCACCCGTTCGCACCAGGGTCTCCCACCGGTCACGTCCGCGCCCCTACGATCGGCGCGCACCGGACGATCCGACGGCAGGAGGACCCACATGGGCGGGCACGATTCGCAGCGGGCTCAGGGCGAGCGCGAGCCGGAGCGGCGGTCGGGCGGCACCGCGCGGCGTGCGTTCCTCGGCGCGGCGGCCGCCTTGGGGGCCGGTGGGGCGACCCTCGGACTGAGCGGCACGGCGGGAGCCGCCGACGCCGGGTACGGCGGCAAGGGCAATGGCGGCGACGGCAACCGCGGCAAGGGGCTCAAGAGCCTCCCCGTGCCCACGATCATCGGTCACCGCGGCGCGAGCGGCTACCGCCCCGAGCACACCTTCGGCTCGTACGAACTCGCTCTCGACCTCGGCGCGGACATCGTCGAGGCCGGCGACCTCGTCCCCACCAAGGACGGTCACCTCGTCTGCCGTCACGAGCCGGAGATCGGCGGCACGACCGACGTCGCCGACCATCCCGAGTTCGCCGCCCGCAAGACGACCAAGACCCTCGACGGCGTCCCCACCACCGGCTGGTTCACCGAGGACTTCACCCTCGCCGAACTGAAGACCCTGCGAGCCGTCGAGCGCGTCCCTGCCAACCGCCCGCACAACACCCTGTACAACGGGCGCTGGCAGATCCCCACCTTCGAGGAAGTCCTGAAGTGGCAGGACCGGCAGACCCGTGAGCGCGGCAAGCAGGTCTGGATCTACCCCGAGATCAAGCACCCCACCTACTTCCGGGCCCTCGGCCTCGGCGTGGAGGAGCGGGTCGCCGCGCTGCTGCGCCGGCACGGGAAGGACGGCAAGAACGCCCCGGTCGTCATCCAGTCCTTCGAGCCGACCAGCATCCAGCGCCTGAACAAGCTGGTCGACAACCCCCTGGTGGTGCTCCTCTCCGGCGCTTCCACCCGGCCCTGGGACTTCGTCGCGACCGGCGACCCGCGCACCGTCGCCGACCTGGTCACCCGCAAGGGACTCCGCGAGATCGCCGGCTACGCCCAGGGCATCGGGCCCACCCTCGACCTCGTCATCCCCAAGGACGCGGCCGGCCGCCTCACCACTCCCACCACCCTGGTGCGGGACGCCCACGCCGTCGGCCTGATCCTGCACCCGTACACGATGCGCAACGAGAACCCCTTCCTGCCCGCGGACTTCCGCAAGGGCGCCGACCCGGACGGCTACGGAGACGTCTTCGGCGCCTACCGGACCTACTTCGCGACCGGTATCGACGGCGTGTTCACCGACCAGCCCGACACCGGCGTGCTGGCCCGCGAGGACCACGTCGGCCGCTGAGGCCCCCAGCGCTCACGTACCGGAAGATCGCGGGGGAGTTGGGTATCTCACAGGGAAGTCTCGGACCGTAACGTTCCAGATGTCCGCGATGTCTTCGACGTCTCCTGACGCCGGTGGTTGCGGCTCGCGAAGTGCGGGGATAGGAGTGAAGGACCACAGGCGATCAGGTGAGCGGGAGGCGTGCGCACATGGGCATGAGCGTGACCATCTCGGTGGCGACCGAGCAGGATGCCGAGCAGATCTTCAGGCTGCAGTACCTGTGCTTCCAGAGGGAGGCGGCGCTGTACGGCAACTACCGCATCGCCCCGCTCGTCCAGTCCCTCGACTCGGTGCGCGAGGAACTGGCCACCGACTGCGTCTTCGTGGCGCGGCTGGGCGACGAGGTCGTCGGCTCGGTCCGGGGCTCCATCACGGAGGACGGCGCGGCCGCCATCGGCAAGCTCTGCGTCCACCCCCGCCTCCAGGGGCACGGCATCGGCGCGCGGCTGCTCCGCGCCGCCGAGGCCGCCCTCACCGAGGAGCGCGGCGCCAAGAGGTTCCGCCTCCAGGCCGGCCACCGCAGCGAGGGCAACCTCCGCCTCTACCGCCGGGTCGGCTACGAGACCGTGGGCACCTCCCAGGGCGCGGACGGTGTCCCGATGATCGTCCTGGAGAAGGCGGCGGGAGCGTACGCGGCTACGGCGTGACCGTGCGGGACCGGCGCAGCCAGTACAGCGCGGTCAGCGGCAGCAGCACGGGGATGAACACGTAGCCCATCCCGTAGTCCGACCAAACGGTCGCGTCCGGGAAGGCGGACGGCTCGATCAGCGTCCAGGTGCCGACGGTCAGCACGCCCGCGAGTTCGGCGGCGCAGCACACCTGTGCCGCCCTGCGCGCCGTCTCGCCTCCCCGCACCAGCGAGTACGTGATGAACCCGTACACCACGCCCGCCACCGCCGACAGCGTGTAGGCGAGCGGCGCCCGGTCGAACTCCGTGGCGATCTGGTATGCCGAGCGCGACACCGCCCCGACCACCATCACGCCGTAGAACCACACCAGCACCAGGCCCGGCCCGCCGATCAGGCGTCGCGGCCTCTCCTGCGCGGCCGTCATGTCAGCCTCCCCAGATGTCGTAGAGCCGCACCTCGAGGACGGCGAGGACGACCGCCGCGGCCGCGACCGTCACCGAGCCCCACCGCGTCCGCTCGGCCAGCGACATGAACCCCGCCGCCGGCAGGCACGCCAGCGCCCCCAGCAGATACGCCACGAAGATCGTCGTGCCCTGAGCCGGCTTCTCGCCCCGTGCCAGCTGCACGATCCCGATCACCAGCTGGGCCAGGGCCAGCACCGAGACCACGGCCATCCCGATGAAGTGCCAGTCCTTGGTGGGCTGGTCGCGGTAGGCCGCCCAGCCGCACCACGCGGCGAGCAGCAGCGCGGCGACACCGGTCGCCAGCGTCAGGGCATCAAGCATGCAGTGACCCTATTACGCCCTTGACGGGCCCCTCGCGTCCGGTCCCGCGAGGCCCCGCGGCGGCCTCGGAAGGGGCACGGCGGGGGGCCTTCTGCGAGGGTGCGCGGGCCGGATCGACCCGTGGCCTTGGTCACCACCGTCCCTGCCGCCGACTCCGGCCCTTGAGGGCGCTCGCAGCCGGACCGGACCGTTCGCGCTGGTCAACGGCGAGGGAGCAGAGCGGGTGCGAAGGCCCCGGGGTGCACCCGAGGGCTGTCCATGACTGTCCAGCATGCGGACAGCCGAGGCCTGTCAGGACCGTACGTCTGGTTTACTGATCGCATGACCACGACGAGCGACCGCACCCCTGCGACCGAGGCGACCATGACGCCCGGTGCTCGTTGTATGTGTCGAATGTGCGCCTTCTAGAGGGCCCCCGCACCACCCTGAGCTCGCGCCCCGAAGCGAGACGCGGTGGCATGTGCGTACGCAGTGAGCCGATGAGCCGTGCGTGACGCACAGCCGCCCCGCGCACATGTTCTCCCCGATCCAGCGTCACAGCGAGAACCGTGTCGCGTCCTTGAACGAACGCATCCGTGCCCGGGCACACCCACGCCCGCGCACTCGACAGTGACGGAAACCCACGTGATCACCACCACGGGCCTCACCAAGGTCTACCGCGCACGCGGCCGGGAGGTCACCGCCCTCGACGGCGTCGACCTGCACGTCCGTGAAGGCGAGGTGTACGGCGTCATCGGCCAGTCCGGCGCCGGCAAGTCCTCGCTGATCCGCTGCATCAACCTCCTGGAACGCCCCACCTCCGGCACGGTCACCGTGGCCGGCCAGGACCTCACCGCCCTCGCCGGCCGCGGCCCGCGCGCCGGCCGTGAGCTGCGCCGCGCCCGCAGCCGTATCGGCATGGTCTTCCAGCACTTCAACCTGCTGTCCTCGCGGACCGTGCAGGACAACGTCGAGCTGCCGCTGGAGATCCTCGGCACCTCCGGGAAGGAACGTTCCCGCAAGGCGCTGGAACTGCTCGACCTCGTCGGCCTCGCCGACAAGGCGAAGGCCTACCCCGCCCAGCTCTCCGGCGGCCAGAAGCAGCGCGTCGGCATCGCCCGCGCCCTCGCAGGCGACCCCAAGGTGCTGCTCTCCGACGAGGCCACCAGCGCCCTCGACCCGGAGACCACCCGCTCCATCCTCCAGCTGCTGCGCGACCTCAACCGCCGGCTGGGCCTGACCGTCCTGCTCATCACCCACGAGATGGACGTCGTCAAGTCGATCTGCGACTCCGCCGCGCTCATGGAACAGGGCCGCGTCGTCGAGTCCGGCACGGTCAGCGAACTGCTCGCCACCCCCGGCTCCGAACTCGCATCCGCACTCTTCCCGGTGAGCGGCGAGGCCGAGGGCGACGGCCGCACCGTCGTCGACGTCACCTTCCACGGCGAGGCCGCCACCCAGCCGGTCATCTCCCAGCTCTCGCGCACCTACAACATCGACATCTCGATCCTCGGCGCAGCCGTCGACACCGTCGGCGGTCTCCAGGTCGGCCGGATGCGCATCGAACTGCCCGGTCGCTACGAGGACAACGTCGTGCCGATCGGCTTCCTGCGCGAACAGGGCCTGCAGATAGACGTGCTGGGCGCTTTTGCCGAGAAGCCCCTGCTGGTGAAGGGCGGTGCCAAGTGACCTGGGCGGAACTCTCCGAGCGGTGGCCCTTGTTGGAGCAGGCGTGTGGTGACACCCTCTACATGGTGGGCTGGTCCACCCTCATCGCGGTCGTCGGCGGCCTCCCGCTGGGCGTCCTGCTGGTCCTGACCGACCGCGGCGGCCTGCTCCAGAACGTCGTCGCCAACAAGGTGATCGGGCAGGTCGTGAACGTCGCCCGCTCGATGCCGTTCATCATCCTCATGGTCGCGCTGATGGGCTTCACCCGGTCCATCACCGGGACGACCATCGGCCGCGAGGCCGCCATCGTGCCCCTCGCCGTCGGCGCCATCCCGTTCTTCGCCCGCCTCGTCGAGACGGCTGTCCGCGAGGTGGACGGCGGACTCGTCGAGGCCGTGCAGTCCATGGGCGGCAACACCTGGACCATCGTGCGCAAGGTGCTCGTGCCCGAGTCCCTGCCCTCGCTGATCGCCGGCACCACCACCACGATCGTCGCCCTCATCGGTTACTCCGCGATGGCCGGCACCGTCGGCGCCGGCGGCCTCGGCGACATCGCCATCCGCTACGGCTACCAGCGCTTCGAGACCGACCTGATGTGGATCACCGTCGCGATCCTCGCCGTCGTCATCTCGCTCATACAGTTCGCCGGCGACTTCGCGGCCCGCTCACTGCACCGGCGCGGCGGCCGCTCCGGACCCGCCCCGAAGCTCCGCCTGCTGAAGGCCGAGGAGCCGGCCACGGCCGACGTCGGCAAAGTCGCCTGAACAACCCACCCCCCCATGACTCCCCGTACCACCCACCACGGGGTCGCACCATCCTCAGGAAAGGCACTTTTCGTGCGTAACACCGCCAAGTTCACCACCGCCGCCCTCGTCACCGGAGCCCTCACCCTCGGGCTCTCCGCCTGCGGCTCCGGCAACGCCGCCAACGACACCAGCGGCCCGCTGATCGTCGCCGCGAGCCCGGTCCCGCACGGCGAGATCCTCACCTACGTCAAGGACCACCTCGCGAAGAAGGCGGGCCTCGACCTGGAGGTCAAGGAGTTCAGCGACTACACCACGCAGAACCCCGCGACCGCCGACGGCTCGGTGGACGCCAACTACTTCCAGAACAAGCCGTACCTCGACGACTTCAACAAGAAGAACGGCACCGACATCGTGCCCGTCGTGACGGTCCACCTGGAGCCGCTCGGCCTCTACTCCAACAAGGCCAAGAGCCTCGGCGACCTCAAGAGCGGCGCCACCGTGGCCGTCCCCAACGACACCGTCAACGAGGCCCGGGCGCTGAAGCTGCTCGCCGCGAACGGCCTGATCACCCTCAAGGACGGCGCCGACAACTCGGCCACCCCCGCCGACATCGCCAAGAACCCCAAGAACCTCAAGTTCAAGGAGCTGGAGGCGGCCCAGACCCCGCGTTCCCTGAACGACGTGGACGCCGCCGTCGTCAACGGCAACTACGCCCTTTCCGCCGGCCTCAAGCCCGCCCAGCAGGCCCTCGCCCTGGAGAAGGCCGAGAACAACCCGTACGGCAACTTCCTCGCCGTGAAGAAGGGCAACGAGGACGACCCGCGCGTCCAGAAGCTCGCGAAGCTCCTCACCTCCCCCGAGGTCAAGAAGTTCATCGCGGACAAGTACGCCGGCTCCGTCGTCGCCTCCTTCTGACCCGCACACGCCTTCGGGGTCCGCACCGTTCGCCCGGTGCGGACCCCGTGGTGCGACAGGGTGCTTTCATGCTGCATGCTGGGCAGTTCAGCGGGTCTGACGGTCAGGCAGGTCGGACGCCGACGGTCTCGAAGGTTACGGAGCGACCCATGACGAGCACCTTCCCCTCCATCTCCATCAGCACGGAGCGGTTGGTGCTGCGCCCCCTCGACGAGGACGACGTTCCGTCCCTGGCCGCGATGATGAACGACGAGCAGATAGTGGCCTGGACCGACGTCCCCCAGCCCTTCACCGAGACCGCGGCCCGCACCTGGATCACCCGGTACGCCCCCGCCGAGCGCACCGCCGGCCGCGGCCTCGACCTCGCCGTCACCGAGTTCCTGACCCAGCGGCTCGTCGGCATCATCCAGCTCACCAAGACCAACTGGCACGTGCGCGCCACCGAACTGTCGTACATCGTCGCCCCCTGGGCCCGCGGCGAGGGCTACGCCTCCGAGGCGTCGCTGGCCACCGCCCAATGGCTGTTCACCGACCAGCGGTTCGAGCGCATCGAGCTGCGCACGGCCGCCGACAATACCGCCTCCCAGCAGGTCGCGCAGAAGATCGGCTGTATCAGCGAGGGCGTCCTGCGCAACGCCTGCATAGCCCGGGCCCGCACCGAGGAGGGCTCCTGGACCGAGATGCGCACCGACTTCATCGTGTGGAGCCTGCTGCCGGAGGACCTCGAAGGCTCGGGGGAGCAGTTCGCGGAGAGCGGCGGCTTCACCTCGTACGCAGACTGGAACTGATCCCGGCTCCCGGCCGGAACCGGTCCTGCGTCGTTGGCCGGAACCGATCCACCCTGATCACGGGCCCGCCGCCACCCCGCCCGGCCCCGCGCGACCAGGTACCCTCACGGGACCGCTGCCTGCGCAAACCCCGGGAGACTGAGGACGATGGCCGACCGCGTCACGGTGATCGGCTGGGACGGTTCGCCGCTGACCGCCGCGGCCCGCTCCGCCCTGAGCGCCGCCACGCTGGTGGCGGGCGCCGCGCACCATCTGGCGCTGCCGGAAGTGCCTCCCGCCGCCGAGCGCCTGCGCCTCGGCAGCGTCGCCCTCGCCGCCCGCCGCATCGCCGGCCACCGCGGCACCGCCGTCGTCATCGCCGACGGCGACCCCGGCTTCTTCGGCGTCGTCCGCACCCTGCGCGCACCCGAGTTCGGCCTGGAGGTCGAGGTCGTCCCCGCCGTCTCCTCCGTCGCCGCCGCCTTCGCCCGCGCCGGCATGCCCTGGGACGACGCCCAAGTGGTCGTCGCCCACCGGCGCACGCTGCGACGCGCGGTGAATGTATGCCGCGCCCACACCAAAGTCGCCGTACTCACCTCACCCGGCGCCGGCCCCGCCGAACTCGGCCTGCTGATGGAGGGCGTCCACCGCACCTTCGTCGTGTGCGAGGAACTCGGCACCGACCGCGAGCACATCAGCGTCGTCACCTCCGACAAGGCCGCCGACCACACCTGGCGCGACCCCAACGTCGTCATCGTCATCGGGGGAACGGCGGCCGCGGCGCCCCAGGCCGACAGCGGCTGGATCACCGGCCGCGCCCCCGACTCGGGCCCACGCGGCTGGGCGCTGCCCGCCGAGGCGTACGGCGGCGAACTCGGCGAAGGGGAGACTGAACTCCTGCGCACCGCCCAACTGTCCCGGCTCGGCCCGCGCGTGGGCGACCTCGTCTGGGACATCGGCTGCGGCAGCGGCGCCTTCGCCACCGAGGCCGCGCGGGCCGGCGCCGCCGTGATCGCCGTGGACCGGGCGCTCGAGGCATGCGCCCGCACCGACGCCGCCGCCCGCCGCTTCGGCGTACAGCTCCAGATCGTCCGCGGCGCCGCCCCGCACGTCCTGGAGAATCTGCCCGAGCCGGACGTCGTCCGCGTCGGCGGCGGGGGAGCGGCCGTCGTCTCCGCGGTCGCCGACCGCCGCCCGCAGCGCATCGTCACCCACGCCATGACCCGCGACGCCGCCGAACTCATCGGCCGGGACCTCACCGAACACGGCTACCGCGTGGAGTGCGCCCTCCTCCAGTCCGTCGAACTCGACACGCGGGCCTGGACGGAGAGGGAACGGAGCGTCGCGTTCCTGCTCAGCGGCGTGTGGCCCGAGCGTTCCGCGTAGACCGTTTTGCCCTCCCGGTGATCCGGTTGTCGTACCGCGCGCGGTAGGCTGGCCGATCGTCGTACCGCATCCGGCCGCCCGGCCTTTCGTCGGTCAATGTCCGGAAAACCCATCCGTTTTGGGGCGGGCGTGGTACGTCGAAACCTGTGGGCGCGCAACGTGGCGCAGTCCACAGCGGAGCGTCTCGGATCAAGCTGTCGCGAGGCGACGACGACCGCGACAATGCCACTGAATGGCTTTGTCGTCTTTTTCGGGCGGGTCGTTCGTGCCGCTGGGCGTGGACGCTCGTTCTTCACTGCGGGGCGGTCGGTGCGCCGTTCCGGGTGAGCTGGTCGTAGGAGCACTAACCGATGGGCGAGGGGTACGCATGACCGACACCGGCCAGGTCCCGGGCGAGGGACTGCCGGAGAGCGCAGACACGGCGGAGCAGCCGGGCGTCTCCACGTCCGGCGCGTACGCCTACCTCTCCGAGACCACCGCCGAGGACGAAGACCTGTTGCTGCTGCCGGGCGCCCAGAGCGCATGGGGCAACGAGGTGGCGCCGCCCGCGCCCGAGCCGGTGGTCGAGACCGTGCACGAGCCCGGCCCGCACGAGATGTCCGGCCGCGACACCGGCTCGGTCGACCTCGGTGCCGTCCGCCTCCCGGGCCCGACGCCCGCCCCGGCCGCGCCGCGCCGTCCCCTGCACCTCGGCCCGCCCATCCCTGACGCCTTCGCCGGCCCGGTCCGCTCGCTGGCCGACCGCGGCCCCGCCGGCGCACCCGTACGCCAGCCGGCCACGCCCGTGCCCGGCCCCGAGTACCTCGACGCCGCTCCCCAGTACGCGACGCCCCCGCAGGGCGCGGCGCCCTGGGGCGCGCAGGTCGCGGCGCAGGCCGTCGCCCAGGCGCCGGCCGCTTCCGGGGCGGCCCCCGCCGAGGCGGCCGCGTCTCCCGCGCAGCCCGAACCGGCGGGCGTGGCCCAGGCGGTCGTGGCCCGGGTGGCCACGGAGGCGATCGCGGCGACCGGCGCTCCGCAGGAGGCGGAGGCCGGGCAGACCGCCGAGCAGACCGTGCCCGCGGGTGCTCCGCAGGAGGCCGATCCGGTGCATGCCGGTGTCGCCGCGACCGGTGCCACGGAGGACGTGCAGGTCCCGGCCGGCGCGGAGCAGTTCGGCGGCGCGGAGGCCACCACGGCCGTCCCGGTCCCGGTTCCCGCGCCGGCTCCCGTCGAGGTGCCGGCGTCGGAGGCCGCTCCGGAGGCGGTGTCGGAGCCCGTGGCCGAGACCGAGCCCGAGTCCGTGCCCGTTGCCCAGCCCGCGCCGGAGATCGAGCTCGCGGCGGCGGTGCCGGCGGTGGACGTGGTCGACGCGGCGGCCGCGCAGGCTGTCGAGGCCTCCGAGAGCGCGCCCGTGGAGGAGCCCGTCGCCGAGGCGGAGGTGGCGCAGGAGGTCGAGCCGGTGGCGGCCGCATCTGTGGAGGCCGCTGAGGCCCCGGAGGCGGACGTAGCGGTCGCTCCCGAGGCTCCGGAAGCCGTCGAGGTTCCGGCGGTCCCGGTCCCCCCGGTGGCCGAGGAGCCCGAGGCGGTCGTCGACACGCCTGCGACGGACGCCGTCGAGGAGGCTCCCGCGGCCGCCGCCGAAAGCGCCCCCGAGCCTGTCGTCGCCGCACCGGAGGCAGGTCGGACGCCTGCCGTGCCGGCGCCCGGCGTGCCCCAGGCGTCCGACGCCCCGGCGGTTCCCGTCGAGCCCGCGCCGCAGACCTCGGAGCCCGCGCGCGAGCCGGCCCAGGTTCCCGAGGTCGTCCAGGAAGCCCAAGAAGCCGAGCCGGTCGCCGTTTCCGAGGCGGTCGAGCCCGTTGCCGAACCTGTCGTACCTGAGCGGGAAGCGGTGGTCCCCGTACCCGAAGCGGTCCCTCCCGCATCCGAAGCAGTCGTCGAGGCGCAGACCGAGGCCCCCGTCGCAGCGCCTTCGGCGCTCGACACGCTCTACCCGAAGCCCGTCGCGGCAGCGGAGCCGACGCATCCCGAGGTCCAGGACGACGCGGAGCACCCGGAGCCGACGCCTGCCCCCGCCGACCAGATCGCGGACCATGCGTCTCGCGTCGTGGACGCTGTGGAGCCCCAACCGGTCCGGCCCCAGGACGACTTCACGTCCGCCGAGGGCGAAGCCGAGGCCGACACCCCCCATGTACCGGAGCCGCTGGTGGAGCAGACGCCCCACCCCGTCGCCGAGCCCCCCGCAGTGATGGTCCCCGCCCCCCGCGCGGCCGAGGCCGCCCCCGCCCCGGTCACTCCGGAGGCGGAGCCGCAGATGGACCAAGAGCAGCCCGACCCGAACGTCGCACAGAACCCGGACGACCTGGACACCATGGCCGCCGACCACGACGAGCCGACCGAGCCGCAGGAGCTGTACGCACTCCACGCGCCGGCCGGACCGAACGCGCCGGCCGGACCGAACGAGCAGGCCGAGCCGAGCGCGCAGGCCGAGCCGAGCGAGCGGGAGCACGAGGGTGCTCAGGCGGAGGCCGTCGAAGCTCCCCGTCGGCCCGTCGGCCCCCCCGCGCCCGCGTACGGCGACGCCGAGCGCGAGGCCGTGCTGAAGGTCATCCGCGAACGCCGTGACATCCGCAACGGCTTCCGCAGCGACCCCATCCCGCACGAGGTGCTGCTACGCGTCCTGGAGGCCGCGCACACCGCGCCGTCCGTCGGGCACTCGCAGCCCTGGGACTTCGTCGTCATCCGCTCCGCCGAAACGCGCAGGGCCATGCACGAACTGGCCCAGCGGCAGCGTGAGGCGTACGCGAAGTCGCTGCCCAAGGGCCGGGCGAAGCAGTTCAAGGAACTGAAGATCGAGGCCATCCTCGACACCCCGGTGAACATCGTCGTCACCGCCGACCCGACCCGCGGCGGCCGGCACACCCTGGGCCGCCACACCCAGCCGCAGATGGCCCCGTACTCCTCCGCGCTCGCGGTGGAGAACCTCTGGCTCGCCGCCCGCGCCGAGGGCCTCGGCGTCGGCTGGGTCAGCTTCTTCGACGAGCGCGAGATGGTCCGCGCGCTGGACCTGCCCGAACACCTGGAAGTCGTCGCGTACCTGTGCGTGGGATACGTCGACGAGTTCCCGGAGGAGCCCGAGCTGATGCAGGCCGGCTGGGCCAAGCGCCGCCCGCTGTCGTGGGTCGTCCACGAGGAGACGTACGGCCGTCGCGCGCTGCCCGGCGCGGACCCGCACGACCTGCTCGCGGAGACCGTCGCCAGCGTCCGCCCGCTGGACGCCAAGGCGCTCGGCGAGGCGTGGGAGCGGCAGAAGCGGATGACCAAGCCGGCCGGCGCGCTCGGCATGCTGGAGATCATCTCCGCCCAGCTGTCCGGTCTGTCCCGCCAGTGCCCGCCGCCCATCCCCGAGCCCGCGGCCGTCGCGATCTTCGCCGGCGACCACGGTGTGCACGCGCAGGGCGTCACCCCCTGGCCGCAGGAGGTGACGGCCCAGATGGTCGCCAACTTCCTGGGCGGCGGCGCGGTCTGCAACGCCTTCGCGACCCAGGTGGGCGCCGAGGTGTGCGTCGTGGACGTCGGCGTGGCGACCGACCTGCCCGCCACGCCCGGTCTGCTGCCCCGCAAGATCCGTGCGGGCACCTCCGACATGACCACAGGCCCCGCGATGACCCGCGAGGAGGCCAAGCAGGCCATCGAGGTGGGCATCGAGACGGCCCGCGACCTGGTCGCGGCCGGCAACAAGGCGCTGCTCACCGGTGAGATGGGCATCGCCAACACCACCGCGTCCGCCGCGCTCATCTCCGTCTTCACCGGTGCCGACCCGGCCGAGGTCACCGGTCGCGGCACCGGCATCAACGACGAGACCCTCGCCCGCAAGACCGAGGTCGTCCGCCGCGCCCTGGAACTCCACCAGCCGGACCCCGCCGACCCCGTCGGCGTCCTCGCGGCGATCGGCGGCTTCGAGCACGCGGCGATGGTCGGCCTCCTGCTGGGCGGCGCCTCCCTGCGCACGCCGGTGATCCTGGACGGCGTCAGCGCCGGCGCCGCCGCGCTGGTCGCCCGGGCCATCGCCCCCGAGGTCCTCGCGGCCTGCATCGCCGGCCATCGCAGCGCCGAACCGGGGCATGTCGCCGCTCTCAACAAGCTCGGCCTACGGCCCCTGGTCGACCTCGACCTCCGCCTCGGCGAGGGCACCGGCGCCCTCCTCGCACTCCCGCTGGTCCAGAGCACGGCCAGGGCGATGCACGAGGTGGCGACGTTCGACTCGGCAGGGGTGACCGAGAAGTAGTCCACCCACCGGGGCCCGGGGGCAGAGCCCGGGCCGCGGTCAGGGGCGGGACAGGGGGAGAAACACCCCACCCGCCCCTGCCCACCCTCCGGACGTGCGCTTAAAATCCGCACGTCAGGGCCGCTCCGAAGCTGCAGTGCGCCCACTGAACAACCGCCTGTTCGAGGAGCCGCACCTCATGGCCCAAAGCCCCGCCTACCCCGTAGGCCTCCGCCTCGCCGGCCGCAGGGTCGTCGTCCTCGGCGGCGGCCAGGTGGCCCAGCGCCGCCTCCCCGCCCTCATCGCGGCCGGCGCGGACATCCACCTCGTCTCACCGTCCGCCACCCCCTCCGTCGAAGCCATGGCGGACGCGGGCGAGCTCACCTGGCACCGCCGGCGCTACGCCGAAGGCGACCTCACCGACGCCTGGTACGCCCTGATCGCCACCAGCGACCCGCAGGCCAACACCCAGGCCTCCGCCGAAGGGGAGGCGCACCGCGTGTGGTGCGTGCGCTCCGACGACGCCGACGCGGCGACCGCATGGACCCCCGCCACCGGCCACAGCGCGGGCGTCACCGTCGCCGTCCTCACCACGGACGCACGCGACCGCGACCCGCGCCGCACCGCGGCCATCCGCGACGCGATCGTCGAGGGCCTGCACGACGGCACCCTGGTCGCCCCCCACCACCGCACCCGCACCGCCGGCGTCTCCCTCGTCGGCGGCGGCCCCGGAGACCCGGACCTGATCACCGTCCGCGGCCGCCGCCTCCTCGCCGAGGCGGACGTCGTCATCGCCGACCGACTGGGCCCGCGCGACCTCCTCGCCGAACTCCCCTCCCACGTCGAGGTGATCGACGCGGCGAAGATCCCCTACGGCCGTTTCATGGCCCAGGAGGCGATCAACAACGCGCTGATCGAGCACGCCAAGCAGGGCAAGACGGTCGTACGGCTCAAGGGCGGCGACCCCTATGTCTTCGGCCGTGGCATGGAGGAACTCCAGGCGCTCGCCGAGGCGGGCATCCCCTGCACGGTCGTCCCCGGCATCTCCAGCTCCATCTCGGTGCCCGGCGCGGCCGGCATCCCAGTCACCCACCGCGGCGTCGCCCACGAGTTCACCGTCGTCAGCGGCCATGTCGCCCCCGACGACGAGCGCTCCCTCGTCGACTGGGCCTCCCTCGCCAAGCTGACCGGCACGCTCGTGATCCTCATGGGCGTCGACAAGATCGGGAAGATCGCCGAGGCGCTCGTCGCCCACGGCAAGCCGGCCGACACCCCCGTCGCCCTCGTCCAGGAGGGCACCACGGCGGCCCAGCGCCGCGTCGACGCGACCCTTGCGACGGTCGCCGAACGGGTCCGCGCCGAGGACGTGAAGCCGCCGGCCGTCATCGTGATCGGCCCGGTCGTCACCGTCGGCCCGCAGCCGGACGCCACCAGGGCGTAACACGGGAGCCGGACGCCACCCGGGCGTAACCCCGGGTAACAGAACCTGTGCCGAGCCGTTGGCACCACACCCAGGACAAGGCAGTATCACCCCTGTGGCCGATCTCATCACCGTCGAGGACCCCGCCGACCCGCGCCTGCGCGACTACACCGGCCTGACCGACGTCGAACTGCGCCGCAGGCGCGAGCCGGCCGAGGGCCTGTTCATCGCCGAGGGCGAGAAGGTCATCAGACGGGCCAAGGAAGCCGGCTACGAGATGCGCTCGATGCTGCTCTCCGCCAAGTGGGTCGACGTCATGCGCGACGTCATCGACGAACTGCCCGCCCCCGTGTACGCCGTCAGCCCCGAACTCGCCGAGCGCGTCACCGGCTACCACGTCCACCGCGGCGCGCTCGCCTCCATGCAGCGCAAGCCACTGCCCACGGCGGCCGAACTGCTGCGGACCGCCCGCCGGGTCGTGATCATGGAATCGGTGAACGACCACACCAACATCGGCGCCATCTTCCGCTCGGCGGCGGCCCTCGGCATGGACGCGGTGCTGCTCTCCCCGGACTGCGCCGACCCGCTCTACCGCCGCAGCGTCAAGGTGTCCATGGGCGCGGTGTTCTCCGTGCCGTACGCCCGTCTCGACACCTGGCCCAAGGGCCTGGACTCGGTCCGCGAGGCCGGCTTCACCCTGCTCGCCCTCACCCCGGACGAGAAGGCCCGCAGCCTCGACGAGGCGGCGCCGCACACCATGGACCGCGTCGCCCTCATGCTCGGCGCGGAGGGCGACGGCCTGTCCACCCAGGCCCTGGTCGCCGCCGACGAATGGGTCCGCATCCCCATGTCCCACGGAGTCGACTCCCTCAACGTGGGCGCGGCGGCGGCGGTCGCCTTCTACGCTGTGGCCACGGGCCGTCCGCTCGGGTAGAGCTCCGGTCTTCGTCTTCGCGCCCTCTCGCGAGCCGGTCTACGAGCCGTCCTCGACGCGCTCGCCGGCCTCGGTGCCCGTCGGCGGCTGGCGCGTGTGCGTCTGCGTCTGCGTGGTCTGGGAGCCGGCGCCGCCGAGTCCTCGGGCCGATCCCTGGCAGCCCTGGACGAGGGCGATGCCGAGGGCCACCAGCAGCGTCACGACGACGAACACGAACAACCGCTGCCGCAGCAACCGGGGGTTGGCCGGCCGCCGCCCGGTCCCCGTGGTTCTCGCCCCGGGCCGGCCGTTGCGCGGCGCGGGCCGACTGCCGGTACCGGGCCTGCTGTTGCGCTTCGCCGGCGTGTTCCGGGGAGCCGGGGTGGGGCGGGCGCCCGGCCGCGAGTGCGAGACGCCGCCGCGCGAACCGTTCCCGCCTCGCGAGGACGTCCCCCCACGCGACGGCGTCCCCCCGCGTGACGGCACCGGGCCGCGCAAGGACGGGGCCCCGCCCCGCGGCGCGGCGGTGCCCGGCTGCCGTCCCGTACGGTCCGGATAGCTGCTGTCCGTCAGCCGCCCCGTCGGACGGTCGGCCTCGGCGGCGCGGGGCGCCGGGGGCCGTGCGTCGGCCATGCCCTGCGCCTCCCGCGCCGCGATCTCCTTCAGCCGCAGGGAGAGGTCCAGCGTGCTCGGCCGCTCCTCGGGGTCCTTGGCGAGACAGGCGCGGATCAGCGGGGCCAGGGCGTCGGGAACGCCGTTCAGATGGGGCTCCTCGTGCACCACCCGGTACAGCATCACCTCGGAACTGCCGTGCCCGAAAGGGGAGTCGGCGGTCGAGGCGTACGCGAGCGTGGCGCCCAGCGAGAACACGTCGGTCGCCGGCGTGACCATCGCGCCCCGCACCTGCTCGGGCGCGAGGAAGCCGGGGGAGCCGACCGCGGTGCCCACGTGCGTCAGCGTCGAGGCGCCCGTCGCCCAGGCGATGCCGAAGTCGATGATCCGCGGACCCTTGGGGGAGAGCAGGATGTTCGAGGGCTTCAGGTCCCGGTGCACGACCCCGGCCTCGTGGACCGCGACGAGGCCCTCCGACAGCGAGGCCCCGATCGCCGCGAGTTCGGCGGCCCCGAGCGGCCCGTCGTCGTTGACCTTGTCATGGAGGGAGGGGCCGGGCACGTACTGCGTGGCGAACCACGGCCGGTCGGCGTCCAGATCCGCCGCGACCAGCCGGGCCGTGCAGCCGCCCCGGATCCGCCGCGCCGCCGACACCTCGCGCGCGAAGCGCGACCGGAACTCCTGGTCCTCCGCGAGGTCCGGCCGGATGACCTTCAGCGCGACCCGCTGCCCCTTCTTGTCGGAGCCCAGGTAGACGACGCCCATCCCGCCCGCGCCGAGTCGTCGGTGAAGCTTGAACGAGCCGACGACGCGCGGGTCCTCGCGCCTCAGGCGCATCATCGCCATGTTCATCCCCGCTGCCCGGTCCGTGTGACGTGGCACAGCTTACGTTTCCACGGCCGTCCGCGCGCAGAGGCCGCGCCCTCTCGCTCCGATCGATTGTCAGTGCCGGATGGGACACTTGAGAGGTGCTCAGGGGGCCTGCGAACAAGGGCGCGTTGTCGCCCCTCTGGCCCCAACCACCTGTCACAGAAGGGGGATTGAACCCGTGAAGGGTGATCGAGTGGAGATAGTCGTCGACGCCGGCGACACGACACGGACGTATGAGGTGGTGGCGAGCAGAGCGGGCCGCCGGGTGGAGACGGCGGTGCGCCGAGGGGTGGTGGAAGTGAGCGAAGTCACCCGAAACGGCGCTGTCGTCCGTACCGCCCGCTTCATGGCGAACCGGGTCCTCGCCCTGGTCGAACAGCCCGTTCCCCGCGAGGACGGCTCGGAAATACCGGCGCGAAGTGGGCAGCCCCTCCGGGAAGACCCCGAGTCGTAGGCCCGCGTCTCCACCCAGGGGAGTACGCCGCAGGTCATGGGTCATCCTCCGGGAGGCCCGTCAATCGGTACGAGGGCATGACGTGCGATGCCCTCCGCGCGCCTAGATTTGAGGTCAAGCGGCGGGTGCAGCACTCGTCCCCCGAGGTCAGACGCCCGCCGCTGCCAACCACAACGGAGAACGGTTCAGGAGAGGGACCATGGCCCACACGGCACCGCGGACGCATCTGCGCACCCGACCCCGCCGTACGGGCCGCCGCCACCCACTGGTGGCGACGCTCATGGCCCTCCCCTTGGCCGCACTGCTCCTGGTCGTCTTCGACGGCTGGGAGACGGTGGCCGCACAGGCGTCGTCCGTGGGCGTGATGCTGGGGCGCTGAGCGGCGACCCCAGGCCCGGAAGAGCGGTCCGGGCGGGGACATCCACCCATGAAACCCCGTGGGGACGGGGGTATGGCGGACGGCAAATGATGCCGGCGCAGCTGGGGAGCTGCGCCGGCATTGCTTTTGCCTCTGCCTCCGGCGGTTGGGCGGTTGTCGGGTGCGGGTTCGGTGGGGGCTGGGGTTTTGCGCAGTTCCCCGCGCCCCTGAGTGCCTGCGGCGGCCCGTTTCGGTTCGGTGGGGGCGGGTGTAGCGCGTTCGGTTCGGTGGGTGGGTCGGGGACGGGGTGGGGGTGTCCGTCCTCGGTCCGGCGGTAGCTTCTTTTTCATCGGCGCCCGGCGACTGACGCCGGCCGCTGCGGGCGGACACCCCCACCCCGCCCCCTCAGCGCCGCGCGCGTCCGCACGAGCGTTCATCCGGCGACCGGCCCAGGGGCGTCCCTTGTGGGTCGTGTGCGGCTGCGTGAGCGTTCGTCCGGCTGCCCGGCCCAGGGGTGCCCCCGGCGGCTTGTGTGCGGCTGCGTGAGCGTTCGTCCGGCTGCCCAGGGCGTGCTCTGTGCGCCGGGCGCGGTTTTACTGGCGTTCATCCGGCCTGCTCAGGGGCGCGGGGAACTGCGCGATCAGCCATAGCGGACCCGCAGTCGCCTGTGGCCGGGCCCGGCAGATACTGGGGCGTTGGACCTCCGTCGTTCAGGGAGCCCCGTGGCCGTCACCCCGTTGCGCAGTGCGCTCACTCGACTCGCCGCCGTCGAAGCACACTCCCGCAGCTCAAGTCGTTGCCCTTGCGGCGCAGACATCCTCGCGGAGCGGGCCGATGCCACTGTGGTGCGCCACGCCGGCGTCGTCGCCAAAGCTCATGCCCCCGGCGTCTCCGTCGCCGACCTCGCCCCCCGTCTGGCCGCCGCGGCCTGCCTTCCGCATCTTCTTCTTCCGCCGCTCACCCCCGCTCCCGCTTCCCTGCATGACCGCCTGGTTACGTTCTGGTCCTACGGCGCTCCCGTGGATCCGGACATTCCGGACGCTGCCCCGTGGGAGGAGGCCGGCACACTTCTCGCCCAGCTTCACCGCACGCCCGCGCCGCACTCCCTTCCGCCGATGCGTGGCCCGGTGAAGGCCGCCCGGGCCGTTCTCCGACTTCGCGAGGTGAGAGGGGAGCATCCTGCCGTCGCTCCCGTCCTGCGGGCCTGGGCCGGCCTCCCTGGTTGGGCCCGTGGGGTGGCGCCCATGCCTGACACCACGACTCTGTGCCACGGCGACCTCCACTTGGGGCAGCTCGTCCGGCATCCGGTGCCCGACGGCCCCTGGCGGCTCATCGACGTCGACGACCTCGGCACCGGCGTTCCCGCCTGGGACCTCGCCCGGCCTGCCGCCTGGTACGCCTGCGGTCTGCTCCCGCCGGAGGAGTGGGCCCGCTTCCTGGCGGCCTATCGCACGGCCCGCGGGCCCGCGGTTCCCGCCGACGGCGATCCCTGGCCCGCGCTCGACGTGCCGGCTCGCGCCCTCACCGTCCAGACCGCCGCCCGAGCGGTGACCAAGGCCATCGCACGCGACAGCCCCCTCGACGAGGTCGAGGAGTCCCTTGTCGACGCCTGCGCCCGGATGGTTTCCGTGCCGCACCGGTCGGTCGACCTGCCTGGCGGATCCGGTTCCGTACCTGAGCAGTTGCCGTCAAGTTCGGCGAAGTAGGGTGCAATCGACCGCAGCCGGACAGAGTCTGTCCTGGCGATAGGCGAAGCAGGACCGACCGGCGAGGAGTTGAGCCGACCATGCAGTGTCCGAAGTGTCACGCCCCGATGCACACGTACAACCGCAACGGCGTCCAGATCGAGCAGTGCGCGAACTGCCGCGGGATCTTCCTGGACTACGGCGAGCTGGAGGCGCTCACCCGGCTGGAGTCCCAGTGGTCCCAGCCGGCGCCGCCGCCCCCGGCCGCTCCCCAGGCCTACCCGGCGCAGGCCCCGCACGCCCCCGCCTGGGGTGCCCCGCACGGCGGTCACGGCGGTCACTACGGCCACCAGCGCCACAAGAGCTTCGGCCGCATGCTCTTCTCCAGCTGAGCGACCCGCACACGAGGAAACCCCCGGCCGAGGAGACGGCCGGGGGTTTCCGGGGGTGTGGACGATACTGGGATTGAACCAGTGACCTCTTCCGTGTCAGGGAAGCGCTCTCCCGCTGAGCTAATCGTCCTCGGGAACACGACCCGAGGGGCCGTGACACTGCGTGCGCGATACTGGGATTGAACCAGTGACCTCTTCCGTGTCAGGGAAGCGCTCTCCCGCTGAGCTAATCGCGCGGGGATCCGAAGATCCAGTGGACGATACTGGGATTGAACCAGTGACCTCTTCCGTGTCAGGGAAGCGCTCTCCCGCTGAGCTAATCGTCCTTGGAGGTGGAGACGGGATTTGAACCCGTGTAGACGGCTTTGCAGGCCGTTGCCTCGCCTCTCGGCCACTCCACCAGGAGTGTAGGGGACCGGGAAGATCCCTACTGTCCTTCGAGCGGACGACGAGGTTCGAACTCGCGACCTCAACCTTGGCAAGGTTGCGCTCTACCAACTGAGCTACGTCCGCCTGTCGTTTCGGTGCGCTCTCGCGTCCCGGCGACGTGTTGAACTCTAGCGGATTCCCGGGCCAGCACAAAAACGCGTTTGTGCAGCGTGCTGCGCTGTGTCCCACCGAACACCTGCTCAGGCCCCGTCGGCGCGTCCCGGAGCGCGCGCCCCCGCCGCCGACGACGACCTGCCGGACACCCGCCCTAGACTCGACACCGTGCCCGAACTGCCACCCCTCGCCCGATTCGGCGACCGCGTCGCCACCGGCCTCCTCGACGTCACCGACGACCCGGCGGCCCTGGACTCCGCCGGTTTCTGGGCCGTCTGCGCCGACTTCGAAGGCCGTCTGACCTGCGCCCGCTTCGCGGACGTGCGGGTGGCACCGGTGCCGACGCCGACACCGGGGGAGTGGCGCGGCCCCGCCGCCGGGGACTGGACCTCGTCCCTCGACCGCGCCGCGTACACCGCCGGAGTGCGCCGGATACGCGAGCACATCGCAGCCGGGGACGTATACCAGGCCAACCTCTGCCGCGTCCTGTCCGCCCCCGTCCCGCCCGGCGCCGACGTGGACGCGCTGACCGCGTTGCTCGCCCGCGGCAACCCCGCGCCGTACGCGGGGACGATCCGCCTCCCCGGGCACGGCGTGGAGATCGCCACCGCATCGCCCGAGCTCTTCCTGCGCCGCGAGGGGCGGACCGTGGAGTCCGGGCCGATCAAGGGCACCGGGCGCACCGAGGCCGACCTCCTCGACAAGGACCACGCCGAGAACGTGATGATCGTGGACCTCGTCCGCAACGACATCGGCCGTGTCTGCGCCACCGGCAGCGTCACCGTCCCCGATCTGTGCGCCGTGGAGAAGCACCCCGGCCTCGTCCACCTCGTCTCGACGGTCCGCGGCGAACTGTGCGAAGGGGCAGGCTGGAGCGAACTGCTCGGCGCGGCCTTCCCGCCCGGCTCCGTCACCGGCGCCCCCAAGTCCAGCGCCCTGCGCATCATCGACGCGCTGGAGACCGCGCCCCGCGGCCCCTACTGCGGCGGCATCGGCTGGGTCGACGCCGACCGGGGCACGGGCGAACTGGCCGTGGGAATCCGCACCTTCTGGATCGACCGCGCCGAGGGGACGCTCCGCTTCGGCACCGGCGCCGGCATCACCTGGGGCTCCGACCCCGAGAGGGAGTGGGCGGAGACCGAACTGAAGGGGTCCCGGCTGCTCGCGATAGCGTCGGGGACGTACACGGCGGACGCGGGGGTTCCGGCGTGCGACGCCCCCGGTACGAACATGGTGAGGTAGAGCAGTGAAGCTTTGGCTGGACGGCGGTCTGCAGGAGTTCGAGTCCGCCCGTGTCTCCGTTCTCGACCACGGACTGACCGTGGGCGACGGCGTCTTCGAGACGGTGAAGGCGAGCAACGGCACCACGTTCGCGTTGACCAGGCACCTCGACCGGCTGACCCGCTCCGCGCGCGGCCTCGGCCTGCCCGATCCCGACCTCGACGAGGTCCGCCGCGCCTGCGCCGCCGTCCTCGAAGCCAACCCGATGCCGCTCGGCCGCCTGCGCATCACCTACACCGGCGGGCAGGGCCCCCTCGGCTCCGACCGCGGCGACCACGGCCCGACCCTCGTCGTCGCCCTCGGTGAGACCACCCGCCGCCCCGACTCCACGGCCGTGATCACCGTCCCGTGGACCCGCAACGAGCGCGGCGCGCTCACCGGCCTGAAGACCACCTCGTACGCCGAGAACGTCGTCGCCCTGGCCCACGCGCACCGGGACGGCGCCTCCGAGGCCCTGTTCGGCAACACCGCCGGCCGGCTCTGCGAGGGCACCGGGTCGAACGTGTTCGTCGTCCTGGACGGCGAGATCCACACCCCGCCGCTCGCCTCGGGCTGCCTCGCCGGCATCACCCGCGCGCTGGCCGTCGAGTGGACCGGCGCGCGGGAGACCGACCTGCCGCTGGACGTCCTGGAGCGCGCCGACGAGGTCTTCCTGACCTCCACCCTGCGCGACGTCCAGGCCGTGCACCGCGTCGACGGCCGTGAACTGCCGGGCGCGCCGGGGCCGGTGACCGCCAAGGCCATGCGCGTCTTCGACGAACGAGCGGCCGACGACCTCGACCCGTGAGGCCCCCCTCAAGGGCTGCCCCCAGGGGCCGGAAAGCCGTAAGAGCTGGGAAAAACAGGCTGACTTCGGCCCGTACGGCGGGTAGAAACCCCCTGATGACCACGACCCTGCGGCCGACCGAGCCGCTCCAGCGCGCCGCCGACGGGGCGTTGTCCCGCCACTACCAGGTGTGCGTGAACGGCCGCCCGGTCGGCGCGGTCCACCTGTCCACCCACCCCGACTTCGGGCCGGCCGTCGCCCGCGTCGACGACCTGCACGTCGACGAGGCCGATCGCGGGCGCGGCCGGGGCACGGTCGCCGCGCTCGCCGCCGAGGAGGTCGCGCGCGGCTGGGGCTGTCGGGGGATCGAGATCCGGGTGCCGGCCGGGGCCGAGGCCGCCTTGCGCCTGGCCACCGCCCTCGGATACGTCCACCGCAACCGCGGACTGGCCAAGCCACTCGACGCCGTGGCCCCCCGACTGCCCCCGGGCAGCGAGGTCAGGCCGCTGACCGAGGCCGAGTTCGGGCCGTGGCGCGCGCACGGCGTCGACGGGTACGCCGCGGACTGGATCAACCGCGGCGTCCCGCCGGACGAGGCCCGCGCCAGGTCGGAGCGCGACACCGATCGTCTCCTGCCGGACGGCCGGGACACCGAGAACATGCGGATCAGCGTCCTGGAACACGACGGCGTCCGCGTCGGTGTGCTCTGGCTCGGCCTCCACGAGGACCGCGCCTACGTGTACGACGTCGAGACCGACGAGGCCTTCCGCGGCCGGGGCCACGGCCGCTCGCTGATGCTGCTGGCCGAGGCGCAGGCGATCAACGCCGGCAAGCGGGTCATCGGCCTCAACGTCTTCGCGGGCAACACGCCCGCCGAAGGGCTCTACGAGTCACTGGGATACGTCCCGGTCGGCTACTCGATGTTCAAGAGCCTGCTCTGAGGGGGGATGGGGCGCGGGGGCCGGGGAGCGAGCCTTACTCCTGCTCGGCGAGCAGCCGGTCCGCGATCTCCTCGACCCGCTCGCGCAGCCCCTCCTGGCTCTTGCCGCCGTCGAGGCGCTCTCCGCCGATGACGTACGTGGGGGTGCCCGTGACGCCGATCGCCTTGCCCTCGGCCTGGTCGGCGTCGACGATCAGGATGTGCCGGCCGTCGATGAGCGCGGTGTCGAACTCCTCTGCATCCAGGCCCAGTTGGCGGGCGGTGTCGATCAGGAAGGGCTCGCCCTCACGGTCCAGCTTCTCGACCCGGCCGAGGACCGCCTCGACGTACTCCCACCCCTTGCCCTGCTCCACGGCCTCCTCGGCGGCCTGCGCGGCGGCGAAGGAGTGCTTGTGCTTCTCCAGCGGGAAGTGCCGCAGCCGCAGCTCCAGCCGGTCGCCGTAGCGCTCGCGCAGGCGGCGGAGGTCGTCGAGGGCGCTGCGGCAGTCCGGGCACTGCAACTCGCACCACACGTCGAGAACGACGGCGGGACGGGCGGAGGGGGACGTCGACGCGTCGGCGGACGCCGACGCGGCGGGGGAGGAGTCGCTCATGGCCCCAGTCTCCCAGCCTGCTCCGCGCCACCCCAATCCGGACCACCCCGTACCTGCCCCCTTACCCGGGTCGCAGACACCCCGTAGTACCTGAGGGTCACCCGCCCCGGACCGGCACCTGTGGAGGAGGTGACCCGGAGATGTCCCTGATGTCCGGCCGAGGCATGGCCCGGCGCCCTCACGCAGGTGCAGGATGGAAGGACGAAGCGCCGCGCTGCCCGCGACGCCCAGCCGATTCGACCTTGCCCCCTTGTGCCGTGTCTGGAGGACCGGATGATCGCCGAAACCGTCTGTTCCGCCGTCGCCGCGGCCGGTCTGGGCATCGCCGCGGTCACGGCGTACCGGAAGCGTTACCTGACGGCCGCCCGCATGGCGGCCTACGCCCTCGTGCCGCTGGGTCTCGTGCTGACCGGAGTCGTCGAGTGGGTGGCCGACACCGCCTTCAGCCCCACCGCCTGGCTGGGATTCGGTCTGCTCGGCGGGGCATGGGCCCTGTTGCTGACGACGCGGGCCGTCGAGCGGCGGCGGGGAGGCACCCGCAAGGAGCGCAGGGCGGCGGCGCGCGCCGCGCGGGGCGAGGCCGTGGCCCCGGCCGCCTCGGCGGCCTCCCTGGGCCAGGCCCGTCCGACCGCCCGGCCCTCCGCCGCACCCCGCGCGACCGCCACGGACGACTTCAGCGACATCGAGGCCATCCTCAAGAAGCACGGCATATGAAGCGGTCGCCGGCGGCGGGTCACCGAAGCGGCGGCCCGACGCGACGGCGGCCGAAGAGACACAGTCGGACCGCACACGCGCGTAAGTGATCACGCCCGGAAGCGGAGATCACGGAATCCGGCGCACACCCGCTCAGTTCGGGCGTGTTGATCGCGCCCGCGGCAGGGCCTGCGTCATCATCGCCCGCGAGATGCTGGACACGACACAGAGCGACGCCGCGCCACGTCAGGACGAGCCGCGCGGATGCCTCTTCGCCCTTTCCCAGCCACCGCTGATGATCTTCCTTGCGGTGATCGGGTGTCTGCTGCTCATGGCTTCGCTGCACGACCTGCTGCTGCTGTGAGCCGTACCCGCGGTCCCCGGCGCCACCCGCCGGGGCCGCGTCGGCATCGACGGCGGACAAGCGCGCCCTGAGCCCCTGGGGGTCAGCCGGCCGCTTCTTTGCGGCGCGCGCGGTAGGCGGCGACGTGGAGACGGTTGCCGCAGGTGCGGCTGTCGCAGTACCGCCGGGAGCGGTTGCGGGAGAGGTCCACGAAGGCGCGCCGGCAGTCGGGGGCTTCGCAGCGGCGCAGGCGTTCCTGCTCGCCGGCCACCACGAAGAACGCCAGCGCCATCCCGCAGTCGGCGGCCAGGTGGTCGGCGATCGAGGCGCCCGGCGCGAAGTAGTGCACGTGCCAGTCGTAGCCGTCGTGGTCGGTGAGGCGCGGGGTGGTGCCCGCGGCGGCGACGAGTTCGTTGATCAGTCCTGCGGCGGCGCGGGCGTCCGGGGCCGCGAACACCTTCGCGAACCGCCCCCGGACCTTGCGCACCGCGGAGAGGTCGAACTCGGACAGCACGCCCACGTCGCTGATCTCGTGCTTTCGCACGAAGTCCGTGAGGGCGGCCAGGTTCGGCAGCCCGTCCGGGACGGCGTCGTCCTCCGGCGCGGTGTTCACCAGATCCACCACGGCGTCGAGGGCGCACCGGGTGTCGTGGGTGATCAGCACGTTTCGCTCCCTGGCCTGGGGGACGGGCGGGCGCCCGCCGATGCTGGCCGATGGTAGCCGCTCGGCCCGGCGGGGTGGCCTCTGTCGCCCGGCGGGGTGGCGCCGCGCACGTCGGCGCCGCACCACGGGAAACCCGAGGCGCGGCGTCGGCGCTTGTCCTGTGCGGTTGTCCTGACCCGAGCCGTCTCCCCGAGTGGACGGCGTCGGGCAGCTCTGAGGGAGCCCCGTCCTAGCTTTCCGCCAGGATGTGCGAGAGCTCCTGGTCGAGGTCGAAGTGACGGTGCTCCGTGCCGGGAGGCACGGCCGCGTCGGTTCGCTTCAGGAAGGATTCCAGGGCCCGCGCCGGGGCCTCGAGCAGGGCCTCCCCCTCAGGGGAGCTCAGGGCGATGCAGACGACGCCCTGACCGTGGCTGCGCGACGGCCAGACGCGGACGTCGCCGGTGCCCGTGGGCCGGTGCAGGCCCTCCGCGAGGAGGTCGCGGGCGAACACCCACTCGACGGTTTCCTCGGCTCCGGTGTGGAAGGTGGCGTGCACGGCGTAGGGGTCGGCCGTGTCGTACCGCAGGCCTGCGGGGACAGGCAGGGAGGACTCGCTCGACACAACGAGGCGCAGGTGCAGCTCGCAGCTGACCGTGGTGTTCATAAGCGCCAGGGCCTTTCGCTCAGTGTGCGCTCGGGGATTCGCACGTCGGCGAAATCGACATGCCACCTACGGTGCCGTTGTAAACCCCTCTGAGTGTTTTGCGTGTGTTTACGTAACTCTTCCGGCCGAGGGAACGTTCGCGAAGTACCACCATTACGGTGACCGGAATCTCTCGGGTAGGGTTTGGTCGTATGAATACGGGGAGTGGCGGGCCGAGTGAGGTCGCCATGACGGCGGACGACGCGAGGACGGGCGAGGAGCGGACCGAGGCCGAGCAGGGCCTGGGGTCCCGGGCGCCCGAGTTCGTCAAGGCCCGCCGTGTGCTGCACCTCAGCTGGCAGGTAGGGATCTTCATCGTCGGCCTGGCGGTCGTGATCGCCGGCATCATCATGCTCCCGCTGCCCGGACCGGGCTGGGTCGTGATCTTCGGCGGCATGGCGATCTGGGCGACCGAGTTCGTCTGGGCCCAGCTGGTCCTGCGCTGGACCAAGCGCAAGGTCACCGAGGCGGCCCAGCGTGCCCTGGATCCCAAGGTCCGCAAGCGCAACATCATCCTGACCTCGATCGGCCTCGTGGTCATCGGCGCCATCCTGGGCTTCTACGTGTGGAAGTTCGGTTTCGAGATGCCCTGGAAGATCAAGGACCAGTGACCCGCCGACCGCTCCGCCCGAGCGGCGAGCGGTCACGGCCACCCTCTGACTTGGGGTAATGTTCTCCATGCGCCCGGGCGATTAGCTCAGTGGGAGAGCGCTTCGTTCACACCGAAGAGGTCACTGGTTCGAACCCAGTATCGCCCACCCGGCACGACGGCCCGTCTGCGACGACACATCGCGGACGGGCCGTCGTCGTGTCCGGGGGCGGGTGGGTGGCAGGAGCTGTTGGCGCGCGACGGCGGGTTCCGGATGGGCGGCCGGTGGCGGTGGCGGTGGCGGTGGCGACGCGGTGTCCGGCCCGCAGGCCCGCGATGCCGGGCGGTCCTGCCGTGGCGACGCGGTGTCCGTCCTGGCAGGTTCCCGATGCCGGGCGCGCCCCGGAAGGCAGCGGACCCCAGAGGCCGGCCCCCGGCGGGCACCCGGGGGCGGGACTGCAGGCAGGGCAGGTCGAGCATCCGACCCCGACCCGCCCCACCGGTCGGCCGGACGGCCGCCGCCCCGGCTGCCGGGAACACGAAGGGCTCGACGCCTCGGGCACGCAGCCGCCGCCGGCATGGACCAGAGCGACGAACGGCCGCCCGCCCGCGATCACTCCGAGGGGGTGCCCGCCGGGGGCCGACGTGACCACGAGCCGCCGTCGCGCTCCCGCCGTTCGCCCTGCCACCGACACCCGTCCCCCACGCACGCTTCACCCGGCCTCCCACGCCCGCGGCTCCGGCCGCCCGCCCACGCCGACGGCCCCGGGCTGCCGTCCCTGTGGGCGGCTGTGTCGCCAGCTCCCGGCCGCACTCGCACCCGGGCGGCCTCCCCGACGTTCGGCTGTGCGGACGGCTCCTGGCCAGGCTCGTTCTCGGCGGCCGTCCGTGTGTGCGGCTGTGTCGGCGGCACACGGTCACGCTTGCCTTCCCGGCCGGCGTCCCTGCGTTCGGCTGCGTGCCGCGGGCCCCGGCCGCATCTCTCGGCCGCCTCTCTGCCGTTCGGCTGTACCGGCAGCCCCCGGCACGCTCGCTCCCGGCGCCGTCCTTGCGTTCGGCTGCCCAGCGGCCCCTGGCCGCACATCTCGGCGGCCGTCCCGACATTCGGCCGCGCCGACGGCCCCGGTCACGCTCGCCCCCCGGCCACCGCCGCCGTGCTCGGTTGCGCCGGCGGCTTCCGGTCACGCTTGCTCCGGCGGCTGTCCCTGCGCTGGCTGTGCTGACGGCTCCCGGTCGCGCTTGCTTCGTGCGGCCGTCCCGGGGTTCGGCTGCGCCAACGGCCTCCCGGCGCCGCCCCTCGAGGTTTCGGCTGTACCGGCGGCCCGGGGCCGCACTCGCTTCCCGCGGCCGTCCCGGCGCTCGGCTGTGCCGACGGCTCCCGGTCACGTTTGCTTCCGGTGGCCGTCCCTGTGTTCGGCTGCGTCAACGGCCCCGGTCGCGCTCGCTCCCGCCCGCCTGCTGACAGGCGCATTCCGGTACGGCCGCTACGCGTGGCTCCTGCGCGCCTCCCTCCGCGCGCCCCCATGCGGCTTTTCCGCGGCAGCCCGCCGTGCGGCCTGCGGGGATCGCACGTGCCAGCCGGGCGGGGGCGCGCCCCCGCGCCGTCTACGCCAGCCCCCCGCGCCGTCTACGCCAGCCCCCCGCGCCGTCTACGCCAGCCCGCCGCGCGGCCTACGCCAGCCCGCCGCGCGGCCTGGGGCGGCCCCGCCGCGCGGCAGACCGCAGCTGACACGTGCGCCCCCGCCCCTCGCCGCCCACCCCGCCCGCCCCACCCACCCCCCGCCCGTGAGGAAATTCTGTCCGAATCATTGACGCTCTCTCAGCTCCCTCGTACCTTGTGCCAGCAAGCGCTTTCTTGAAACGATTCATGGATGGCGACGACGCCGCGGGGAGGTCCCGACTGTGGGAACCGGCACGGATGTTGGCAGACGAACGATCCTCAAGGCCGCAGGGGCGACGGCGGCCACACTGGGCCTGGCGGCGACCACGGGGTGCGGCGGTGACGGCGGGACCTCCGCGGATGGGACGGTGACGATCCGTTATGCGTGGTGGGGCTCGGAGGACCGGGCTCAGCGCATCAACAAGACCATCGCGCTCTTCGAGAAGAAGTATCCGAAGATCAAGGTGAAAACGGACTTCCAGCCGTACACCGACTTCTGGAAGAAGTTCAACACCCAGGCCTCCGGCGGGAATCCGCCCGACGTTTTCCAGAACGCCATTGGTTTCCTGCGGAAATACGACGCCAAGAACGTACTGCTCGATCTCAGCGAGCAGGTCAAGGCCGGCAATCTCGCCATGGACGGCTTCCGGGCCGGCCTGGAGAAGTTCGGCGAGATAGACGGCAGGCTCCTCGGTGTCCCGGTCGGCTCCAACTCGATGGCGCTGGTGATCGACAAGCACGTCTACACCAAGGCGGGCGTGAAGCCGGAGCGGGGCTGGACCTGGAACGACTTCGACGCGGCGATGAAGAAGATCCGCGACAAGGCGGGCCGCGCCGGCGACAGCGGCATGTACGGCGTGATGTACCTCTACGACCTGTACCTCCGCCAGAACGGCAAGGCGTTCTTCGGCGACGGCGGACTCGGCTTCACCGAGGCGGATCTGAAGGCCTGGTGGGCGAAGGCCGAGAAGAGCGTCGAGGACGGGAGCTACGCCGACCCCAAGAAGGTCGCCCAGATCAAGCCCAAGTCGGCGGTCGCCGGTGAACTCGCCGCCGGTGAGTTCACCTGGGACAACTTCACCGTCCGCTACACCTCCGAGGGCAAGAGCGAGTACGGACTGGCGCCCATCCCCACCACCGACGGCAAGAAGACCGGCCAGTACCTCGGCTCCCTCATGCTCAGCGCCTCCAAGCGCACCAAGCACCCCAAGGAAGTGGCCCAGTTCATCTCCTTCATGGTGCACGACCCCGAGGTCGCCAAGATCATGGGTTACGACCGCGGTGTGCCGGCGACCCAGGCCCAGTTCGACGCGTTCAAGCCGACCGACGAGGTCAACAAGGCGATCGCCGCCTACGAGACGTCCCTCGTCGAGACGGGCGTCCTGGAGCCCATCACCCCGCACCCGAACGGCGCCGACATCTGCGAGTCCGCCTTCCTGCGCATCGCCGAGGAGATGGCCCTCGGGAAGCGGTCGGTGGACGACGCCGTCAAGCAGTTCTTCACCGAGTCGAAGACGGCTCTCGCCGGCTGATGGGAACCACCGTGACACACGCCCCTGCGATGGCAGGCCTGTCCGAGGACAAGCCTTCCGAGCCGCGGCACGGTCCGGTGAAGCCCGAGCGCCCCGCCGCCCTCAAGCGGCGGCGGCGCCGGGAGAACCTGGCCGGCTATCTCTTCATGTCCCCCTGGATCGCCGGGTTCCTGCTGCTCACGGCAGGGCCGATGGTCGCCTCGCTCTACTTCGCCTTCACCGACTACAACCTGTTCGACGCGCCCCGCTGGATCGGCCTCGACAACTTCACCACCATGTTCGAGGACCCGCGCTGGCGCCACTCGGTGCAGGTGACGCTCTGGTACGTCGTCGTCGGCACACCGCTGAAGCTGCTCGCCGCGCTGGGCGTGGCGCTGCTCCTCGCCCAGAAGCGGCGGGGGCAGGCCTTCTACCGGGCCGCCTTCTACGCGCCCTCGCTGATCGGGGCCAGCGTCTCGGTGGCGATCGTCTGGAAGGCGATCTTCTCGGACGACGCGATCGTCGACCGTACGCAGAAGCTCTTCGGGGTGGACGTCGGCGGCTGGGCCGGCGACCCGGACATGGTCATCTACAGCCTGGTGGCGCTCACCGTCTGGCAGTTCGGCGCCCCCATGGTCATCTTCCTCGCCGGCCTCAAGCAGGTCCCGCGCGAGCTGTACGAAGCCGCCGAGGTGGACGGGGCCGGCTCATGGCGGCGGTTCTGGAACATCACCCTGCCGATGATCTCCCCGGTCCTCTTCTTCAACGTCCTGCTGGAGACGATCCACTCCTTCCAGATCTTCAGCTCGGCGTACATCGTCGGCGGCGGCGCCGGAGGCAACGCCTGCGGGCCCGCGGACGGTTCGATGGTCTACACCTGTTATCTGTACGTCCAGGGCTTCGAGAACAGCCGGATGGGCCTGGCCTCCGCCATGGCCTGGATGCTGCTCGTCGCGGTCGCCCTGGTGACGGCGGTGCTGTTCTGGTCCCAGAAGCGCTGGGTGCACTACGAGGAGGGCGCCCGATGAGCTCCCCCGATCTCTCGACTCCGCTCGACCCGGGGGCACCCCCACCGGTCACGGAGGTCTCCCCGGGCCGGTCCACCGAGGCGGGCGCGCTGCGGCGCAGGCTGCCCGGCTCGCTCGCCTGGCATCTGGGCGCCCTCGCCGTCCTCGCGGTGATCCTGTATCCCGTGCTCTGGGTGGTCGGCGGCTCGTTCAAGAAGAGCGAGGACATCGTCGGCAGCCTGGATCTCTTCCCGGGCTCCCCGATCACCTCGAACTACACGCGGCTCACCGAGGGCATCGCGGACATCTCGATCTCCACGTTCTTCCTCAACTCGCTCACCCTCGCCGTGGGCTCGGTGGCCGGCATCCTGCTCTCGTGCTCGTTGACGGCGTACGCCTTCTCGCGGATCAGGTTCGCCGGCCGCAACGTGCTGTTCACGCTGATGATCGGCACGCTCCTGCTGCCCTACCACGTGCTGCTGATCCCGCAGTACGTGCTGTTCCGCAACATGGAGATGATCAACTCGTACACCCCGCTGCTGCTGGGGAAGTACCTGGCCACGGACGCGTTCTTCGTCTTCCTGATGATGCAGTTCATGCGCAACCTGCCCAAGGAGCTCGACGAGGCGGCCCGCCTCGACGGCTGCGGACACCTGCGCATCTACTGGTCGATCGTGCTCCCGCTGTGCCGGCCGGCCCTGATCACCAGCGCGATCTTCACCTTCATCAACGCCTGGAACGACTTCATGGGCCCGCTGATCTACCTCAACGAGCCCGACAAGTACACCGTCTCCCTGGGCCTGAAGATGTTCGTGGACCAGGAGGGCGTGGCCGACTACGGCGGCATGATCGCCATGTCGCTGGTCGCCCTGCTGCCCGTGCTGGCCTTCTTCCTGGCCTTCCAGCGCTACCTCATCGACGGCATGGCGACGTCCGGGCTGAAGGGCTGAGACGATCACGATGGCCGAGGCGCATGTGAAGGCGCGCAAGGAGTCGGTCCTCGCCGAGCGGTTCGCCGTGTTCGCCGAGTGCCTGCTCACCGGGGTGTGGATCGCGGTGGCCTCGCTGGGCGTGGTCACCCTTCCGGCGGCCTTCGCGGCCGGGGCGCGGCACCTGCACCGCCGCACCGCGCACGAGGGGGGCGGCTGGCGGGAGTTCGCCGCCGACTTCCGCGGCGCGCTGCGCGGCGGATGGCTCGTCGGACTCGCGGGATGGGCCGCGGCGGTCGTGGTCCGGGTGGACGTCCAGGCCGTGCGCGCGGGGCTGCCGGGCGGGCCGCTCGTCGGGGTCGCCGGGGTGCTCGCGCTGATCGGGTTCGTGGTGGCCGTGCTGCGCGCCGCGGCGGTGTGGTCGCCGGGAGCGAGCTGGCGGACCCTGCTGGCGTCGGCCGGCCGCCGTACCCTCCTGGACCCGGCCGGGTCCTTCCTGATCATCGCCGGGCTGGCCGTGGTGGCGCTGTCCGCCTGGTTCGTCGCAGCGCTCGCGGTCCCCGTGCTGGGGGCCGTGGCGGCCGCCGCCCTCGCCGTGGAGGAGCGGTACCGGCGCCGCTGACGGGCGGCGCCCTCACAGCAGGGCCGGCGCACGGGCGCCGCGCCTTCATCTGTCATGCCCCTGACCAGTTGCGCGGACAAGCCTCCCGCACGCAGAAGGACCTCCCGCACGCAGAAGGACCTCCCACACACAGAAGGAAAGGCCGCATCTCATGTCTCCGATCCCCCGCAGGTCCCTGCTCAAGGCGGCCGCCGTCGCCGGCGCCGCCGCCCAGTTCAGCTGGGCTCTGGGGACCAAGAACGCGCAGGCCGCTCCGCAGGCCGCAGCCGCCGCGCCGGCCGACACCGGCCCGGTCACCCTGGACTGGCTGGAGGACGGCGGCCTCGGCGTCGCCCCCGGCTCCACCTTCGGCGTGCCCTGGCCGATGGGCGCCTACCAGGAGGACCAGACCTTCGCCCTGACCGACGCCGGCGGCAAGGCCGTCCCCGTCCAGTCCTGGCCGATCGCCTATTGGCCCGACGGGTCCCTCAAGTGGACTGCTCACGCGGTCAGTTCGGGCTCCGGAAAGCTCACCCTCGCCGCCGGCGCGCCCGCCGCCCCCGCGCGGAAGGTCACCGTCACCGCGAACACCGGCCTCGTCACCGTCTCCACCGGTGTCATCACCGCGAAGATCGGCAAGTCCGGCCCCACGCTGGTCAAGTCCGTCACCCGCGGCTCCACCGAGATCGCCAGGAACGGCCGGCTGGTCATGATCCGGCAGCCCGAGATCGACGACGACGAACAGGGCAAGGTCAGGACCGAGCAGTTCGAGGGCGCGATCGACGCGGTCGCCGTGGAACAGGACGGCCCTGTCCGCGCGGTGGTCCGTGTCGACGGCAAACACCGCCGGGGCAGCCGGAGTTGGCTGCCGTTCTCCATCCGCCTCTACTTCTACGCCGGCGCCGACTCCTTCCGCATGGTGCACACGGTCACCTACGACGGGAAGCAGGAACCCGGCAAGGCCGAGGGCGACTTCATCCGTGGGCTCGGCGTCCGCTTCACCGTCCCGATGCGCGACCAGTCCTACGACCGCCACATCCGCATCGGCGGCGAGGGGACCGGCCTGCTGCGCGAAGCCGTCAAGGGCATCACCGGCCTGCGCCGCGACCCCGGCGCGGCGGTCCAGGCGGCCCAGTACGCCGGCCAGAAGCTCCCCGACCCCGCCACCTGGGACCAACGCGTCACCACCCGGCTGCAGTACATCCCCGAATGGGGCGACTACACCCTCTCCCAGCTCTCCGCCGACGGCTTCACCCTGCGCAAGCGCACCAAGAAGGGCCACGGCTGGATCGCCGCCGGAGGCGGCAGGCGCGCCTCCGGCTTCGGATACGTCGGCGGAGTCAGCGGCGGCCTGTCGTTCGGCCTCAGGGACTTCTGGGAGAGCCACCCCTCCCAGCTCGACATCCGCGACGCCCACACCGACGAGGCCGAGGTCACCCTCTGGCTCTGGTCCCCCGAGGCCCAGCCCATGGACCTGCGCTTCTACCACGACGGCATGGGCCAGGACACCTTCCCCGAACAGCTCGAAGGCCTCAACATCACCTACGAGGACTACGAGCCCGGCTTCGGCACCCCCTACGGGATCGCCCGTACCTCCGAACTCCTCTTCTGGGCCAACGAGTCCACCCCCGCCCCCGAGACGCTCGCCGCCCAGGTCGAGTCGGTCCGCGTGCCGCCGCAGCTCGCCGCCCCGCCCAAGCAGCTCATCAAGGCCAAGGTCTTCGGCCCCGGTCTCTACTCCGAGCCGGACCGCTCCACCCCGGCCAAGGCGAAGATCGAGGACCACCTCGACTTCCTCTTCACGTACTACAAGGACCAGGTGGAGCAGCGCCGCTGGTACGGCTTCTGGGACCACGGCGACATCATGCACACCTACGACACCGTCAGGCACCAGTGGCGGTACGACATCGGCGGCTACGCGTGGGACAACTCCGAGCTCTCACCCGACCTGTGGCTCTGGTACGCGTACCTGCGCAGCGGCCGCGCCGACATCTTCCGCTTCGCCGAGGCGATGACCCGGCACACCGGCGAGGTCGACGTCTACCACCTCGGCAAGTGGGCGGGCCTCGGCACCCGGCACGGCGTGCAGCACTACGCCGACAGCGCCAAGCAGCAGCGCATCGCCAACACCACCTACCGCCGCTACTACTACTTCCTCACCGCCGACGAACGCGTCGGCGACCTCATGCACGCCAACGTCGACTCCGACGAGACCTTCCTCGTCCTCGACCCCATCCGCAAGATCCGCACCGAGCCCTACACGCCCGACCGGCACGCCCTGTCGATCGGCTTCGGCACCGACTGGAGCGGCCTGGTCTCGGCCTGGCTCACCGAGTGGGAGCGCAAGGGCCCCAAGTGGGAGAAGGCCAAGGCGCGCGTCCTGTCGACGATGGAGACCATCGCCGCCCAGCCCAACGGATTCGTGCAGGGCAGCGGACTGTACGACCTCGACACGGGCCGGTTCGCCATCGCCGACAAGCCGGTCGTCGGCGTCTCCCACCTCTCCGCCGTCTTCGGCCTCAACGAACTGTGCGCCGAACTCATCCACCTCGTCGACATGCCGAAGTTCGACGAGGCCTACTACGACTACTGCCGCTACTTCAACGCCACCAAGGCCGAACAGGCCGCACGCTACGGCACCGACTTCGGCAGCCTGCTGCTCTTCCAGGGCCACTCGCGCCTCGACGCCTACGCCGCCGTCCGGACCGGCGACAAGAAACTCGCCGCACGCGCGTGGGACAAGTTCTACAACTCCGACGGCTACAAGGAGTCCGCGCCCTGGCGGACGGAGCCGCTCAGCGGCCCCGCCACCCTGGTGCCGGGCAGCGAGGCCGCCTGGGTGTCCACCAACGACACCGCGCTCTACGGCCTCGCCGCCATCGAGAACCTCGCCCTCCTCGGCGACCGCATGCCGTCGTGACCGGCACGGCCGTCAAGGGCACCAGGGCTGTGAGGCCGACAGGACTGGCCCTAGCCCATCCTCCCCAGGACATCCCGCACCCGTCGGACGTCCCGGAGCCGCCGCTCGTAGGTCGCGCCGACCGCGAGCAGCAGCAGTCCGGCGAGTGCGGGAGGCGCCCAGCGGGGGAGTGCGTCGGCCGCCTGCACCAGGAAGGGCGCCAGTTCGTGCAGGGCGTCCAGGACCAGCACCGAACCGCCGAGGACCAGCGGTGCCTTGAGGCGGTGCCGGGCGCCCAGCAGCGTCACCAGCACGGCCGCCGCGCCCAGCAGCAGCGGACGCGTCCACTGCGCGTCACTCCACGCCGCCGCGAGGCTCGGCGCCAGTGTGGCGGCCAGCCCGGGACCGTACGCCGTCCACGACGGCGTCCCCGGATCGCGGCGGCGGCGCCAGGCGCCGATCAGCAGCGCCGGCACGGTGACCGGCAGGGTGTAAGCCTCCGGGGCGGTGACGTCCCAGGCGGCGAACCTGACCCAGGCGGCCGCCACGGCCAGGGCGGCCGCCGCGTACCCCGCGGCGCGGCGGTCTTCGCGGACCGCCGTGCCCGCGGCGATCACCGAGCACAGCCCGAGCACCAGCGCCAGCATCGGCGGATCGGTCACGGCGAGCCCCACGGCGAGCAGCGCGGCGGCGGCGCCCGTCACCTCGACGGACACCCCCGCCGGGCTCCCGGCCAGCCGCGCGCCGAGCGCGGCCGCGACCACGGGCACCAGGAGGACCAGCACGGCGGTGTGCGCGGGCTGCCAGTGCGCCGCCGCCCCCGTCGCACCCGCCAGCGCGGTGGCGTACGCGAGCGCCGCCGGCGCCATGACCGGGGCGAAGCCCGGCCGGCGCGAGGCCACGGCGCACAGCACGGTCAGCGCCGACAGCACCGTCAGCGTCGCCGACTGCGCCGCGAGCGACAGGAAGGCGAGCGGGACGGAGGCGGCCAGAGCGAACCACGGCACGGACAGGAAGGCCGCCGCCACGGCCACGCACCCCACGATCACAAGGCCCACCGGGTACGGCAGCCGAAGCGTCGCCGGCAGCACCATCCCCACCGTCCAGGCCAGCCCCAGCGCACCGGTCCTCGCCCAGGCGCCCCAGGCCTCCCGCCGTGCGGCCACCACCAGGACGGCGGTGACGGCCGCCAGGACGACGACAGCCTGGACCGGGTACGGCGGCCACGGCACGTCCACAGTCACCGCGGCGCGCGCGTCGGACGGCGCACCCGACCACGGCCGCGCCACCCAGCCCAGCGGACCCAGCAGCGTGACCACGACCAGCGGCGCCGCCCACAGCAGCGCCAACGCGTGCACGACGGCGCCCGCGCGCACCAGACCCTCCCGCACCGGCTCCGCGAACCGGCCCCGGACCGCCGCCACCAGCGCGACGGCGCACGCCAGATGAGCCGGAACCGCCCAACCGGCGGGCAGCGACACCCGCAGCACGGCGCCGGCCGCCGCCACCAGCAGCAGACCGCCGGTCATCGCGAGCCCCCGCGCCGCCTCGGGCTTCGGCAGCGACCGCGCCACGACCAGCGCGACAACCGCCGCGAGGACGAGGAGCGCCGCCGCACGGGCGGCGGCGCCCGGACCGGCAGCCGTCCACGCCAGCGAGCCGGCCGTCAGAACGCCCCCGGCGCCCAGGGCGAGCGCGCCGGTGACGGCCGTGACACGGACCGCGCGGACGGCCGCACGCGGTGCCACCGCCGCGTCCAGAGCGGACGTCGCCAACAACGCCGCCGAGACCGCGTGAAGATCCGCGCCCGACGCAACCGCCCACAGCGGCAGGGGCAGTTGAGCCACGGCCAGTGCCGCCGGAACCGGCAGTCGCAGCGCGCCGAGACCCCGGCCGTACGCCGCCCACAACCCCGCCAGCGCAGCCGACGCCCCTGCCGTGTACGCCGTCCCGTCCACGCCGCCCAGGGCGACCTCGTACAGCGCGTAGGCGTCCAGCACCGTCAGCGCCAGCCCCAGACCGGCCACCGACTCCGCCGTCGAACGCAGCCCGCGCTTCAGCAGCGGCAGCGGCGCGGCCAGCACGGCCACCGTGACCGAGCCCAGCACCGCGGCCCGCCCCGCGATCCCCATGTGGCCCCAGCTGACCAGGGTGAACGCCACCGCGGCGATCGTGAGCAGGACACCGCCGAGCATCAGCAGGACGTTCTGCACCCGCGGAGCGCTCGTCTCGGGCGCCACCGCCGCACCGGCCGGACCCGCCGGGGGACTCACCGCCGCACGGGCCGCGACGGGCGGTAGGGACGGCTGCGCCTGCAACACGGCCAGCAGCCAGGCGCGGCGCGTCAGCAACTGCGCCCGGCGGGCGTCGAGTTGCCACAACTCGGTGTCGAGGAGTCGCAGTTCCTCGGCCGGAGGCGGTATGTGCGTCATGCTTCGGAGTGTCGCCGCCGTCACGGCGCACGGCATGAGCACGGCTACTCAGAAGGTACTCAGAGTCCCCGCACGGAGCCGCCGGCGCTCGCGCACGGCACACTCGCCCCATGGACTGGACCCACTACCGCTTCCGCAGCCTCTGGTTCCTGCCCGCACCCCCCGAAGCGGTGTACGGCGCCCTGGAACGCCCCGAGGACTACCCGCGCTGGTGGCCCCAGGTCCGCGAGGTCACCCGGATCGACGACACCACGGGAGTCATCCGCGTCCGCTCCCTCCTGCCGTACGACATCACCTTCACTGCGCGTGAGACGCGCCGCGACCCGGCTGCCGGGGTCCTCGAGATCGCGATGACCGGCGACCTCGACGGCTGGGCCCGCTGGACGGTCACCCCGCGCGGCACGGGCGCCCTCGCCCGCTACGACCAGGTCGTCGACGTGGCGAAGCCGATGCTCAGGAGGTTCGCCGTGCCGGGGCGGCCCCTCTTCCGCGCCAACCACCGGCTGATGATGCGCGCCGGACGGCGCGGGCTCAACGGGTACCTGCGAGCGGTTTGAAGGACACCCCGGGGGACCTGTATTGTTCAGTGCGTTCCCGGGCGATTAGCTCAGTGGGAGAGCGCTTCGTTCACACCGAAGAGGTCACTGGTTCGAACCCAGTATCGCCCACCGGGAAAGGCCGGTCCGCACACGCGGGCCGGCTTTCTTCATGCCGTCCCACCCGTCGATGCCGTCCCACCCGTCGATGCCGTCCCACCCGTCGATGCCGGCCCACCCGTCGATGCCGGCCCACCCGCCGGGCACATGCCCGCCTCACGCTCACGCCGCCGCCGGCAGCGCCGGGCGCAACGGCCACGACGTGTCCACGGTCTCCGGGGAGCCGCTGCGCGCGAACCACGCCTGGAGCCCTCGCGCCTGCGCCGCGTGCCACGCCGTCTGCAACGCGTGCAACTCGGCCGGGGACAGCCGCTCCAGCCGCGCCGCGAACCGCCGGCCCAGCGCCCGCACGAGCTCCAGCGCGGCCGTCGCGTCCGCCGCCGCGTCATGCGCGTCGGCCAACGCCACCTCGTAGTGCGCGCACAGGTCGGTCAGCGTGCGGCGCCCCTTGCGGTAGCGGTCCAGATGCTTGTCCAGGACCCGCGGGTCCAGCACCCTGAGCGGCGCCGGCTCCAGCCAGTGCCCCAGCGAGGAGGCCCGGTGCCGGCGCAGCTCACGGTCCAGCAGCGTCAGGTCGAACGGCGCGTTCATCACCACCAACGGCCGCCCCGCCGCCGCCTGTTCGGCGAGCAGCTCGGCTATCTCGTACATCACCGGCGCCGGCCAGCGGCCGTTGCGGTGCAGATGGTCCTCCGTCAGCCCGTGCACCGCCGTCGCCTCGGCGGGCACCGGCACCCCCGGATTCACCAGCCAGCGGCTCACCCGCGGCCGGACGCCGGGCGCGTCCTGCACGACGAGCGCGGCCGACACGATCCGGTCGGACTCGACGTCGACGCCCGTCGTCTCCGTGTCGAAGGCGGCCAGAGGGCCCTCGTACCAGCACGTCATACCAACTCAACCCCTCGTTCACCAACGGCAGCTGACAGTCCGTCTTCTACCGCTTGGGTGATACCCGTGCTGTTTGCGCCGTACGCCGGTAGGACACAACAGAGGTACGGGTCTTTGCAGTTCAGAGGCTCGACAAGGACCTTCACCCGGATCCCCCAGCCGGATCCGCTGTGCACGAGAGGCTGTTGTCCATGGCGATAGCGCAGCCCGAACGGGGCGGGCTGCTGCCCGAACTCACGGGCCCCCAGCGCGGCACACTCGCCACCACCGCCTGCATGGAGACACTGCAGGTGGCCTATCTGCACGCGGTCGCAGCGGCCGCGGGCTGCTCGCTCTCCCAGCCCTTTCCCGACAACGGCATCGACTGGCACGTCAGCCACAGCGCCCCCGGGCACACCGTCGACGACGAGGTGACCATCAAGGTGCAGCTGAAAGCCACATACCAGGTCGCGCCGAACCCGCCCGGCCGCACCTTCTCCTTCACGCTCGACAACGACCACCTCAGGAAGCTCGCCCGGACCCCGGTGTCCGTGCACAAGATCCTCGTCGTGATGCTCGTGCCCCGGCTCCAGGCCGACTGGCTGCGGGCCGGTCACGACCGTCTCGACCTCAGGCACTGTTGTTATTGGGTCAACCTGGCCGGCCACCCGGTCACCGGCCGCACCCGGACCACCGTGCGGATACCGACCGCCCGCGTCTTCGACGACCGGGCCCTGTGCGAGATCATGACCAGGGTCGGGACGGGAGGCAGACCATGACCCACCGTCCGATCGAAGAAGCACCGCGGCCGGCACGACCGCACCCCGCCGATCCAGGCCGCGCCCGCCGCCCGGAGCCCGGCTGGAGCCGTCCGCCCGACCCCGCCGACGTCGATCCCGCCGTCCTCGGCGCGCTGCTGCGCCGGCACGGCTGGCAGCGGCGCGGCGGCGCCGCCGGACGCTACGGCCGCTGGACCCCGCCCGGCCCGGGCGGCGCCGCCACCAGCCTGCTCGTACCGGAGAGCCGTGCCTTCCCCGACAGCGACGACCTGCTCGGCGAGGCACTCCAGGCGCTGGCCCGCAGTCAGACGCCCGCCGCCCGCGAGGTCCTCGTCGCCCTGGCCGTCCCCAGCGACGAGATCCGCTGGTGGCGCGACGCACCGGCAGGACCCACCGGGACAGCCGGGGCGGCCGGCACCGCAGGGACCGCGGGGGCGGCCTCCTGGGCCGCCGACGAGCAACTGCGCGGCGCCGCCCGGCAGATCCTCCTTGCCGGCGCGCTCGCCACGCACGCGCGTGCCGGCTACTACGGCGCGCGGCACCGGCGCACCGCCGCCGCCACGCTGGACAGTGTCCTCGTGGGCGCCGCCGTTGAGGGACGCCGGCTGACCGCCTTCGTGCCGGTGGCCACGGGGCGCCCTCTCGCCGTCCGCCTCCACCAGGCTCTGTACGCCGTGCGCGAGGCCATCGACTACCAGCGCGCCGCCGGCGGCATGGACGCCTTCGAGGGCGCCGTGGAGGCCGGCGCCAGCCGGGAGCTGACCGAGGCGCTGATCGCCCTCGTCCGCGGCACCGAGGGCGCCCGCGTCGCTGTCGCCTGGGCACCCGCGGCAGGCGTCCCCGAGGGGTGCGCCGCGGACGCCGAGCCGATCGAGTTCTCGCCCGGCGACCTGCCCGTCCTGCGCGAGGCCGGCGCCCGCTACCTGCGCGAGGAACCCTCCGTGCCCGTGCGGATCACCGGCACCGTGGTGCGGATGCGCAGGGCCGGTCCGCGCGGCGAGGGCAGCGTACGGCTGCGGGTCCTCGCCGGAGCGGAGATCCCGCACGTCCGCCTCAGCCTCGACGAGGAGGACTACCGCATCGCCGGGCAGGCCCATCTCGTCGGGCTGCCGGTGCGGGTGCAGGGCCGGCTGGAGAGCCGGGGCGGCTTCCGCAGGATCACCGGCGCCCAGGACGTCGTCCCCGTCCAGGTGGACGAGGCGGAGCGGGACCGGCTGATGAAGTCACTGCAGGAGACCGCCGAGATCACCGCCTTCTTCGAGGAAGCGTGCGGCGGGGACTGAGAGGATTCCCGGGGGTGTTCCTTCCCGCGGGCGGGGTCGCGGAGATATCCGTTTCGCGATCGGGTGGCCCGGCTCGGTACGATCCGTCTCATGCGCGCGCTCCCGGTATGGCGTCGCAGTCCATCTTCAGTCAGGAGAGACCGGTGTCAGACGTCCGTGTGATCATCCAACGCGATTCCGAGCGGGAAGAGCGCACGGTGACGACGGGCACCACGGCCGCCGACCTCTTCGCCGGCGAGCGCTCCGTCATCGCCGCGCGTGTGGCCGGCGAGCTCAGGGACCTCACCCACGAGCTGCGGGACGGCGACACCGTCGAGGGCGTCGAGATCACCTCCGAGGACGGCCTGAACATCCTGCGCCACTCCACCGCGCACGTCATGGCTCAGGCCGTGCAGGAGCTCTTCCCCGAGGCCAAGCTGGGCATCGGCCCGCCCGTCAAGGACGGCTTCTACTACGACTTCGACGTGGAGAAGCCGTTCACGCCCGAGGACCTCAAGGCCGTCGAGAAGAAGATGCAGGAGATCCAGAAGCGGGGCCAGAAGTTCGCCCGCCGCGTGGTCACCGACGAGGCCGCCCGTGAGGAGCTCGCCGACGAGCCGTACAAGCTGGAGCTGATCGGCCTCAAGGGGTCCGCTTCGAGCGACGACGGCGCGGACGTCGAGGTCGGCGGTGGCGAGCTCACCATCTACGACAACCTCGACGCCAAGACCGGCGAGCTGTGCTGGAAGGACCTCTGCCGCGGTCCCCACCTGCCCTCGACCCGGCTGATCCCGGCGTTCAAGCTGATGCGCAACGCGGCCGCCTACTGGCGCGGCAGCGAGAAGAACCCGATGCTCCAGCGCATCTACGGCACCGCCTGGCCCTCCAAGGACGAGCTGAAGGCGTACCTGGACTTCCTCGCCGAGGCCGAGAAGCGCGACCACCGCAAGCTGGGCAGCGAACTCGACCTGTTCTCCGTCCCGGAGCAGATCGGCTCCGGCCTCGCGGTCTTCCACCCCAAGGGCGGCATCGTCCGCCGTGTCATGGAGGACTACTCGCGTCGCCGGCACGAGGAGGAGGGCTACGAGTTCGTCTACACCCCGCACGCGACGAAGGGGAAGCTCTTCGAGACCTCGGGCCACCTGGACTGGTACGCCGACGGCATGTACCCGCCCATGCAGCTCGACGAGGGCGTGGACTACTACCTCAAGCCCATGAACTGCCCGATGCACAACCTGATCTTCGACGCGCGCGGGCGTTCCTACCGTGAACTGCCGCTGCGCCTGTTCGAGTTCGGGACCGTGTACCGGTACGAGAAGTCCGGCGTGGTGCACGGCCTCACGCGTGCGCGTGGCTTCACCCAGGACGACGCGCACATCTACTGCACCCGTGAGCAGATGTCGGCCGAGCTCGACAAGACGCTCACCTTCGTCCTCGGGCTGCTGCGCGACTACGGCCTGGAGGACTTCTACCTGGAGCTGTCCACCAAGGACCCGGAGAAGTTCGTCGGCTCGGACGAGGCCTGGGAGGAGGCGACCGAGACGCTGCGCGAGGTCGCCGAGAAGCAGGGGCTGCCGCTGGTCCCGGACCCGGGCGGCGCCGCGTTCTACGGTCCGAAGATCTCCGTCCAGGCGCGCGACGCCATCGGCCGGACCTGGCAGATGTCGACCATCCAGCTCGACTTCAACCTGCCGGAGCGCTTCAACCTGGAGTACACCGGCGCGGACGGCGCCAAGCAGCAGCCGGTCATGATCCACCGCGCGCTGTTCGGCTCCATCGAGCGGTTCTTCGCGGTGCTCCTGGAGCACTACGCGGGCGCGTTCCCCGCCTGGCTGGCGCCGGTGCAGGCGATCGGCATCCCGGTCGGCGACGCGCACGTGGAGTACCTGGAGAAGTTCGCCGCCGCGGCCAAGAAGAAGGGGCTGCGGGTCGACGTCGACTCCTCCTCGGACCGCATGCAGAAGAAGATCCGGACCGCGCAGAAGCAGAAGGTGCCGTTCATGGTCATCGTCGGCGACGACGACATGAACGCGGGCACGGTCTCCTTCCGCTACCGCGACGGCTCGCAGGAGAACGGCATCGCCTTCGACGAGGCCATCGCCAAGATCGCGAAGGTGGTCGAGGAGCGGACGCAGGTCTGATCCCCCGCCACGCCGGCGAAGGCCCTCGGGAGCTCAGTCTCCCGGGGGCCTTCGCTCGTCGCCCTCGCGGGTGAAGGTCTGCATCACCCAGGACGAGAACGAGCCCGTGACCGCGCCGAGGAGTGCCAGTCCGCCGGCCATCATCCCCGTCGCGATGGTCCGGCCGAGCGTGGTCACCGGCGTGATGTCGCCGTAGCCGACGGTGGTCAGGGTGGCCGCGGCCCACCACACGGCGTCCCCGAAGGTCCGCATGGTCGCCCCGGGAGCCCCGCGTTCCTGCTGGTAGACCGCGAGCGCCCCGGCGAAGCCGAGCAGCACGGTGGACAGCGAGGCGTAGGCGATCACGCGCGCGTACAGGGACAGCCGGGGCTGTCCGCGCCGGCGCTGGATCACGTCGTACAGCGGGACGATTCGCACCGGGCGCAGCAGCGGCAGGAGGACCACGACCGTGTGCAGCAGATGCGTGGTGACGAAGCGCAGCCCTTGCCCGCTGAGCCGCCAGCGCACGGCGTAGTCCGCGGCGAACAGCGCGTACAGGGCGATGAGGGTGAAGCCGCACAGATCCCGCCACGCGGGGGCCAGGTCCACGGCGAGGACGCGGGTGGCGTAGGCCGCGAGGAAGAGCAGCGAGGCCAGGAAGAGCGGGATCTCGGTGCGCTGCTCCCAACGCGCCGCGAGGCTGTCGTCGTCCACCGGGCCAGCTTGGCCGGTGACCGGGCTCCCGCCGCCCCGGCGACACGCCGCGATCGGGCGAAGCCATATGCTGCCTTGCATGACGAGTGAGCCGGAGCAGCAGATCGGAGTGGGGACGCGGGACGCGTTCCAGCGCCTGTGGACGCCCCACCGGATGGCGTACATCCAGGGTGAGAACAAGCCGAGCGGTCCGGGGGCGGACGACGGCTGTCCCTTCTGCTCGATTCCGGCGAAGTCCGACGAGGACGGGCTGGTCGTACGGCGCGGCGAGCATGTGTACGCGGTGCTGAACCTGTACCCGTACAACGGCGGTCACCTGATGACGGTGCCTTACCGGCATGTCGCCGACTACACGGATCTGACCGCGCCGGAGACGGCGGAGCTGGGCGAGCTGACGAAGCAGGCGATGACGGCGCTGCGCACCGCGTCGGGCGCGCAGGGCTTCAACATCGGCATGAACCAGGGCGCGGTGGCGGGCGCGGGCATCGCGGCCCATCTGCACCAGCACATCGTGCCCCGCTGGGGCGGGGACACGAACTTCATGCCGGTGGTCGGGCACACGCGTGTGCTGCCGCAGTTGCTGGCGGACACCCGCAAGATGCTCGCGGAGGCCTGGCCGACGGTGTGACGCTCCTCGCCGTGCCGTCGGGGTTCACGCGTCGTAGGTGTCGGCCTTGCGGGGGGAGATGTCCTGGACGGCGCCGCTCAGCACCGAGGAGCGGGTGCTGAACTTCTCGATGTCGACGTCGTGTTCCTTGAGGACCTTGAGCGCGGCCGTGTGCACCACCCGCAGCACCGGGGCGGCCGCGCGCAGGGCGTCGTCGGCCATGAAACGGTGCCGCCACGGCTGGTCGGCCCAGGCGTGCCGCAGGCCGAAGGGTTCGGGCAGGCCGATGGAGCCGCCGAGCCACTTGAGCAGCGGCGGGTACCAGCTGACGGTGGCGCGCGCGGCAAGGCGTACGACTTCGTCGGGGGTGACGAGCGGCAGGGTGACCGTGCGGGTCTCCCAGAAGCGGACGGTCTTGGCGACCTCCTTGCTGGGGGCTTCGGGCTTGGTGGTGAACAGGCCGTTGACGGGGCCGAGGGCGTGGCCGGTGACCTCGATGCGCAGCGTCTCGTGGAGCACGGTCACGGTGATCAGCATGGTGATGATCAACTGGCCGTCCCACAGGGGCCATTGGACGCCGAGGTAGTGGCGGTCGCCGCCGCCGAACTGCTGCTGGTCGCAGATCTTCTCGATGGCTTTGGGCTTGACCTGGTAGGCCTCGACGTCCGTGCCGTCGGGCCGGGCCACCGCCGTGGCCTTCTCGCCGACGGGGGTGACGATCCAGTGCCGGACCGAGGGCGGGGGGAAGCCGCCGGTCTTCAGGCTCTGCCGGTTGAGCACGGTGAGCTGGTCGTGGATGGCCCTGATGACGGTCCAGCTGCGGAACTCGTGGATGCCCTTGTTGGGGTCGGTGGGGACGAGTTCCTCCGCGAGGTGCCAGGCGCCCCAGCGGGTTCCCATGCCGAGTATGCCCTTGGGGCCCGCGTAGAACACGGAGTTGGACTGCTGTTCGGCGCTGAGCCGGGCCAGGGACTGGCGCAGTTGCTCGGCGGCGGTGTGGTTGGGGCTGGTGGGCACGGCTTCGGGGACCTTGGCGCCGATGCTGCTGCCGGCGAGGAGGCCGGCCCAGCGGTCGCGCAGGTCGGCGGCGGTGCGTTCGCAGATGCGCTTGGCCAGGAACCAGCCGACGACGGGTGCGACGACCGCCCCGCGCGCGTACCAGCCCCAGAAGCCGGTGAACGGCATACGGAGCAGGAAGATCACGGCGAGTGCGCCGACGGCGACGAGCAGGCCGGTGGCGAGGCCGGAGACGCGTCGGCCGCCCGCCTTCTCCATGGTGGTGCGCAGTTGGAAGACCAGCAGCCAGACGAGCAGGCCGGGCAGGAACAGCAGGCCGAACACGGCCATGATGCCGGTGAGTTGCCGGTCGCGGCGGCGGCGGATGCCGTTGGCGGCGAGGCAGTGCTCGACCACGACCTGGGGTTCGGCGCCGAAGGACTGGATGAGCGGTTCGCGGCCGACTCCGAGCATGCGGTCGATCACCGCCTGGGAGAACGCCTCGCCGAGGTTGGGCCGGAAGATGCGGGCCCAGCTGCGGCCGGGGTTGACCTTCGACTGGTGCCATTCGTTGTCGGCGTTCTTGATGGCCTCGACGGGGTCGTCCCGGTAGGCCGCCGAGGCCAGGGCGAAGGTCGGCGTCTGCCCTCCGTCGCCCGTCTGCGGCACCTGCGGCCCGAAGATGTCCGCGTAGCTGCTGTCAACGGTCATTCCCGCCCCCATCGCCGCTGTTCCCGCTTCTGCGGCCTTCCCGACTTCCGTGCTCCGCACACCTGTTGATCAGGTCATCAGCGTATCCGCCGGCGCCGGCGGCCGTCGGCGGACGGCCGAAGCCGCCCGCCGAAACGGAAGGGGAAGTTCCTTACGCGTCCTGCGTCTGCTGCCTCAGCCGCTCGGCGACCTGGGCCGGCATCGGCTCGTGCCGGGCGTAGGAGCGGCGGAAGCGGGCCGTACCGTGCGACAGGGACCGCAGGTCGACCGCGTACCGGCCGATCTCGATCTCGGGCACCTCGGCCCGGACCAGGGTGCGGCCGCCGCTCGTCTGTTCGGTGCCGAGCACCCGGCCGCGCCGGCCGGACAGATCGCTCATCACCGGGCCCACGTACTCGTCGCCGACCAGCACGCTCACCTCGGCCACCGGCTCCAGCAGATGGATCTTCGCGTCGGCCGCGGCCTCCCGCAGCGCGAGCGCGCCGGCCGTCTGGAAGGCGGCGTCGGAGGAGTCCACCGAGTGCGCCTTGCCGTCGAGGAGGGTCACCCGGACGTCGATCAGCGGATGCCCCGCGGCGACGCCCTTGGCGGCCTGCGCCCGTACGCCCTTCTCGACGGACGGGATGAACTGGCGCGGCACCGCCCCGCCGACGACCTTGTCCACGAACTCGATGCCCGAGCCGCCCGGCAGCGGCTCCACCTCGATCTCGCAGATGGCGTACTGCCCGTGCCCGCCGGACTGCTTGACGTGCCGGCCCCGCCCGGCGGACTTCCCGGCGAACGTCTCCCGCAGGGAGACCTGGTGCGGGACGACGTCGACCTGCACGCCGTAGCGGCTGCGCAGTCGTTCCAGCGCGACGTCCGCATGGGCCTCGCCCAGGCACCACAGGACCACCTGGTGGGTGTCCTGGTTCTGTTCGAGCCGCATCGTCGGGTCCTCGGCGACCAGCCGGGACAGGCCCTGGGAGAGTTTGTCCTCGTCGGCCTTGCTGTGCGCGCGGATGGCCAGCGGCAGCAGCGGGTCCGGCATCTGCCAGGGCTCCATCAGCAGCGGGTCGTCCTTGGCCGAGAGGGTGTCGCCGGTCTCCGCGCGGCTCAGCTTCGCCACGCACGCGAGGTCGCCCGCGATGCAGTGCGTCAGCGTCCGCTGCTGCTTGCCGAAGGGCGCGGAGAGGGCGCCGACGCGTTCGTCGGCTTCGTGCAGGGGGCGGCCCTCCTGGCCGTCGTCGGACAGGCCGTGCCCGCAGACGTGCACGGTCTCGTCGGGGCGCAGGGTGCCGGAGAAGACGCGGACGAGGGAGACACGGCCGACGTAGGGGTCGGAGGAGGTCTTCACGACCTCCGCGACCAGCGGCCCGTCCGGGTCGCACGGACCCAGTGCGCGCCGCTCGCCGCCGCGGGTGGTGACGAGGGGCGCCTCGCGCTCCAGGGGCGTCGGGAAGCCCCGGGTGACCAGTTCGAGGAGCTCGACCGTGCCGAGGCCCTGGCGGGCGCCCTCGGCGGCGGGGGCGGCGGCCAGCACCGGGAAGAAGGCCCCGCGCGCGACGGCCCGCTCCAGGTCCTCGATCAGCGTCTTGACGTCGATCTTCTCGCCGCCGAGGTAGCGGTCCATGAGGGTCTCGTCCTCACTCTCGGCGATGATGCCCTCGATCAGCCGGTTGCGGGCCTCCTCGATCAGCGGGAGCTGGTCCTCACCCGGCTCGGACTCCACGCGCTCCCCGGTGGAATAGTCGAACAGCTTCTGCGACAGCAGCCCGATCAGGCCGGTCACGGGCGCGTGCCCGTCCGGCGCCTTCGGTCCGTGCAGCGGCAGGTAGAGGGGGAGCACGGCGTCGGGGTCGTCGCCGCCGAAGGTCTCCGCGCAGATCCGCGTCATCTCCTCGAAGTCGGCGCGGGCCGCCTCCAGGTGCGTGACGACGATCGCGCGGGGCATGCCGACGGCCGCGCACTCCTCCCACACCATCCGCGTCGAGCCGTCCACGCCGTCCGAGGCCGAGACGACGAAAAGGGCCGCGTCCGCCGCGCGCAGACCGGCCCTGAGCTCCCCGACGAAGTCGGCGTAGCCGGGGGTGTCGAGGATGTTGACCTTGATGCCGTCCCAGGTGACCGGCACCAGGGAGAGCTGCACCGACCGTTGCTGGCGGTGCTCCATGTCGTCGTAGTCGGAGACGGTGCCGCCGTCCTCCACGCGGCCCGCCCGGTTCACCGCTCCCGCCGTCAGCGCGAGAGCCTCCACCAGGGTCGTCTTGCCCGATCCGCTGGGGCCGACCAGCACCACGTTCCGTACGGACGCGGGGTGGTCGGCCGCCGTAGCCCTGCCGGCGGCTCCGGGGTGTTCCTTCGCCTTGTCGCCCATTTCTTGCCTCCCGTGCACGGTGAGGTCATCGGGGGCGCGGACACGGCGGCTCCGCGCGCGGTGGCGGCTCCGGCGACGCCCGCGGTCCTTCGAGCTTTCCACTCCCGTCACCGCGCGTCCATACGAACGACGTGACGCCGCCGCCCGGCCGCCGCGCAGGGGGCGCGGCCGGCGGTCGTGAGGCCCGGCTGAGAGCGGCGCCCCCGGCCCGCGAGGGCGGGTGCCCGGCGGTCGCGTACGCGCGTGCGTGGCTACGATGGGCCAGCCGGTGGCCATCAGGGCCGCGCGGCCACACCGACCGTCGGGAAGGCCATGCTGAACAAGTACGCGCGTGCATTCTTCACGCGTGTCCTCACACCGTTCGCCGCGTTTCTCATCCGCCGGGGCGTGAGCCCCGACGCGGTGACGCTGGTCGGCACCGCCGGCGTGATCGCGGGCGCGCTGGTCTTCTACCCCCGGGGCGAGTTCTTCTGGGGCACGATCGTGATCACGCTGTTCGTCTTCTCCGACCTCGTCGACGGCAACATGGCCCGCCAGCTCGGCCGCTCCAGCCGCTGGGGCGCCTTCCTGGACTCCACCCTCGACCGGGTCGCCGACGGCGCGATCTTCGGCGGGTTCGCCCTCTGGTACGCGGGACAGGGCGACGACAACGCCCTGTGCGCGGTGTCGATCTTCTGCCTGGCCAGCGGCCAGGTGGTGTCCTACACCAAGGCGCGCGGCGAGTCGATCGGACTGCCGGTGGCCGTCAACGGACTCGTCGAGCGGGCCGAGCGGCTGGTCGTCTCCCTGGTCGCGGCCGGTCTCGCCGGCCTGCACAAGTTCGGCGTCCCCGGCATCCAGTACCTGCTGCCCGTCGCCCTGTGGATCGTCGCCGTCGGCAGCCTGGTCACGCTGATCCAGCGGGTCGTCACGGTCCGCCGCGAGTCGGCGGAAGCGGAGGCGGAGGCCGCGAAGGCGGAGGCGAACGCGGAAGCGGAGGCCGGGGAGAGCCGGCCGGTGGGAGCCGAGGAGAGCGGGACCCCGGCGGCCCGGCCGGAGGCCGAGGGGCACGAGGCGGCCAAGTGAACCCCCGCGACCAGGTCGCCGACGCGCTGTACGGCCTCGGCTGGAGCACCGTCAAGCAGCTCCCCGAGCCGGTCGCGGCGCGCCTCGGCCGTACCGTCGCCGACCTCACCTGGAAGCAGCGCGGCAAGGGCGTGCGGCGGCTGGAGAGCAACTACGCGCGCGTGGTGCCCGACGCGACCCCCGAGCGCCTGGCCGAACTGTCGCGCGCCGGGATGCGCTCCTACCTGCGGTACTGGATGGAGTCGTTCCGGCTGCCTGCCTGGAGCCCCGAGCGCGTAGCGGCCGGCTTCGAGCCGAAGGACCTCCACCACCTCACCGACGGGCTCGCGACCGGCCGGGGCGTCGTCCTCGCCCTGCCGCACCTGGCCAACTGGGACCTGGCCGGCGCCTGGGTCACCACCAAGCTGCGGACGCCTTTCACCACCGTCGCCGAGCGGCTCAAGCCCGAGACTCTCTACGACCGCTTCGTCGCCTACCGCGAGGGCCTCGGCATGGAGGTGCTGCCGCACAGCGGCGGCGCCGCCTTCGGCACCCTGGCCCGGCGACTGCGCGACGGCGGCCTGGTCTGCCTGGTCGCCGACCGGGACCTGTCCGCGTCCGGCGTCGAGGTCGACTTCTTCGGCGACAGGGCCCGCATGCCCGCGGGACCGGCGCTGCTCGCCCAGCAGACCGGCGCGCTCCTGCTCCCCGCCACGCTCTGGTACGACGACTCGCCCGTCATGAAGGGCCGCGTCCATCCCCCGATCGACGTACCCGGCTCGGGAACGCGGGCCGAGCGGACATCCCTCATGACACAGTCGCTGGCCGACGCCTTCGCCTCGGGCATCGCCGACCACCCGGAGGACTGGCACATGCTGCAGCGGCTTTGGCTCGCGGACCTGGAACCGCGTCCGTCGGACGGAGAGCGGCCTTGAGGATCGGCATCGTCTGCCCGTACTCCTGGGACGTGCCGGGCGGAGTGCAGTTCCACGTCCGCGACCTCGCCGACTACTTCATCCGGCTCGGCCACGAGGTCTCCGTCCTCGCCCCCGCCGACGACGACACCCCGCTGCCGCCGTACGTCGTCTCGGCCGGACGCGCGGTCCCGGTGCCGTACAACGGCTCGGTGGCCCGGCTGAACTTCGGCTTCCTGAGCGCCGCACGCGTCCGCAGATGGCTGCACGACGGCGCCTTCGACGTGATCCACATCCATGAGCCGACCTCGCCCTCACTGGGCCTGCTGACCTGCTGGGCCGCGCAGGGGCCCATCGTGGCGACCTTCCACACGTCCAACCCGCGCTCCCGCGCGATGATCGCCGCGTACTCCATCCTCCAGGCCGCCCTGGAGAAGATCAGCGCCCGGATCGCCGTCAGCGAGTACGCCCGCCGCACCCTCGTCGAACACCTCGGCGGGGACGCGGTCGTCATCCCCAACGGCGTGGACGTCGACTTCTTCGCCGAGGCCGAGCCCAGACCCGAGTGGCAGGGCGGCACCATCGGCTTCGTCGGCCGTATCGACGAGCCGCGCAAGGGCCTGCCGGTGCTGATGCGCGCCCTGCCGAAGATCCTCGCCGAGCGGCCGCACACCCGGCTCCTGGTCGCCGGACGCGGCGACGAGAAGGAAGCGGTGGAGAGCCTCCCGAAGGACCTGCGGGCACGGGTGGAGTTCCTCGGCATGGTCAGCGACGAGGACAAGGCCCGCTTCCTGCGCAGCGTCGACCTGTACATCGCCCCCAACACCGGCGGCGAGAGCTTCGGCATCATCCTGGTCGAGGCCATGTCGGCCGGGGCCCCGGTCCTCGCCTCCGACCTCGACGCGTTCGCCCAGGTCCTGGACCAGGGAGCGGCGGGCGAACTGTTCGCCAACGAGGACGCCGACGCGCTGGCCGATGCCGCGGTGCGCCTCCTGGGCGACCCCGCGCGGCGCGCCGAACTGCGCGCACGGGGCAGCGCCCACGTACGGCGCTTCGACTGGTCGACGGTCGGCGCGGACATCCTGTCGGTGTACGAGACGGTGACGGCGGGAGCGGCCGCGGTGGCCACGGACGACAAGGGCTCACCCGGGCTGATGGCCCGCTTCGGCCTGGCGAGGGACTGAACCTGTGACCATCACCGTCGTCTGGATCGTCGTCGTCCTCCTGGCCGTCGGCCTTTACCTGAGCTGGACCGCGGGACGCCTGGACCGGCTGCACGCGCGCATCGACGCCGCCCGCGCCGCACTGGACGCGCAACTGCTGCGCCGCGCCTCCGTGACACAGGAGCTGGCCACCTCGGGGGTGCTCGACCCGGCCGCCTCCATCGTGCTCTACGAGGCCGCGCACGCCGCCCGGCAGGCCGAGGAGGAACTGCGGGAGGTCGCCGAGAGCGAACTGAGCCAGGCGCTGCGCGCGGTCTTCGCGGAGACGCAGCAGGTCGAGGTCGTGCGCGAGGCGCCCGGGGGAGAGGAGGCGGCCCGCGAGCTCACCGAGGCCGTCCGCAGGGTCCCCATGGCCCGCCGCTTCCACAACGACGCCGTCGGCGCGGCCCGCAGGCTGCGAGAGCACCGCAAGGTGCGCTGGTTCCGGCTGGCCGGCCACGCGCCCTTCCCGATGGCCTTCGAGATGGACGACGAACCCCCGGCGGCCCTGGCCGACCGCGCCGCCTGATCCGACCCGGGGCCGACCTCGGCGTGGGGCGCGAAAAAAATCCACCGCCTTCCCATTGGCCCTTGCTGTGGACTGGTCGGCTGCCGTTTCCTCGGTGCTGCACCACACCCTCTTCCACCCCAGTGAGGTCAACCCGTGTCCAGCACCGAGAACCAGGCTCCCGAGACCGGCACCGCGCGCGTGAAGCGCGGCATGGCCGAGCAGCTCAAGGGCGGCGTGATCATGGACGTCGTCACGCCGGAGCAGGCCAAGATCGCGGAGGACGCGGGCGCCGTCGCCGTCATGGCGCTGGAGCGGGTCCCCGCCGACATCCGCAAGGACGGCGGCGTCGCCCGCATGTCCGACCCGGACATGATCGAGGGCATCATCGAGGCCGTCTCCATCCCGGTCATGGCCAAGTCGCGCATCGGCCACTTCGTGGAGGCCCAGGTCCTGCAGTCCCTCGGCGTCGACTACATCGACGAGTCCGAGGTCCTCACCCCGGCCGACGAGGTCAACCACTCCGACAAGTTCGCGTTCACCACCCCGTTCGTGTGCGGCGCCACCAACCTGGGCGAGGCCCTGCGCCGTATCGCCGAGGGCGCCGCGATGATCCGCTCCAAGGGTGAGGCCGGCACCGGCAACGTCGTCGAGGCCGTCCGCCACCTGCGCCAGATCAAGAACGAGATCGCCCGCCTGCGCGGCTTCGACAACCACGAGCTGTACGCCGCCGCCAAGGAGCTGCGCGCCCCCTACGAGCTGGTCAAGGAGGTCGCCGAGCTGGGCAAGCTGCCCGTCGTGCTGTTCTCCGCGGGCGGTGTCGCCACCCCGGCCGACGCCGCGCTGATGCGCCAGCTCGGCGCCGAGGGCGTCTTCGTCGGCTCCGGCATCTTCAAGTCCGGCGACCCGGCCAAGCGCGCCGCAGCCATCGTCAAGGCGACCACCTTCTACGACGACCCGAAGATCATCGCGGACGCGTCCCGCAACCTCGGCGAGGCCATGGTCGGCATCAACTGCGACACCCTCCCCGAGACCGAGCGCTACGCCAACCGCGGCTGGTAGTCGGCCCATGTCCCACGAAGCCCCTGTCATCGGCGTCCTGGCCCTCCAGGGCGACGTACGGGAGCACCTCGTCGCCCTGGCCGCGGCCGACGCCGTGGCCAGGCCGGTGCGGCACCCCGAGGAACTCGCCGAGGTGGACGGCCTCGTCCTGCCCGGCGGCGAATCGACCACCATCTCCAAGCTGGCCGTCCTGTTCGGCGTGATGGAACCCCTGCGCGCGCGGGTGCGCGACGGCATGCCCGTCTACGGCACCTGCGCCGGCATGATCCTGCTCGCCGACAAGATCCTCGACCCGCGCTCCGGCCAGGAGACCGTCGGCGGGATCGACATGATCGTGCGCCGCAACGCCTTCGGGCGGCAGAACGAGTCGTTCGAAGCCGCTCTCGACGTCAAGGGCGTCGCGGGCGACCCCGTCGAGGGCGTCTTCATCCGCGCCCCCTGGGTCGAGTCCGTCGGCGCCGGCGCCGAGGTGCTCGCCGAGCACGACGGCCACATCGTCGCCGTCCGCCAGGGCAACGCGCTCGCCACGTCGTTCCACCCGGAACTCACCGGCGACCACCGGGTGCACGCCCTCTTCGCCGACATGGTCCGCGCGAACGGGGCCACGGAGTCCTTGTAGGATTCCTGGCGTTCGTATCTGGATGGGTTACGCGAAGGAGACAGGCAGATGTCCGGCCACTCTAAATGGGCCACGACGAAGCACAAGAAGGCCGTGATCGACGCCAAGCGCGGCAAGCTCTTCGCGAAGCTCATCAAGAACATCGAGGTCGCGGCGCGCATGGGCGGTGTCGACCTGGAGGGCAACCCGACGCTCTACGACGCCGTCCAGAAGGCGAAGAAGCAGTCGGTCCCCAACAAGAACATCGACTCCGCCATCAAGCGCGGCGGCGGTCTCGAGGCCGGCGGCGCCGACTACGAGACGATCATGTACGAGGGTTACGGTCCCAACGGCGTCGCGGTGCTCATCGAGTGCCTCACCGACAACCGCAACCGCGCCGCCTCCGAGGTCCGCGTCGCCATGACCCGCAACGGCGGCTCCATGGCCGACCCGGGCTCCGTGTCGTACCTGTTCAACCGCAAGGGCGTCATCATCGTCCCCAAGGGCGAGCTGAGCGAGGACGACGTGCTGGGCGCGGTCCTCGACGCCGGCGCCGAGGAGGTCAACGACCTCGGCGAGTCGTTCGAGGTCCTCAGCGAGGCCACCGACCTGGTCGCGGTCCGCACCGCCCTCCAGGAGGCCGGCATCGACTACGACTCCGCCGAGGCCAACTTCGTCCCGACCATGCAGGTCGAGCTGGACGAGGAGGGCGCCAAGAAGATCTTCAAGCTGATCGACGCGCTCGAGGACAGCGACGACGTCCAGAACGTCTTCGCCAACTTCGACGTCAGCGACGAGGTCATGGAGAAGGTCGACGCGTAACGCTGCCGCGAGCGGAGCGCTTCAGGGCGGGCCGGGGGACACGTCCCACCGGCCCGCCGCTGTTGTCAGTGGCAGCGACTAGCCTGGCGCCATCCGTGGATCACCGTCCGCGGACGGCGAAGAGGGGAGGGGCGCGGTGCGCGTACTGGGGGTGGACCCCGGGCTGACCCGGTGCGGTGTCGGCGTCGTCGAGGGGATCGCGGGGCGCCCGCTCACCATGCTGGGCGTCGGCGTCGTACGGACGCCCGCGGACGCCGAGCTGGGACACCGCCTCGTCGCCGTCGAACAGGGCATAGAGCAGTGGCTGGACGAGCACCGGCCCGAACTCGTGGCCGTGGAGCGGGTGTTCAGCCAGCACAACGTACGGACCGTCATGGGCACCGCCCAGGCCAGCGCCGTCGCCATGCTCTGCGCCGCCCGCCGCGGCATCCCCGTCGCCCTGCACACCCCCAGCGAGGTCAAGGCAGCCGTCACCGGCAGCGGACGCGCCGACAAGGCCCAGGTCGGCGCCATGGTCACCCGCCTGCTGCGGCTCGACGCGCCGCCCAGGCCCGCCGACGCCGCCGACGCCCTCGCCCTCGCCATCTGCCACATCTGGCGCGCCCCCGCGCAGAACCGGCTCCAGCAGGCCGTCGCCCTGCACGCAGCCAAAGCACCGACACTGAAAGGCCGTACGGGATGATCGCCTTCGTGAGCGGACCGGTCGCCGCCCTCGCCCCCGACTCCGCCGTGGTCGAGGTGGGCGGCATCGGCATCGCCGTCCAGTGCAGCCCCAACACCCTGTCGGGGCTACGGATGGGCCAGCAGGCCAAACTGGCCACCTCCCTGGTCGTCCGCGAGGACTCCCTCACCCTGTACGGCTTCGCCGACGACGACGAGCGCCAGGTCTTCGAGCTGCTCCAGACCGCCAGCGGCGTCGGGCCGAGACTCGCCCAGGCGATGCTGGCCGTGCACACACCGGACGCGCTGCGCCGGGCCGTCGCCACCGCCGACGAGAAGGCCCTCGTCGCCGTCCCCGGCATCGGCAAGAAGGGCGCCCAGAAGCTGCTGCTGGAGCTGAAGGACCGCCTCGGCGAACCGACCGGCGCCCCCGCGGTGGGCACACCCGTCACCCAGGGCTGGCGCGACCAGCTGCACGCGGCCCTCATCGGCCTCGGGTACGCCACCCGGGAGGCCGACGAGGCGGTCACCGCCGTGGCGCCGCAGGCCGAGGCCGCGGGCGGCACGCCCCAGGTGGGCCAGCTGCTCAAGGCCGCCCTGCAGACCCTCAACCGCGCCCGCTGACCGACCCCACCACCCTGAGGCACACCACATGAACTGGGACGACACGACCGACACCTCCGCCTCCGAGCGGCTGGTGGGATCTGTCGCCGACCGTGAGGACCAGGCCGTCGAGGCCGCGCTGCGCCCCAAGGATCTGGGCGAGTTCATCGGCCAGGAGAAGGTCCGCGAACAGCTCGACCTCGTCCTGCGCGCCGCACGCGCGCGCGGCGCGACCGCCGACCACGTCCTGCTCTCCGGCGCCCCCGGCCTCGGCAAGACCACCCTCTCCATGATCATCGCCGCCGAGATGGGCGCCCCCATCCGCATCACCAGCGGCCCCGCCATCCAGCACGCCGGCGACCTCGCCGCGATCCTCTCCTCGCTCCAGGAAGGAGAGGTCCTCTTCCTCGACGAGATCCACCGCATGTCCCGGCCCGCCGAGGAGATGCTCTACATGGCCATGGAGGACTTCCGCGTCGACGTCATCGTCGGCAAGGGCCCCGGCGCCACGGCCATCCCGCTGGAACTGCCTCCCTTCACCCTCGTCGGCGCCACCACACGCGCGGGTCTCCTCCCCCCGCCGCTGCGCGACCGCTTCGGCTTCACCGCTCACATGGAGTTCTACGAACCGGCCGAACTCCAGCGCGTCGTCCACCGCTCGGCGAACCTCCTCGACGTGGAGATCGACACCGACGGCGCCGCCGAGATCTCCGGCCGCTCCCGGGGCACGCCCCGCATCGCCAACCGCCTGCTGCGCCGCGTCCGCGACTACGCGCAGGTCAAAGCCGACGGTGTCATCAACCGTGAGATCGCCGCCGCGGCCCTCGCCGTCTACGAGGTGGACGCCCGCGGCCTCGACCGCCTCGACCGCGCGGTCCTCGAAGCCCTGCTCAAGCTGTTCGGCGGCGGCCCGGTCGGCCTGTCCACGCTCGCCGTGGCGGTGGGCGAGGAGCGCGAGACCGTCGAAGAGGTCGCCGAACCCTTCCTGGTCCGGGAGGGCCTGCTCGCCCGCACCCCGCGCGGCCGCGTCGCCACGCCCGCAGCCTGGACCCACCTCGGCCTCACCCCGCCCCGCCCCGCCGGCACGGGTAACGGGCAGCAGGACCTGTTCGGGGGATGAGGGCGCCCGTGGCGAGACCTGTCCGGGCGGCGGCGACGCACGCGGGCGCCGGCGATCGGCCAGGACATTGGCCGGGTCAGGAACCCAAGTGCCATGCTGAGCGTTGTTCCTTGCGCGCGGACTCGCTTAGACTCCGCCGATGCCGCCGTTGCCGGCAGCACGCATACCCCCCAACCATCAGGCCGCTCAGCACCGCGGTCGTGTGAAGGAAGTACCGACCCGTGAGTCTCGTGACCATCCTTCCGTTCATCGTGCTCATCGGGGCCATGTTCCTGATGACCCGGTCGGCGAAGAAGAAGCAGCAGCAGGCCGTGGACATGCGCAACGCCATGCAGCCCGGCAGCGGTGTCCGCACCATCGGGGGGTTGTACGGAACGGTGAAGGAGGTCGACGAGGACACCGTCCTCCTCGACGCCGGCCCGGGAGTGGAGCTGCTCTTCGCGAAGAACGCGATCGGCGCCGTCCTGACCGACGACGAGTACAACCGCATCGTCCACGGCATCGAGCACGACCTGAAGTCCGACTCCGACGTCGTCCCCGCCGACGCCTCCTCCCTCTCCGACACCGACGGCTCCGCCGACGCTGCCGCCGCCTCCGACGACAAGCCCGTCGACTTCGGCAAGAAGGACGAGACGTCCGGGACCGAGGAGCCGGCCGCCGAGGCCGACGCCGACGCGACACCGAAGCAGGCCGACGAAGAGCCGAAGAAGACCGACGGCGACTCCGACGCGAAGAAGTAGCCACGTCCCCGGGGCGCGCGGGCAGGACCCGCGCGTCCCGGGTGCGCGCATCTCGCACATAGGGGATCCCGACACCATGTCATGGCCGCCGCCGCGCTGACCCGGCGCGAGACGGCCCGAGAGGGAGTACGAGAAGGTGGCAGCACCTAAGAAGGGCCGGAGCGCGAATGCCCAGAGCAAGCCGGGGCGCTCGCTGGCCCTGATCCTGATCGCCATCGTGGCGCTCACCGGGGGGATGTTCCTCTCCGGGCACACGAAGCCGAGGCTGGGCATCGACCTGGCCGGCGGCACCAGCATCACGCTGGCGGCGAAGGCCGACCAGGGGTCCGCGATCAACAAGGCCAACATGGACACCGCGGTCGAGATCATGAACCGTCGTGTCAACGGCCTGGGCGTCACCGAGGCGGAGGTGCAGACCCAGGGCGACAGCAACATCATCGTGAACATCCCCAAGGGCACCGACTCCGAGGAAGCCCGGGAGCAGGTCGGCACCACCGCCAAGCTGTACTTCCGCCCGGTCCTGGCCGCCGAGCCCACCGGCCCGGCCGCCGGCGGCTCGCCCAGCCCGTCCGCGAGCGGTTCCGCCGGCGCTTCGCCGAGCCCTTCCGCGAGCGGTTCCGCCGGCGCCTCCGGGGGCGAGAAGGCCTCCTCTCCCGCGTCGCCGTCGGCCTCGTCGGGTGCCTCCTCCTCCGCGAGCCCGCAGGGCCGCGCCCTCACCGACGGCCTGAAGGCCGACGCCACGCCGTCCGCCTCCGCCAAGGCGAGCACCGGCGCCTCCGCCAGCCCCTCCGCCCCCGCGAGCGCCGCCACCGGTGACGCGGCGGCGCAGGCGCAGTACGCGAAACTCGACTGCTCAAAGCCGGACGCCCGCGCCAAGGCCGGCGACAACGCCAAGCCCGACGCCGCCGCCGTGGGCTGCGGCGAGATCAAGGGCGTCTGGTACAAGTACCTGCTCGGCCCGGCCGCCGTGGACGGCACCGAGGTCAAGAAGGCCCAGGCCGTCTACGACACCCAGACCGCCGCCGGCTGGCAGGTCACCATGGAGTTCAACTCCAAGGGCGCGAAGAAGTTCGCCGACATCACCGGCACGCTGGCGCAGAACCAGGACCCGCAGAACCAGTTCGGCATCGTCCTGGACGGCGAGGTCGTCTCCAGCCCGTTCGTGAGCTCCTCCATCACCGGCGGCCAGGCCCAGATCTCCGGCAGCTTCAGCCAGGACGAGGCCCAGAGCCTCGCCAACATGCTGTCCTACGGCGCCCTCCCGCTCTCCTTCCAGGAGCAGAGCGTGACCACGGTGACCGCGGCGCTCGGCGGCGACCAGCTGCACGCAGGTCTCCTCGCCGGTGCCATCGGCCTCGCCCTCGTGGTGATCTACCTGGTGCTCTACTACCGCGGGCTGTCCGTGATCGCGATCGCGTCGCTGCTGGTCTCCGCGGCCCTGACCTACGTCCTGATGTCGCTGCTCGGCCCGGCCATCGGCTTCGCGCTGAACCTGCCGGCCGTCTGCGGCGCCATCGTCGCCATCGGCATCACCGCGGACTCCTTCATCGTCTACTTCGAACGGATCCGGGACGAGATCCGCGAGGGCCGCTCGCTGCGCCCCGCGGTCGAGCGGGCCTGGCCGCGCGCCCGGCGCACCATCCTGGTCTCCGACTTCGTGTCGTTCCTCGCCGCCGCCGTGCTGTTCGTCGTCACCGTCGGCAAGGTCCAGGGCTTCGCGTTCACGCTGGGTCTGACCACCGTGCTCGACGTCGTCGTGGTGTTCTTCTTCACCAAGCCGCTCATGACGCTGGCCGCGCGCCGCAAGTTCTTCGCGGGCGGCCACAAGTGGTCCGGCCTCGACCCGAAGAGCCTGGGTGCCCAGCCGCCGCTGCGCCGCACCCGCCGTCCCGCCGGTCCCGCAGCCGGCCCCGTCGAGACGAAGGAGGCCTGAGCGATGTCGAAACTCGGCAACCTCGGCGCCCGACTGCACCGTGGCGAGGTCAGCTACGACTTCATCGGCCACCGCAAGCTCTGGTACGGCATCTCGATCCTGATCACCATCACGGCCATCGTCGGCCTGGCGGTGCGCGGCCTGAACATGGGCATCGACTTCCAGGGCGGCGCCGTCTTCACCACGGCGAAGAACATCTCGGTCTCCGTCTCCGAGGCGGAGCGCGCCGCCGAGGAGGCGGCCGGCCACGAGGCGGTCGTGCAGAAGCTCGGTGACGGCTCGCTGCGCATCCAGATCGCCGGCATGGACACCAAGGAGTCCGACAAGGTCAAGAAGGCCCTCGCCGAGGACTTCGACGTCGACTCCGAGGCCATCGCCGCCGATCTGGTCGGCCCCAGCTGGGGCGACCAGATCGCCGCCAAGGCCTGGCAGGGCCTGGCGATCTTCATGGTGCTGGTCGTGATCTACCTGGCGATCGCGTTCGAGTGGCGCATGGCCATCGCCGCGCTCGTCGCCCTGATCCACGACATCACCATCACCGTCGGCATCTACGCCCTTGTCGGCTTCGAGGTCACCCCGGGCACCGTGATCGGTCTGCTGACCATCCTCGGTTACTCGCTGTACGACACGGTCGTCGTCTTCGACTCCCTCAAGGAGCAGACGAAGGACCTCACGAAGCAGACCCGCTTCACCTACAGCGAGGTCGCCAACCGGTCGATCAACGGCACCCTGGTCCGCTCCATCAACACCACGGTGGTCGCCCTGCTGCCGGTGGCCGGCCTGCTGTTCATCGGCGGCGGCTTCCTCGGCGCGGGCACGCTCAACGACATCTCGCTGTCGCTGTTCGTCGGCCTCGCGGCCGGCGCCTACTCGTCGATCTTCATCGCCACGCCGCTCGTCGCCGACCTCAAGGAGCGCGAGCCGCAGCTGAAGGCCCTGAAGAAGCGGGTCCTGGCCAAGCGTGCCCAGGCGTCCGCCGGCGAGGAGTTCACCCAGTCCCACGACGGTGAGGCGCACGGCGCCGAGCCGGAGGACGCGGCCGCCGTCGTCGGTCCGCGTTCCCAGCCCGCGTCCCGCAGCCGGGGCCGCGGCCGACCCTCGGGGAAGCGCCGATGACCGACGTGAAGGAACTCCTGCTCAGCCGCATCCGGGACGTGGCCGACTACCCCGAGCCGGGCGTGATGTTCAAGGACATCACCCCGCTGCTCGCGGACCCGGCGGCGTTCACCGCGCTCACCGACGCGTTCGCCGAGATCGCCGTGCGCACCCGCGCCACGAAGATCGTCGGCCTGGAGGCCCGGGGCTTCATCCTGGGCGCCCCGGTCGCCGTCCGGGCCGGGATCGGCTTCATACCGGTCCGCAAGGCGGGCAAGCTCCCCGGAGCGACCCTCGCCCAGGCCTACGACCTGGAGTACGGCTCGGCGGAGATCGAGATCCACGCCGAGGACCTCACCGCCGACGACCGTGTCCTGATCGTCGACGACGTCCTCGCCACCGGAGGCACCGCCGAGGCGTCGATCCAGCTCATCCACCGAGCGGGCGCCCAGGTGGCCGGTGTCGCCGTCCTGATGGAGCTCGGCTTCCTCGCCGGCCGGCCCCGCCTGGAGCCGGCCCTGGGGGCCGCGCCCCTGGAGGCGCTGCTCACCATCTGAGACAGCGTCCGGGACGCCGTCCGAGGCGAAACACGACGCGAACGCGATACGAACAGGGGGCGGGCGCCGGAGGAATCCGGCGCCCGCCCCTCGTGTTGCACGGGTAGACCGCTCTCACACCGGACTGGAGGCGATCCGGAGGCCCGGCATGGCTACGATGGGTGCTCCGGAGCCTGACCGGGGACCCGGATCGCGCACGAGGAGTCCTCTTGCCAGACGAGGCCCAGCACCTGACCGCCGCCAAGCCCGAGTCCGCCTCGGCGCCCGCGGCCACGCCCGCGTCGCACGCGCACGACGACGCCCGCGGGCCGGTCGAGCACGACCGCTCCGCGCCCGTCGACAAGCCCGCCGGGGAGTCCCGCCCCAAGCCGGCCCCGCCCGAGCGGCCCGAGTCCGCGCCCGTCTCCCGGCAGGCCGCCGCGCAGCCGCCCGCCCGCTCCGGCTCCTCCAACCGCGTCCGCGCCCGCCTCGCCCGGCTCGGCGTCCAGCGCGCCAACCCCTACAACCCGGTCCTGGAACCGCTGCTGCGGATCGTCCGCAGCAACGACCCGAAGATCGAGACGGCCACGCTCCGCCAGATCGAGAAGGCCTACCAGGTCGCCGAGCGCTGGCACCGCGGCCAGAAGCGCAAGAGCGGCGACCCCTACATCACCCACCCCCTCGCGGTGACCACCATCCTCGCCGAACTCGGCATGGACCCGGCCACCCTCATGGCGGGCCTCCTCCACGACACCGTGGAGGACACCGAGTACGGCCTGGACCAGCTGCGCCGCGACTTCGGCGACACCGTCGCCCTCCTCGTCGACGGCGTCACCAAACTGGACAAGGTCAAGTTCGGTGAGGCCGCGCAGGCGGAGACCGTGCGCAAGATGGTCGTCGCCATGGCCAAGGACCCCCGCGTCCTGGTCATCAAGCTCGCCGACCGCCTGCACAACATGCGCACCATGCGCTACCTCAAGCGCGAGAAGCAGGAGAAGAAGGCGCGCGAGACCCTGGAGATCTACGCGCCGCTCGCCCACCGCCTGGGCATGAACACCATCAAGTGGGAACTGGAGGACCTCGCCTTCGCGATCCTCTACCCCAAGATGTACGACGAGATCGTCCGCCTCGTCGCCGAACGCGCCCCCAAGCGCGACGAGTACCTGGCCATAGTGACCGACGAGGTCCAGGCCGACCTGCGCGCCGCCCGCATCAAGGCCACCGTCACCGGCCGCCCCAAGCACTACTACAGCGTCTACCAGAAGATGATCGTCCGCGGCCGCGACTTCGCGGAGATCTACGACCTAGTGGGCATCCGCGTCCTCGTGGACACCGTCCGCGACTGCTACGCGGCCCTCGGCACCGTGCACGCGCGATGGAACCCGGTCCCCGGCCGGTTCAAGGACTACATCGCGATGCCCAAGTTCAACATGTACCAGTCGCTGCACACGACGGTCATCGGCCCCAACGGCAAGCCCGTCGAACTGCAGATCCGCACCTTCGACATGCACCGCCGCGCCGAGTACGGCATCGCCGCGCACTGGAAGTACAAGCAGGAAGCCGTCGCCGGCGCCTCCAAGGTGCGCACCGACGCGCCCAAGTCGTCCGGCAAGGGCAAGGACGACCACCTCAACGACATGGCGTGGCTGCGCCAGTTGCTCGACTGGCAGAAGGAGACCGAGGACCCCGGCGAGTTCCTGGAGTCCCTGCGCTTCGACCTGTCCCGCAACGAGGTCTTCGTCTTCACGCCCAAGGGCGACGTCATAGCGCTTCCGGCCGGGGCCACGCCGGTGGACTTCTCCTACGCGGTCCACACAGAGGTGGGCCACCGCACGATAGGGGCCCGGGTCAACGGGCGTCTGGTGCCCCTGGAGTCGACCCTCGACAACGGCGACCTGGTGGAGGTCTTCACCTCCAAGGCGGCCGGCGCCGGACCGTCCCGGGACTGGCTGAACTTCGTCAAGTCGCCGCGGGCCCGCAACAAGATCCGGGCCTGGTTCTCCAAGGAGCGCCGCGACGAGGCGATCGAGCAGGGCAAGGACGCCATCGTCCGCGCGATGCGCAAGCAGAACCTGCCGATCCAGCGCATCCTCACCGGCGACTCGCTGGTGACGCTCGCGCACGAGATGCGGTACTCGGACATCTCCGCGCTGTACGCGGCGATCGGCGAAGGCCACGTCTCCGCGCAGAACATCGTGCAGAAGCTGGTGCAGGCCCTCGGCGGCGAGGAGGCGGCCACCGAGGAGATCGACGAGGCGGTCCCGCCGTCGCGCACCCGCAGCCGCAAGCGGCGCAGCAACAACGACCCCGGCGTCGTGGTCAAGGGCGTCGATGACGTGTGGGTCAAGCTCGCCCGCTGCTGTACGCCCGTCCCGGGCGACCCGATCATCGGGTTCGTCACGCGCGGCAGTGGAGTATCGGTTCACCGCAGCGACTGCGTCAACGTGGAGTCACTGTCCCGCGAGCCCGAACGCATCCTCGACGTGGAGTGGGCGCCGACGCAGTCCTCGGTCTTCCTGGTCGCCATCCAGGTCGAGGCCCTCGACCGCTCCCGGCTCCTGTCGGACGTCACCCGCGTCCTGTCCGACCAGCACGTCAACATCCTCTCCGCCGCCGTCCAGACCTCCCGCGACCGGGTCGCCACCTCCCGCTTCACCTTCGAGATGGGCGACCCCAAGCACCTGGGACACGTCCTGAAGGCCGTACGCGGCGTCGAGGGCGTCTACGACGTCTACCGGGTCACCTCGGCCCGCCGGCCGTCCGACTAGCCCGCAGAGCGCGCGAAGAGGCCCCCGCACCTCGGGTGCGGGGGCCTCTTCGCGCGCGTGTCAGCCGCCGAACTCCTGCAGGCCCTTCAGCGCCTGGTCCAGCAGCGCCTGGCGGCCCTCCAGCTCGCGCTCCAGCTTCTCCGCCTTCGCGGAGTTGCCCTGGGCGCGCGCCTGCTCGATCTGGCCCTTCAGCTTGTCGACGGCGGCCTGGAGCTGACCGGTCAGACCCGCGGCACGCGCACGCGCCTCCGGGTTCGTCCGACGCCACTCGGCCTCCTCGGCCTCCTGGATCGCCCGCTCCACCGCGTGCATCCGGCCCTCGACCTTCGGCCGGGCGTCACGCGGCACATGGCCGATGGCCTCCCACCGCTCGTTGACCGAACGGAACGCGGCCCGCGCCGCCTTCAGATCCGTCACCGGGAGGATCTTCTCGGCCTCACCGGCCAGCTCCTCCTTCAGCTTCAGGTTCTCCGACTGCTCGGCGTCCCGCTCCGCGAAGACCGAGCTGCGGGCGGCGAAGAACACGTCCTGGGCGCCGCGGAAGCGGTTCCACAGGTCGTCCTCGTGCTCGCGCTGGGCGCGGCCCGCCGCCTTCCACTCCGCCATCAGCTCGCGGTAACGCGCCGCCGTCGGACCCCAGTCCGTCGAACCGGACAGCGCCTCGGCCTCGGAGACCAGCCGCTCCTTGGTCCGGCGGGCCTCCTCGCGCTGCGCGTCCAGCTGCGCGAAGTGGGCCTTGCGCCGCTTGGAGAACGCCGAGCGGGCGTGCGAGAACCGGTGCCACAGCTCGTCGTCCGACTTGCGGTCGAGCCTCGGCAGGCCCTTCCAGGTGTCCACCAGGGCCCGCAGCCGCTCACCGGCCGCCCGCCACTGGTCGGACTGCGCCAGCTGCTCCGCCTCCGCGACCAGGTCCTCCTTGGCCTTGCGGGCCTCGTCGGACTGCTTGGCGCGCTGCTGCTTGCGCTCCTCACGGCGCGCCTCCACCGTCGCCACGAGCTTGTCCAGCCGCGTCCGCAGCGCGTCCAGGTCGCCGACCGCGTGATGCGCGTCGACCTGCTCGCGGATGTGGTCGATGGCGACCTGGGCGTCCTTCGCCGACAGGTCGGTGGTCCGGACTCGCTTCTCGAGGAGGCCGATCTCGACAACCAGGCCCTCGTACTTGCGCTCGAAGTAGGCAAGCGCCTCCTCGGGGGAGCCCGCCTGCCAGGAACCGACGACCTGCTCGCCGTCGGCCGTACGCACGTACACGGTCCCCGTCTCGTCGACGCGGCCCCACGGGTCGCTGCTCACAGCGCCTCCTCCACATGATGCCGACGAGGGGCTTTCGAGCCCCCGGGCATCGTCCACAGTTTCGTCACGGCCAACATAGGCGACCGGCGGGCCGCCTGTCCGCATCCAGCGCCACCGAAATTGCCCGGTCGGCCGCCTTGACGTCAGGACTTCGAGACCGTCGCCTTGTCGATCACGACCGTCGCGTTCGGGGCGCCGTCACCGGCTCCCGTGTTCTCACCCGCGGCGGCGATCTTCTTCAGCACCGCCATGCCCGATTCGGACACCGTACCGAACGGTGTGTAGCTGGGCGGCAGCGGACTGTCCTGGTAGACGAGGAAGAACTGGCTGCCGCCCGTGTGGGGCTGCGAGGTGTTCGCCATGGCGACCGTGCCCGCCGGGTAGACGTTGCCCTTCAGGCTCGCGTCCTTGAGGTTCTCGTCCGGGATGGTGTAGCCCGGACCGCCGCTGCCGCTGCCCGTCGGATCGCCGCACTGCAGCACGTAGATCCCCTCGGCGGTCAGCCGGTGGCACTTGGTGTGGTCGAAGTATCCCTTGGAGGCCAGGAAGTCGAAGGAGTTCACGGTGTGCGGGGCCGCCGACGCCTTCAGCGCGATGTCTATCGCGCCGCAGGTCGTGTCCAGCTTCATCGTGTACTTGGCCGACTTGTCGATGGTGACCGCCGGCTCCTTCTTCCAGGTCTCCTTCTTGACGGAGCCCGCGGCCGGCTTCGCGCACGGGTCGGCGGCCTTGCTGGGCGAGGGGGCCGGGCTGGCCTCGGAGCTCGCCTTCGCCTTGTCGTCGTCCTTGAGGGCGCCCGTGGTGTAGAGCGTCAGGCTGCCCACCACGATCACGCCGAGCACGGACGCGATCACCGAGTTGCGCACACGCGCCTTGCGCCGCGCGGCCGTGCGGCGCTGCTGCTGCCGCAAGAACTTCTCCCGGGCGAGCTGCCGCTTGCGCTGTTCCTGGGTGACCACCGGGTTCTCTCCTCATGCGTCTCGTGCAACGACGGGTACGCGTGCGTCTGATGAGCCGTCCGCCTGCGTGTGCCCCGTACCGTATATGGGTTCGCTGAGGAAACGGCAGCGCCGGTAGGCTCTGACGACGGGCGCAGTCGCTCGCAAGCCCACCCGTACCGATACAAACGAAGGACGATCGTGCTCATTGCCGGGTTCCCCGCCGGGGCCTGGGGGACGAACTGTTATCTCGTCGCCCCCGCCGCCGGTGAGGAGTGCGTGATCATCGACCCGGGCCATCAGGCGGCCCCCGGAGTCGAGGAAGCGATCAGAAAGCATCGGCTCAAGCCCGTCGCCGTCGTCCTCACCCACGGCCACATCGACCATGTGGCCTCGGTCGTCCCCGTGTGCGGCGCGCACGACGTGCCCGCCTGGATCCACCCCGAGGACCGGTTCATGATGAGCGACCCCGAGAAGGCGCTCGGGCGGTCCATCGGAATGCCGCTGATGGGCGAGCTGACGGTCGGGGAGCCGGACGACGTCCGGGAGCTGTCCGACGGCGCGAAGCTGGAGCTGGCGGGCCTGGAGCTGTCCGTCGCGCACGCGCCGGGGCATACCAAGGGGTCGGTGACCTTCCGGATGCCCGAGACCGCGGACATCCCGTCCGTGTTCTTCTCGGGCGACCTGCTGTTCGCCGGCTCCATCGGACGCACCGACCTGCCCGGCGGCGACATGGCCGAGATGCTCGACTCGCTGGCACGCGTGTGCCTGCCGCTCGACGACTCGACCGTGGTGCTGTCCGGCCACGGCCCCCAGACGACCATCGGCCAGGAGCGCGCCGCCAACCCGTATCTGCGGCAGGTGGCGGCCGACGGCCAGGGAGCACCCCGGGCTCCCCGACGAGGAATGTGACGAGACCTTCCGTGAGTACCTTTCAGGCCCCCAAGGGCACGTACGACCTTCTGCCGCCCGACTCCGCCCAGTACCTCGCCGTCCGTGAGGCGATCGCCGCGCCGCTGCGCAACTCCGGCTACGGCTACATCGAGACGCCCGGCTTCGAGAACGTGGAACTCTTCGCGCGCGGTGTAGGCGAGTCCACCGACATCGTGACCAAGGAGATGTACGCCTTCGAGACCAAGGGCGGCGACCAGCTCGCCCTGCGCCCCGAGGGCACCGCCTCCGTGCTGCGCGCCGCGCTGGAGGCCAACCTCCACAAGGCGGGCAACCTCCCCGTCAAGCTCTGGTACTCCGGCTCGTACTACCGCTACGAGCGCCCGCAGAAGGGGCGTTACCGCCACTTCTCCCAGGTCGGCGCCGAGGCGATCGGCGCGGAGGACCCCGCCCTGGACGCCGAGTTGATCATCCTGGCCGACCAGGCCTACCGCTCGCTGGGGCTGCGCGACTTCCGCATCCTGCTCAACAGCCTGGGCGACAAGGAGTGCCGGCCGGTGTACCGGGCCGCGCTCCAGGACTTCCTGCGCGGACTGGACCTCGACGAGGACACGCTGCGCCGGGCCGACATCAACCCGCTGCGCGTCCTCGACGACAAGCGCGAGTCGGTGCAGAAGCAGCTCGGGGACGCCCCGCTGCTTCGCGACTACCTGTGCGACGCGTGCAAGGCCTACCACGAGGAGGTCCGCGAGCTGATCACCGCGGCGGGCGTCTCCTTCGAGGACGACCCCAAGCTGGTCCGCGGCCTGGACTACTACACCCGTACGACCTTCGAGTTCGTCCACGACGGCCTGGGCTCCCAGTCCGCGGTGGGCGGCGGCGGCCGCTACGACGGGCTGTCGGAGATGATCGGCGGCCCCGCGCTGCCGTCCGTGGGCTGGGCGCTCGGCGTCGACCGCACGGTCCTCGCCCTGGAGGCGGAGGGCGTCAAGCTCGAACTCCCCGCGTCCACCAGCGTGTTCGCGGTGCCGCTCGGGGAGGAGGCCCGCCGGGTGCTGTTCGCCAAGGTCACCGAACTGCGCAAGCTCGGTGTCGCCGCCGACTTCTCCTACGGCGCGAAGGGGCTCAAGGGGGCGATGAAGAACGCCAACCGGAGCGGGGCGCGGTACGCGATCGTCGCCGGTGAGCGGGATCTCGCCGAGGGCGTCGTGCAGTTGAAGGACATGGAGTCCGGGGAGCAGACGGCGGTCGGCGTGAACGAGATCGTGGCCGAGCTGGAGTCGAGGCTGGGCTGAGAGGCGGGCGCGCGGGGGAGTCCTCGCCTCCGCGCGCCCCTTCCACGTCAACTCGGCGGGCGCGAATTCGTCCCGTCGGACGATCCCTCTTTATGTCCACCGAACGGTGGACTCACGCCCCGGTGCGGCACAATGAGCCCTGTCAGAGGAACGTCCAACTCTCAAGTGACGGAATCGGCGTGATGAGCAAGACGACAGTGAAAGCCGTGGACACCGAACCCGAGCCGGAGCGCGACGAGGCGACCGCGCCGGGCACGGCCGGCGGCAGCCGCGCGTTCGCCCTGCTGCTGATGATCACCGGCGCGGCCGGTCTGCTCGCCGCTTGGGTCATCACGATCGACAAGTTCAAGCTGCTCGAGGCGAAGGTCGCCGGCAAGTCGTACACGCCGGGCTGCAGCCTGAACCCCGTGGTCTCCTGCGGCAGCGTCATGGAGAGCAAGCAGGCCGCCGTCTTCGGCTTCCCCAACCCGATGCTCGGCCTCGTCGCCTACGGCATCGTCGTCTGCGTCGGCATCAGCCTGCTCGGCCGGGCCCGCTTCCCCCGCTGGTACTGGCTGACCTTCAACGCGGGCACCCTGTTCGGCGTCTCCTTCTGCGCCTGGCTGATGTTCCAGTCGCTGTACCGGATCAACGCGCTGTGCCTGTGGTGCTCGCTGGCCTGGGTCGCGACGATCATCATGTTCTGGTACGTGACCTCGTTCAACATCCGCAACGACTTCCTCCCGGCCCCGCGCTGGCTGAAGAGCTTCTTCGGCGAGTTCACCTGGGTCCTGCCGGTACTGCACATCGGCATCATCGGCATGCTGGTCCTCACCCGCTGGTGGGACTTCTGGACCAGCTGACCGTCCCGGAGGGATTGTCAGTGCGGTGTTTTAGGGTTTCAGCGTGGAGCCCGACCTGTTCACCGCCGCAGCAGAAGACCGCCAGGAGAAGGAGCCCGCCGGCAGCCCCCTGGCGGTGCGGATGCGTCCGCGCACCCTCGACGAGGTCGTGGGCCAGCAGCACCTGCTCAAACCCGGCTCACCCCTGCGCCGCCTCGTCGGCGAGGGCGCGGGCGGCCCCGCCGGACCCTCCTCGGTGATCCTCTGGGGCCCGCCGGGCACCGGCAAGACCACCTTGGCGTACGTCGTCTCCAAGGCCACCGACAAGCGCTTCGTCGAGCTCTCCGCGATCACCGCCGGCGTCAAGGAGGTCCGCGCGGTCATCGACGGCGCCCGCCGCGCCACCGGGGCCTACGGCAAGGAGACCGTCCTCTTCCTCGACGAGATCCACCGCTTCAGCAAGGCCCAGCAGGACTCCCTGCTGCCCGCGGTCGAGAACCGCTGGGTGACGCTCATCGCGGCGACCACCGAGAACCCGTACTTCTCGGTCATCTCCCCCCTGCTCTCCCGCTCACTGCTGCTCACCCTGGAACCCCTCACCGACGACGACGTGCGCGGTCTGCTGCGGCGCGCCCTCACCGACGAACGCGGCCTCGGGGGCGCCGTCACCCTCCCCGAGGACACCGAGGAGCACCTGCTGCGGATCGCCGGCGGCGACGCCCGGCGCGCCCTCACCGCTCTGGAAGCGGCGGCCGGGGCCGCCCTCGACAAGGGCGAGACAGGGATCGCCCTCGCCACGCTGGAGGAGACGGTCGACCGGGCCGCGGTGAAGTACGACCGCGCCGGCGACCAGCACTACGACGTCGCCAGTGCCCTCATCAAGGCCATCCGCGGCTCCGACGTCGACGCCGCCCTGCACTACCTCGCCCGCATGATCGAGGCCGGCGAGGACCCCCGGTTCATCGCCCGCCGCCTGATGATCTCCGCCAGCGAGGACATCGGCCTCGCCGACCCGAACGCCCTGCCCATCGCCGTGGCCGCCGCCCAGGCCGTCGCCCTGATCGGCTTCCCCGAGGCCGCGCTCACCCTCAGCCACGCCACCATCGCGCTCGCCCTGGCCCCCAAGTCGAACTCCGCGACCACCGCGATCGGCGCCGCCCTGGACGACGTACGCAAGGGCCTGGCCGGTCCCGTGCCGCCGCATCTGCGGGACGGGCACTACAAGGGCGCCGCCAAACTGGGGCACGCCCAGGGCTACGTCTACCCGCACGACCTGCCCGAGGGGATCGCCGCGCAGCAGTACGCGCCGGAGGAGATCAAGGACCGCGAGTACTACACGCCGACCCGGCACGGCTCGGAGGCCCGGTACGCGGACGCCGTGGAGTGGACCAGGAAGCACCTCGGTCGGAAGCGGTCCTGAGCACCCTGTAAACTCTCCCGAAGTGCTGTGTCCCGTGCTGTCAGAACGGGACGGCCGGCCGGAACCCCAGCGGGTTCCAGGAGCGTCGCGCACCGTTCGAATGGTGTCGCGGGCAGCCCACCACCTTCACGGTAGGTGGGCCACTCGCGTGCTGCACGTATGTGCCCAGACCAGGGAGCGGCTGCCCATCGCGTCCACCAGGGCGCGAAGGGTTTCCCCGGCTGCGGATGCGACCTCCCTCAACCCTGACGAGCCGAACACTGAGAAATGAGAGATCGTGGCGAACCAGTCCCGCCCCAAGGTCAAGAAGTCGCGTGCGCTCGGCATCGCGCTGACCCCGAAGGCCGTCAAGTACTTCGAGGCCCGTCCCTACCCGCCGGGTGAGCACGGCCGCGGCCGCAAGCAGAACTCGGACTACAAGGTCCGTCTGCTCGAGAAGCAGCGTCTGCGCGCGCAGTACGACGTGTCCGAGCGCCAGCTCGTCCGCGCCTACGAGCGTGCCTCCAAGGTCCAGGGCAAGACCGGTGAGGCCCTGATCATCGAGCTGGAGCGTCGTCTCGACGCCCTGGTCCTGCGTTCGGGCATCGCCCGCACGATCTACCAGGCCCGCCAGATGGTCGTGCACGGCCACATCGAGGTCAACGGCCAGAAGGTCGACAAGCCCTCGTTCCGCGTCCGTCCCGACGACGTCGTGATGGTCCGCGAGCGCAGCCGCGAGAAGACCCTCTTCTCCATCGCCCGTGAGGGCGGCTTCGCCCCCGAGGGTGAGACCCCGCGCTACCTCCAGGTGAACCTCAAGGCCCTGGCGTTCCGCCTGGACCGCGAGCCGAACCGCAAGGAGATCCCGGTCATCTGCGACGAGCAGCTCGTCGTCGAGTACTACGCCCGCTGATCACCAGCCGGCCGTAGGACCTCCGCGCCCTGGCCCGTCGTCTCCCTGCCCCTCGGGGCGGGCGAGGCGGCGGGCCTTCGCGCACCCCCCCTCACGGGCAGACCGCGTGGGCCCCTTATCCAGTACGGAACGGCGGCGTCGGCGCGATAGGCTCGGAACCCTGATCGATGTCGTTGATTGTCGCCGAGAGCGGAAGCAGGTGCGCGGTGTCCGGTGGAGAGGTGGCCGGGATCCTGGTGGCCGTGTTCTGGGCGATTCTGGTCTCCTTCCTGGCGCTCGCGCTGGCGAGGCTGGCCCAGACGCTCAGGGCTACCACCAAACTGGTCGCCGACGTGACCGACCAGGCCGTCCCGCTGCTCGCGGAGGCCTCCTCGGCGGTGCGCTCCGCGCAGACCCAGATCGACCGGGTCGACGCGATCGCCTCCGACGTCCAGGAAGTCACGTCGAACGCCCACGCCCTGTCCACCACGGTCGCCTCCACCTTCGGCGGCCCCCTGGTGAAGGTCGCCGCCTTCGGCTACGGCGTGCGCCGTGCACTCGGCGGCCGCAAGGACGACGTGCCCGCCAAGGAGTCCCGCCGGACCGTGATCGTGGGCCGGACCGTCCCGGCGTCGCGGCGCGGCCGGTGGAACCTCCGTGGAAAGTAGGGACTGAGACCCCGCGATGTTCCGTCGTACGTTCTGGTTCACCTCCGGCGTCGCCGCCGGCGTGTGGGCCACCACCAAGGTCAACCGCAAGCTGAGGCAGCTGACCCCCGAGAGTCTCGCCGCGACCGCGGCGAACAAGGCACTCGAGACGGGAGCGCGCCTCAAGGACCGCGCGGTGGGCTTCGCGCTCGACGTCCGCGACAACATGGCCCGGCGGGAGGCCGAGCTGGAGGAGGCCCTCGGCATCCACGAGGATCCCGAACTCCCCGCGCCCCGGCGGTTCGCCGCCATTGAGCACGACCGCAGCCACCCGAAGCACGTCGAGGCCCCGACGTCTTCGCCAACGAAGCACTCGTACAACCGGAATGAGGACCACTGATGGAGTCGGCCGAGATTCGCCGCCGCTGGCTGAGCTTCTTCGAGGAGCGCGGGCACACCGTCGTCCCTTCGGCGTCGCTCATCGCGGACGACCCGACTCTGCTCCTCGTCCCGGCCGGCATGGTGCCCTTCAAGCCCTACTTCCTGGGTGAGGTCAAGCCGCCCTTCACGCGTGCCACCAGCGTGCAGAAGTGCGTGCGCACGCCCGACATCGAAGAGGTCGGCAAGACCACCCGCCACGGCACCTTCTTCCAGATGTGCGGCAACTTCTCCTTCGGCGACTACTTCAAGCAGGGCGCCATCGAGTACGCCTGGGAGCTGCTCACCACGCCCCAGAACAAGGGCGGTTACGGGCTCGACCCCGAGCGTCTGTGGATCACCGTCTACAAGGACGACGACGAGGCCGAGCGCATCTGGCACGAGGTCGTCGGCGTGCCGAAGGAGCGCATCCAGCGCCTCGGCATGAAGGACAACTTCTGGTCCATGGGGGTCCCCGGCCCCTGCGGTCCGTGTTCCGAGATCAACTACGACCGCGGCCCCGAGTTCGGGGTCGAGGGCGGCCCCGCCGTCAACGACGAGCGGTACGTGGAGATCTGGAACCTCGTCTTCATGCAGTACGTGCGGGGCGAGGGCACCGGCAAGGACAGTTTCGAGATCCTCGGCGAACTGCCCAGCAAGAACATCGACACCGGCCTCGGCCTCGAGCGCCTCGCCATGATTCTGCAGGGCGTGCAGAACATGTACGAGATCGACACCTCGATGGCCGTCATCAACAAGGCCACCGAGCTGACCGGCGTCCGCTACGGCGACGCCCACGACTCGGACGTCTCCCTGCGCGTGGTCACCGACCACATGCGCACCTCCGTGATGCTCATCGGTGACGGCGTCACCCCCGGCAACGAGGGCCGCGGCTATGTGCTGCGCCGCATCATGCGCCGCGCCATCCGCAACATGCGTCTCCTCGGCGCCACCGGTCCGGTCGTCAAGGACCTCGTCGAGACCGTCATCGCGATGATGGGGCAGCAGTACCCGGAGCTCATCACCGACCGTGAGCGCATCGAGAAGGTGGCCCTCGCCGAGGAGAACGCCTTCCTCAAGACGCTGAAGGCCGGCACCAACATCCTCGACACCGCCGTCACCGAGACCAAGCAGTCCGGCGGCACCGTCCTCGCCGGCGACAAGGCGTTCCTGCTCCACGACACCTGGGGCTTCCCGATCGACCTCACCCTGGAGATGGCCGCCGAGCAGGGCCTCTCCGTGGACGAGGAAGGCTTCCGCCGCCTGATGAAGGAGCAGCGGGAGCGCGCCAAGGCCGACGCCCAGGCCAAGAAGACCGGCCACGCCGGCGCCGGCGCCTACCGTGAGATCGCCGACAAGGCCGGCGAGACCGACTTCATCGGCTACACCGACACCGAGGGCGAGTCGACGATCGTCGGCATCCTCGTGGACGGCGTCTCCTCGCCGGCCGCCACCGAGGGCGACCAGGTGGAGATCGTCCTGGACCGCACCCCGTTCTACGCCGAGGGCGGCGGCCAGATCGGCGACACCGGCCGGATCAAGGTGGACTCCGGCGCGGTCGTCGAGATCCGCGACTGCCAGAAGCCGGTTCCCGGCGTGTACGTCCACAAGGGCGTCGTGCAGTTCGGCGAGGTGACCGTCGGCGCCAAGGCCCTGGCCTCGATCGACGGCCGCCGTCGTAAGGCCATCGCCCGCGCCCACTCGGCCACGCACCTCACCCACCAGGCCCTGCGCGACGCGCTCGGCCCGACGGCCGCCCAGGCCGGTTCGGAGAACCAGCCCGGCCGCTTCCGCTTCGACTTCGGCTCGCCGTCCGCCGTTCCGACGGCCGTGATGACCGACGTCGAGCAGAAGATCAACGAGGTGCTCGCCCGCGACCTGGACGTCCAGGCCGAGGTCATGGGCATCGACGAGGCCAAGAAGCAGGGCGCCATCGCCGAGTTCGGCGAGAAGTACGGCGAGCGGGTCCGCGTCGTCACCATCGGCGACTTCTCCAAGGAGCTGTGCGGCGGCACGCACGTCCACAACACCGCCCAGCTGGGCCTGGTGAAGCTGCTCGGCGAGTCGTCGATCGGCTCGGGTGTGCGCCGTATCGAGGCTCTCGTCGGCGTCGACGCCTACAACTTCCTGGCCCGTGAGCACACCGTCGTGGCCCAGCTCCAGGAGCTGATCAAGGGCCGCCCGGAGGAGCTCCCGGAGAAGGTCTCCGCCATGCTCGGCAAGTTGAAGGACGCCGAGAAGGAGATCGAGAAGTTCCGCGCCGAGAAGGTGCTCCAGGCCGCCGCCGGACTCGCCGGTTCCGCCAAGGACGTACGCGGTGTCGCGCTGGTGGCCGGTCAGGTGCCCGACGGCACGACCGCCGACGACCTGCGCAAGCTGGTCCTGGACGTGCGCGGTCGCATCCAGGGCGGTCGGGCCGCCGTGGTGGCCCTGTTCACCGTCGCCGGCGGCAAGCCGCTCACGGTCATCGCCACCAACGAGGCCGCCCGCGAGCGCGGTCTGAAGGCCGGCGATCTCGTGCGGGCCGCCGCCAAGACCCTCGGCGGCGGCGGTGGCGGAAAGCCGGACGTCGCCCAGGGCGGCGGCCAGAACCCGTCGGCCGTCGGCGACGCCGTCGACGCCGTCGAGCGCCTCGTGGCGGAAACGGCCAAGTGAGCGACGACACGATGACGAGCGGGGACGGCCGGGGCATGCGCCGCGGCCGTCGCCTCGCGATCGACGTCGGGGACGCCCGGATCGGGGTCGCCTCCTGCGACCCCGACGGGATCCTCGCCACCCCGGTCGAGACGGTCCCCGGCCGGGACGTGCCGGCCGCTCACCGGCGGCTGGGGCAGCTGGTCGAGGAGTACGAGCCGATCGAGGTCGTCGTCGGTCTGCCCCGCTCCCTCAAGGGGGGCGAGGGCCCGGCCGCGGTCAAGGTCCGTGCGTTCGCACAGGAGTTGGCGAAGGGCATCGCACCGGTGCCGGTCCGGCTCGTCGACGAGCGGATGACGACCGTGACGGCCAGTCAGGGACTGCGCGCGGCCGGGGTGAAGTCCAAGAAGGGACGCTCCGTCGTCGACCAGGCAGCCGCTGTGATCATCCTCCAACAGGCGCTGGAATCCGAACGGGTGTCAGGTACAGCACCGGGTGAGGGCGTCGAAGTGGTCATCTGATCGCGATACGGTAACGTTCCGCGCGATGCGGCGGTGTTCGAACAGCTGCCGCACAAAGAGAGACGGAACGGCTGCTCGGTCCACAAGCCGCGCGACCGCCGCCTCGCGGCTCTAGGGGATCGATGACTGAGTATGGCCGGGGCCCTGGCTCCGAACCGTGGCATCCCGAGGACCCGTTGTACGGGGACGGCGGATGGGAAGGGCAGCAGGCCCACGCCGGCCATCAGCCTGCCTACGGCGGCCAGCCGCAGCACCACCCGCAGCAGCCGCAGCAGCCGGGATACGGCGACTGGGGCGACGGACAGGCTCAGCAGTACGACCCGCATGCGTACGGTCAGCAGCACCAGCAGTCCTACGACCCGCAGCACTACGCCGGTCAGGGCCAGCCGCAGTACCCCGGGCCGGGCCAATACCCGGACGAGAACCAGCAGTTCGCCCAGCAGGGCGTACCGCAGGCGTACCAGGAGGGCGGCTGGGACGGCACCGGCACGCACGCGCACGTGCCGTACGCAGCCGACCCGGGGGACCCGTACGGCCAGCAGGCAACCGCTTACGGCGCCGAGCAGCCCGACCTCTACGGCACGCCCGACGCCTATCCGCCGCCGGAGCCGCCCGCACGCCGGCGCGCCGAGCCCGGCCCTGAGGAGCAGTCGGAGTTCACCTCAGGTCCGGAGGAGGACGAGCACCCCTTCTTCGCGGGCGACGGGCCGGACACGGCGCAGACGGCCGGCAACCCCGGCCGCGGCGCGCAGGGCGACCTTGGCGGCGACGCCGAGGAGGACGAGGACGAGCCGGGCGGGCGCGGGCGGGGCCGCGGCGGTGCGGCGGGCAAGGGCAGAGATCCGAAGGGCAAGAAGCGCCGCAACGGATTCGCCTGCCTGTTCGTCGTGCTCGTCTTCGGCGGCGGCATCGGCGGGGTCGGCTACTTCGGCTACCAGTTCTACCAGAATCGTTACGGCACGGCTCCGGACTACGCGGGCGAGGGCACCGGCCAGACCGTGAGCGTCGAGATCCCCAAGGGCGCGGGCGGCGCCGACATCGGCCGCCGGCTGAAGGACGCGGGCGTCGTCAAGAGCGTGGACGCGTTCGTCTCGGCGATGACGCAGAACCCCGACGGCGGGAACATCCAGGCCGGTGCGTACATCCTGAAGAAGCAGATGTCCGCGAAGAGCGCCGTGGAAATGATGCTCGACCCGAAGAGCCAGGCCAATATGATCGTCGCGCCCGGCCAGCGCAACATCCAGGTCTACAAGGTGATCGACCAGAAACTCGGTCTCGCCTCCGGCACCACGCGAAACGTGGCGGAGAAGGAGTACAAGAATCTGGGGCTGCCCGAGTGGGCGAACAGCGACAAGGACATCAAGGACCCGCTGGAGGGCTTCCTCTGCCCGGGCACCTATCCCGCGGCGAAGGGCATGAAGCCCGCGGTGGTGCTCAAGGAGATGATCCGCCGGGCCGACGCCGCCTACGGCAAGTTCGACCTCCAGGCCAAGGCCGCGGCGCTCGACCTGGAGAGCCCGCTGCAGGTCATCACGGTCGCCAGCCTCGTCCAGGCCGAGGGCAAGACCGACGACGACTTCCGCAAGATGGCCGAGGTCGTCTACAACCGCCTCAAGCCCACGAACACCGAGACCAACCAGAAGCTGCAGTTCGACTCGACCTTCAACTACCTGAAGAACGAGAGCAACATCCACATCAGCGAGTCCGAGATCAACAGCAACCAGGACGCGTACAACACGTACACGCAGCGGGGCCTGCCGCCGGGACCGATCGGCAATCCGGGGGCGGACGCACTCGCGGCGACGCTGAATCCGACGAGCGACGGCTGGATCTACTTCGTGGCCACCGACGGCCAGAACAAAACCGAATTCGCCAAGACCTACGCGGAATTCGAGCGGCTGAAGGACAAGTTCAACGAAAGCGCCAAGAAGAACTGAGGCCATGAGCGAGACAGCCACGACGCAGCACGCCCGCCGGCACCGGGCCGCGGTGCTGGGCAGCCCCATCGCCCACTCCCTGTCCCCGGTGCTGCACCGCGCCGCCTACCGGGCGCTGGAGCTCACGGACTGGACGTACGAGCGCTTCGAGGTCGACGAGGCGGCGCTGCCCGCCTTCCTCGACGGACTCGGCGCCGAGTGGGCCGGGCTGTCGCTGACCATGCCGCTCAAGCGGGCGGTCATCCCGCTGCTCGACGAGGTGAGCGAGACCGCGGCCGCCGTCGAGGCGGTCAACACCCTGGTGTTCACCGAGGACGGCCGCCGTGTCGGCGACAACACCGACATCCCCGGCATGGTCGCCGCGCTGCGCGAGCACGGTGTCGAGCAGGTCGACTCGGCCGCGGTCCTCGGCGCCGGCGCCACCGCCTCCTCCGCGCTGGCCGCCCTGTCCCGCGTCTGCTCCGGCGAGGTCGTCGCCTATGTGCGCAGCGAGGCCCGGGCCGCCGAGATGCGCGAGTGGGGCGAGCGCCTCGACGTCGAGGTCCGTACCGCCGACTGGGCGGACGCGGCCGAGGCGCTCGCCTTCCCGCTCGTCGTCGCCACCACCCCGGCGGGGGCCACGGACGCGCTCGCCGCCTCGGTGCCGGAGCGGCCCGCCACCCTGTTCGACGTGCTGTACGAGCCGTGGCCCACCGAACTGGCCGCCCGCTGGTCGATGTTCGGCGGCGCGGTCGTCAGCGGGCTGGACCTGCTCGTGCACCAGGCGGTGCTCCAGGTGGAGCAGATGACCGGGCGGGCGCCGGCTCCGCTGGACGCGATGCGAAAAGCGGGGGAGCAGGCGCTCTCCACCCGCTAGGATCCGCTGAGTTCCGCAGGGGGCGGAGTACGGCCTAGGGGGAGTCAGGTACATGACGAACGTGTCCGACGGGGTGCCGCTGGCGTCCGGCAAGAGCGAGATCTTCGAGTTCTTCCTGCGGTTCCTGCCCGAGTGGGCGCAGATCACCGTGATCGGACTCATCCTGCTCCTCGTGGTCGCCTCGTGGATCCTGAAGCTGAAGCGCAAGATCGACCACCGGCGCGCGGTGCGGTCCGGCGTCGCCGCGCACGTCGCCGCCCAGCAGGGTCAGCGCCGAGGCGCGGACTACCTGGGCGCGTACGCCCCGCAGAACCAGCAGGCTCCCGCCCCGCAGCCGGCGGCCACGAACGGCCCGAGTGGCGCGGACTTCCTGGGCGCGTACGCCCCGCAGAACCAGCAGGCTCCCGCCCCGCAGCCGGCGGCCCCCGCCTCGCAGCCCGCTCCCGCGAACGGCCCGAGCGGCGCGGACTTCCTCGGCGCGTACGCCCCGCAGAACCGGCGCGACGACGCGCGGTGACCCCGGCCCGTCCGGGCCGCCGTCCGCCTGATGGACCGGCGGCCGGGACGGGGCCGTGGACGTGGGAGGATCGTAGGTGGCGGACCAGGGTCGCGCACCCGGTCCCGCCGTTGCCGTACGCGAGGACCCGCGTACGCAGGGCAGTACCAGGCGCGAGCACTGAGGAGCACCGTTGAGCAGGTTGCGCTGGCTGACCGCGGGGGAGTCCCACGGTCCCGCACTCGTGGCGACGCTGGAGGGTCTTCCCGCCGGCGTGCCGATCACCACGGAGATGGTCGCCGACCATCTGGCGAGGCGCCGGCTCGGCTACGGGCGCGGTGCGCGGATGAAGTTCGAGCAGGACGAGATCACCTTCCTCGGCGGCGTCCGGCACGGCCTCTCCCTCGGCTCCCCGGTCGCGATCATGGTGGGCAACACCGAGTGGCCCAAGTGGGAGCAGGTCATGGCGGCCGACCCGGTCGACCCCGAGGTGCTCGCCGGACTCGCCCGCAACGCACCGCTGACCCGCCCCCGCCCCGGCCACGCCGACCTGGCCGGCATGCAGAAGTACGGCTTCGACGAGGCCCGCCCGATCCTGGAGCGCGCCTCCGCGCGCGAGACCGCCGCCCGTGTCGCGCTCGGCGCCGTCGCCCGGTCGTACCTGAAGGAGACGGCCGGCATCGAGATCGTCTCCCACGTCGTCGAGCTGGCCGCGGCCAAGGCGCCCTACGGCGTCTACCCGACCCCCGCTGACGTCGAGAGGCTCGACGCCGACCCGGTGCGCTGCCTGGACGCCGACGCCTCGAAGGCGATGGTCGCGGAGATCGACCAGGCGCACAAGGACGGCGACACCCTCGGCGGAGTCGTCGAGGTCCTCGCCTACGACGTGCCCGTGGGCCTCGGCTCGCACGTGCACTGGGACCGCAGGCTCGACGCCCGGCTCGCCGCCGCGCTCATGGGCATCCAGGCCATCAAGGGCGTCGAGGTCGGCGACGGCTTCGACCTCGCGCGCGTGCCCGGTTCGAAGGCCCACGACGAGATCGTCACCACGGATGAGGGCATCAAGCGCGCCACCGGCCGCTCCGGTGGCACCGAGGGCGGCCTGACCACCGGCGAGCTGCTGCGGGTGCGCGCCGCGATGAAGCCCATCGCCACGGTGCCGCGGGCCCTGCGCACCGTCGACGTGTCCACCGGCGAGGCCTCCCAGGCCCACCACCAGCGCTCCGACGTGTGCGCGGTGCCGGCCGCCGGCATCGTCGCCGAGGCCATGGTCGCGCTGGTCCTCGCGGACGCCGTCGCCGAGAAGTTCGGCGGCGACAGCGTGCCCGAGACCCGCCGCAACGTGCGCTCGTACCTCGACAACCTGCACATCCGATGAGCGGGCCGCTGGTCGTCCTGGTCGGGCCGATGGGCGTCGGCAAGTCCACCGTCGGGCAGATGCTCGCCGAACGGCTCGGGGTCGGTTACCGGGACACCGACGCCGACATCGTCGCGGAGCAGGGCCGCGCCATCGCCGACATCTTCGTCGAGGACGGCGAGGCCGCCTTCCGCGCCGCCGAGAAGCGGGCCGTGCGCCGCGCCCTCGACGAGCACGACGGCGTCCTCTCGCTCGGCGGCGGCGCGATCCTCGACGAGGACACGCGCGGCCTGCTGGCCGGACAGCGCGTCCTGTACCTGTCGATGGACGTCGAGGAGGCCGTCAAGCGCACCGGCCTCAACACGGCCCGCCCGCTGCTCGCCGTCAACCCGCGCAAGCAGTGGCGCGAGCTGATGGAGGCACGGCGGCACCTGTACGAGGAGGTCGCCACGGCCGTCCTGCCGACCGACGGCCGCACCCCCCAAGAGGTCACGCAAGCCGCCCTGGACGCACTGGAGTTGAAGACTGCAACTCCCGGGGGAGAACCCCCGGACCCCCGGCCGGAGGAAGTCATGGCTCAGCAGGTGACGAGGATCAGGGTAGGCGGCAGCGCGGGCTCCGAGGCGTACGACGTCCTGGTCGGCCGTCAGCTGCTCGGCGAACTCGCCGGGCTGATCGGCGAGAGGGCCAGGCGGGTCGCCGTCATCCACCCCGAGGCCCTCGCCGAGACCGGTGACGCGCTCCGCGCCGATCTGGCGGAGCAGGGCTACGAGGCCGTCGCCATCCAGGTGCCCAACGCCGAGGAGGCCAAGACCGCCGAGGTCGCCGCCTACTGCTGGAAGGCCCTCGGCCAGTCCGGGTTCACCCGCACCGACGTCGTCGTGGGCGTCGGCGGCGGCGCCACCACCGACCTCGCCGGGTTCGTCGCCGCGACCTGGCTGCGCGGGGTGCGCTGGATCGCCGTCCCGACCACCGTGCTCGCCATGGTCGACGCGGCCGTCGGCGGCAAGACCGGCATCAACACCGCCGAGGGCAAGAACCTCGTCGGCGCCTTCCACCCGCCGGCCGGCGTGCTGTGCGACCTGGCCGCGCTGGACTCCCTCCCGGTCAACGACTACGTCTCCGGGCTCGCGGAGGTCATCAAGGCCGGCTTCATCGCCGACCCCGTGATCCTCGACCTCGTCGAGTCCGACCCCGAGGCCGCCCGCACCCCGGCCGGCCCGCACACCGCCGAGCTGATCGAACGCTCCATCAGGGTCAAGGCGGAGGTCGTCTCCTCCGACCTGAAGGAGTCGGGCCTGCGGGAGATCCTCAACTACGGGCACACGCTCGGCCACGCCATCGAGAAGAACGAGCGCTACAAGTGGCGGCACGGCGCGGCCGTCTCCGTCGGCATGCACTTCGCCGCCGAACTGGGCCGTCTCGCGGGCCGGTTGGACGACGCCACGGCGGACCGGCACCGCACGGTGCTGGAGTCGGTGGGCCTCCCGCTGCACTACCGGTACGACCAGTGGCCGAAGTTGCTCGAGGCGATGAAGGTCGACAAGAAGTCGCGCGGCAACCTGCTGCGGTTCATCGTCCTCGACGGCCTCGCCAAGCCGACCGTCCTGGAGGGCCCCGACCCGGCGATCCTCCTCGCCGCCTACGGCGAAGTGGGCGAGTAGTCCCGGCGATCCCCTTAAGGGGTCCTTTCACCATGCCCGTCCGGGTCGCGTGGTCCAAGGACCCCTAAGCCCGATTCGCTTTTCCCGACGGGCACTTCTGACCGCCCCCGGCCGTTCACCAAACGACGGCCGGGGGCGGTACCGTTCGGAGCGACGCGGGGCTCCCGCGCCCCCGAGGGGTCCTCGCCCCACGCCAGCGCCCATTGCCTGTACGAGACGGAGTGGCACCGGATGCAGCACGCAGTGGGTTCTCCGCTGCCGCCGCCCCACCAGCCGGGGCACGGACCGGCCTCCACCTGGCCCCCACCCACGCCGCCCCCACCGGCCGCCCCGCCCGTCGAGGGACACCAGCCGGGTGCGACCGGATCCCAGCCCGGCGCCTTCGCGCCGCCGCCGGTTCCGGCCGGCCCCGGGTTCGCCGGGGGGCCGGCCTTCGGAGGCTTCCCCTCCACGGCGCAGGCCTCCGTGCCGCCGATGCCTCAGCCGCAGCCCTCCGTGCCGCCCGTGCCGCAGCCCTCCGTGCCGCCCGCGCCGCAGCCGGCTCCCGCACAGCCGTCCGTGCCGCCGCACGTGACCGTCGCCCAGGGCGGTGACGTCACCGGGCATGTGCCCCTGCCACCGGGCGGGCCCGTGCCCATGCCCAGCGTGCCGCCCGCCGCGTCCGCCCCCGACCCGGCGGCGACCACCCTCGCGGTGCTGCTCATCGGGCCCGCCGGGGCGGGGAAGACCAGCGTCGCCAAGTACTGGGCCGACCACCGTCGGGTGCCCACCGCCCACATCAGCCTCGACGACGTCCGCGAATGGGTCCGCTCGGGCTTCGCCGACCCCCAGTCGGGCTGGAACGACCACTCCGAGGCCCAGTACCGCCTGGCCCGCCGCACCTGCGGCTTCGCCGCGCGCAACTTCCTCGCCAACGGGATCTCCTGCGTCCTCGACGACGCGATCTTCCCTGACCGCCCCGCGGTCGGCCTCGGCGGCTGGAAGCGGCACGTCGGTCCCGGGCTGCTGCCGGTCGTCCTCCTCCCGGGCCTGGAGGTGGTCCTGGAGCGCAACGCCGAACGCTCCGGCAACCGCCGCCTCACCGACGAGGAGGTGGCCCGCATCCACGGCCGGATGGCCGGCTGGTACGGCTCCGGCCTGCCGATCATCGACAACTCCCAGCTCGACGTGCCCACCACGGCGAGGGTCCTGGACGAGGTGCTGGCGAGGGCGATCGCCAGTCCTCCGAAGTGGTAGGACCCTGACGCCGGTCCCCGCTCGGCGCAGCCCGACCGGCGGTTTCCGGCCACCGCTCCTACGCTCGACACATGTCAGAGGTGTACGCGACCCGTCGCACACGACTGAAAGAACGCTGTCACGCTTCCGGCAACGCGGCAGCGCTGATCTCCCGGCCCGCCAACGTGAGGTACCTCGCCGGCGCGGCCCCGCAGGGTGCCGTCCTGCTGCTGGGCGACGAGGACCTCCTGGTGTGCGCGGGCCCGCCGGAGGACCGCCCCGCCGAGGCCCGCCCGGACGACAGCCTGAAGGTGCACACCCTCCCCGGCGCCGGCGGCGACCCCGCCGTGGCCGCCGTGGGCCTCCTCGTGGCCGGCGGCGCCGGTGGCGACTGCCTCGCCGTCGAGGAGCACCACCTCACGGTCACCCGGCACCGCGCCCTGCGCTCCGTCGCCCCCCGGATCCGTCTCGCCGACCTGGGCGGCGCGGTCGAACAGCTCAGGGTGGTGAAGGACGAGGAGGAGATCTCCTGCCTGCGCATCGGCGCCGAGATCGCCGACCAGGCCCTGGGGGAGCTGCTGGAGTCCATCCTCGTCGGCCGCACCGAACGCCACCTCGCCCTCGAACTGGAGCGCCGTCTCGTCGACCACGGCGCCGACGGGCCCGCCTTCCCCACGTCCGTGGGCACCGGCCCGAACTCCGGGCGGCGCGGGCACCGGCCCACCGACCGGCGGGTGGAGGAGGGCGACTTCCTCTCCGTCTGCCTCGGCGCCTCCTACCGCGGTTACCGCTGCGAGATCGGCCGCACGTTCGTCATCGGCACCTCACCGGCGGACTGGCAGATCGAGCTGTACGACCTGGTGTTCGCCGCCCAGCGGGCCGGCCGTGAGAGCCTGGTGCCGGGCACCGCGCACCGGGACGTGGACCGCGCCGCACGCCAGGTCCTGGACTGCGCGGGCTATTCGGAACGCCTCCCGGCGCTCACCGGGCACGGGGTCGGACTCGAAATCGACGAGGACCCGCAGTTGGCTCCCGCGGCCATGGGTAAACTGGACGCTTGCGTGCCGGTCACCGTCGAACCCGGGGTACACCTCCCGGGGCGGGGCGGCGTCCGGATCGATGACACGCTCGTCGTGCGCCCCGAGGCGGACGGCGGACCCGAGCTACTCACCATCACGACCAAGGAGCTGCTCGCGCTCTAGCTCATCGGCTGGACGCGTGGCCCGGGGTCGTCCACGTCAGTCCAGGAGATTCCGCAACCGTGGCTTCCACGAACGACCTCAAGAACGGCCTGGTGCTCAAGCTCGAAGGCGGCCAGCTCTGGTCCGTCGTCGAGTTCCAGCACGTCAAGCCCGGCAAGGGCCCGGCCTTCGTGCGCACCAAGCTCAAGAACGTGCTCTCCGGCAAGGTCGTCGACAAGACGTTCAACGCCGGCGTCAAGGTCGAGACGGCCACTGTCGACAAGCGCGACATGCAGTTCTCGTACATGGACGGCGAGTACTTCGTCTTCATGGACATGGAGACCTACGACCAGCTGATGGTCGACCGCAAGGCCGTCGGCGACGCCGCCAACTTCCTGATCGAGGGCTTCACCGCCACCGTCGCCCAGCACGAGGGCGAGGTGCTCTTCGTCGAGCTGCCCGCCGCCGTCGAGCTGGTCGTCCAGGAGACCGAGCCGGGCGTCCAGGGCGACCGCTCCACCGGCGGCACCAAGCCCGCCACCCTGGAGACCGGCCACCAGATCCAGGTCCCGCTCTTCATCACCACCGGTGAGAAGATCAAGGTCGACACCCGCACGAGCGACTACCTCGGCCGGGTGAACAGCTAACCGTGGCCGCCCGCAACACGGCCCGCAAGCGCGCCTTCCAGATCCTCTTCGAGGGCGACCAGCGTGGCGTCGACGTCCTGACCGTCCTCGCGGACTGGATCCGGCTCTCCCGGGCCGACACCCGGCAGCCACCGGTGAGCGAGTACACGATGCAGCTGGTCGAGGGCTACGCCGAGCAGGCCAAGCGCATCGACGAGCTGATCGCCCAGTACTCGGTCGGCTGGACGCTGGACCGGATGCCGGTCGTCGACCGCAACATCCTGCGGCTCGGCGCCTACGAGCTGGTCTGGGTCGACGAGACGCCGGACGCCGTCGTCCTCGACGAGATGGTGCAGCTGGCGAAGGAGTTCTCCACGGACGAGTCGCCCTCGTTCGTCAACGGCCTCCTCGGCCGTCTGAAGGAGCTCAAGCCGACCCTCCGCAGAGGCTAGTGCTGCGACCGGAAAGGTTCACCGGCTCGCGACGCCCGGCACGGCTCCCCTCCCGCTCGGCTTCGCTCGCGCGGGAGGGGCCCCCACCGCCGCGTTGTCGCATCACCCGAGTACGTCCAGTGCGCGGGCGATGCTCCGCCTCGCGATGCTCCCCCACTGCCTGAAAGGCGTGGGAGGTACCCCCGGCACCGGACGCCGCGAGCTTCCCGGTAAACCTTTCCGGTCACAGGACTGGACACGGGGGCGCGGAGGACCGCGCCCGGCCGCAGCTCATGCGAGAAGCGTGCGACCGTCACACGAAAACCGCCGGGGTGGCCGGAACCATCAGGTTCCGGCCACCCCGGCGGTACGTTTCTGCTGGGCCCCCTGGGGCTCAGCCCTCCTCGTGGGCGACGGCGCGACGCGCGTCCGCGTCCAGGACGCCCCAGCTGATCAGCTGCTCGGTGAGGACCGAGGGCGACTGGTCGTAGATGACGGCGAGCGTGCGCAGGTCGTCCTGGCGGATCGAGAGCACCTTGCCGTTGTAGTCACCGCGCTGGGACTGGATCGTCGCCGCGTACCGCTGAAGGGGGCCGGCCTTCTCCACCGGCACGTGGGCCAGCCGCTCCAGGTCCAGGACCAGCTTCGGCGGGGGCTCCGCCGCGCCGCCCGGGGTGGTGCCGGGAAGGAGCTCCTGCACGGGGACGCCGTAGAAATCGGCCAGCTCCGCGAGCCGCTGCACGGTCACGGCGCGGTCGCCGCGCTCGTAGGACCCGACCACGACCGCCTTCCAGCGTCCCTGGGACTTCTCCTCGACACCGTGGAGGGAAAGGCCCTGCTGGGTGCGGATCGCCCGGAGCTTGGCCCCGAGCTGTTTGGCGTATTCGCTGGACATATGGCTCCCGGCACTGGGTCGACGCGACTGGAGCTTGGTTTCCATGCCGCGCGGTTGGTAACTCACTGTGAGGTTACGCAGCGTGATTCTTCTGCGTCAAGCCGAATGGTCCACCCCGACGCTTCCGTGGTATCGATGGCCGATTACGCCAAGGGGGTGATCGGGGGCGTCCCCGGGGCCTGGTACGGTGGATGGCGCAAATCCGACGTCCTTTAAGGTCCGTCCCGTGAGGCGGAGAAGGGGGTCCGTTTCGTATGGACAAGCAGCAGGACACGCAAGCGTCAGAGGCGAGGCCCGTCCTCGAAGGCCCTGACATCGCACGGGTGCTGACCCGTATCGCCCACGAGATCGTCGAACGCGCCAAGGGCGCCGACGACGTGGTGCTCCTCGGCATCCCGACCCGGGGCGTCTTCCTCGGCCGCCGGCTCGCCGCCAAGCTGGAGCAGATCACCGAGCGGAAGATCCCGGTCGGCTCGCTCGACATCACCATGTACCGGGACGACCTGCGCATGCATCCGCCGCGCGCGCTGGCCCGCACCGAGATCCCCGGTGACGGCATCGACGGCAAGCTGGTCGTCCTCGTCGACGACGTGCTCTTCTCCGGCCGCACCATCCGCGCCGCCCTCGACGCCCTGAACGACATCGGGCGCCCGCGCGCGGTGCAGCTCGCGGTCCTGGTCGACCGCGGCCACCGCGAACTGCCCATCCGCGCCGACTACGTCGGCAAGAACCTCCCCACGTCGCTGCGGGAGACGGTCAAGGTCCAGCTCGCCGAGGAGGACGGTCGCGACACCGTGCTGCTCGGTGCGAAGCAGACCGCCCCGGGCGCGCAGCAGTAGCTGTCCGGCGTACGGCATCCCGTGCGCGCCTCCGCGCGCTCGCATGCCCGAAAACTCCCCCCTGTCTCATTTGTCCTCACTTGTCTTCAACGGAGCCTGACAGATGCAGCGTCATCTCATCTCGGCCGCCGACCTCACCCGCGACGACGCCGTCCACATCCTCGACACCGCCGAGGAGATGGCCCGGGTCGCCGACCGGCCCATCAAGAAGCTGCCGACCCTGCGCGGCCGCACCGTGGTCAACCTCTTCTTCGAGGACTCCACCCGCACCCGGATCTCCTTCGAGGCCGCCGAGAAGCGCCTCTCCGCCGACGTCATCAACTTCACCGCCAAAGGCTCCAGCGTCTCCAAGGGTGAATCCCTGAAGGACACCGCCCAGACGCTGGAGGCCATGGGCGTCGACGCCGTCGTCATCCGGCACGGCGCGTCCGGGGCCCCCTACCGCCTGGCCAACTCCGGCTGGATCGACGCGGCCGTCATCAACGCCGGCGACGGCACCCACCAGCACCCCACCCAGGCCCTGCTGGACGCTTTCACCATGCGCCGCCGGCTCGTCGGACGGGACGCCGGCCTCGGCCAGGACCTGTCCGGCCGGCGCATCACCCTCGTCGGCGACGTCCTGCACAGCCGGGTCGCCCGCTCCAACGTCGACCTGCTGCACACCCTCGGCGCCGAGGTCACCCTCGTCGCCCCGCCCACCCTGGTGCCCGTCGGCGTCGAGACCTGGCCCTGCGAGGTGTCGTACGACCTCGACAGCACGCTGTCCAAGTCCGACGCGGTGATGATGCTGCGCGTCCAGCGCGAGCGGATGAACGCGGCGTTCTTCCCGACCGAGCGCGAGTACTCCCGCCGCTACGGCCTCGACGGCGACCGCATGGCGCGGATGCCCGAGCACGCGATCGTGATGCACCCCGGTCCGATGGTCCGGGGCATGGAGATCACCGCCGAGGTCGCCGACTCCGACCGGTGCACCGTCGTCGAACAGGTCGCCAACGGGGTGTCCATCCGCATGGCCGTCCTGTACCTGCTCCTGGGCGGCAACGAACCCGCCGTCAGCCACGCCCGTACCACCGCTTCCACCGAGGAGAAGTAAGCGACCATGAGCAAGATCCTGATCCGTGGTGCGAAGGTGCTCGGCGGCGAGCCGCAGGACGTCCTGATCGACGGCGAGGTCGTCGCGGCCGTCGGGACCGGCTTGTCCGACGAGGGCGCGGAAGTCGTCGAGGCAGCGGGCAAGGTGCTGCTGCCGGGCCTGGTCGACCTGCACACCCATCTGCGCGAGCCCGGCCGCGAGGACTCCGAGACCGTCCTCACCGGCACCCGCGCCGCCGCCTCCGGCGGCTACACCGCCGTGTTCGCCATGGCCAACACCTTCCCCGTCGCCGACACCGCCGGCGTGGTCGAGCAGGTCTACCGGCTCGGCAAGGAGCACGGCTACTGCGACGTACAGCCCATCGGCGCCGTCACCGTCGGCCTGGAGGGCCGCAAACTCGCCGAGCTCGGCGCCATGCACGAGTCGGCCGCCGGGGTCACCGTCTTCTCCGACGACGGCAAGTGCGTCGATGACGCCGTGATCATGCGCCGCGCGCTGGAGTACGTGAAGGCCTTCGGCGGCGTCGTCGCCCAGCACGCGCAGGAGCCGCGGCTGACCGAGGGCGCCCAGATGAACGAGGGCGTCGTCTCCGCCGAACTCGGACTCGGGGGCTGGCCCGCGGTCGCCGAGGAGTCGATCATCGCCCGGGACGTGCTGCTCGCCGAGCACGTCGGCTCCCGCGTCCACATCTGCCACCTGTCCACCGCCGGCTCGGTCGAGATCGTCCGCTGGGCCAAGTCCCGCGGCATCGACGTCACCGCCGAGGTCACCCCGCACCACCTCCTCCTCACGGATGAGCTGGTGCGCTCCTACAACCCCGTCTACAAGGTCAACCCGCCGCTGCGCACCGAGCGTGACGTGCACGCCCTGCGCGAGGCGCTCGCCGACGGCACCATCGACATCGTCGCCACCGACCACGCCCCGCACCCGCACGAGGACAAGGACTGCGAGTGGGCCGCGGCCGCCATGGGCATGGTCGGCCTGGAGACCGCGCTGTCGGTGGTCCAGGAGACGATGGTCGACACGGGCCTGCTGGACTGGGCCCAGGTCGCCGACCGCATGTCCTTCGCGCCCGCGCGCATCGGCCGGGCCGACGGCCACGGGCGTCCCGTCTCGGCAGGTGAGCCCGCCAACCTCACGCTCGTCGACTCGGCATACCGTGGACAGGTGGACCCCGCGGGCTTCGCCTCGCGCAGCCGCAACACCCCCTACGAGGGGCGCGAGCTGCCGGGCCGTGTCACGCACACCTGGCTGCGGGGCAAGGCCACCCTCGTCGACGGGAAGCTCACGTGACACCTGTGATCCTGCTGGCGGCCGACAAGGAGTCGGCCGAAGTGACCGACTGGGCCGCCCGCGCCGGCTGGGTCGTCGGCCTCGCCCTGTTCGTCGCGCTCGTCTACTGGCTGATGCGCGAGGGCTGGAAGTGGCGCGGCACGCTCCAGGGCGACCTGCCCGAGCTGCCGGCCGCGCCGGACGACCCGGCTCCGGCGCGGCTGACGATGAGCGGCCGCTACCACGGCTCCACCACCGCGGGGCAGTGGCTCGACCGCATCGTGGCGCACGGCCTCGGCACCCGCAGCCGCGCCGAGCTCACCCTGACGGACGCGGGCCTGGACGTCGTCCGCCCCGGCGCGACCGACTTCTTCATCCCGGCCGCCGCGCTGCGCGAGGCCGTCCTCGGCAAGGGCATCGCCGGCAAGGTCCTCACCGAGGGCGGACTGCTCGTGGTGACCTGGGCGCACGGCGACCGGCTGATCGACTCCGGCTTCCGGTCCGACCACGCGGCCGAGCACCGCACATGGGTCGACGCCATCAACTCAATGACCAAGAACAACACGACGGAAGGCGCACGATGACGACCTCCACCAGGGGGACCTCGAAGGTCCCCGCCGTACTCGTCCTGGAGGACGGCCGGATCTTCCGCGGCCGCGCCTACGGGGCCGTGGGGGAGACCTTCGGCGAGGCGGTGTTCTCCACCGGCATGACCGGCTACCAGGAGACCCTGACCGACCCGTCGTACGACCGGCAGATCGTCGTCGCCACCGCCCCGCAGATCGGCAACACCGGCTGGAACGACGAGGACGACGAGTCCCGCCGCATCTGGGTCTCCGGCTACGTCGTGCGCGACCCCGCGCGCGTGCCGTCCAACTGGCGGGCCAAGCGGTCCCTCGACGACGAGCTGGTCGCACAGAACGTGGTCGGCATCTCCGGCATCGACACCCGCGCCCTCACCCGCCACCTGCGCGAGCGCGGCTCCATGCGCGCCGGGATCTTCTCCGGCGAGGCGATCGCCGCCGAGGCCGACCTCGTCGCACGCGTGCAGGCCCAGCCGCAGATGAAGGGCGCGAGCCTCTACGAGGAGGTCGCCACCCAGGAGGCGTACGTCGTCCCCGCGGTCGGCGAGAAGCGGTTCACGGTCGCCGCCATCGACCTGGGCATCAAGGGCATGACCCCGCACCGCATGGCCGAGCGCGGCATCGAGGTGCACGTGCTGCCCGCCACGGCCACCGCGGACGAGGTGTACGCCGTGCGCCCCGACGGCGTGTTCTTCTCCAACGGCCCCGGCGACCCGGCCACCGCGGACGGCCCCGTAGCGCTGATGACCGAGGTGCTGGAGCGCAGGACGCCCCTGTTCGGCATCTGCTTCGGCAACCAGATCCTCGGCCGCGCCCTCGGCTTCGGCACCTACAAGCTGAAGTACGGCCACCGCGGCATCAACCAGCCGGTGCAGGACCGTACGACCGGCAAGGTCGAGGTCACCGCCCACAACCACGGCTTCGCCGTGGACGCGCCGCTCGACCAGGTCAGCGAGACGAAGTTCGGCCGCGCCGAGGTCTCCCACGTCTGCCTGAACGACGACGTGGTGGAGGGCCTTCAGCTCCTCGACCAGCCGGCCTTCTCCGTCCAGTACCACCCCGAAGCCGCCGCCGGCCCGCACGACGCCGCCTACCTGTTCGACCGCTTCGTTTCCCTGATGGAGGGCCAGCGTGCCTAAGCGCACCGATATCCAGTCCGTCCTGGTCATCGGCTCCGGCCCGATCGTCATCGGCCAGGCCGCCGAGTTCGACTACTCCGGAACCCAGGCGTGCCGGGTGCTGAAGTCCGAGGGCCTCAGGGTCATCCTCGTGAACTCCAACCCGGCGACGATCATGACCGACCCGGAGATCGCCGACGCCACCTACGTCGAGCCGATCACCCCCGAGTTCGTCGAGAAGATCATCGCCAAGGAGCGCCCCGACGCCCTGCTGCCCACCCTGGGCGGCCAGACGGCCCTCAACACGGCGATCTCCCTCGCCGAGAGCGGCGTCCTGGACAAGCACGGCGTCGAGTTGATCGGCGCCAACGTCGAGGCCATCAACAAGGGCGAGGACCGCGACCTGTTCAAGGAGGTCGTCGAGGAGGTCCGCCGCAAGATCGGCCACGGCGAGTCCGCCCGCTCGGTCATCTGCCACACCATGGACGAGGTCATCGCCGGCGTCGACACGCTCGGCGGCTACCCGGTCGTCGTGCGCCCCTCCTTCACCATGGGCGGCGCCGGCTCCGGCTTCGCCCACGACGAGGAGGAGCTGCGCCGCATCGCCGGCCAGGGCCTCACGCTCTCCCCGACCACCGAGGTGCTCCTGGAGGAGTCCATCCTCGGCTGGAAGGAGTACGAGCTGGAGCTGATGCGCGACAAGAACGACAACGTCGTAGTCGTCTGCTCCATCGAGAACTTCGACCCGATGGGCGTGCACACCGGCGACTCGATCACCGTCGCCCCGGCGATGACGCTCACCGACCGCGAGTACCAGATCCTGCGCGACGTCGGCATCGCCGTGATCCGCGAGGTCGGCGTCGACACCGGCGGCTGCAACATCCAGTTCGCGGTGAACCCCGAGGACGGCCGGGTCATCGTCATCGAGATGAACCCGCGCGTCTCGCGTTCCTCGGCCCTGGCCTCCAAGGCGACCGGCTTCCCGATCGCCAAGATCGCCGCCAAGCTCGCCGTCGGCTACACCCTCGACGAGATCCCCAATGACATCACCCAGGAGACCCCGGCCTCCTTCGAGCCCACGCTCGACTACGTGGTCGTCAAGGCCCCCCGGTTCGCCTTCGAGAAGTTCCCCTCCGCCGACTCCACGCTGACCACCACCATGAAGTCGGTCGGCGAGGCCATGGCCATCGGCCGCAACTTCACCGAGGCCTTCCAGAAGGCGCTGCGCTCGCTGGAGAAGAAGGGCAGCCAGTTCACCTTCGTGGGCGAGCCCGGCGACAAGACCGCGCTGCTCGAAGAGGCGGTCCGCCCCACCGACGGCCGCATCAACACCGTCATGCAGGCCATCCGTGCCGGGGCCACGTCCGAGGAGGTCTTCGAGTACACGAAGATCGACCCCTGGTTCGTCGACCAGCTCTTCCTGATCAAGGAGATCGCCGACGAGCTGGCCGCCGCCGACCGCCTCGACGCCGACCTGCTCGGCGAGGCCAAGCGGCACGGCTTCTCCGACCAGCAGATCGCCGAGATCCGCGGGCTGCGCGAGGACGTCGTGCGCGAGGTGCGGCACGCCCTGGGCGTCCGCCCCGTCTACAAGACGGTCGACACCTGTGCCGCCGAGTTCGCCGCGAAGACCCCGTACTTCTACTCCTCCTACGACGAGGAGAGCGAGGTCGCCCCGCGCGAGAAGCCGGCCGTCATCATCCTGGGCTCCGGCCCCAACCGCATCGGCCAGGGCATCGAGTTCGACTACTCCTGCGTCCACGCCTCCTTCGCGCTGTCCGACGCCGGGTACGAGACCGTGATGGTCAACTGCAACCCGGAGACCGTCTCCACCGACTACGACACCTCCGACCGCCTGTACTTCGAGCCGCTGACGCTCGAAGACGTGCTGGAGATCGTGCACGCGGAGGCGCAGGCCGGCCCGATCGCCGGCGTCGTCGTCCAGCTCGGCGGCCAGACCCCGCTGGGCCTGGCGCAGGCGCTCAAGGACAACGGCGTGCCGATCGTCGGCACCTCGCCCGAGGCGATCCACGCCGCCGAGGACCGCGGTGCCTTCGGCCGGGTCCTCGCCGAGGCGGGCCTGCCGGCCCCCAAGCACGGCACGGCCACCACCTTCGCCGAGGCCAAGGCCATCGCCGACGAGATCGGCTACCCGGTCCTGGTGCGGCCCTCGTACGTCCTCGGCGGACGCGGCATGGAGATCGTCTACGACGAGACCCGGCTCTCGTCCTACATCGCCGAGTCGACCGAGATCAGCCCCTCCCGCCCGGTCCTCGTCGACCGCTTCCTCGACGACGCCATCGAGATCGACGTCGACGCGCTCTACGACGGCGATGAGCTCTACCTCGGCGGCGTCATGGAGCACATCGAGGAGGCCGGCATCCACTCCGGCGACTCGGCGTGCGCCCTGCCCCCCATCACCCTCGGCGGCTTCGACATCAAGCGCCTGCGCGCCTCCACCGAGGCCATCGCCCACGGCGTCGGCGTGCGCGGCCTGATCAACATCCAGTTCGCGATGGCCGGTGACATCCTCTACGTCCTGGAGGCCAACCCGCGCGCGTCCCGCACGGTTCCCTTCACCTCCAAGGCGACCGCGGTGCCGCTCGCCAAGGCCGCCGCCCGGATCTCGCTCGGCGCGACCATCGCCGAACTGCGCTCCGAGGGGCTCCTCCCGGCGACCGGCGACGGCGGCGAACTGCCGCTGGACGCGCCGATCTCCGTCAAGGAGGCCGTGATGCCGTGGACCCGCTTCCGGGACACCTCCGGGCGCGGCGTCGACACCGTCCTCGGCCCCGAGATGCGCTCCACCGGCGAGGTCATGGGCATCGACTCCGTCTTCGGCACGGCGTACGCCAAGTCGCAGGCGGGCGCCTACGGACCGCTGCCCACCAAGGGCCGCGCGTTCATCTCGGTCGCCAACCGCGACAAGCGCTCGATGATCTTCCCGGCGCGCGAACTGGTCGCCCACGGCTTCGAGCTGCTCGCCACCTCCGGCACCGCCGAGGTCCTCAAGCGCAACGGCATCAAGGCCACCGTCGTGCGCAAGCAGTACGAGGGCACCGGCCCGAACGGCGAGAAGACCATCGTGCAGCTCATCCACGACGGCGAGGTCGACCTCATCGTCAACACCCCCTACGGCACCGGCGGCCGTCTCGACGGCTACGAGATCCGCACGGCGGCCGTGGCCCGCTCCGTGCCGTGCCTGACGACGGTGCAGGCGCTCGCCGCCGCCGTCCAGGGCATCGACGCCCTCAACCACGGCGACGTGGGCGTCCGTTCGCTCCAGGAACACGCGGAACACCTGACCGCGGCCCGCGACTAGCAGCCCACAGGGGGACACCGGAAACGGTGTCCCCCTCGTCATGAGGGCTCTTCATGAGGGAATCATGTACAAGATCTTCTTCACTCTCGTCTTCGCGCGGATGGACCCCGAGCGGGCCCACCACCTCGCCTTCCGCTGGATCGGCCTCGCCGCCCGCGTCCCCGTCCTGCGCACCTTCGTCGCCGCCGCGCTCGCGCCCCGCCACCGGGAGCTGCGCACCGAGGCCTTCGGACTGCGCATGCACGGCCCCTTCGGGCTCGCCGCCGGCTTCGACAAGAACGCGGTCGCGATCGACGGCATGGCGATGCTCGGCTTCGACCACGTCGAGATCGGCACGGTCACCGGTGAGGCGCAGCCGGGCAACCCCAGGAAGCGGCTGTTCCGGCTGGTGTCCGACCGTGCGCTGATCAACCGCATGGGCTTCAACAACGAGGGCTCGCTGGCCGTCGCCGCCCGCCTCGCCTCCCGCGAGCCGGTCTTCAAGACGGTCGTGGGCGTCAACATCGGCAAGACCAAGGTCGTCCCCGAGGAGGAGGCCGTCGGGGACTACGTGAAGTCGACCGAGCGTCTCGCGCCGTACGCCGACTACCTGGTCGTCAACGTCTCCTCGCCCAACACCCCCGGACTGCGCAACCTCCAGGCCACCGAGGCCCTGCGCCCCCTGCTGAGCGCCGTGCGCGAGGCCGCCGACCGCACGGTGACCACCCGCCGGGTGCCGCTGCTGGTGAAGATCGCCCCGGACCTCGCCGACGAGGACGTCGACGCGGTCGCCGACCTCGCCGTGGAACTCGGCCTGGACGGCATCATCGCCACCAACACCACCATCGCGCGCGAGGGCCTGGGACTGACCTCAGCTCCCGCGCTGGTCAAGGAGACCGGCGGCCTGTCCGGCGCTCCGCTCAAGGCACGCTCCCTGGAGGTGCTGCGCCGCCTCTACGCGCGCGTGGGCGACCGGATCACTCTGGTGGGCGTCGGGGGCGTCGAGAACGCCGAGGACGCCTGGCAGCGCATCCTCGCCGGCGCCACGCTCGTCCAGGGCTACAGCGCCTTCGTCTACGAGGGGCCCTTCTGGGGCCGCGCGATCCACAAGGGGCTCGCGGCCCGGCTGCGCACCAGCCCCTACGCCACGCTGGCCGACGCGGTCGGCGCCGACGTCAGGAGGACGGTATGACCCTGGAGCCCTTCGGCGCGCGGCTGCGCCGGGCCATGGACGAGCGCGGCCCGCTGTGCGTCGGCATCGACCCGCACGCCTCCCTGCTCGCCGAGTGGGGCCTGAACGACGACGTCGCCGGGCTGGAGCGGTTCAGCCGGACGGTGGTCGAGGCGCTGGCCGGCCGGGTCGCCGTCCTGAAGCCGCAGGCCGCCTTCTTCGAACGTTTCGGCTCGCGCGGCGTCGCCGTGCTGGAGAAGTCGGTGGAGGAGGCGCGGGCGGCCGGCGCGCTGGTCGTGATGGACGCCAAGCGCGGCGACATCGGCTCGACCATGGCCGCCTACGCCGAGGCCTTCCTGCACAAGGACGCGCCGCTGTTCTCCGACGCCCTCACCGTCTCGCCGTACCTCGGCTACGGCTCGCTCTCGCCGGCGGTGGCGATGGCGCGGGAGAGCGGCGCCGGACTGTTCGTGCTGGCGCTGACCTCCAACCCGGAGGGCCGGGAGGTGCAGCACGCGGTGCGTGTGGAGGACCACGCCGGCCGGAACGTGGGTGCGACGATGCTGGCGCACCTGGCCGCCGAGAACGCGGGGGAGGAGCCCCTCGGCTCCTTCGGCGCGGTCGTCGGCGCCACGCTGGGCGACCTGTCCGCGTACGACCTCGATGTCAACGGCCCGCTGCTCGCGCCCGGCATCGGGGCGCAGGGGGCGACGCCGGCCGATCTGCCGCGGGTCTTCCGCGGGGCGGTGCGCAACGTCGTCCCGAACGTCAGCCGCGGTGTGCTGCGCCACGGGCCCGACGTGGTCGCGCTGCGTGACGTCGCGGAACGGTTCGCACAGGAGATCCGCGCCGCCGTGACGGCCGTCTGAGCCTCCTCGGCCGTCCGACCGGGGGCTCGGTCGGACGGCCCGCCGGGGCCGTGAGTCTGAATACAGCCCCGAATCCGGGACATTATGTCCCGAATGTCCGTCCTGGCGGAGGCTGACCAGGACTTTTCCTTGGTTCTCGCTGACTCCGGCGGAGTTGGCCGCTAGTCTCCGACGGAGAGTGAACGGGCGAGCGTGTTGCTCGTCGCTCACCAGGTGTGGGGCGACTAGGTTCCTCACCGGTCCGTATCCGACAGTTCGACATCCGAGGTGACGTAGGCGTGGCTCTTCCGCCCCTTACCCCCGAACAGCGCGCAGCCGCGCTCGAAAAGGCCGCCGCGGCTCGCCGGGAGCGGGCCGAGGTCAAGAATCGACTCAAGCACTCCGGCGCCTCCCTTCACGAGGTCATCAAGCAGGGCCAGGAGAACGACGTCATCGGCAAGATGAAGGTCTCCGCCCTGCTCGAGTCGCTCCCCGGCGTGGGCAAGGTCCGCGCCAAGCAGATCATGGAGCGTCTCGGCATCTCCGAGAGCCGCCGCGTGCGCGGTCTCGGCTCCAACCAGATCGCCTCCCTGGAGCGCGAGTTCGGCGAGACCGCCAAGTGAGTCCCGGGTGCTTCGGGAGGACCGTCCCGGGCACCGCGTGACAACTGGAATAATCGCTGCATGGCTGCAACACCCCGGGGGACGTCCCCCGTACCCCCGGACGCACGTCCGCGGCTGACCGTGCTCTCCGGCCCCTCCGGGGTCGGCAAGAGCACGGTCGTCGCGCATATGCGCAAGGAGCACCCCGAGCTCTGGCTCTCGGTGTCGGCGACGACCCGCAAGCCGCGCCCCGGCGAGCGGCACGGCGTCCACTACTTCTTCGTCACCGAAGACGAGATGGACAAGCTGATCGCCAACGGCGAGCTGCTGGAGTGGGCCGAGTTCGCCGGCAACCGCTACGGCACCCCCCGGGCCGCCGTGCTGGAGCGGCTGGAGGCAGGCGAGCCCGTGCTCCTGGAGATCGACCTCCAGGGCGCCCGGCAGGTCCGCGAGTCCATGCCCGAGGCCCAGCTGGTCTTCCTGGCCCCTCCCTCCTGGGAGGAGCTGGTCCGCCGGCTCACCGGCCGGGGCACCGAGCCGCCCGAGGTGATCGCACGCCGGCTGGACGCGGCGAAGATCGAACTCGCGGCCGAACCCGAGTTCGACGAGACCCTGGTCAACACCTCCGTCGAGGATGTGGCGCGTGAGCTGCTAGCCTTGACGGATGGCGTGTGATCGCGAATGTGATCACCGTTCCTCGTTTCCCATCCATCGGAAGGTAGAGCGTGTCCTCTTCCATCTCCGCGCCCGAGGGCATCATCAACCCGCCGATCGACGAGCTCCTCGAGGCCACCGACTCGAAGTACAGCCTCGTGATCTACGCGGCCAAGCGGGCCCGCCAGATCAACGCGTACTACTCGCAGCTCGGCGAGGGCCTCCTCGAGTACGTCGGTCCGCTCGTCGACACCCACGTCCACGAGAAGCCGCTCTCGATCGCCCTTCGCGAGATCAACGCGGGCCTGCTGACCTCCGAGGCCATCGAAGGCCCGGCTCAGTAGTATTTTCAGCTCGCAGTAGGTTTTTCCACAGGCCCGGCAGTCGTCTCTGCCGGGCCTGTGGTCTGCTCGGGGGAGGCGGGGGTCAGCCCCCGCCGTGATGGCAGCATGGACCCGCACGCCGGAGCCACGGCGTGCGGGCGCCGAGTCCGGGGAGAGACGGTGGACAAGCCGAAGGTCGTACTGGGAGTCAGTGGTGGCATCGCCGCCTACAAGGCGTGTGAGCTGCTGCGCAGACTGACGGAGTCCGGCCATGACGTCCGGGTCGTGCCCACCGCCTCCGCGCTGCACTTCGTGGGCGCCGCCACCTGGTCCGCCCTCTCGGGCAACCCCGTCTCCACCGAGGTCTGGGACGACGTCCACGAGGTCCCGCACGTCCGCATCGGCCAGCACGCCGACCTGGTCGTCGTCGCCCCCGCCACCGCGGACACACTCGCCAGGGCCGCCCACGGCCTCGCCGACGACCTGCTGACCAACACCCTGCTCACGGCCCGCTGCCCGGTCGTCTTCGCGCCCGCTATGCACACCGAGATGTGGGAGCACCCGGCCACCCAGGAGAACGTGGCGACGCTGCGCCGCCGCGGCGCCGTCGTCGTCGAACCGGCCGTCGGCCGCCTCACCGGCGTCGACACCGGCAAGGGGCGGCTGCCCGACCCGGCCGAGATCTTCGAGGTCTGCCGGCGCGTCCTCGCCCGGGGGGTGCGGGAGCCCGACCTCGCCGGACGGCACGTCGTCGTCAGCGCCGGCGGCACCCGCGAGCCCCTCGATCCCGTGCGCTTCCTCGGCAACCGCTCTTCCGGCAAGCAGGGCTACGCCCTCGCCCGCACCGCCGCTGCCCGTGGCGCCCGGGTCACCCTGGTCGCGGCGAACACCGCCCTGCCCGACCCGGCGGGCGTCGACGTCGTGCACGTCGACACGGCCGTGCACCTGCGCGAGGCCGTCCTGAAGGCCGCCGCGGACGCCGACGCGGTCGTCATGGCGGCGGCCGTCGCCGACTTCCGCCCGGCGGCCTACCGGGCCGGCAAGATCAAGAAGAAGGACGGCCAGGAACCCGACCCGATCGTCCTGGTGCGCAACCCCGACGTCCTCGCGGAGGTCTCCGCCGAGCGCGCCCGCCCCGGCCAGGTCGTCGTCGGCTTCGCCGCCGAGACGGACGACGTCCTGGCCAACGGCCGGGCCAAGCTGCGCCGCAAGGGGTGCGATCTGCTCGTGGTGAACGAGGTGGGGGAGCGCAAGACCTTCGGCGCCGAGGAGAACGAGGCGGTCGTGCTGGGCGCCGACGGCAGCGAGACGCCCGTGCCGCACGGCCCGAAGGAAGCCCTCGCCGACACGGTGTGGGACCTGGTGGCGCGACGCCTCGGGTGAATCCCCAAGTGAATCTTCCCGCCGCCGCCGCATGGCCCCACCGTCGGTGGGAACCTTCGTGATCGGGGCGTGCCCCCCTGGCCAAGGGCGTACCGCATTGTGCAGAATGCGCGTGCCGCAGGTCACAGTGCTCCCGAGAGGCGAGACACCAGGACCGACGGACGAGCCAGACCGATAAACTGATTCTCGGACGACGCCGGGCGCAGCCCCCGACGTGTCCGCCTATGATCAGCCAGCAGCCGCTGCAACCCCAGGGAGCGTTGTGTCCCGTCGCCTGTTCACCTCGGAGTCCGTGACCGAGGGTCACCCCGACAAGATCGCTGACCAGATCAGCGACACCATTCTCGACGCGCTTCTGCGCGAGGACCCGACCTCCCGGGTCGCGGTCGAGACCCTGATCACGACCGGTCTGGTACACGTGGCCGGTGAGGTCACCACCCAGGCCTACGCGCCGATCCCCCAGCTCGTCCGGGAGAAGATCCTCGAGATCGGCTACGACTCCTCCAAGAAGGGCTTCGACGGCGCCTCCTGCGGCGTCTCGGTGTCCATCGGTGCGCAGTCCCCCGACATCGCCCAGGGCGTCGACACGGCGTACGAGTCCCGCGTCGAGGGCGACGAGGACGAGCTGGACCGTCAGGGCGCCGGCGACCAGGGCCTGATGTTCGGCTACGCGTCCGACGAGACGCCCACGCTGATGCCGCTGCCGATCTTCCTGGCGCACCGCCTGTCCAAGCGCCTGTCGGACGTCCGCAAGAACGGGACCATCCCCTACCTGCGCCCCGACGGCAAGACCCAGGTCACCATCGAGTACGACGGCGACAAGGCGGTCCGCCTGGACACGGTCGTCGTCTCCTCGCAGCACGCGTCCGACATCGACCTGGACTCGCTGCTCACGCCGGACATCCGCGAGTTCGTCGTGGAGCCGGAGCTGCAGGCGCTCCTCGGTGAGGGCATCAAGCTCGACACCGAGAACTACCGTCTGCTGGTCAACCCCACCGGCCGCTTCGAGATCGGCGGCCCGATGGGCGACGCCGGCCTGACCGGCCGCAAGATCATCATCGACACCTACGGCGGCTTCGCCCGGCACGGCGGCGGCGCCTTCTCCGGCAAGGACCCGTCCAAGGTCGACCGCTCGGCCGCCTACGCGATGCGCTGGGTCGCCAAGAACGTGGTCGCCGCCGGTCTCGCCTCGCGCTGCGAGGTCCAGGTCGCCTACGCGATCGGCAAGGCCGAGCCGGTCGGTCTCTTCGTCGAGACCTTCGGCACGCACACCATCGAGCCCGAGAAGATCGAGAAGGCCATCGACGAGGTCTTCGACCTCCGCCCGGCCGCGATCATCCGCGACCTCGACCTGCTGCGCCCGATCTACGCCCAGACCGCCGCGTACGGCCACTTCGGCCGTGAGCTTCCCGAGTTCACCTGGGAGCGCACGGACCGCGTGGACGCGCTGCGCGAGGCCGCGGGTCTGTAACACGGGAGGCGGGGCCCTCGGGTCCTGGCCGCTTCCGACCGACGCACGAGGCCCGGTCCCCTTCGAGGGGGCCGGGCCTCGACGCGTGCAGGGGCCGTGGTTGTCGGTGCCGTTTGGTAAGAATGCAAGCGTGAGCAGCGACAACGGGCAGGGGGGCGGCGGGGCCGGGGAGGCCGCGGCGCCGGAGCAGCTCGCGCTGATCCGGGAGAGCGTGCGCAAGGCGAAGGCGCCCCGGGCGAAGCCGCGGACCTGGCGGGGGGCCGCGCTGGCGGGGGAGTTGCCGGTCGCGCGGGTCCTCGTCGACAAGGGTGTGCTGCATCTCGACCGCTACTTCGACTATGCGGTGCCGGCCGAGCTGGACGCCGAGGCGCAGCCGGGGGTGCGGGTGCGGGTGCGGTTCGGCGCCGGGCGGGGGCGGGTGCGCGAGGGGCGGCGCGAGGGCGGTGGGCTCATCGACGGTTTCCTCGTCGAGCGGCTGGCCGCGTCCGACTACTCCGGCCCGCTGGCGGCCCTCGCCCAGGTGGTGTCGCCCGAGCCGGTGCTGAGCCCGGAACTGCTCGGGCTGGCGCGGGCCGTCGCCGACCGGTACGCGGGGAGCCTCGCCGACGTGCTGCAGCTCGCGGTGCCCCCGCGCAGCGCCAAGGCGGAACAGCAGCCCTCGCCCGCGCCGCTGCCGCCGCCGAGGAGCCCCGGGACGGGCACCTGGGCGCGCTACGAGCACGGGCCCGCGTTCCTGGAGGCGCTCGCCTCGGGCGCGTCCCCACGGGCCGTGTGGAACGCCCTGCCCGGACCCGAGTGGGGCGAGGAGCTCGCGCGGGCCGTCGCCGCGACGCTGGCCTCCGGGCGCGGCGCCCTCGTCGTCGTGCCGGACGGGCGTGCCGCCGCGCGGGTGGACGCCGCGCTCACCGCCCTGCTGGGCGAGGGGCGGCACGCGCTGCTGACCGCCGACGCCGGGCCGCAGAAGCGGTACCGGGAGTGGCTCGCCGTGCGACGCGGGGCCGTACGGGCCGTCGTCGGGACGCGGGCCGCCATGTTCGCCCCCGTGCGCGATCTCGGGCTGGTGGCCGTCTGGGACGACGGCGACGACAGCCACAGCGAGCAGCACGCTCCGCAGCCGCACGCCCGCGATGTGCTGATGCTGCGCGCCGCGCAGGACAAGTGCGGTTTCCTGATGGGGGGTTGGAGCTGCACCGTGGAGGGAGCCCAGCTCGTCGAGAGCGGGTGGGCGCGGCCCCTGGCTGCGGGGCGGGAGCAGGTGCGGAGTGCGGCTCCGCTGGTGCGGACGGTGGGCGATCAGGACCTCGCCCGGGACGAGGCCGCGCGCGCCGCCCGGCTGCCGACGCTCGCCTGGCAGGCCGTGCGGGAGGGGTTGCGGCACGGGCCGGTGCTGGTGCAGGTGCCGCGCCGGGGGTATGTGCCGCGGCTGGCGTGCGCGGACTGCCGGGCACCGGCGCGCTGCGGGCACTGTTCGGGGCCGCTCGAGGCGCGGGACGGCGGCACCGCCCTGGCGTGCGGCTGGTGCGGGCGTGAGGAGGGTGCGTGGCACTGCCCGGAGTGCGGGGGGTTCCGGATGCGGGCCCAGGTCGTGGGGGCGCGGCGGACCGCCGAGGAGCTGGGGCGGGCGTTCCCGGCGGTGCCGGTGCGCACCTCGGGGCGGGAGCATGTGCTGGACACCGTGCCGGGGGCGCCGGCGCTCGTGGTGAGCACGCCGGGCGCGGAACCCGTCGCCGAGGGCGGGTACGCGGCCGCGCTGCTGTTGGACGGCTGGGCCATGCTGGGGCGGCCCGACCTGCGGGCCGGGGAGGACGCGCTGCGGCGCTGGATCGCGGCGGCCTCGCTGGTGCGGCCGCAGGGGGACGGGGGGACGGTGGTCGTCGTCGCCGAGCCGACGCTGCGGCCCGTGCAGGCGCTGGTGCGGTGGGACCCGGTCGGCCACGCCGTGCGGGAGCTGGCCGAGCGGGCCGAGCTGGGCTTCCCGCCGGTGTCGCGGATGGCGTCGGTGACGGGGGCGGGTGAGGCGGTCGCGGCGTTCCTGGGCGCGGTGGAGCTGCCGCGGGAGGCGGAGGTGCTGGGGCCCGTTCCCGTGCCGCCCACTCCGGCGGGCCGACCGCGCCGCCCCGGCGCGCCGCCGCCGGGCGAACACTGGGAACGGGCGCTGATCCGTGTCCCACCCGGTCGCGGAGCCGCACTGGCCGCAGCGCTGAAGACCGCCCAGGCGGCCCGCATGGCCCGCAGCGGGGGCACGGGCGGCCCGACCGCGGGAAGCGGCGCGGGCACCCCCGTGTGGGTGCGGATCGACCCGCCGGACATCGGGTGAGGGGCGGGTTCCCGGCGGCCGGGATGCCCCGCGTTGTCGGCGGGCGGCGTGGGCTACGCGGGCCCGGGAAGCCGCTGCCCGGTCGGTCACGTCGGTCACGTCGGCCCTGCGGCCGCGGGCACTTCGCTGGGGGGTGCGGATCGACCCGCCGGACATCGGCTGAGGGGCGGGTTCCCGGCGGCCGGGATGCCCCGCGTTGTCGGCCGGGTGGCCTCGGTCGAGCGGGCCGGACGTTCATGCTTCGTCGGGCGGTCACTTCGGCCGCGGGCGTCCCGGGGTGGGGTGCGGATCGACCCGCCGGACATGGGCGAGGACGCGTGACGGCGTCGGGGCCATCCGGTGGCCGCCGGGGCCGAGTGGCTCCGAGCGGGGAGACGGGCTGCCCTCTCGCAGGGCGAGAGGGCAGGGGGTGGCGGGGTGGGGCGTCAGCCGTTGCGGGGGCCGGGGAAGGCCGTCGGGCGGACCTCCTCGCGCAGGGACGGGCTGCCCGCCGTCGGCTGGGTCGGCATGGACCGGGCCGCCGGCACGGTCGGGACCGCGGCGATCCCGGCGCCCACGTTCACCGTGCGGCCGCCCGTGGGCTCCGGCGCCCGCTCGGGCTCCGCGGCGGCGGTCTGGGCGGCGGCACGGCGTGCGCCGTAGCGGCGGTGGACCGCCTGCTTCGTGACGCCGAGCGCGGAGCCCACCGCGTCCCACGAGAAGCCGAGCGAACGGTCGAAGTCCACCGCCGCGGTCACCAGCGTCTCCACGCTGTCCCGCAGCTCCTGGGCGAGGCGGACCGTGGGGGCGGGGGCGCGTCCGTAGACGACGAAGCCCGTGGAGGGGCCGGAGCGGCGCGGTCGGTAGACGTTGCCCAGCTGGGCGGTGAGGGTGCGGAGCGCGTCCACCTGTCGGCGGACCCGCTCGATGTCCCGTACCAGCAAGTGCAGGCTGGCCCGGGCCTGGGCGTCGTGGGTTGCGTGGTCGGCCATGAACAAGCCTCTCGAACCGGCGATGAGGAGAAAGGGGCGGGCCGCGGTGGGGCGCGGTCCGGTGTGGTCAACTCTTTCTTGACCAACGCGGGTTCGCTCCGCTGGTCACGGTGTGGGGGCGTATGGGCATATGCGTACGCCCCCTGCGCGGGGTGCGCGCGACCGATGGCGGGCAGGCGTACCTCTCCTGCCTCCGGGCGGTCGCCGGCGGAAGCAAGGCCTCCGGCACACGGCATCCCGTACTCGCCTTCCGGCTGTGCGCCCGAGCCCCAATAAACTTGGGCGTTGCCCGCCGTCCGACCCGTCCGAGAGGCCCGTCCCACCCATGAAGCTCGTCTTCGCCGGCACCCCCGAGGTCGCCGTCCCCGCCCTGGACGCCCTGATCGCCTCCGGGCGGCACGAGGTGGCCGCCGTCGTCACGCGGCCCGACGCCCCGGCCGGGCGGGGACGGCGGCTGGTCGCCTCCCCGGTGGCCCAGCGGGCCGAGGAGGCCGGCATCGAGGTGCTCAAGCCGGCCAGGCCGAAGGAGCCGGAGTTCCTGGAGCGGCTCAGGGCGATCGCGCCGGACTGCTGTCCCGTCGTCGCCTACGGCGCGCTGCTGCCCAAGGCGGCCCTCGACATCCCGGCGCACGGCTGGGTCAACCTGCACTTCTCGCTGCTGCCGGCGTGGCGGGGGGCCGCGCCCGTGCAGCACGCCGTCATGGCGGGGGACGAGATCACCGGCGCCTCCACGTTCCTCATCGAGGAGGGGCTGGACTCGGGGCCCGTCTACGGGACGGTGACGGAGGAGGTCCGCGCCACCGACACCAGCGGGGACCTGCTGACCCGGCTCGCCTACGCGGGCGCCGGTCTCCTCGCGGCGACGATGGACGGAATCGAGGACGCCACCCTGAAGGCCGTGCCGCAGCCGCAGGACGGCGTCACCCTCGCCCCGAAGATCACCGTGGAGGACGCGCGGGTCGACTGGGCCGCGCCAGCGCTGCGCGTCGACCGGGTCGTGCGGGGCTGCACGCCCGCTCCGGGCGCCTGGACGACGTTCCGGGGCGAGCGGCTGAAGCTGATCCAGGTGCGTCCGGTCCCGGGCCGCGACGACATCGCCCCCGGCGCGCTCGCCGTAGGCAAGAACAGCGTCCACGTCGGCACCGGCTCGTACGCCGTCGAGCTGCTGTGGGTCCAGGCCCAGGGCAAGAAGCCGATGAGCGCGGCGGACTGGGCCCGCGGAGCCCGCATCACGGAGGGCGAGCACGTAGGCGGCTGAGGCCCGGGCCCGACGGGCAGGGGCGCCGCCCCGGCTTCTGCGGGCCCCGGCCCGCGGTCCGGGCCCGACGGGTGCCGCGTACGCTGAGGGAGTCTGGTTCACCTTCACCCGGAGCACCTTTTTCGTGAGCGATCAGCCCCGCCGTTCCCGGCCCCGTACCACCGGCAAGCCCTACCGCCGGCCTCAGAAGGACCCCGTCCGCATCCTCGCGTTCGAGGCGCTGCGGGCCGTGGACGAGCGGGACGCGTACGCCAACCTCGTGCTGCCGCCGCTGCTGCGCAAGGCGCGCGAGAGCGGGGACTTCGACGGGCGGGACGCCGCGCTGGCCACCGAGCTGGTGTACGGGACGCTGCGGCGGCAGGGGACGTACGACGCCGTGATCGCCGCGTGCGTCGACCGGCCGCTCAGGGAGGTCGACCCGCCGGTGCTGGACGTGCTCAGCCTCGGCGCGCACCAGCTGCTCGGCACCCGCATCCCGACCCACGCCGCGGTCTCCGCCTCCGTCGAGCTCGCGCGGGTCGTGCTCGGGGACGGGCGGGCCAAGTTCGTCAACGCCGTGCTCCGCAAGGTGGCGCAGCACGACCTCGACACGTGGCTGGAGCAGGTCGCCCCGTCCTACGACGACGACCCCGAGGACCATCTCGCCGTCGTCCACTCGCACCCGAGGTGGGTCGTCTCCGCGCTGTGGGACTCCCTCGGCGGCGGCCGCAACGGCATCGAGGACCTGCTGGAGGCCGACAACGAGCGGCCCGAGGTGACGCTGGTCGCCCGGCCCGGCCGGTCCACCGTGGACGAGCTGCTGCGCGAGGAGGCTGCGGTGCCGGGCCGCTGGTCGCCGTACGCCGTGCGGCTCACCGAGGGCGGCGAGCCGGGGGCCGTCGACGCCGTGCGGGAGGGGCGGGCCGGCGTGCAGGACGAGGGCAGCCAGCTCGTCGCCCTCGCGCTCGCCGCCGCCCCGCTGGAGGGACGCGACGAGCGCTGGCTCGACGGTTGCGCCGGACCCGGCGGCAAGGCCGCGCTGCTGGCGGCCCTCGCGGCCGAGCGCGGCGCGCTGCTCCTCGCCTCCGAGAAGCAGCCGCACCGGGCGGGCCTGGTGGCGAAGGCCCTGGACGGCAACCCGGGCCCGTACCAGGTCATCGCGGCCGACGGGACCCGCCCGCCGTGGCGGCCCGGCTCCTTCGACCGGGTGCTGATGGACGTGCCCTGCACCGGGCTCGGTGCCCTGCGCCGCCGGCCCGAGGCGCGGTGGCGGCGCCGGCCGGAAGACCTGGAGGGCTTCGCGCCCCTCCAGCGGGGGCTGCTGCGCTCCGCGCTGGAGTCCGTGCGCGTCGGCGGCGTCGTCGGCTACGCCACCTGCTCGCCGCACCTCGCCGAAACCCGCGCAGTCGTCGCCGACATCCTCAAGCAGCACCCCGGGGCCGAGCTGATCGACGCCCGTCCCCTGCTCCCGGACGTACCGGCCCTCGGCGACGGCCCCGACGTCCAGCTCTGGCCCCACATGCACGGCACGGACGCCATGTACCTGGCGATCCTCCGCCGCACCGCCTGACGCCGGACGGGGACCTGCCCGGGGCCCGCGACCGGCCCCACGGGGACCAGCCACCGGACCGGTGCCACCGACCGCCGGAGGGCATGGCAGGCTTGGAGGCATGGCCGCGCAGATCAACCCCAGCATCCTGTCCGCCGACTTCGCCCGCCTCGCGGACGAGGCGAAGGCGGCGGAGGGAGCCGACTGGCTCCACGTCGACGTCATGGACAACCATTTCGTCCCGAACCTCACGCTCGGCGTGCCCGTGGTGGAGTCCCTGGCCCGGGCGACGGACACCCCGCTGGACTGCCACCTCATGATCGAGGACCCCGACCGCTGGGCCCCGCAGTACGTCGAGGCGGGCGCCTCGTCGGTCACCTTCCACGTGGAGGCGGCCGCCGCACCCGTCCGCCTGGCCCGCGAGATCAGGGCGAAGGGCGCCCGCGCGTCCATGGCGCTCAAGCCTGCCACGCCCATCGAGCCGTACGAGGACCTGCTGCCCGAGCTGGACATGCTGCTGGTCATGACGGTGGAGCCGGGCTTCGGGGGGCAGGCGTTCCTCGACATCATGCTGCCCAAGATCCGCCGCACCCGGGAGCTGATCGGCAAGCACGGCCTGCAGCTGTGGCTCCAGGTGGACGGCGGTGTCTCGGCCTCGACGATCGAGCGGTGCGCGGAAGCCGGCGCCGACGTGTTCGTGGCCGGGTCGGCGGTCTACGGCGCCGAGGACCCGGCCGAGGCGGTACGTGCATTGCGCACGCAGGCGGAAGCGGCCACCGCCAAGGCCTCCTGGGCGTGCGACCACTGAGCCACAGGTACGTGAACGGCTTTCATCGGGACTGATCGAGTGCGCCGGATCTGCAAGGATGAACGGCGAATCCAAGTGTGAACAGCAGTGAGGAGATCGCCGTGTCGGGTATGTCGGCGGGCCGGTCAGCCATGCGGATGGGACCCGCTGAGCTGGTTCAGGCGGCGGCCATGGCCCGCCGCTTCTACCTCGAGGGCAAGTCCAAGATCCAGATTGCGGAGGAGTTCGGCGTCAGCCGCTTCAAGGTGGCCCGGGTCCTGGAAACCGCTCTCGAACGGGATCTCGTACGCATCGAGATCCGTGTGCCGGCCGAACTGGACGCCGAGCGCTCCGACGCGCTCCGCGCCCGCTACGGCCTCAGGCACGCCGTCGTGGTCGAGTCCCCGGCGGACGTCGAGGAGTCGCCCGACCCGGAGAACCTGGGAGAAGTGGCCGCCGACCTGCTCGGCGAACTCGTCAACGAGGGGGACGTCCTGGGCCTGGCCTGGGGCCGCTCCACGATCCACATGGCGGCGGCGCTGGACCGGCTGCCCCCGTGCACGGTGGTGCAGCTGACGGGCGTGTACGACGCCGGGACCGCCGAGCGCGGCTCGGTCGAGGCCGTCCGCCGCGCGGCCCAGGTGTCCGGCGGCGACGCGCACCCCATCTACGCGCCGATGCTGCTGCCGGACGCCGCCACCGCCGCCGCGTTGCGCCACCAGACCGGGATCGCCCGGGCCTTCGAGTACTTCGACAAGGTCACGGTCGCCTGCGTCTCCATCGGCTCCTGGGAGCCGGGCATCTCCACGGTGCACGACATGCTCAGCGACGAGGAACGCGGCCACTACGCCTCGCTCGGCGTCGCCGCCGAGATGTCCGCGCACCTCTTCGACGCGGAGGGCCGCCGGGTCGGGCGCGATCTGGGCGAGCGGTGCATCACCGTCAAGGCCGACCAGCTCCGCCGCGTCCCCGAGGTCGTCGCGATCGCGGGCGGGCAGCGCAAGGCGGCCGCGATCGACGCGGTGCTGAGGTCCGGGCTCGTCACCAGCCTGGTGACGGACACCTCGGCCGCGGACTACCTGATGACGGCCGGACCGATGCCGAAACCGGCCCTCAACCGCACAGATCCCGACGGTTCCTGACGTAACGTCAGACACGGGGGCGGCCGCCCGGCCGTCCCCGGAACCGGAGACCCCGACTCGCGCAGGGCGGTGCCTGGATGACGGATCACGTGCTCACGCTGGACCTCGACGGCGTCGAGGACAAGGCCGACCTGATGGACCGCTGCGTCCGCGACCTTGAGCTGCCCGACCGGTTCGGGCGCAACTGGGACGCCCTCGCCGACAGCCTCAGCGACCTGACCGCCCGCCCCGACACCGAGGGCATGCTCGTGGTCGTACGGAACTGGATGCCGTACGCGAAGGCGCGGCCGGAGGAGTGGGAGATCGCGCAGGCGGTGTTCTCCTCGGCGGTGGACCGGGCCCCCGCCCTCTCCGTGGTGCTGGCCCTCGGACGATCCTCCTAACGGCGGCGCGGCTCCCCTGGACGATCCGACCGGGCGGCGCGCCGCGGGCCCCGTGGGAGAATGAAGTACGTGCTTCTCCCCCCTGGCTACCTGCCCGGGGGTCACCTCTGATCGACCGGGATGTGCAGCACGTGCGTTTCCTCAACGACATCCAGCCCGCCCACGACCTGACCTACGACGACGTCTTCATGGTGCCGAGCCGCAGCGCCGTGGGCTCGCGGCAGGGCGTGGACCTCAGCTCACCGGACGGCACGGGCACCACGATCCCGCTGGTCGTGGCCAACATGACCGCCGTCGCCGGCCGCCGCATGGCCGAGACCGTGGCCCGGCGAGGCGGACTCGTCGTCATACCGCAGGACATCCCCCTCGACGTCGTCACCGACGTCATCTCCTGGGTCAAGGGCCGCCACCTGGTCCTGGACACCCCCATCGTGCTCGCGCCCCACCAGACCGTCGCCGACGCGCTGGCCCTGCTGCCCAAGCGCGCCCACAACGCGGGCGTCGTCGTCGACGCGGACGGCCGCCCCGTCGGCGTCGTCACCGACGCGGACCTCACCGGCGTGGACCGCTTCACGCAGCTCAGCGAGGTCATGTCCAAGGACCTGCTGCTGCTCGACGCGGACATCGACCCGCGCGAGGCCTTCAACACCCTCGACCGCCGCAACCGGCGCTACGCCCCCGCCGTGGACTCCGAGGGCCGGCTCGCCGGCATCCTCACCCGCAAGGGCGCCCTGCGCGCCACGCTGTACACGCCGGCCACCGACGCCGAGGGCAGGCTGCGGATCGCCGCCGCCGTCGGGATCAACGGCGACTTCGCCGAGAAGGCCAAGCTGCTGCTCGACGCGGGCGTGGACACGCTCGTCATCGACACCGCCCACGGCCACCAGGAGTCGATGATCAACGCCGTCCGGCTGGTGCGCGACCTGGACCCCCAAGTCCCGATCGCCGCGGGCAACATCGTCTCCGCCGAGGGCGTCAGGGACCTGATCGAGGCGGGTGCCGACATCGTCAAGGTGGGTGTCGGACCCGGCGCCATGTGCACCACCCGCATGATGACCGGCGTCGGCCGGCCGCAGTTCTCCGCCGTCCTGGAGTGCGCCGCCGAGGCGCGCCGGCACGGCAAGCACGTGTGGGCCGACGGCGGCGTCCGCCACCCGCGCGACGTGGCGATGGCCCTCGCGGCCGGCGCGTCCAACGTGATGGTCGGCTCCTGGTTCGCCGGCACCTACGAGTCCCCCGGCGACCTCCAGCACGACGCGGACGGCCGCGCCTACAAGGAGTCCTTCGGCATGGCCTCCGCGCGCGCGGTCCGCAACCGCACCGCCGAGGAGTCGGCCTACGACCGCGCCCGCAAGGCGCTGTTCGAGGAGGGCATCTCCACCTCCCGCATGTTCCTCGACCCGGCCCGCCCGGGCGTCGAGGACCTGATCGACTCCATCATCGCGGGCGTCCGCTCCTCCTGCACCTACGCCGGCGCGGGCTCCCTGGCGGAGTTCGCCGAGAACGCCGTCGTCGGCGTCCAGAGCGCGGCGGGCTACGCGGAGGGCAAGCCGCTGCACGCCAGCTGGTAGCTCCCCGGCCGGCTCCGCAGGTGGGGCCGGGTTCTGTGGGTGCGGGGCGGTCGTGGCCGGTCGCGCGGCTCCCCGCACCCCCATCGGGGCGCTCACCGCAACGAATGTGCACCCTGCCGCCGTGAACGCAACGAACTTGCGTGTGTGCGCATCGTTGCTGCATTACACCTGCGACGTCCCTGGTCATAGTGTCGTGCGCTGTACGTGGCGTGGCGGGGACCCCGCTCGGTGGGTTCCTGCCCGGTGCAGGTGTGCCCGCCGGGGCCCCTTCGCGTCGAGAGGCAGCGACGAAGGAGTCAGAGCGTGCTCGACCATGGCGCACCCCCCGACCACCGCACCCAGGCCGCCCCGCCGTCCCCGGGTCCGGTCGCCAGTCTGATGCGGCGCAAGCCCGTGGAACGCCTGGTGGCCGAGGGCGGTCAGGGCGAGGGAGGGGCCCTGCGGCGCTCCCTCGGCCTCTGGCAGCTGACCATGATCAGCATCGGCGCCACGCTGGGCACCGGCATCTTCGTCGTCCTCGGCGAGGCCGTCCCCAAGGCCGGCCCCGCCGTCACCCTCTCCTTCGTGATCGCCGGCCTCACCGCCCTGTTCTCGGCCCTGTCCTACGCCGAGCTCGCGGGCGCCATCCCGGTCGCCGGCTCCTCGTACTCGTACGCGTACGCAACGATGGGCGAACTCGTCGCCTGGGTCTGCGGCTGGTGCCTCGTCCTGGAGTACGGCGTGTCGGTGGCCGCCGTCGCCGTCGGCTGGGGCGAGTACCTCAACGAACTGCTCGACGGCACACTCGGCGTCACCATCCCGGCCGCGCTGTCCGCCCCGCCGGGCGACGGAGGCGTGTTCAACCTGCCCGCCCTCGTCGTCGTCCTGCTGGCCATGGCGTTCCTGCTCGGCGGGGCCCGGGAGTCCGCCCGCGCCAACACCGTCATGGTCGTCGTGAAGATCGCCGCGCTGGTGCTGTTCTGCGCGATCGGCGTCCAGGGCCTGCGTTCGGGCAACTACGAGAACTTCATGCCGCTCGGCATGACGGGCGTCAGCGCGGCGGCGGCGACGCTGTTCTTCTCGTACATCGGCTTCGACGCGGCCTCCACCGCCGGCGAGGAGGCGAAGAACGCCCAGCGCGACCTGCCCCGCGCGATCATGCTCTCCCTGGTCATCGTGACGGTGCTGTACGTCCTCGTCGCCGCCGTCGCCGTCGGCGCCCGGCCCTGGCGGAGCTTCACCGACTCCGAGGCCGCGCTCGCCCAGATCATGCGCGACGTCACCGGGCAGACCTTCTGGGGCACCCTGCTGGCGTTCTGCGCCGTCGTCGCCATCGCCAGCGTCGTCCTGACCGTGCTCTACGGCCAGACACGGGTCCTCTTCGCGATGTCCCGCGACGGACTCGTGCCCAAGGTGTTCTCCCGCGTCCACCCGAGGACCGGCACACCCCGCGCCAACACGCTGATCGTCTCCCTGTTCTGCGGCGTCCTCGCCGCCGCCGTCCCGCTCGGGCAGCTCGCCGACGCCACCAGCATCGGCACCCTGTTCGCCTTCGCGCTGGTCAACGTCGCCGTCGTCGTCCTGCGCCGGACGCGCCCGCACATGTCCCGCACCTTCCGCGTCCCGCTGTCGCCGCTTCTGCCCGTTCTGGGCTTCGCCTTCTGCGTCTGGATGATGGGCAGCCTGTCCGCGATCACCTGGATGGTCTTCGGCGTCTGGATGGCCGTCGGGCTCGTGTTCTACTTCCTTTACGGCTACCGCCGCTCCCGTCTCGCACCGCCAGCAGCGTCAGCTGCGTCAGAAGTGAAGTGAACGAACCGCCGTGCTGAACGATCTCGACGAACGCATCGTGCACGCCCTCGCCGAGGACGCCCGCCGCTCCTACGCGGACATCGGCCAGCTGGTCGGCCTCTCCGCCCCCGCCGTGAAACGGCGCGTGGACCGGCTGCGCGCCACCGGGGCCATCACCGGCTTCACCGTCCGCGTCGACCCGGCTGCGCTCGGCTGGGAGACCGAGGGGTTCGTCGAGATCTACTGCCGGCGCAACACCTCCCCGGAGACCATCCAGCGGGGCCTGGAGCGCTACCAGGAGGTCGTCGCCGCCTCCACCGTCACCGGGGACGCGGACGCGGTTGCCCAGGTCTTCGCGGCCGACATGCGCCACTTCGAACGCGTGCTGGAACGCATCGCGGGCGAGCCCTTCGTGGAGCGCACCAAGTCGGTGCTGGTCCTGTCCCCGCTCCTGAGACGCTTCTCGTCGGGCTCCCCGACGTGACGCCGGCCGCTGGGCCGGGCTGAGCCGTGGGGCGGGGCCGCCGGGTGGGCTCAGCGGCGGCCTGGCACAGCGCCGAGGGCGCCCTCGGACCACTCGTCCCGCATGAGCCGGAACCGCTTCCGGCCCGGTGGGCCGAGCAGGTTCAGGGGCTGCTGGGTGGGGCGTCAGGCAGGCCACCGGGTCGACTGTCGGGCTGAGGTGCCGGGGCTGGGCCGCTGGACGAGCTGCTGGCGGGACCCCTGGGGTGGGGCTCCGGGGGAAGCCGGTACCCGGCCGCGCTGGTCGAGGCGCCGGGGTTGTGCCGTCAGGGCGGGGCCGGCCCCCGGGGGGTCGGGCTGCGGGTCGGGAAAATTCCGGTGGCCGGTGGGGCGGTCGGGGCTAGCATCGGGTTCATGACCTGGCGACATTGATCCACCGCTCATGCCTCCCGAGGGCCGCCTCGGATGTCGTGTCCACGACGTTCGAACCGCCCCCTCGGGAAGGCCCCATGTCACCCACCCCCGGTCGTCTCACGGCCACGCTGTACGTTTACGCGTTCCTCGACGAGTTCGTCCTGCTCTACCCGGTGTACGCGCTGCTGTTCGCCGACACCGGGCTGTCCGTCTGGCAGATGTCCTCGCTGTTCGTCCTGTGGTCGGCGACCGGCGTGCTGCTGGAGGTGCCCTCCGGCGCCTGGGCGGACGCCGTCTCCCGCCGGACCCTGCTGTGGCTCGGCCCGCTGCTCGGCGGGGCCGGGTTCGCCCTGTGGGTGCTCTTCCCCTCGTACTGGGCCTTCGCGCTCGGCTTCGTCCTGTGGGGCGCGCGCGGCGCGCTGGGCTCCGGGGCCCTGGAGGCCCTGGTCTACGAGGAGCTGGAGCGGCTCGGCGCGGCGGACACGTACGCCCGGGTCATGGGCCGGGCCCACGCGGCCGGACAGGCCGCCGCGATGACGGCCATGGCGGCGGCCGGCCCGGTCTTCGCGGCCCACGGCTACCCGGCCGTCGGCGCGGCCAGCGTCCTGGCCTGCCTGCTCTGCGCCGCGACGGCGACCCGCTTCCCCGAACACCGCCACCCGGCCGCCGGTCCCGCTTCCGGAGCGGACGAGGGGGCCGCCGCCGGCTGGGCCGCCGCCCTGCGGTCCGGGCTCGGCGAGGTGCGCCGTGACCGCTCCGTGCGCGGCGCGCTGCTGCTCGTCCCGGCCGTCGGGGCGGTCTGGGGCGCGCTCGACGAGTACACCTCCCTGCTGGCCAGGGAGACGGGCGTGGCGGACGCGACCGTCCCCTACCTGCTCGTGGTGATCTGGGCGGGCGTCACGGCGGGCAGCCTGCTCGCCGGTCCGGCTGAACGCCTCGGCAGCGCGCCCAAGGGGCTCGCCGCGCTGCTCGCGGTCTCCGCGCTCGCCCTCGCCGTCGGCGCGGCCGCCGGGACACCGGCCGGGATCGCGCTGGTGGCCGCGGCCTTCGGCGGCTTCCAGCTGGCGACGGTGCTCGCCGACGCCCGCCTCCAGCAGCGCATCGAGGGCACCGGCCGGGCCACCGTCACCTCGCTGGCGGGCCTGGCCACCGAGCTGAACACCATCGCCGTCTACGCCACGTACGCGACCGCCCTCAGCTCCACCGGCGCCCACACCACGACGTTCGCGCTGTTCGCGGCGCCGTACCTGCTGGTGGCGGCGGTGCTCACGGCACGGGCGGTGAGACCGGCGCGAGCGCACTGCCGTTGAAGCCCATCCCAGTGCGCGCAACGAATCGCCGCCCCGCCCGGAATCTACGCAACAAGCCGCTGGTCGGCGCGCAACGGGTGCTTCTTGTTCCGCCGAGGGCCACGCCCGTACCGTCTACGTGGCCCCCACAATCACCCCTGTCCCCGGTGAGGATCACGCATGCGCACCGCCCTGCTCCAGAGCTCCGGCCGGCCCGGCTCGGTCGCCGAGAACCTCAAGGTCCTCGACGAGGCCGCCGGCCGGGCCGCCGACGCGGGCGCGGGGCTGCTCGTCACACCGGAGATGTTCCTCACCGGGTACGCGATCGGCGACGACATCGCCCGTCTCGCCGAGCCCGCCGACGGCGACTCGGCCGACGCGGTCGCCGAGATCGCCGGCCGGCACGGGCTCGCCGTGGCGTACGGCTACCCGGAGCGCGAGGGCGCGACGGTGCACAACTCCGTCCAGCTGATCTCCGCCGACGGCGCCCGCCTCGCCGGCTACCGCAAGACCCACCTCTTCGGTTGCTTCGAGCGCGACCACTTCGCCCCCGGCGGGCAGCAGGTCGTCCAGGCCGAGCTGAACGGCCTCACCGTCGGCCTCCTCGTCTGCTACGACGTCGAGTTCCCGGAGAACGTCCGCGCCCACGCCCTGGCCGGCACCGACCTCCTGGTGGTGCCGACGGCGCAGATGCACCCCTTCCAGTTCGTCGCCGAGTCGATGATCCCGGTGCGCGCCTTCGAGAACCAGATGTACGTCGCGTACGTCAACCGGGTCGGTGTGGAAGGGGAGTTCGAGTTCGTCGGGCTGTCCACGCTGGCCGGCCCCGACGGCGTCGCCCGCACCCGCGCCGGACGCGAGGAGCAACTGGTGTTCGCCGACGTGGACCCCGCCTTCCTCGCCGCCTCCCGCGAGGCGAACCCCTACCTGCAGGACCGCCGGCCCGGCCTCTACGGCTCCCTGGTCTGACCGGCCCCCGGCCGCCCCCGCCCCCACCCCCGCTCTTCCTCGCCGCAAGGAGTCCGCACCCCATGACGTCCACGGTGCCCAACGCCGTCGAGCACACCGACGCGCAGCAGCCGCCGATCACCATGTTCGGCCCGGACTTCCCGTACGCCTACGACGATTTCCTCGCCCATCCGGCGGGGCTCGGCCAGATCCCGGCGACCGAGCACGGCGCCGAGGTCGCGGTCATCGGCGGCGGACTGTCCGGCATCGTGGCCGCGTACGAGCTGATGAAGATGGGCCTCAAGCCCGTCGTCTACGAGGCGGACCGCATCGGCGGCCGGCTGCGCACCGTCGGCTTCGAGGGCTGCGACCCCTCGCTCACCGCCGAGATGGGCGCGATGCGCTTCCCGCCGTCCTCCACGGCGCTCCAGCACTACATCGACCTGGTGGGTCTGGAGACCCGCCCGTTCCCCAACCCCCTCTCGGAGGCGACGCCTTCGACCGTCGTCGACCTCAAGGGCGAGTCCCACTACGCCGAGACGATCGACGACCTCCCGCACGTCTACCGGGACGTGGCGGAGGCCTGGGCGAAGTGCCTCGAAGAGGGCGCCGACTTCAGCGACATGAACCGCGCCCTGCGCGAGCGGGACGTGCCGCGCATCCGCGAGATCTGGTCCAAGCTCGTCGAGAAGCTCGACAACCAGACCTTCTACGGCTTCCTCTGCGACTCCGAGGCGTTCAAGTCCTTCCGCCACCGCGAGATCTTCGGCCAGGTCGGCTTCGGCACCGGCGGCTGGGACACCGACTTCCCCAACTCCATCCTGGAGATCCTACGCGTCGTCTACACCGAGGCCGACGACTACCACCGGGGCATCGTCGGCGGCAGCCAGCAGTTGCCGCTGCGCCTGTGGGAGCGTGAGCCGGAGAAGATCGTCCACTGGGCCCAGGGGACCTCGCTCGCGACCCTGCACGAGGGCGGCGAGCCCCGCCCGGCCGTGACCAGGCTGCACCGCACCGCCGGCAACCGCATCACCGTGACGGACGCGCACGGCGACATCCGCACCTACCGGGCGGCGATCTTCACCGCCCAGTCCTGGATGCTGCTGTCGAAGATCGCCTGCGACGACTCGCTCTTCCCGATCGACCACTGGACCGCCATCGAGCGCACTCACTACATGGAGTCCTCGAAGCTGTTCGTGCCGGTGGACCGCCCCTTCTGGCTGGACAAGGACGAGGAGACCGGCCGGGACGTCATGTCGATGACGCTCACCGACCGTATGACGCGCGGGACCTACCTCCTCGACGACGGCCCCGACAAGCCCGCCGTCATCTGCCTCTCCTACACCTGGTGCGACGACAGCCTGAAGTGGCTGCCGCTGTCCGCGAACGAGCGGATGGAGGTCATGCTGAAGTCGCTCGGCGAGATCTATCCCAAGGTCGACATCCGGAAGCACATCATCGGCAACCCGGTGACGGTCTCCTGGGAGAACGAGCCCTACTTCATGGGCGCGTTCAAGGCCAACCTGCCCGGCCACTACCGCTACCAGCGGCGCCTGTTCACCCACTTCATGCAGGACCGGCTTCCCGAGGACAAGCGGGGCATCTTCCTCGCCGGCGACGACATCTCCTGGACCGCGGGCTGGGCCGAGGGCGCCGTGCAGACCGCGCTGAACGCGGTCTGGGGAGTGATGCACCACTTCGGCGGGGAGACCGACGCGACCAACCCGGGCCCCGGCGACCTGTACGACGAGATCGCCCCGGTGGAACTCCCGGAGGACTGAGCAGTGGTGAGGGCCGGGCTCACAGCGGGGTGAGCAGCATCCGGCCGGCGAAGCCGACCGCCGCGTCGAGGCGGTCGGTCGACTCCCGGGCGAGGTCCGGGAGTCGGCGCAGGGCCCACAGGGCGCGGGCCGTGGACCAGGCGGCGTCCCGGGCGCGCTCCAGGCTCCACGAGCCCAGGAGATGGGTGAGCGGATCGGTGATCCGCAGAAGATCGGGGCCCGGCGTCAGCTCCTCGCGGATGCGCTCCTCCAGCGTGACGAGGAGATCGCCCACACGGTCGAACTCGTCCTCCATGTCCGCCGGTTCGCAGCCGAGGCTACGACAGGCGTCCACGACGGCGAGCGCGAGGTCGTGGCCGACGTGCGCGTTCATGCCCGCGAGCGCGAACTGCACGGGCCGTACGCCGGGATGGCGGCGGAGCTGCGACAGCGGGCGCCAGCAGGCCGGCGGACGGCGGCCGCGGGCGTCCGCGTCGACCGCCATGAGGTAGCGCTGGGCGAGCCGAACGTCCAGCGTGCCGGCGGTGCCGGGGGCCGCGAACAGGCCAGTGCTGACGTGCCGTTGGGACTCCCGTCTGACGGTCAGGCAGATCCGGTTGAAGACCGCGATCCCGTCCTGCGGTGGCAGGGCCGCGTCAAGGCCGCGCATCCGGGCGAGCACCCCGTCGAGAGCGGCGGCGGCCGGGGTGACGGGTGGGGCGGACTGTTCCGAGTGCGGCATGGGGGAAGGGTCGCAGCCCTAGGCTGACTCGCGCGCCGGCGGGCCCGGGGCTTCCCCGGAACGGGGGACGTGCCCGTCGCGCGGGAGGGGGAGCAGCACCGTGCGAGTACCGCGTCAGCGACGGGCCGTCCGGCGGCGCGTCGTGGTCGCCGTCGCCTCGGGGGCCGTCGCCCTGGCCGCGGCGGCCGCCATGGTGGCGTCGTCCGGCGACGGCGACGACACCGGCGACGGACGCCGGGGCAGGGCGAGCGAGCCGTTGCGGCCGGAGACCAGCGGCCCCCGGGCCCTTGCACCCGTCTCCCCGTCCCCGGCCGCGTCGCCTTCTCCGTCAGCCTCCGGAAGGACGCCCGCGGCCGGCCGGAGCGCCTCACCCGCGCCCACCGCCGGGGCCCGCCGGAAGGGACACGGGGCGGCCGCGCCGGGCCGGCTCTACCGCCACCCCGAGTCCCAGGTCGCGGACTGGGTCCGGGCCAACCCGGGTGACGCGCGCCGCGCGGTCATCGAGTCGCGCATCGCGAGCCGGCCGGCCGCGGTGTGGTTCGCCGACCACACGCCGGACACGATCACCTCCCGGGTCCGCGCCGTCACCGCGGGCGCCGCCGCGCAGGGCCGGGTTCCGGTCCTCGTGCCCTACCTCATCCCCGAACGGGACTGCGGCGGGGCGTCCGGGGGCGGCGCCCCCGACCTCGACGCCTACGACGCCTGGATCGACCGGTTCGCCGCCGGCCTCGGCTCGGGGGAGGTTGTCGTCATCCTGGAGCCCGACGCGATCGCCTACGCCGACTGCCTCCCGGCGGAGCGGCGTGCCGCCCGTTTCGCCTCGCTGGCCCGCGCGGGCCGGGTGCTCACGGCGGCCGACCCCAAGGCGCGCGTCTACTACGACGCCGGCCACTCCCACTGGAACGGGCCGGCGCGGCAGGCGGACCTGCTCAGGCAGGCGGGCGCGGCCTCCGCGGCGTCCGCCGGGATCTTCAGCAACGTCTCCAACTACCAGCGCACCGCCGACGAGGTCGCCTACGCCCGCCAGGTCCTCGCCGCGCTGGGCGGCCCCGCGGGCCTCGGCGCGGTCATCGACACCAGCCGCAACGGCAACGGCGCGCCCGCCGGCGGCGAGTGGTGCGACCCGGACGGCCGAGCGGTGGGCCGGGCCCCCACCCTCGACACCGGCGAGGCCCGCGTCGACGCCTACCTGTGGGTGAAACTGCCCGGCGAGTCCGACGGCTGCAAGGGCGAGGCGGGGTCGTTCAGCCCGTCGTACGCCTACGAGCTGGCGCGTTCGGGGTCGTCGTAGGAACTGGTGCCCTCGTCCAGCAGGGGCTGCTGGGTCTTGAGGTGGGCGGGGGCGAAGGCGCGCAGCGCGTGGTAGCCGACGATGACGACGAGGGTGCCGAGCGCGATGCCGCTGAGGGAGAAGGTGTCGGTGAACGTCAGGGTGACGTTGCCGACGCCGATGATGATGCCGGCGGCGGCCGGGACCAGGTTCAGCGGGTTGCGCAGGTCGACGCCCGCGTTGGTCCAGATCTGCGCGCCGAGCAGCCCGATCATGCCGTACAGGATGACGGTGATCCCGCCGAGGACGCCGCCCGGGACGGCGGCCACCACCGCGCCGAACTTGGGGCACAGGCCGAACAGCAGCGCGAAACCGGCGGCGGCCCAGTAGGCGGCGGTCGAGTAGACGCGGGTCGCGGCCATCACGCCGATGTTCTCGGAGTACGTGGTGTTCGGCGGGCCGCCGACGGCGGTGGACAGCACCGAACCGAGGCCGTCGGCCGCGATCGCCGTGCCGAGCTTGTCGTCGAGCGGGTCGCCGGTCATCTCGCCGACCGCCTTGACGTGCCCGGCGTTCTCCGCGACCAGCGCGATGACGACCGGCAGCGCGACCAGGATCGCCGACCACTGGAAGCTCGGTCCGTGGAAGGAGGGCAGGCCGATCCAGTCCGCCCGGCCGACCCCGGAGAGGTCCAGCCGCCAGTGGTCGGTGACCTTGCCGCTCGCGTCCGCCGAGTGGATCCGCCCGAAGATCCGGTCGAACGCCCAGGAGACCGCGTAGCCGAAGACCAGGCCCAGGAAGATCGCGACGCGGGACCAGAAGCCGCGCAGGCAGACCACGGCCAGCGCGGTGAACGCCATGACCAGCAGCGCGGTCCACTGGTCCTGCGGCCAGTAGGTGGAAGCGGTCACCGGGGCGAGGTTGAAGCCGATCAGCATCACGACCGCGCCGGTCACGATCGGCGGCATCGCGGCGTGGATGATCCGCGCGCCGAACCGCTGGACGGCCAGCCCCACCAGGAACAGCGCCACGCCCACGACGAGCACCGCCCCGGTGACCGTGGCGCTCGTGCCGCCCTGGGCGCGGATGACGGCCGCCACGCCCACGAAGGACAGCGAGCAGCCCAGGTAGCTGGGCACGCGGCCGCGGGTGGCGAGCAGGAAGATCACGGTCGCGACGCCCGACATCATGATCGCGAGGTTCGGGTCGAGCCCCATCAGGACGGGCGCGACGAAGGACGCGCCGAACATCGCGACCACGTGCTGCGCGCCCAGCCCCACCGTGCGGGGCCAGGAGAGCCGCTCGTCGGGGCGGACCACCGCGCCCGGCGCGGGGGTGCGTCCGTCGCCGTGCAGTTTCCAGCCGACGCCAAGATCCATGGTGCGGTTTCGCTTTCGTGGGAGTGCGGATGTCCGGCCCATTCTCACGCGAAAACCGGAATGCAATCGACCGCTTGCCCGTCCGCCCCTCGTCGAGCCCCTCAGGCGCGGGGCTCGGCCACCGTCTCGCTCCGTGCGGCGGCCCGCTCAGGCATCCGTTCGCCGCCGCCCAGCACCCCCGCGAACACCACCAGGCCGCAGGCCAGCAAGGTCACCACGCCGAACGACACCACCAGGCTCGTCATCTGCGCCACCCCGCCGATCAGGCTCGGCGCGATCAGGCCGGAGGTGTACGTGATGGTGGCGACGCCCGCGATGGCCTGGCTGGGGTTCGGCCCGCTGTGCCCGGCCGCCGCGAAGCAGAGCGGGACGACGACGGCGATGCCCAGGCCCATCAGCCCGAACCCGCCCGTGGCCACCGCCGGGTGACGTCCGAACACGATCAGCAGCCCGCCCAGCGCCGCCAGCACGCCGCCCACCCGTACCGTACGCACCGCGCCGAAACGATTCACCACCGCGTCGCCCGCGATCCGGGCCACCGCCATGGTGAGCATGAAGCCCGTCGTGCAGGCCGCCGCGACACCGGCCGACGACTCCAGCTGATCGCGCAGGTACACGGCCGACCAGTCCAGCGCGGCGCCCTCCGCGAACACCGCGCAGAACCCGACCGCGCCGATCAGCAGCGCCGAGCGGGGCGGCAGCGCGAACCGCGGCGGCGGCTCCTCGTCCTCGGTGGGCCGCACGTCGAGCACCCAGCGGCAGGCCAGCAGACCGAGCGCCGTCAGGACGGCCGCCGCCAGCGCGTGGTGCACGCGCGCGTCCGCGCCGAGGTGCGCCGCGAGCGTCCCGCCCGCCGAACCGACCAGCGCGCCCGCGCTCCACAGCCCGTGCAGCCCGGACATGATCGACTTGTCGAGCAGCCGCTCCACCTCGACGCCCAGCGCGTTCATGGCGACGTCGGCCATGCCGGCCGTGGCGCCGTAGACGAACATCGCCAGGCACAGAGTGAGCAGGTTCGGCGCCAGTGAGGGCAGCACCAGGGCCAGCGTCCACGACGCGATCAGCGCGCGCAGTGCGGTCCGGCTGCCCAGAGTGTGGGAGATCCGGCCGGCCAGCGGCATGGAGCACGACGCGCCGAACGCCGTGAAGGCGAGAGCGAACCCGAGCTGTCCCGCGCTCACCGAGGCGTGGTCCTGGATCCAGGGGACGCGGGTGGCGAAGGAGCCGGTGACCGCGCCGTGCACGGCGAAGACGGCGGCCACGGCGTACCGGGCCCGCTTCACCTCCGTGGGTGCGCAGATCACTTCGCTCATGCTCCTCGTCCCCTCTCCGGACCGTCGTACGGTGCGCGCCGTAAACTATCAGGAAGCCTGCCTGATAAATAGGGGCCGCCAGGAGCCGACGCCGGTTCCCCATGGGAGGATTCCCCGCATGCCCGCATCCCCGAGCACCGCCCGGGCCATCAACGACCGGCTCGCCCTGCGGCTGTTGCAGGACGAAGGCCCTCTGACGGCCGGGCAGTTGAAGGAACTCACCGGCCTGTCCCGGCCGACGGTCGCCGACCTCGTCGAGCGCCTCGCCGCCTCCGGGCTGATCGAGGTCGTCGGCGAGACCGGCGCGCAGCGGCGCGGCCCCAACGCCAGGGTCTACGGCATCGTCGCCGGCCGGGCCCAGCTCGCGGCGCTGGACGTGCGCACCGAGGGCGTCACCGTCGTCGTGTCCGACCTGCTCGGCCGGGTCCTCGCCGAGGCGTCCGCGCCGATCGGGGACGACGCCGGCACGGGTCCCGCGGTGGAGCAGGCGGTCACGCTGGTCGAGCGGGCGGTGAAGGAGGCCGGGGCCGACCGGCTGCACACCGTCGGCATCGGCGCGCCCGGCCTGATCGACCCCGCGAGCGGCGAACTGCGGGTCTCCTCCGGCCTGCCCGCCTGGCACCGCCGGCTGGTCGCCGCCCTCCAGGAACGGCTCCCCGAGGCCCGCGTCAGCGTCGAGAACGAGACCAATCTCGCCGCCCTGGCCGAGCAGCACGCGGGCGCGGCCCGGGACCGCGACACCTTCGTCCTGCTCTGGCTGGGCCACGGCACCGGCGCGGCCGTCGTCCTGGACGGCGCCCTGCGCCGGGGGGCCTCCGGCGGCACGGGTGAGATCGGCTTCCTCCCGGTGCCGGGCACGGGCGCCCTCCCGTCGGCGAGGGACTGCGAGGGCGGCTTCCACAGCCTGGCGGGCTCGGCGGCGATCGTGGAGCTGGCGGGGGAGTGCGGAGTGCCGGCGGCGGCACGCGGCGAGGTGTGGGCGGCGGCGGCCGGTGAGCCGGACGCCGCCGCTCTGGTGCGGTGGGCCGTGGCCGCGGTGGGGGAGAGGAGCGGTGGACCGGAGGCCGAGGCGCCGCAGGCGGCTGACCTCGCGGGGAGCCAGGTCGCCGTGCGGTTCCTCGATGTGCTGGCCGACCGGGTCGCCATCGGGGTGGCGTCCGTCGTCGCCGTCCTCGACCCGGGATGCGTGGTGCTCGGCGGCGAGGTCGGCCAGGCGGGAGGGGAGGCGCTCGCCGCCCGGGTGGCCGAGCGGCTGAGGCGGATGGCGCCGCTGCCGACGGAGGTGCGGCCCGGCACCCTGGGTGGCGGCGCGGTGCTGCACGGCGCGCTGCTGACGGCACGTCAGTCCGCTCAGGGGGAGTTGTTCGGCGCGACGCCCGAGGCGCGCCGAGGGCGTTCGCGCGCCAGGTGACGCACGGTGCCAGGGGTCCCGGCGGCGGGCAAGGGCCGTCGTCACCGCCGCCGGGGCCGTGTCCGTCGACATTAAGAGGACTAGACCAGTGCGTCAACAGGTACGGACCAATTCCTGTGAGGCACCCCACATCCTTCACCCGTATGGACGTGGATCCGGCGTGGCACACTGGCCCTGTACCTAAAGCAGCGCACTCCGGGGTCGGTGAAAGTCCGAACCGGCGGTTACAGTCCGCGACCCGGTCGCTTCCAGCGACCGGTTGACCAGGTGGAATTCCTGGACCGACGGTTAAAGTCCGGATGGGAGGCAGTGCGCGGCGGGCGGGCATTCGTGCGCGCCGCCGTATGCGTACCCGTCCGCGGACGGGTCTGTCCGGCGTCGCCCCGGTGTCCTCGCCCGTACTTCTGTCGTCTCGACAGCCCCGGAGTCCGTGCCCGAAGAGGCAGGAGGACCCGGGAAGTGTTCACCGGAATCGTCGAAGAGCTGGGTGAGGTCACCGCCGTCGAGAATCTCGGCGACGCCTCCCGCTTCCGGCTGCGCGGCCCCGTCGTGACCGACGGCGCGAAGCACGGCGACTCCATCGCCGTGAACGGGGTCTGTCTCACCGTCGTCGAACACGAGGGCGACGAGTTCACCGCGGACGTCATGGCGGAGACCCTCGACCGCTCCAGCCTCGGCGCCCTGACCGTCGGCTCCCGCGTCAACCTGGAACGGCCCACCGCCGTCGGTGCGCGCCTCGGCGGGCACATCGTGCAGGGTCACGTCGACGGCACCGGCGAGGTGCTGGAGCGCAAGCCGTCCGAGCACTGGGAGATCGTCAAGATCTCGCTCCCCGCCGGTCTCTCCCGGTACGTCGTGGAGAAGGGCTCGATCACCGTCGACGGCATCAGCCTCACCGTCGTCGACGCCGGCCCCGACTACTTCACCGTCAGCCTCATCCCCACCACCCTCGCCCTGACCACGCTCGGCCGCAAGCAGCCCGGCGACCCGGTCAACCTCGAAGTGGACATCGTGGCCAAGTACGTCGAGCGGCTGATGGCCGGTCAGGGAGGCACCCGGTGAACTGGCTCAACTCAGAGGCGTTCACCCTCCTCGACCAGCACATCCTCTGGTCGGACATGATCGGGAACATCTTCGGTCTGGTCGCCCTCGCGCTCGGCTGGCGCCGCTCCATCTGGAGCTGGCCCGTCCAGTTCCTCTCCGGCCTCATCCTCTTCGGCGCCTTCTTCGGCCACCTCACCGGCAGCGCCGGCAAGCAGGCCGTCGTCATGGTCGTCGCCCTGTACGGCTGGTGGCAGTGGAACCGCGACAAGGGCCGCACCGACGACGGCCACATCGCCCCCCGCTTCGCCACCTGGACCGAGCGCGCGGCCATGCTCGCCGCAGCGGCCGCCGGCACCGTCGCCGTCGCCCTCCTCTTCAAGGCCTACCCGGACCTGTCCTGGGACCCCTGGCCCGACGCCTACATCTTCGTCGGCACCATCGTCGCCATGTACGCCCAGGCCCGCGGCATGGTCGAGTTCTGGTTCGCCTGGCTCCTCGTCGACCTCGTCGGCGTCCCCCTGAACTTCGCCAACGGCTACGCCTTCTCCGGCTTCGTCTACGTCATCTACGGCGCGCTCGTCCTGTGGGGCATGCGCGACTGGTGGCTGCGCTCCCGCAGGGGACCGCGGCCCGCCCTGGAAGGAGCGCCGGCATGAACCCGGCACAGATCACGTACCCCGGTGACGCCGTCGAGGACTTCACCCTCGACCCCGTCGAGCAGGCCGTCGCCGACATCGCGGCCGGCCGCCCCGTGGTGGTCGTCGACGACGAGGACCGGGAGAACGAGGGCGACCTCGTCATCGCCGCCGAGAAGGCCACCCCCGAGATCGTCGCCTTCATGATGAGCGAGTGCCGCGGCCTGATCTGCGCGCCCATGGAGGGCGACGAACTCGACCGCCTCGACCTGCCGCAGATGGTCGCCGACAACACCGAGTCGATGAAGACCGCCTTCACCGTCTCCGTCGATGCCTCCGCCGCGCACGGCGTGACCACCGGCATCTCCGCCTCCGACCGCGCCACCACTCTCCAGCTCCTCGCGGGCGGCGTCGCCGGACCCGGCGACTTCGTCCGGCCCGGCCATGTCTTCCCGCTGCGCGCCAAGCCCGGCGGCGTCCTGGTCCGCGACGGCCACACCGAGGCCGCCGTCGACCTCGCCCGGCTCGCCGGCCTGCGCCCGGCCGGCGCGATCGTCGAGATCGCCGGCGAGGACGGCCGGATGCTCCGGCTCCCCGAACTCATCCCCTTCGCCCGCAAGCACGGCCTGACGATCATCTCCATCAAGGACCTGATCGCCTACCGCCGCTCCGCCGAGCCCACCGTCCGCCGCGAGGCCGCGACCCGGCTCCCCACCGTCCACGGCACGTTCACCGCGTACGGCTACCGCTCCACCGTCGACGGCGTCGAGCACGTCGCCCTCGTCCACGGCGACATCGGCGACGGCGAGGACGTGCTCGTCCGGGTCCACTCCGAATGCCTCACAGGAGACGTGTTCGGCTCCGCCCGCTGCGACTGCGGCCCCCAGCTCGACGCCTCCCTGGAGCGCATCCAGGCCGAGGGCCGCGGAGTCGTCGTCTACCTGCGCGGACACGAAGGCCGAGGCATCGGCCTGCTGTCCAAACTGCGGGCTTACGAACTCCAGGAGCAGGGCCACGACACCCTCGACGCCAACCTGGAGCTCGGCCTGCCCGCCGACGCCCGGGACTACGCGGCCGGCGCGCGGATCCTGGAGGACCTCGGGGTGCGCGGCGTCCGCCTGATGACCAACAACCCCGAGAAGACCGACGCGCTCGTCCGGCACGGCCTCAAGGTCAGCGCCCGCGAGCCGATGCCCGTACAGGCGGGCGAGCACAACATCCGCTACCTGCGCACCAAGCGCGACCGGATGGGACACGACCTGCCCTGGCTGGACACGGCCCCCGTGTCCCCCTGCGGCAACCAGTAGCGGCACCAAGCGGCAACCAGCAAGCGGCAAACCGGCAAGACGAGCACCGAGGAGAGACGAGAACGTGAGCGGCAAGGGCGCACCCGAACTGTCCGTACGCAATGTGGGCGACCTCAGGGTCGCCGTCATCGCGGCCCAGTGGCACGAGAAGGTGATGGACGGTCTGGTCGACGGCGCCCTGCGCGCCCTGCACGACCTGGGCATCGACGAGCCGACCCTGCTCCGGGTCCCCGGCAGCTGGGAGCTCCCCGTCGTCGCCAAGGTCCTCGCCGGACGCGGCTACGACGCGATCGTCGCCCTCGGCGTCGTCATCCGCGGCGGCACCCCCCACTTCGAGTACGTGTGCCAGGGCGTGACCCAGGGCCTCACCCAGGTCTCCGTCGAGACCGGCGTCCCCGTCGGCTTCGGCGTCCTCACCTGCGACACCGAGGAACAGGCCCTGGACCGGGCCGGCATCGAGGGCTCCAACGAGGACAAGGGACACGAGGCGGTGACGGCGGCGGTGGCCACGGCGGCCACCCTGCGCTCAGTATCCGAACCGTGGCATTAGCCCGGTCGGCACAGCGCGTACAGTGGGCGACACCATGTCCAAGAAGACGTTCGAGGAGCTCTTCACCGAGCTCCAGCAGAAGGCCGCCACCGGCGACCCCGCCACCTCCCGCACCGCCGAACTCGTCGGCAAGGGCGTCCACGCCATCGGCAAGAAGGTCGTCGAAGAGGCCGCCGAGGTCTGGATGGCCGCCGAGTACGAGGGCAAGGACGCGGCCGCCGAGGAGATCTCGCAACTGCTGTACCACGTCCAGGTGATGATGGTCGCCCGGGGGATCTCCCTCGACGACGTCTACGCCCACCTGTGACCCGCGTCCGTCAACACCACGCCGACACATCACGCGAAGGAAGCCGACCCCATGCTGCGCATCGCCATCCCCAACAAGGGTTCCCTGTCCGGACCTGCGGGGGAGATGCTGCATGAGGCCGGCTACCAGCAGCGCCGTGAGTCCAAGGAACTGCGGATCGTCGACCCGGGCAACGAGGTCGAGTTCTTCTACCTCCGCCCCCGCGACATCGCCATCTACGTCTCCTCCGGCCGCCTCGACATCGGCATCACCGGCCGCGACCTGCTGATCGACTCCGGCGCCGAAGCCGAGGAGATCCTCCCCCTCGGCTTCGCCCGCTCCACCTTCCGCTACGCCACCAAGCCCGGCACCGCGAGCACCCTCGCGGACCTCAAGGGCAAGACGGTCGCCACCTCCTACGAGGGCATCGTCGCCAAGCACCTCGCCTGGGAAGGCATCGACGCCTCCGTCGTCCACCTCGACGGCGCCGTCGAGACCGCCATCGAACTGGGCGTCGCCGAGGTCATCGCCGACGTCGTCGAGACCGGTACCTCGCTGCGCAACGCGGGCCTCGAGGTCTTCGGCGAGCCCATCATGCAGTCCGAGGCCGTCGTGATCCGCCGCACCGGCGCCGAGCCCGACGAGGCCGAGCCCAAGGTGCAGCAGTTCCTGCGCCGCCTCCAGGGCGTCCTCGTCGCCCGGACGTACGTGATGATGGACTACGACTGCCGCGTCGAGCAGCTGGAGAAGGCCGTCGCGCTCACCCCGGGCCTGGAGTCGCCCACCGTCTCTCCGCTGCACAACGAGGGCTGGGTCGCCGTCCGCGCCATGGTCCCCGCCAAGGAGGCCCAGCGGATCATGGACGACCTCTACGAGATCGGCGCCCGCGCCATCCTCACCACGGCCATCCACGCCTGCCGTCTCTGACCCCCGGGGGATACGCAGCGATGTCCGACCTGCCCGACCTCCCCGTCACCTTCCGGCCCGGACGCACCCGTGTGGTGCTTCTCACGGCCGGAGCGGTGATCTTCGTCGTCATCTCCGGGATCGCGCTGCTCCTGGAGCAGCTCGGCCCCGGCGAGCGGCTCAGCTTCATCCTCACCGGCGGCCTCGTCTTCTGGGTGCTGGCCCAGCTCGCCCGGGTACGGGTCGTCGCCGACGACACCGGCGTCACCGTTGTCAACATCGCGAGCAGGCGGCGTCTGGACTGGGCGGAGATCCTCCGGGTGAACCTCCGGCCGGGCGACCCCTGGGTGTTCCTCGACCTCAGCGACGGCACCAGCCTCCCCGCGCTCGGCATCCAGCCCGGCATCGCCAAACAGCAGGCCATCGCCGACGCGCGCGCCCTGCGCGCCCTCGTGGAGAACCGCTCCGTCCGCGACCCCGAGTCCGACCCGGGGAAGGATCAGGGCTGACTCGGGGCCGCCCGCCCTGCCGCAAAAGTGCCTGTCTTGATTAATCTGGTGACGGAGGCGTTCCCCTTTCGCCCCCACCCCTGTGGCGCCCGGCCGGGTGCACAGGGGTTCCTGCTAACCGAGGAGTGACCCTCTCCGGCGATGGACGGTTCGTCCTGTAGTACCTGCGCCGCCCCCTCCGACGTGGAGGCGGCGGCATCATGACAACGCCCCTGCTGCTCCTTGCAGCCGCGTTCCTGCTCATTCTCGCCAACGGGTTCTTCGTGGCCGCCGAGTTCGGCCTGGTCACCGTGGAGCGCCCGGACGCCGAGAAGGCCGCCGCCGAAGGCGACCGACGGGCCCGCACGGTCGTCGAGTCGCTCAAGGAGCTGTCCTTCCAGCTCTCCGGCACCCAGCTCGGCATCACCATCACCTCGCTCGTCGTCGGCATGCTCGCCGAACCCGCGCTCGCCGAGCTGCTCGACGGCCCCGTCACCGCCCTCGGCGTTCCCGAGGGCGCCGTCTCCGGTGTCGCCGTCGCCGTCGGCATGCTGCTGGCGTCCGCCGTGCAGATGGTGATCGGCGAGCTCGTGCCGAAGAACTGGGCGGTGTCCAAGCCGATGCAGGTCGCGCGTTTCGTCGCGGGCCCGCAGCATGTCTTCGCCCGGCTCTTCCGTCCGGTCATCGCCGGCCTCAACGCCGTCGCCAACCGGCTGGTGCGCGCCCTGGGCGTCGAGCCCGCCGAGGAGCTGGCCTCCGCCCGCACCCCCGGCGAACTCGTCTCCCTGGCCCGCCACTCCGCCCGGGCCGGCACCCTCGAACAGGACACCGCCGACCTCTTCGTGCGGACCCTGTCCCTGGCCGAGCTGACCGCGCAGCACGTGATGACCCCGCGCGTGAAGGTCAGCGCCCTCCAGGCGTCGGCCACCGCCGAGGACGTGGTCAACCTGACCCGCGCCACCGGCCTGTCCCGTTTCCCCGTCTACCGCGAGAAGATCGACGAGATCGTCGGCATGGCCCACCTCAAGGACGCCCTGGCCGTCCCCGTCCAGGACCGGCTGCGCACCCCCGTGGGCCGCATCGCCCGCCCGGCGCTGCTCGTCCCCGAGACCCTTCCCGTCCAGCCGCTGCTGGCCCGGCTGCGCAGCGAGCAGCCCATCGCCGTCGTCGTCGACGAGTACGGCGGCACGGCCGGCGTGGTGACCCTGGAGGACATCGTCGAGGAGATCGTCGGCGAGGTCCGCGACGAGCACGACGGGCTGGACACGCCCGAACTCGCCCCCGTGCCGCCCGAGGACGGCAGGCCCGCCTGGGACGTCGACGGCAGCTGCCGCGTCGACACTTTGCGGCGCATAGGCCTGGACGCGCCGGAGGGACCGTACGAGACGGTCGCCGGGCTCGTCGCCGACCTGCTCGGCCGGATCCCCGCCGTCGGCGACCGGGCCGAACTGCCCGGCTGGCGGCTGTCGGTACGCCGCGTCGGCCACTACCGGGCCGAACGGGTCCGCCTGGTGCGCACCGGCGTGGCCGTGGAGGCCGCCCGATGAGCGTCCTCCAACTCGTCTTCGCAGGGCTCCTCGTGCTCACGAACGGCTTCTTCGTCGGTGCCGAGTTCGCGCTCGTCTCGGTGCGCCGCAGCCAGATCGAACCCCTCGGCACCGCCCGCTCCCGTCAGGTCCTCCACGGCCTGGAGCGCCTGCCGCAGATGATGGCCGCCGCCCAGTTCGGCATCACCGTCTGCTCGCTCACCCTGGGCGCGGTCGCCGAGCCGACGGTGGCGCACCTGCTGGAACCCGTCTTCGAGTGGATCCACCTGCCGCAGGGCGTGATCCACCCGCTGACCTACGTCGTAGCCCTCGCGGCCGTGGTCTTCTTCCACCTCGTCATCGGCGAGATGGTCCCGAAGAACCTCGCCATGGCCGCCCCGGAGAAGGCCGCGCTGTGGCTCAGCCCCGGCCTGGTCTGGTTCGCGCGTCTGTGCCGGCCCATCACCGTCGCCCTCGGCGCCTGCGCCCAGGCCGTGCTGCGGCTCTTCCGCGTGGAGCCGAAGGACGAGATCGAGGCCGTCTTCACCAGCGAGCAGCTCAACCGGCTGGTGGAGGACGCCGGCCAGGCGGGCCTGCTCGACCCGGAGGAGCAGGAGCGGCTGGAGGACGCCCTGGAGCTGGGCTCCCGCCCGGTGACGGACGTGCTTCTGAAGCGCGAGTCCCTGGTGACGGTCAGCCCGTCGGTCACCCCCGGCGAGATCGTCCGGCTGACCGCCCGCACCGGCTACTCCCGCTTCCCCGTCGGCGCGGGCAACGGCGCCTTCATGGGCTACCTGCACGTGAAGGACGTTCTCGACCTGGAGGAGTCCGACCGGGCGGTGCCCCAGCAGGTGTGGCGCCCGATGACGACGCTCCGCCCGGACCTGCCGCTCGACGACGCGCTGACCGTCATGCGCCGGGCGGCCACCCACCTGGCGCAGGTGGTGGACGGCTCGGGCAAGGTCCTGGGCCTGGTGGCCCTGGAGGACGTACTCGAACTGCTGGTCGGCGAGGTACGCGACCCGGCCCACCGGTCCGCCCCCGGCGTCCCCGAGGTGGTGATGGCGACCTAGTACTAGGGCGTGTCAGGTGTGGCGACCAAGGCCGTGGCAGGTGTGTCGCCCTGAGAGGCGGCTGCCCGCGGGCCCTTCCGGGTCACATCCCCGGAGGGTCCTGCGGGCCCCGGCCCGACAGCACCTCTCCGTACGCCTGCATCAGGTCCGGCAGCCGCAGAGTCGACAAGTCGTCCCGCGACAGCGTCCCCGGGTAGACCGACAGCCGCAGATCCCGGTAGGCGCAGCTCTTCTCGTACAGCGTGCGCAGGAACCGCCCGTTCCCCAGCTCGTCGATCCACCCCTGGTCGACGACGTGCCCCGCGATGGACCGCAGCTCCTCCAGCGCCTCCTCGTCCCACACGTCGCCGTTCTCCGCCGCGAGCACCTCGCCGATCGAGGTCAGCTCCAGCGGCCGGTACGACGGGAAGTCGACCCGCGTCGTGAAGCGGGACGACAGGCCCGGGTTCGCGGCCAGCAGCCGGTCCATCCCCTCCGGGTAGCCGGCGAGGATCACCACCAGGTGGTCCCGGTTGTCCTCGGCCCGCTTCAGCAGCACCTGCAGCGCCTCGTCACCGTACGCGTCGCCCTTGCCGTAACCGGAGTTCGACAGCGAGTACGCCTCGTCGACGAAGAGCACCCCGCCGAGCGCGGAGTCGATCAGCTCGTTGGCCTTCACCGCCGTCTGCCCGAGGTACTCGCCGACCAGATCGGCCCGCTGTGCCTCCACCAGGTGGTCGCCGCCCAGCAGTCCGAGGGCGTAGAAGACCCGGCCGAGGATGCGGGCCACCGTCGTCTTGCCGGTGCCGGACGGGCCGGAGAAGACGAAGTGCCGCTTCGGAGGCTGCACCGGGAGCCCCTGCCCGGCCCGCAGCCGCGCCATGTTGAGCTGCGCCGACAGGGCCTTGACCTGACGTTTCACCGGTTCCAGACCCACCATGCGCTCCAGCTCGGCGAGCGCCTCCTCCAGCAGGGCCGGGTCGGTGGGGCCGGCGGGCAGGGTCGTGGCCCCGAGCGTCCTCGCGCGCACCGCCGGGTCGACCGCCGAGGGCAGCGGCCCGACCGGCGGCAGATCGGCGGGCTCGGGGAGCCTGAGGTCCCGCCCCTCCGTGCCGAACAGCGGGTCCAGGCCGTCCGGCCCGTCCCCGGCGTCCTGGCCGACGCCGGTCAGCGTGATCGCGGCGAAGTCGGCGGGATCGTCGTAGCCGTCGCCCTCGGCGATCGCGGCCAGCCGGGCCGAGGTGTCCATGAACGCGGGGTCCACGCGGTGCACGGCCCGGTAGAGGGGGAGGGCGGCCGCGGAACGGCCGGTGCCCTCATGGGCGCGGGCCAGCCAGTACCGCAGCTCCTTGCGCTGCGGCTGCTCGCTGCGGCAACGCATCAGCGCCGCCGAGAGGAGGGGCTCCGCCTGCCCGTACATCTCCAGGCGGACCCGGGCCATGCCGCCGAACAGGCCTGCCTCGATGCCCAGCAGCGGGTCGTCGATCAGCGGATCGGTGTGCCGGGCGAGCTGCTCCCAGTCCTTGACCAGATAGGCGCGGCAGGCGTGCAGGAAGCGGACCTGGTGGTCGGTGTCGACGGGCGGGAGTCCCGCGAGCGCCCGGTCCAGCTCGGGCACATGGCGGCCGTCCAGCCAGTGCGAGGCGTGCGCCAGAAGCAGGTCGCGGGGGCTCTCCAGTACCGGTTGCACCCACCATCCCAGCCAGTACCAGGAGTTGAGCGCCCGGCGGTGCCGGGTGCGCTGTTCGCCGAAGCGGTCGCGGTGACGGAACATCCGCAGCAGCGCGGTCGTGGTGTCGACGCGCAGCGCGTGCAGACCCAGCCAGCCGTCGGCCATGCCGGGGTCCATCCGCACGGCGGCCCGGAACTCCTCCTCCGCCTGCGGATACGCGCCCATCGTGTAGGCGTCCACGCCGCGCAGCCAGGCCAGGTCGGCCGGGGCGTCGGGGCCTTGCGTGCCGAAGTCCATCACGTCCCCCACAGACCCTGCCCCCGTCGGTGTGCCGCCGGACCGTCGCCCGCCGGTGGTCGAACCGCTGTGCCGCGGACCGGAGTTGGAAGGTGCTAGCGGCTTTCCCAGGTCGCACCGAGGGCATCGTACCCGCGCGGACGTGGCCCGCCGTAGGGTGCCGCACGGGCCGTCCGGCCAGGTGGGAGCAGAGGGGGCGCATGACAGCACGGTGACGCTGAGTGAGAGTCCGGCGGCACATCGCCCTCGGAAGGGGGCGCGGGAAAGGGGCGCGGACAGAACGAAGCCCCCGATCACGGGGGAACAACCGGGGGCTCCGCGTCCTTCGGGCGGCTTCGATTGCCGCGCATTGAGAACGTAAGTCCTGCCCCGGCCGCCGGTCAAGCGCCGTCGGAGCAGTTGGCGAAGTTCGAGCGCAAGACCCTTCACAGGTTCACCACATCGAACGCGGGTCCTCACGGTGCGTGACACCGCGGTCCGGACCGGACCGCGCTGCGGGCCCCGGCAGCACCTCGTATCCCTCGCCCAACTGCCGTACCAGCCAATCGGCATGGGGACGCGAAGGGTCCTCGGCGACATGACGCGATTCGGCCCGGACCCAGCCGTCCCAGAACTCCCGCTGCTCCTCTCCGTCACGTGCCCGCCCGCGCGCCCAGGCCTCCTCGGGCGGCATCTCCATCCACAGCAGCCGCGCGAGGTACGGCCGCAGGGCGCGGCGGCCCGCGCCGACGCCCTCCATCAGGACCACGGGGGCCGGCGGCAGCGGCCGGGGCGGGGCGAAGCGGCGGGCGCGCCAGTCGTAGGGGGAGTAGTGCGCCGTCTCGCCCCGGCCGAGCGGCTCGATCACCTCGGCCATCAGACGCGGCGTCCACGCGAACAGCTCCTCATGGCTGGCGATGTCGTCGAGGTGCAGGACCGGCGCACCGCCGAGGGCCTCGGCCAGCCGGGCGGCGAAGGTGGACTTCCCCGATCCGGCGTGTCCGTCGACGCCCACGAGACGGACCGGACCGCAGGACGGCGGCAGCCGGCGGAGCCGGGCGGCGAGCTGGTGGATGACGGCTCCAGAAGGGCTTGTCCGGTGGCGGGCCCGAGGGGGCGGGTGAGGTGGCGCGCCTGAGGTGCGTGCGGCGTGTGCGGGGCTTGTCCGGTGGCGTACGAGTCTATTCGGTCGCTCCTTGCCGGGCCGGGCGGCGTGGCACGGGTGCGGGTGCTGGCGGGCCCGGGCGTCCGCGTTCATAGTGGGCGCACTACCGTCGTACCGGACCCGTCCCGCACCCCTGGGGAGTCTTCCGTCCATGAGCAGAGCCGAACAGCCGTTCAGCGGGACCGTCCAGGGCCCCGGCGGGACCGACCAGCTCACCCGCGCCGCCGACCGGCCCTCCCGCAGGTCCGTCCTCGCCGCCGCGGTCGTCGCCGCCGTGGCGGGCGGCTCCGGGTCCGCGGCGGCCGTCGACCCGGCCGGACCGGACACCGTGACGCCGGACGCGGCGACGGCCCCCGCCCGCCCCGTCGACTACCGGGCCTGGATCACGTACGACGACTGGCGCTCCGGCGTCGCCCAGGGCGTCCGGGCCGTCGCGGGAGACCGGCCCGGAATCGTGGTCGACACGCCGCTCGGCGTCGTGGACCACACCGACCCGCACACCGGGACCACCGCCCGCTGGGAGTACGCGACCTGGACGTCCCCCGTCCACCGGCTCCCCGTCCCCGCGACCGAGGCGATCGCCTCCTGGAACGCGAGCACCCCCGCCGGCACCTGGATCGCCGTCGAGTTCGAGGGCACGTACTCCGACGGTACGGAGACCCCCTGGTACGTGCTGGGCCGATGGGCGTCCGGTGACCAGGACGTCAAGCGGGCCTCGGTGGGCGGGCAGAGCGACGGCAAGAGCACCGTCTGGACGGACACCGTCGCGATCGACGACGCCTCCGGCGGCCTGCGCCTCGTCACGTACCGGCTGCGCCTGACCCTCTACCGTCGGCCCGGCGCGCAGACCACCCCGACGGTGTGGCGGCTCGGTGCGATGGGCTCCGACGTCCCCGACCGCTTCACCGTCCCCGCCTCCGTGCCCGGCGTCACCCGGGAGCTGGACGTGCCCCGCTACTCACAGGAGACGCACGAGGGCCAGTACCCGGAGTACGACGGCGGCGGCGAGGCCTGGTGCAGCCCCACCTCCTCGCAGATGATCATCGAGTACTGGGGCGGCCGCCTCACCTCCGGCCAGCTGGCCTGGGTGAACCCTTCCTACGCCGACCCCCAGGTCTGCCACGCGGCCCGGTACACCTACGACCACCAGTACGCAGGCTGCGGCAACTGGCCGTTCAACGCCGCCTACGCGGCCACCTTCGAGGGCCTCCAGGGCGTGGTGACCCGGCTCGGCTCGCTGACGGAGCTGGAGACGCTGATCGCGGCCGGCATCCCGGCCATCACGTCGCAGTCCTTCATCGAGAAGGAGCTGACCGGCGCGGGTTACGGCACCGCCGGCCACCTGATGACCGTGATCGGCTTCACCGCGGACGGCGACGTGATCGCCAACGACCCGGCCTCTCCGACCAACGCGGCGGTGCGGCGCGTCTACCGGCGGCGGGAGTTCGAGAACGTGTGGCTGCGGACCAAGCGCCTCAACGCCGGCGGCAAGGTCGTCTCCGGCAGCGGAGGCGTCTGCTACCTCTACTTCCCGGCCCGTCCGACGGCGGCGCAGCGCACGGCGCTGGCGGCGGTCGGCGTACGGTGACCTCGCGCGCGGCGGCTTCCGGCGCACATGGCCGGGGGCCGTTCCCGTGCGAGCCGCCGAGCCGCCGAGCCGTGTGATTCGTGTGAGCAAGCTCTCTGCCGCAAAAGCCCTTTTCGGTGGCAAGGTGGACAGATCGAGTCCGCACCCGCCCGCACCGCCAGCAGAGAGCCAGCGAAGAGACGCCATGACCGCACACATCGCGACCGCCCCCGCCCGAGCCCGCAACGGCGGACCTCAGGACGACGGCCCCAAGATCTTCGAACACGTCCTGGGGTGGACCCTCGTCGTGGTCCTCGCGATGCTCGTGGCCCAGCTCCAACTGGTCTGACCCCGGCGCGGAGTGCCGCCCTCCGCTCGGTGACCGGTGTGACCTGACCCACGCTTCGACCTGACATACTGACGTCGTCCCGCCGACCGTTGGAGACCAGGGTCGAGTTGAATATCAGTCACCAGCGCGACGCCGCCCGTCCCCGGGCGCGCGGTACCGAGCGCTCACTCGCGCGTCGCGCCGAACTCATCGCCATCGGGCGGAAGTTGTTCGCCGACACGTCCTACGACGCACTCTCGATGGACGACATCGCCCGGCAGGCGCACGTCGCCAAGGGGCTGATCTACTACTACTTCCAGTCCAAGCGCGGCTACTACCTGGCGATCATCCAGGACTCCGTCGCCGAACTGGTCTCCTTCGCGGCGAGCGGCCGGGAGCTGCCCCAGCTCGACCGGGTGCACCGCACCATCGACAGTTATCTGCGCTTCGCCGAGGACCACCAGGCCTCCTACCGCACGATCGTGAGCGGCGGCGTCGGCTTCGACGCCGAGGTGCACGGCATCCGGGACGGCGTGCGCGAGGCCTTCGTGGTCACCATCGCCGAGGGCGCCTACGGCCGCGCCGACATCCCCTCGCTGCCCCGGATGGGCCTGCTCTCCTGGGTGTGCAGCGTGGAGGGGGCCACCCTCGACTGGATCGACCGCCCCCGGGGGCTGACCCGCGACACCATGCGCGAACTCCTCGCGCGGACCCTGGGCGGCGCCCTGCGCGCGATCGAGGAACTCGACCCCTCCTTCCCCGCCCCGAAGGAGGCCCAGCGGGAGGACGCGTGAGACCGGGCCGCGCGGCCCGCGTGCGCTGACCGCCGACGCGGCCCGTCCGCCCGTGCGGCGGCGACCGCCCGCGGGCATACTCACAGCGCGAGGCCGCCGGCCGGCGAGGAGAGGAGTCACCGTGCCCGATCACTTCCCGCCGCCGGTGGACCGGCCGCTTCCGACCGACGAGGCCCGTGACCTGCTCGCACTCGTCCGTGACATCGCACGCCGCGAGATCGTCCCGACGGCCGCCGAGGACGAGGAGGCCGGCCGCTTTCCGCGGGAGCTGTTCACCCTGCTGTCCGAAGCGGGCCTGCTGGGTCTGCCGTACGACTCCGCCCACGGCGGCGGCGACCAGCCCTACGAGGTCTACCTCCAGGTCCTGGAGGAGCTCGCCGCCGCCCGCCTCACCGTCGGTCTCGGCATCAGCGTCCACACCCTGGCGGCCTACCCGCTCGCCGCCCACGGCACCGAGGAGCAGCGGGCCGCGCACCTGCCCGCGATGCTCGGCGGCGGGCTCCTCGGCGCGTACTGCCTCTCCGAGCCCGCCTCCGGCTCGGACGCCGCCTCCCTGCGCACCCGTGCGGTGCGCGACGGCGACACCTGGGTGATCACCGGCACCAAGGCCTGGACCACGCACGGCGGCATCGCCGACTTCTACACGGTCATGGCGCGCACCGGCGGCGAGGGCCGGCGAGGGATCACCGTGTTCCTGGTGCCGGGCGACGCCGGCGGGCTGAGCGCCGCGCCGCCCGAGCGGAAGATGGGACTGAAGGGCTCGCCCACCGCACAGCTCCACTTCGACGGCGTGCGCGTCCCGGACGCGCGGCGCCTCGGCGAGGTCGGTCAGGGCTTCGCGATCGCCCTGGCCGCGCTCGACTCCGGCCGGCTCGGCATCGCCGCCTGCGCGGTCGGGGTGGCTCAGGCGGCACTCGACGAGGCGGTCGCCTACGCCCGGGACCGGCGGCAGTTCGGCCGGCCCGTCGCCGACTTCCAGGGCCTGCGCTTCCTGCTCGCCGACATGGCGACCCGGATCGAGGCCGGCCGTGCCCTGTACCTGGCGGCGGCGCGTCTGCGGGACGCCGGCCGGCCGTTCGCGGCACAGGCGGCCATGGCCAAGCTGCACTGCACCGACGCCGCGATGCGGGTCACCACCGACGCCGTCCAGGTCCTCGGCGGCTACGGCTACACCGCCGACTTCCCCGTCGAGCGCTACCTGCGCGAGGCCAAGGCGCTGCAGATCGTGGAGGGCACGAACCAGGTCCAGCGCATGGTCATCGCACGTCACCTAGTGGGTCCGGAGACCCGCTGAACTGCCCCGGCCGGCGGGGCCACCAGCCGCACCCACTCCGGGTCGTGCCGCCCGGGGAGCGTGCGGCCCCGCTCGGCCCACACCCGGATCAGGTCACGGTAGATCGGCGGGTCCTGCGCGGCCGGCGGAGCCGGTGGGACCGCTCCTGTCGGCGCGGGGACGAACAGCTGGCGGTGCCGCCCGGGTGCCGCCGTGTGGGTGGGGGTCATACCAGGGCAACGCGCACCCTCGGCTCCAGGTCACGGCTCGTCAGGCGGGGGAGGCCCGCTTCCCCCGGGGGCCGGTCGCCTCACCGGGGCCGCCGTCAAAGGCGGCCGCGGGCATGCCGGTCCCGCACCACGGCGGTCTGCGGATGCCGTGGCCCGGGGCGGGGGCGGGAGTCCAGTCGGCCGGACGGGCCAGGACTCAGGCGGCCTGGCGGCGCAGCACCTGCACGCGCACGGGGCGCGAGCCCGGGCCACCGACGTGCGAGAAGGGCTGCGTACGCCAGTCGAGCCCCTGAGGGAGCGTCAACAGCAGCGCGGTGTCCCGCTCCTGGGGCTCCGCCGACGCATCCGCCGGGCGGGCCTCGGCTGCCGCGCGTCCGGTGCCGACGCAGACCGTGAGCCCGAAGGGGTTCCACGGCGAGGCGCACAGCGCGTGCTCCGGCAGGACCTCCTCGTCCGCCAGCAGCGCGATGGGCTGCGCGCAGTCCGGGCAGATCACCCGGTACATCTCGAAGGTGTCGTAGGCGTCGAACTCGTCGGCCAGGTCGTCGGGTTCGACGCCCTCCGGCTCGGGTTCGACGGCGACCGGCTGGAGCCGCTTGGGCGCGGTGCGACCAGGGCGCTTAAGACTCTGCATGGGATTCTCCCCCTAGGGCTGGGCCGTGACGGCACTGCGGCCTCGACCACAGCAAGCACTTCCCTGCACGTCTCGGCGGTAACCACGAGGAACTCACGTACCGTCGGCGTACGCTGTGGCGTTCGTCACATGCCAAGCGCAGATGCGCGTCCCCGCGTCTCTCCACATGCCCCGCTCGCGTCTCCCGCACGCCCCCGCGTTCCGTCCCGAACCGCGTATGACCTGGGCTGCATAGGTATACGCGGAGATCGGGCGCACTGTAGGTTCTTGCGCCATGGAGGAGCTGGACCGACAGATCGTGCAGCTGCTCGTCAAGGACGGGCGGATGAGTTACACCGACCTGGGCAAGGCCACGGGCCTGTCCACGTCGGCCGTGCACCAGCGGGTGCGCCGGCTGGAGCAGCGCGGCGTCATCCGCGGCTACGCGGCCGTGGTGGACCCGGAGGCCGTCGGGCTGCCCCTGACGGCCTTCATCTCGGTGAAACCGTTCGACCCCAGCGCGCCCGACGACATCGCCGACCGGCTCTCCGGCGTGCCCGAGATCGAGGCCTGCCACAGCGTGGCCGGCGACGAGAACTACATCCTCAAGGTGCGGGTGGCCACCCCGCACGAGCTGGAGGAGCTGCTGAGCCGGCTGCGCGCCCTCGCGGGCGTCTCCACCCGTACGACGGTCGTCCTGTCCACGCCGTACGAGGCCCGGCCGCCGCGGATATGACGACGCCCGGCCGCCCGGGTCCGGCAGGCCCGGCGGACGGGCCGGCCGGGCGTGCCTGACGGGGCCCGGTGCGGGGCAGGCCCGGCGAGGCGCGAGACTGGTGCCCATGAGTGAGCGCACCCCCGACCCGAAGACCGTCCTGCTCCGCCGCGGAGAGGTCCACAGCTCCGCCGACCCGTTCGCGACCGCGATGGTCGTCGAGCGCGGCCAGGTCGCCTGGGTCGGCTCCGAGGGCGCTGCCGACGCCTTCGCCGACGGCGTCGACGAGGTGGTCGACCTGGACGGCGCCCTCGTCACCCCGGCCTTCACCGACGCCCATGTGCACACCACCGCCACGGGCCTCTCCCTGACCGGCCTGGACCTGTCGACCGCGCCCGACCTGACCGCGGCCCTCGCCCGGGTACGGGACTTCGCCGCGGCCAGGCCGGGTGACAAGGTGCTGCTCGGCCACGGCTGGGACGCCTCCCGCTGGCCCGGCGGCCGCCCCCCGACGCGCGCGGAACTCGACGAGGCGGCCGGCGGCCGGCCCCTCTACCTGTCCCGCATCGACGTCCACTCGGCGGTCGTCACCACGGCCCTGCTGGACCTGGTCCCGAGCCTCGCCGCCCCTCCCGGCGACGGTCCGCTCACCGCCGACGCCCACCACGCCGTACGCGCCGCCGCGTTCGCGGCCGTGACGGCCGGGCAGCGCATCGAGGCCCAGCGCGCCGCTCTAGCCCACGCCGCCTCCCTCGGCATCGGCTCGCTGCACGAGTGCGCCGGACCGGAGATCTCCTCCGAGGACGACCTCACCGGCCTGCTGCGGCTCGCCGCCGAGGAGGCGGGCCCCCGGATCGTCGGCTACTGGGCCGAACAGGGCGCGGACGGCGTGGCGAAGGCGCGCGCCCTCGGCGCCCTCGGCGCGGCCGGCGACCTCTTCGTCGACGGCGCCCTCGGCTCCCACACCGCCTGCCTGCACGCCCCGTACACCGACGCCGCCCACACCGGCAAGGCCTACCTCGACGCCCGCCAGGTCGCGGAGCACGTCGCGGCCTGCACCGAGGCCGGGCTCCAGGCGGGCTTCCACGCCATCGGCGACGCGGCCGTCACCGCCGTCGTCGAGGGCGTGCGGGCCGCCGCGGAGAAGGTGGGCCTCACCCGGATCCGCGCCGCCCGGCACCGCGTCGAACACGCCGAGATGCTCACCCCCGAAACCGTCGCCGCGTTCGCCGAACTCGGCCTCACCGCCTCCGTCCAGCCCGCCTTCGACGCCCTGTGGGGCGGCGAGGACGGCATGTACGCCCAGCGTCTCGGCGTCGAGCGGGCCCGCTCGCTGAACCCCTTCGCGGCCCTGCTGCGCGCCGGGGTGCCGCTCGCCTTCGGCTCCGACAGCCCCGTCACCCCGCTCGACCCCTGGGGCACGGTCCGGGCCGCCGCCTTCCACCGCACCCCCGAGCACCGCGTCTCCGTGCGCGCCGCGTTCACCGCCCACACCCGCGGCGGCTGGCGGGCGATCGGGCGTGACGACGCCGGCGTCCTGGTGCCCGGGGCCCCCGCGGACTACGCGGTGTGGCGCACGGACCACCTGGTCGTACAGGCGCCCGACGACCGGGTCGCCCGCTGGTCCACCGACCCCCGTTCCGGAACGCCCGGCCTGCCCGACCTCACCCCGGGCGCCGACCTGCCCGTATGCCTGCGCACGGTGGTCGCGGGACGGACGGTGTTCGTACGGCCGGGCGAGTGATCGGGCCGCGCGGAGCGGCGAAGATCACCCGTCCGCGCGCCGCCCCGCGGACCCCGCCGCCTCCGCGCTGACCAGCGCATTGACAGAAGACCCGCAGGTGGGGCGGCTGTTGACAGCCGACGGCGGGGGGCCGGTAGGTTCGGCCGGGTCCACCACCGGACACCCCGCCGGCGAACGTTCACGCACTCGCCGCGGCGCCGCTGGGTCAGGGACGGTGCGCCCCGCCGGGCCGCCGTCACTGGGAGCCAGGCTCAGCGCCCGCGCCGCGCGCGAGGGAACTTTCCGGCCGGTCGGGGAGGTGTGACCCGGGTGGGGCCCGGGCGCTCAGTAGACAACGGCTTTAGGTCGACCCGCAGCCAGCGGGCCCCAGGTCGGCCCGAAGGGCGCCGGGCCCCCATCCGCAGCGACGCGGCACACCGCGGGCTCACCCGTACGCGTACCCTCGACCCTACGCGCTCCCTGACGGAGCCAGGGCTTCCGAAGACGCCGAAAAAGACCTGCTTTCCCCGATCTTCGGAAAACCACACCACCCTATGAAAGGTCCCGCCATGTCATCGCAGGCGGCGGCCACTATGGTGGTCCCCTGCGTACGGACTCGAAGGGGCAGCAGTGAACGACGGCGACGGGACTCTCGCGGCACGGGACCGGGGGAGGAAGTTCGGCCCGCTCGGCCTGGCCTTGGTGATCATTCCGACCTACAACGAGGCGGAGAACATCAAGGGCATCGTCGGCCGGGTGCGCAAGGCCGTCCCCGAGGCCCACGTCCTCGTGGCCGACGACAACAGCCCCGACGGCACCGGCAAGCTGGCCGACGAACTGGCCGCCGCGGACGACCACGTGCGCGTGCTGCACCGCAAGGGCAAGGAAGGCCTCGGCGCCGCCTACCTCGCGGGCTTCCGCTGGGGCCTGGACAACGGCTACGGCGTACTGATCGAGATGGACGCCGACGGCTCCCACCAGCCCGAGGAGCTGCCCCGGCTGCTCACCGCGCTCAAGGGCGCCGACCTGGTCCTGGGCTCCCGCTGGGTACCGGGCGGCCGGGTCGTGAACTGGCCCAAGTCCCGCGAGATGATCTCGCGCGGCGGCAGCCTGTACTCGCGCCTCGCACTGGACCTCCCGCTGCGCGACATCACCGGCGGCTACCGCGCGTTCCGCCGCGAGACCCTGGAGGGACTCGGCCTCGACGGGGTCGCCTCCCAGGGCTACTGCTTCCAGGTCGACCTCGCCCGGCGCGCGGTCAAGGCCGGCTTCCATGTCGTCGAGGTGCCCATCACCTTCGTCGAGCGCGAACTCGGCGACTCCAAGATGAGCCGCGACATCCTCGTCGAGGCGCTGTGGCGCGTCACGGCGTGGGGCGTGGGTGAACGCGTCGGCAAGATCGCGGGCAAGCCCGCCAGAACCGGCAGGCCGGCCGTCCCGCAGCGTCCGCAGCCGTCGGCGAGCGACGAGGCGAAGGACCCGGCGGCGTCCGAGAAGCCGCACAGCGACGGCTGATCGTCCCCTTATGCCGCTCTGAGCCGGGTCCAGGCACACTGGGACCATGACGACTGGCGCTCCGACCCCCGCGTACTCCGTACAGCAGCCCGTTCAGCAGTCCCGGCCCCGGCGCTCCCGGCTGCGGACGTTCCTGCCCCTGGGGTTCGCCGCGTGGCTGGTGCTGGAGATCTGGCTGCTGTCCGTGGTCGCGGGCGCGGCCGGCGGGTTCGCGCTCTTCGTGCTGCTCCTCGCCGGGCTCGTCCTCGGCGCGGTGGTCATCAAGCGGGCCGGCCGGCGCGCCTTCCAGAACCTGAACGAGGCGATCCAGCGCGGCACGGCCCCGACGCGGGGCGGCGGCAACGGTCTGATGATGCTCGGCGGCCTGCTCCTGATGATCCCGGGCCTGGTGTCCGACGCGGCGGGCCTGCTCCTGCTGCTCCCGCCGGTCCAGAAGGCCGTCGGCCGCTACACGCAGCGCACCGTGGACCGCAAACTGCGCGACGCCGGCTCGGGCGTCCTGGGCGACGCCTTCCAGCAGGCCCGCATCCACCGCCCGGACGGCAAGGTGGTCCAGGGCGAGGTCATCCGGGACGACAACCGCTGAATCCGGGGGCTCGCCCTCCGGCCGCAGCGGACACACGACGACCGCGGGCGCCGCACATCCTTCGGATGTGCGGCGCCCGCGGGCGTTATGTCTTTCCGCCCGCCCAGGGTCAGGCGGACTTGCGGCTGTCGCGGGGATGCACCGCCAGGTTCATCGCCCCGGACCGCAGAACGGCGAGCCGCTCCTCGAGGACCTCTTCGAGTTCCTCGCGGGTCCGCCGCTCCATCAGCATGTCCCAGTGCGTACGCGCGGGCTTGGCCTTCTTCTCCTCAGGGCCGTCGCCGTCCACGAGGAGTGCAGGGGCACCGCAGACCTTGCACTCCCACTCCGGCGGGATCTCCGCCTCGACCGAGAAGGGCATCTCGAAGCGGTGCCCCTTCTCGCATGCGTACTCCACGGCCTGGCGCGGGGCCAGGTCGATGCCGCGGTCCGTCTCGTAGCTGGTCACCACGAGGCGCGTGCCGCGAAGAGCTCGCTCACTCATGAATCGTGCCTCCCGGGCTTGTCGCCCACAGGACAGGTGTCGCTGTCGTCGTCATCCGGTCAACGTCCGGTCGGCGGTAAAGATTCCCGTTCCGTGTCCCGTTCCGGGTCATGCGTCGCCGTCGTAGCCGCAGCCTTGTCAACCATTGCAGTACCCACAGGCGCCCGGTTTGTCACATCTGAAAGCAGATGTCACCCAGCGTTTCGGCATCTTTGACGCGCGGTAACGGTACGCCGTGCAGGCCAAACGCGTACACTACCGCCCTTTGGCGTTGAGCGCTAAATCTTCTCGGGTACCGGTTTCCCCGCGCCGGTGATCGCATGCCGCGACAGCGGCCATGACGCAGCCCGGGTCAGGCCCACACGCCCCGCTCCTGCATGACCTCCCGCAGCGTGTCGATGTGATCGGTCATGATGCCGTCGACGCCGAGATCCAGGAGCCGGTGCATCCGGGCCGGTTCGTTGACCGTCCACACGTGCACGTGCAGCCCGCGCGCGTGAGCCGCGCGCACGAGACGGCGGTCCACGACCGGGATGCCCGAGCGGGTCTCGGGCACCTGCGCGGCCACCGCCGAGCGGCGCGGCGCCGTGGGCACGCCCCATGACCGCAGCCGCAGGCCGATCACGCCCCGGGTGCCGTACGAGGTCGCCAGGCGCGGTCCGCCCAGCCGCTGCGCGCGCAGCACACGCGCCTCGGAGAAGGAGCCCACGCAGACCCGGTCCCAGGCGTCGGCCCGCGCGATCAGATCGAGCAGAGGGCGCAGCGCGGGCTCCGCCTTGAGATCGACGTTCCAGCGCACCTCGGGGAATGTCTCCAGGAGTTCCTCGAAAAGGGGGACCGGTTCCGCGCCGCCCACGCGCGCGTGCCGCACCTCGGCCCACGGCAGCTCGGCGATGCGGCCCGCCCCGTCGGTCACCCGGTCCAGCGTCGCGTCGTGGAAGGCGACCAGCCTGCCGTCCTGCGTGGTGTGCACGTCGGTCTCCATGTAGCGGTAGCCCGCCTCGGCCGCGCGCCGGAACTGCGCCGCGGTGTTCTCCAGACCGTCCGCGGCCCCACCGCGGTGGGCGAAGGGGATGGGCCCAGGATGGTCGAGGTACGGGTGGCGCAGGAGGACGGTCACGGACGCAGTATCGCTCCACGGGGTGCCCCCGCGGCAACGATCGTGCTGCCGGCCGGTGCCGTGGGCACGTCGAACACCCGCAGGAAGAACTGCGCGAGCGGCCCGATCGACAACGCGTACAGCAGGGTGCCGACGCCCACGGTGCCGCCGAGGAGGAAACCGGTCGCCACGACGCTGATCTCGACGGCCGTGCGGATCATCCGGATCGAGTGGCCCGTCCGCCGGTGCAGTCCCGTCATCAGTCCGTCGCGCGGCCCCGGCCCGAAGCGCGCCGCGATGTAGCTGCCGGTCGCCGCGCCGTTCAGGACGACCCCCGCCACCAGCATGGGCACGCGGACGGACAGACCGTGCGCCTCGGGGATGACGGCGAGCGCCCCGTCCATCACGATCCCGATGACGATCACGTTGGACACCGTGCCGAGCCCCGGGCGCTGCCGCATCGGGATCCATGTGAGCAGCACGATCACGCCCACGATGATCAGGACGGTGCCGATGGACAGGCCGGTGTGCGCGGCGAGCCCCTGGTGGAGCACGTTCCACGGCTCCAGCCCCAGGCCGGACCGGACGAGCATGGCCGAGCTGATGCCGTACAGCGCGAGGCCGGCGTACAGCTGGACCAGTCGTCGGACGAGATGGTGGCCGTTGCTCAACAAGTGGTCCCCCTGGTGGTGGTAGTGGCCTGACTCATGACACTCTGTGGCGGGGAAGGAAACTCCATCCATGGCCAATTCGGAGAAGGTGGACTGGTAATCGTGGCGCAGTGGACCTCCGCGGTAGGGGCCGCGCAACTGGCGCGGCTGCTCAACTCCCAGCAGGACCGTCCGGCGGGCCCCGGCACGCGTCGCCCGCCCGCCTACCGCGCCCTCGCCGACGGCGTCCGGCTGCTGGTCCTCGAGGGCCGCGTCCCGGTGGCGGCCCGGCTGCCCGCCGAGCGGGAGCTCGCCCTGGCGCTGTCCGTCAGCCGTACGACCGTCGCCGCCGCCTACGAGGCGCTGCGCGCGGAGGGCTTCCTGGAGTCCCGGCGCGGAGCGGGCAGCTGGACCGCCGTCCCGGCGGGGAACCCCGTCCCCGCGCGCGGGCTCGAACCCCTGCCGCCGGAGACGCTGGGCTCGATGATCGACCTGGGCTGCGCCGCCCTCCCGGCCCCCGAGCCGTGGCTCACCCGCGCCGTGCAGGGCGCGCTGGAGGAGCTGCCCCCCTACGCCCACACGCACGGCGACTACCCGGCGGGGCTGCCCGCGCTGCGGGCGATGATCGCCGAGCGCTACACCGCGCGCGGGATCCCGACCATGCCCGAGCAGATCATGGTGACGACCGGCGCCATGGGCGCCATCGACGCGATCTGCCATCTGTTCGGCGGGCGGGGCGAACGCATCGCCGTCGAGTCGCCGTCGTACGCCAACATCCTCCAGCTGATGCGGGAGGCCGGGGCCCGGCTGGTCCCGGTCGCCATGGCGGAGGGGCTCACCGGGTGGGACATGGATCGCTGGCGGCAGGTCCTGCGCGAGGCCGCGCCACGCATCGCGTACGTCGTCGCCGACTTCCACAACCCCACCGGCGCCCTCGCCGACGAGGACCAGCGGCGGCGGCTCGTGGAGGCGGCCCGGTCGGCGGGGACGGTGCTGGTCGCCGACGAGACGATGACCGAGCTGTGGCTCGACGAGGAGGCGGCCGCCGCCATGCCGCGCCCGGTGTGCGGCTTCGACCCGGCCGGCTCCACGGTGATCACCGTCGGCTCGGCCAGCAAGGCCTTCTGGGCCGGGATGCGCATCGGCTGGGTGCGGGCGGCTCCCGACGTCATTCGCAGCCTGGTCGCCGCGCGCGCCTACGCCGACCTGGGCACTCCGGTGCTGGAACAGTTGGCGGTGAACTGGCTGTTCAGCACCGGGGGCTGGGAGCAGGCCGTGGAGCTGCGGCGCGGTCAGGCCCGGGAGAACCGGGATGCGCTGGTCGCCGCGGTGCGGCGGGAGCTGCCGGACTGGGAGTTCGAGGTGCCCCACGGCGGGCTGACGCTGTGGGTGCGGGCCGGCGGGCTGTCCGGATCGCGGCTCGCCGAGGCGGGGGAGCGGGTCGGGGTCCGGGTGCCGTCCGGACCGCGCTTCGGGGTGGACGGCGCCTTCGAGGGCTATGTGCGGCTGCCGTTCACCGTGGGGGGCGCGGTGGCCGACGAGGCGGCGGCACGGCTGGCCGCGGCGGCCCGGATCGTGCAGAGCGGGGGGACGGCGGGCGGGGAGGCCCCGCGCACGTTCGTCGCGTAGACGGGGCCCGGCCCGGCCGGTGGGGTAAGGGTGCGGGCGGCGGGCCCCGTCCGTATCCCTACGAGCTCTCCAGGGCCACGGCCTCCGCCGGGACCGGCAGGGCCTCGGCGTCCGCCGGGGTCGAGCGGGGCGGCAGCAGGTCGAGGACCGCCTGCCGGTGGGCGTCGCTCGTCGCGTCGTCGTAGGGGTCCGGGGTCGCCGGTACCTGGAGGCGGTGCACCGGTCCCGCGCCGAGCCGGGCGTAGCCGCGCCCGGGCGGGACGTTGTCGACGGGAGTGGTGTGCGCGGGCGCGCCGAGGATCGCCTCCAGCTGCCTGCCCGAGGCGGGTCCGAGGACGACACGCGCGCGCGTGTGCTGCCGTACCGCTTCGCTGAGGGCGTCCAGGTTGTCGAACTGCTCGGCCACGACCACCGTCACCGAGGCCGCGCGGCCGTGCCGCAGCGGGACCTGGAGGAATGCCTGCGGGTCCTCGCGGCCCTCCGCCTCGGCGAGGTGGGTGAACGCGGTGGGGCGGTCGAGGAGGATCCACAGCGGGCGCTTGACGTCGTCCGGCGGGGGGTTGCCCTCCTGGCGGGCCTGGTTCGCGGCGATCAGCCGGCGCTCCGTCTCCTGGGCGGCCCATTCCAGGCCGGCCAGCGCACCGGCGAGTGCCACTTCGACGCCCAGGACGCCGTCCCGGCCGGCGAGACAGGCGTACTCGCCGGTGCCGCCGCCCTCGACGATCAGGACGTCGCCGTACTGGAGGGCCTGCAGGGCGAGGGAGCGCAGCAGGGTCGAGGTGCCGCTGCCGGGCCGGCCGACGGCCAGGAGGTGGGGCTCGGTGGAGCGGACCCCGGTGCGCCAGACGACGGGCGGTACGTCCCGCCGCTCTTCGCCGTGGCCGAGGGGCAGGGTGCGCAGGACGTGGTTGGGGTCGGTGAAACCCAGCACCGTCTCGCCGGGGGCGGTGACGAAACGCTGGGCGGCGATGTCGGTGGGGAGCGGGGCGAGGACGCGCAGGGTGAGTGTGTTGCCCTCCTCGTCCCAGTCGAAGAGGTACTCGCGGCCGCGGCCCGACTTGGCGGCGAGGAGGTGCTCCACGCGCGCGCGTGGCTCGGCCTCGCCGTCGGGGAAGTACGCCGGGTAGTGGACCGCGAGGTGGGCGACGCGGCCGGACCCGTCGAACTCGTACTCCGGGAAGGCCTTCTCCCAGTCGCCGCCGTGGGCGTACAGGGGAGCGGGGTCCTCGGCCGTCGAGAAGTACGGGACGAGGGCCTCGTACAGCGACCGGAGCCGCTGGGTCTGCGACTCGTCGGGGCCTTCGGGGACCGGTGGGGTGCGGTCCCGGCCCTGCCAGGCCGCCGCCGCCATCAGGGTGATGACGGCGAGCAGCGGGCCGTAGGGGACGAGGGCCACCACCAGGACCACCGAGGCCGCCAGGAACAGCAGCGGACCGCGCCGGTCCTTGGGGGTCTCGGCCCACTTGAGCCGACCGGCCGCGGCCAGCCGGCGCAGACCGCGGGCGACGGTGATCAGCGGGTGCAGGATGTCGGTGGCGCTGTCCGCCGCCGTCCGGGCCAGCTCCCGGCTCCGGGCGATCTGCGCGCTGCCTGTGCTCAGGATGCGGGGGAGGGGGCGCCGGGCCACTGCGGTCTCCTGGAGGTGGGGGAGGACGGATCGGACGGCGGGGACGGGGCGGCGGAGCCGGGCGGCGTCAGAACTTGATGCCGCCCAACAGTCCGGCCAGGCTCTCGCCGCCGGCCTTGATGCTGGGGGCGATGGCCGTGCTGGCCAGGTAGAAGCCGAACAGGGCCGAGACCAGGGCGTGCGACGCCTTCAGTCCGTCCTTGCGGAAGAACAGGAAGACGATGATGCCGAGCAGGACCACACCTGAGATGGACAGGATCATTTGGGCTCTCCTGGTTCGTGGGGACAGTCACCATGAGTACTTCCAGGATCACAGGATGTGTCTATACGATTAAAGGTGCAAATGGATGAATTCTGGGAGTTTTCGCCCGGTCGGCGGAAGTCCCGACGGGGTGCCTGAGCAGCGGAGTTGCGTCGAACGGGTCTCGCGCTGATCTTCGCCTCTCGCGCGGCCCGTCATGTGCCGGGCGAGCCAGTACCCTGGCGATTCACCTGAACGGCTGTGACGAGAGGCGGTCCGACGATGACCGAAGCCCCCGACCCCGAGGTCGTGGAGCTGGCGAGCAAGATCTTCGAGCTGGCCCGCCAGGGACAGACGGAGACGCTCGTGGCCTACGTCGACGCGGGCGTTCCGGCCAACCTCACCAACGACCGCGGCGACTCGCTCCTGATGCTCGCCGCCTACCACGGCCACGCCGAGGCGGTACGGGCTCTCCTGGCCCGCGGCGCCGAGGCCGACCGGATCAACGACCGAGGCCAGACCCCGCTCGCGGGAGCCGTCTTCAAGGGTGAGGCGGAGGTCGTCAAGGCCCTCGTCGAGGCCGGCGCCGACCCGACCGCGGGCACCCCCTCGGCCGTCGACACGGCCAGGATGTTCGACCGGGCCGAGCTGCTCGAACTGTTCGGGGGGCACCGCACCGGCAGCCCCTGATCAGCCGGAACGAAGTTCCCGACCGGACAGGACGACGAACACGGGGGAGGCGGTACGAGGCCGCCGGAAATATCGGTCGCGGCAGGCAGAACAGCCGGGTCATCATGACGTCGTGATTCACGGACGCGACGGATGGGCAGGTGTTGCCGCACCGCGCGGGCCGTGACACGGTCCGCATGGGCCACCGACGAGAGGCAGAGAGAGATGGTCTACAACAAGCAAGAGGCGGCGGGCGCCCCGACGTGTTGTCACGTGGCCAGGTAACGCGTGTTCCCCGGTTGCGTCGACGCTTGATGTGAGGCTGTTTCCCATGTTCGATCCGGTCATAGCGCCCAGCGGTACGCTGCTCGGCCTGCTGCAGCGGGGCCGTGGCGACGGCACGCTGCACGCGCTCACCGCGCCCCGCCGAGAGGCGCTCGCGGCCCTCAACCACTGTGTGCTGCGCGATCCCCGCCACGACTGGCAGGTGGAGAACCGCTCCCTCTACTACGCCCGGCTCTTCCTCGACCTCGGCGGCGAGCTGGACGAGATCGAGGCGCACCTCTTCGACGTCGAGGACGCCTTCGACGCCGAGGAGTCCCGCACCGGCCTCGCCCTGGCCGTCCTCGGCCATCTCGCCTCCTACGGCAGGCGGGACGCCCTGGAACTGCTGCGCCGGTACGCCGCCTCGGGCTCCAACTGGGCCTGGGCCCTGGACGAGCTCGCCCTGCGCGACGACGACGCCGGGCTGCGCGCCCTGGCCGCCCCGGTGCTCGCGCGGTTCGCCACCGACGCCGAGGGCGAGGCCGAACTGGTCGTCGCCGTCCGCGACGCCTTCGAGCCGCGGCCGTGGCGGCTGTGGGCGGAGGACCCGCGCGAGTACGTCTCCACGCGGGTGCGTGCCGCCCAGGAAGCCGGTTCCTTCGACCGGTGGCAGCGGCAGATGAGGCCCACCGGGCCGCGGCCCGGCTGGAGCGTCCAGGCCGTCTTCGACTGGGCCCAGCAGGGCCTGGACCGGGGCGCCGCGCTCCATGTCCCCGCGGCCCGATGTCTGGCCGCGGTGGCTGGCCCAGAGGACCGGCCGGAGATCGTGCGGGCCGCACGGGACGGCGGCGACGGCGCCCGGTGCACCGCCCTGCGCTATCTCGCCGACAGCGACGATCCCGGCGCCCTCGACCTGATCGAACGGGCCGTCGTGACGGGCTCGACGGCCGTGGTGGAGGCGGCCGTCGACGCCTTCGAACGCATGCGCGTTCCGGTCGCCGTGGACCGCGCCCGCGGCTGGGTCCACCGGCCCGACGCCCTCGGCGCCGCCGCCGGCCGTGTGCTCGCCTGCCGGGGCGGCGCCCACGACGGCGACCTCGTCCTCGGCGCCCTGCGCGAGGCCGTCCGCGGCGAGGGCTGCGACGCCCCGACCCTGTGGACCCTCGTCGACGGCGCCGGGCGGCTCGGCATCGCCTGCGCGGCCCCCGTGCTGCGGCACATCTACCGCGAGACCGCCTCGTCCCATCTGCGGGGCCGCTGCGCCCGCGCACTCGCCGCCACCGACCCCTCCTTCGCCGCGGGCTTCGCCGTCGAATGCCTGTGGGACTGCGAGGAGACCACCCGCGAGATCGCCGCCCGGCACGCCGAGACCGGCGACGCCCGGGTCGTCGAACGGTTGCGCCGGCTCGCCGCCGACCCGGCCGAGGAGGCCGAGGTGCAGACGGCCGTACGCAGCAGGATCGGCCCGGACGCGGCCTCGGCCATGTGACGACGGACCCGACGGCAGGGCCGATCGGCGGACGTCCGTCCGCAGGGTGAACGCGCGGTGACCGGCAGGCCAGGCGGAGATGGACGCCGCCCGGCCCGCCGGAAGCCCGGGGCTCTACCGGGCCCCGGTCGTCCGGAGCGCGGCGAAGCGGGGGCGGAACGCCACGAAACGCGTCGGCGTCCCCGGCACCGCCTGTGCGGCACGGGCCAGATCGGGCCGGTGGACGACACCGATCACCGGGTAGCCCCCCGTGGTCGGATGGTCGGCCAGGAAGACCACGGGCCTGCCGTCCGCCGGCACCTGGACCGCCCCCAGCACCATGCCCTCGCTGGGAAGCTCCCCGGCCCTCGCGCGCTCCAGCGCCGGCCCCTCCGTGCGCAAACCGATCCGGTTGCTCGACGCCGACACGCGGTACACACGCGTGGTGAACGTGCGCATCGCCTCCGGGGTGAACCAGTCGTCGCGCGGGCCCGGCGTCACCCGCAGGACGAGCTCGGCGGGCGGCGCCGGCTGCGGGGCGACGTCCACGCGTGTGTACGGGGCGGGCGGTGGCCCCAGGGGCAGTACCGCGCCGTCTGTGAGGGGTGCGGGGCCCAGGCCCGAGAGCAGGTCCGTCGAACGGCTGCCGAGGACGCGCTCCACGGTGACGCCACCGCCCACGGCCAGGTAGCCGCGCAGCCCGGCGAGGGCGGGCCCGACGTCCAGCAGCGCCCCGGACGGCACGTGCACCGGCGCGCCCCAGGCGACGGGCCGGCCGTCCACCGTGACGGCCGAGGGCGCGCCGCCGACGGCCACGGTGACCGGGGAACGGGTGCGGACGGCGCAGCCGTCGAGCGTCGTCTCCAGCACGGCCGCGTCCGGCGGGTTGCCGACCAGCCGGTTGACGAGCGCCGCCGCCGGCGCGTCCAGCGCGCCCGAGCGGGGCACACCCAGATGCGCGTGCCCCGGACGGCCGCGGTCCTGGACGGTGGTGAGCGCCCCCGCGCGGACGACGGTGAGCGCGCGTTCGGTCATACGGCGCCCCCTTGGCCCGCCGGGACGAAACGCACCCGTGTGCCCGGTGTGAGCAGCGCCGCGGGCACGCGCGTGTGGTCCCACAGCGCCGCGTCCGTGGTGCCGATCAGCTGCCAGCCGCCCGGCGACGAGCGCGGGTACACGCCCGTGTACGGCCCGGCCAGCGCCACCGAGCCCGCCGGGACGGCTGTACGCGGAGTGGCCCGGCGCGGTACGTCGTAGCGCGTCGGCAGGCCGGTGAGATAGCCGAACCCGGGGGCGAATCCGCAGAACGCGACCCGGAACTCGGTGGCTGCGTGGACCCGCGCCACCTCACGCTCCGGGACGCCCCAGTGGGCGGCCACGTCGGCGAGGTCGGGGCCGTCGTAGCGCACCGGCAGCTCGACCACCGCGCCCGAGCGCGGGGGAGCCGGCGGGACGGCCGCCGAGGTCAGTTCGCGGGCCCAGCGGACCGGGTCGGTCAGGCCGTCGAGGAGGACCGTGCGCGCCGCGGGGACGATCTCGCGGACGACGAGCGAGCCCTCCGCTCGGCGCCGCAGCAGCTCCGCGTGCAGGGCCTGGGCCTCCTCGCCCGAGGCCGCCTCGAGGAGCAGGGCGTTCACGCCGACGGCCAGCGCCCTCATGCGAACGCCTCCACCCGTACGCCCGACTCCTCCAGCCGCCGCCTGACCCGCCGGGCCAGCTCCACCGCGCCGGGCGTGTCGCCGTGCACGCACAGGGAACGCGCGCGTACGTCGATGCGCGGCCCCGCCAGGGAGACCACCGTGCCGGACCGGGCCAGCTCCACCGACCGCTCCACGACGGCGTCCGGGTCGGGGACCACGGCCCCCGCGAACCCGCGCGGCACGAGAGTGCCCTCGTCGGTGTAGGCGCGGTCCCCGAACGCCTCCGCGACGGCCGGCAGGCCCGCCCGCGCGGCGAGCTCCAGCAGACGGGAGCCGGGCAGCCCCAGCACGGGCAGCGAGGAGCCGGCGAGGAGCACGCCGGCGACGACGGCCGCGGCCTGCTCCTCGTCGCGTACGACCCGGTTGTAGAGCGCGCCGTGCGGCTTGACGTACGCCACGCGGGCGCCCGCCGCCCGCGCGAAGACCTCCAGTGCGCCGATCTGGTAGGCCACCTCGGCGGTGAGTTCGGCCGGCGGCACGTCCATCGCGCGCCGCCCGAACCCGGCGAGGTCCCGGTAGGAGACCTGCGCGCCGATCGTCACACCCCGCTCGGCCGCCAGCTCGCACACCCGCCGCATGGTGGGCGCGTCCCCCGCGTGGAAGCCGCAGGCCACGTTGGCGCTGGTGACCACGGACAGCAGACGTTCGTCGTCGGTGAGCTGCCAGCGGCCGAAGCCCTCTCCGAGGTCGGCGTTCAGGTCGATGACGGTCATGTCTCCGAAACTAGAGGATCGTTCAACGATTCTTCAATACCCCTGTTGTTCCGCTCTCTCCCCTGCGATTGAATTCCGGGCATGGCAGAGCAGCTGGCGGGACTGGCCGACGACCGCGCCCTCCTGGGCCGCACCAGCACGGCCGAGCGGGTCGCGGACATCCTCAGGAGCCGCATCGCCGAGGGCTACTTCCCGCCCGGTACCCGGCTGTCCGAGGACAGCATCGGCGGCGCGCTCGGCGTCTCCCGCAACACGCTGCGCGAGGCGTTCCGCCTGCTCACCCATGAACGCCTCCTCGTCCACGAGCTCAACCGGGGCGTGTTCGTCCGCGTCCTGACCGTGGAGGACGTGGAGGACATCTACCGCACGCGCGCCCTCGTCGAGTGCGCCGTCGTGCGCGGTCTCGGGGAGCCGCCGTACAGGCTGGACCGCCTGAGGGCGGCCGTCACCGAGGGGGACGTCGCGGCCGCCGGGAACGACTGGAAAGAGCTGGGCACCGCCAACATCCACTTCCATGAGGAACTGGTGGCGCTGGCAGGCAGCGCCCGCACGGACGAACTCATGCGCGGCGTCTTCGCCGAACTACGGCTCGCCTTCCACGTCGTCGACGACCCGCACCGGCTGCACGAGCCGTATCTCGCGCGCAACCGGCAGATCCTCCGGGCGCTCGAATCCGGGGACAGGGGCGCGGCGGAGGAACTGCTCGTGGTCTACCTCCACGACTCGCTGCGGGGGATCGTGGAGGTGTACCGGCGCAGACTGGGCGACGAGGGACGAGCCGCCGGTTGAGCGCCCCTGACGGCAGGCCGTCGTTTGGGTCGTTGTCAGACCGAGGACCTAGTCTGTGCACCGTGACTTCGCCTGCACCGACGGACTCGACGGACCGTGTTCCGCCCCAGCTCAGCGCGGGACCGCGCCCGGCGCCGGGCCCGGCCGCCGACGAGGGGCTGGCGCGGCGGCTGCGCGCGCTCGCCTGCACCGCCCCGATCCACGACCTCGACGCGCGCAAGGCGAACCTGGCCGGCGAGTACTCGGTGTACGGCATGGCGGAGATCGCCCTCGCCGCCATCGACCTCGTCACCCTCAACATGGACTTCGACACCGGCGCCGACCACGACCAGATCGTCGCCCGCCTCGTCCCGCGCGTGGCCGCGCAGGCCCCGCCCCGGCCCACCGAGGAACACGAGCGCGTGGCCCGCTGGGTCCTGGAGAACCTGATCAACGTCGGCAGCGTCGACCGCGGCTTCCGCGCCGTGTACGGCACCTTCACGGCCGATGGCACCTATGTGCGCCGCGACTATGACTTCAAGCTGATCGAAGAGGTCCCCGGCCACGGCGGCGCGGTCTACCTCCGCACGACCGACGAGGCGGTCAACGTCCTGGTCGGCGCCCTCGACACCGACGTCACCAGCGCCCAGATCGCCGCCGAGGTCAAGCTGGAGGTCCTCGTCCGGCGCGGGCGCCTCGCCGACGCCCAGCTCGCCGCCGAACAGGCCCGCTACCGCACCGTGCAGTACTCCGAGACGCTGCGGAGGGCCCTGGAGGCGACCCGGCGCAACGTACGCGCGGTGGACTGGCTCCACACCGTCCCCGACATGATCGCCGAAGCCCTCGACCACGTGGCCGACCGCTACCGCCACGAGAACGCGATCCTCACCAACATCCGCAAGGCCCGTGACGAGATCGAGGACGCCGACAACAAGCGGCGGGCCGCCGAGCTCGTCGACATCGTCAAGGACTGCATCCGGCGGCACACCCAGCTCCAGTCCCGTCTGCTGGAGGCGGGCCCGCTCTTCCGCGCAGAGCAGGACCGGCAGGCCTTCGCCACACCGATGACCTCCTCCGGCACGGACCTCTACGGCCATCTCCTCGCCCCCCTGCTGCCGCTGCCCCTTGAAGAGGCCGTACGCGTCACCGACGCGTTCTTCGCTCGCGGCACGGGACTGCGCACGCCCGCGTCCGTGCGCGTGGGCGACCTGGTCGACCTGCTGCTGACGCCGCCGGTGGAGCGGGAGCACCTGGGCGCCGAGATGCCCGAACCCGACCTCATCGCCACGCCGGACGACAGCCGGTTCAGCGAGGAGCAGCTCGCCGCCGCCAGGGAGCTGCTCGACCTGCCCGCCGACGCGCCGCGCAGACTGTCGGGACTCCTGGCCGAGGCGCGGCGCACCGGCGACCTCGATCTGCCGTACCTGGTCGCACTGTTGGCGGTGCACGCGGCGAGCCCCGCGGTCGGCACCGCCTACCGGCAGGGCGAGGAGAAACTGCTGTTCGCCGTGGACGACGGCACGGAACTCGACGATCCCGAGTTCGGCGGGGCCGACCTGATAGTGGGCACGGCGCTGCTGGACGCGGCGGGCATGGCCGCCGACCGGACGGAAGCGGCATGAGCAGGGCCGAGCCCCCACGCAGGGCCGGGAGCCGTATGGACGAACACCAGCGCAGCAAGGAGCCGAGACCGTGACAGAGCCCGTCGAGTGGAGCGAGACGGAAGCGCCCGCCCCGTCGGCGCCCGCCGCCGTCACCCCCGCCGACGCCGCCGACGCCGCTCGGCTCGTCGCCTTCGGACTGCAGCCCAAGACGCAGCCCGCGCGGGACCAGGAGTACACCGAACTGCTGCGGCGCTACCGGGAGGACCCGGCGTTCGCCCGGCTCGCCGACGCGGTGGCCACCGGGCTCGGCCTCATCGTGCTGGAGGTGTCCCCGCGCGCGGGCATGGCCGTGACCGCGGCCGAGGACTCCGTGTTCGCGGTGCGGATGGGCGACTACGCGCGGCGGACGTCCGCCGACGGCTCGGACCGCTTCCTGCACGGGCTCGCCCATCTAGCGGTCGCCGCGATGGCTTTCCCCCGGCCCGAGGATCTCGCCGACGACGGCTACATCGGCCGCGTCAGCGTCAACGGCGTCGACGCCTTCGTCCGGCAGGCCTGCGGCCGGCTGGAGGAACGGGCGGCGCAAGCAGGCGAGAACACCGACCCGGCCACCGACGCGCCCGGCCTGGAGGCCGCCTGGCGGATCTGGGTGCGGCGCAGCGCCACCGGCGCCACCAAGGACGCCCGCCGGCTGGCCGGTTCGACGACCGGGATCGTCGGCAAGGCCGTCGCCTTCCTCACCGACTCCGGGTTCCTCCAGCGCACCGGCGACGACAACGGCGGCACGTACCGCACCACCGCCCGCTACCAGCTCCAGGTGCGGGACATGGCCGGGAGCGCGGCCCTGGCCGAGCTGCTGGAGCTGGGCGTCGTCCCGATCACCGACGGCTCGCCGACGCTGCTGCCCGCCGAGGAGAGCGACGACCTGGAGCTGGTGGCCGACGCCGGACTGCCGTTCCACTCCTGAAGCACCCTGGCCCCGAAACCCGGTGGCCCGCCCCCCCCACCGATCTGCCGAAGACCTACGAGAGTCCGCCATGTACGAGCTGTCCCGCGTCCGCCTCTACTCCATCGGGCCCGCAGGTGCGCGCTACGCCGACACCGTGCTCGACCTGAGGGGCGTGGGCGACGTCGTGCCCGAACCCGCCCCGACCCAGGCGGAGTTCTTCGAGGAGGAGCCCGTCGGGCCGCCCCGCCGGCCCGCACCCGCCGGCGTGCTCTTCCTGGAGAACGGCGGCGGCAAGTCCGTCCTGCTCAAGCTGATCTTCTCGGTGATGCTCCCGGGCCACCGCAACACCCTCGGCGGCGCCAGCTCCGGCGTGCTGCGCAAGTTCCTGCTCGCCGACGACTGCGGGCACGTCGCGCTGGAGTGGCAGCACGTGCTGACCGGCGAGTGCGTCGTCGTCGGCAAGGTGAGCGAGTGGCGCGGCCGCCAGGTGTCCAACGACCCGCGCAAGTTCGCGGAGGCCTGGTACTCCTTCCGGCCCGGCCCCGGACTCACCCTGGACAACCTGCCCGTCGCCGAGTCCACCGCAGTACGCCCGTCCGTCGAGGGGCAGTCGGGGGCGCAGGGACGCCGACGCACCATGAAGGGGTTCCGGGACGCCCTCACCGACGCCGGCAAGGCGTACCCGCACCTGGAGGTGCACTGGGAGGAGATCCACGACCGGTGGATCGAACACCTCGGCGACCTCGGCCTCGACCCCGAACTCTTCCGCTACCAGCGGGAGATGAACGCCGACGAGGGCGAGGCCGCAGGCCTGTTCGCGGTCAAGAAGGACTCCGACTTCACCGACCTGCTGCTGCGGGCGGTCACCGACACCCGCGACACCGACGGTCTCGCCGACCTCGTCAGCGGCTTCGGCAACAAACTCGGCCGGCGCGCCGAACTGATCGCCGAACGGGACTTCACCGCCGGCTCGGTGGACCTCCTCGGGCGGATCGTCGAAGCCGCCGACACGCGGACACGCGCGCGTGACGTCCACACCGGCGCCGAACGGCGCACCCGCACCCTGGCACGGCGACTGTCCGCGCGGGGCGTACGGGAGCGGACGCGCGCCGCCGACCTCGCCCAGCGCGTCACCGCAGCCGCCTACGCCGTCACGCACTCCGAGGGCGCCCGCGAGCGCAGCGCCCTGATCGCCGCCCAACTGGCCTACCGGCACGCCTCGTTGGCGCTGGCCGGCGCCGAGAAGTCCGCCGCCGCGCAGAAACGCGAACTCGCCGACGCGCGCACCCTGCACTCCGCCTGGCAGGCCGCCGAGGCCGTCCTGCGCCACCGCGCCGCCGCCGACCGCGTCGCACGCGTGTCCGCCGCGATCCAGGAGGCCGAACGCGACGCCGCCCCCGCCCTCGCCGCCCGCGCCCGCGCCGCCGTCGACCTGGTCCGCGCCCTGCACGCCGCCGCCGAGAGCGCCGAAACCCTCGCCAACGAGGAGGAGGAGCGCTCCGCCGCCCTCCAGGAAGCCGGCGAGACCGCCTACCGGGACTCCACCTCCGCCGCCACCGAGGCCCAGCGCGCCCGCAGCGAGATCGGGCACCTGCGCCAGCGCCTCACCGAGGTCGAGCAGGAGACCGCCGAAGCCGTGCGCGCCGGCTGGCTGGACGACAGCGCCCCCGACGCCGACCCCGCACGCGCCGCCCTCGCCGCCAGCGACGCCGAGAAGACGACCGTCGCCGCCTGGGACACCGCCCGCGAGGAGGCCCGCAGGACCGCCGAGCACGCGCGCGAGGCCGCCTCCGCCGAGTCCCGCGCCGAACTGACCGCGGCCCGCGCGGCCGACGCCGCCACCGCCGCCCAGCGCTCCCACGACGCCGAACGCCGCCTCGCCGAGGCCCTGGCGGCCGAGGAACGCCTCGCGGAACTGCTGGGCGTCACCGGCGCCACCGAACGCCGCGCCGTCCCGCAGCCGCGGTCGGGCGAGGAGCAGGCCGGCACCGGACTCGCCCCCGAGGACCTGGACCGCTACGCCGACGAACTGCGCGAACTCCTCGACGACGCCGTCTCCTCCGCCGAACGCCAGCTCTTCGACCTGCGCACCGCCGCCGCCGACGACTCCCGCATCCTCGGCGCGCTCGGCGACGGCGGACTGCTGCCGCCCGGCCCCGACGTCCTGGCCACCGTGGAGTTCCTCGGCGAGCACGGCATCCCCGCCCTGCCCGGCTGGCGCTACCTCGCCCAGGCCGTCGACCCCGCCGACCACGCGCGTGTGCTCGCCGCCCGGCCCGAACTGGTCGACGGCGTGATCATCACCGACCCCGCCTCGCACGCCCGCGCGCGCGAGGCGCTCGGCGACGCCGCCCTGCTGCCCCGCTCCGCCGTCGCGGTCGGCACCGCCGCCGCCCTTCTCGCCCCCACCCCCGCGCCCGACGCCGACACCGGCCGCCAGGACGTGTTCCTCGTACCGCCGAACCCGGCCATGCACGACGAGCACGCCGCCGACGAGGAACGGCAGGCGCTGCGCGCCCGGGCCACCGAGCGCGACGAGGAGATCCGCCGGCTCGCCGCCCGGCTCGGCAAGGACCGCGAACTCGCCGCACGCCTCACCTCCTGGCGCACCGGCTGCCCGGCGGGACGGCTCACCGAACTGGCGCGGGCCGCGGAAGAGGCGCGCGCGTTCGCCGAGGAGTCCGAAGCCGAGCTGGCCGAGGCGCGGACCGCGCGTGCGGAGTCCGAGGAGGCCGCCGCCGAGGCCGCGCAGATCCGCGACGAACGCCAGGAAGCCGCGCAGAAGGCCCGACGCGCCGCCGACGCCCTCGCCGGACTCGCCTTCCGGCTGCGCGAACGCGCCGGCTGGCAGGTCAAACTGCGTGAACTCGCCGACGACGCCGCCGAGTCCGAGGCCCGCGCCCAGACGTGCCTGGAGCGCGCCCGCGCCGCCGACGAGGACCGCCGCGCCGCCCAGCGCGCCGCCGACGACGCCCGCCGCACCGCGCGTGCGCTGCGCGCCGAGCGCTCCGAGATCGCCGGCGCCCCCGACGACGTACCGGAGGACGCCGACGGGACGCCCAAGGCGTCCCTGCCCGCCCTGCGCGAGGCCTACCGGGCCGCCTCGCAGCTGTACGAGAAGGTCGGCGTCGGTGCCGACCTGCGCGCCGAGCAGGCCCGCGCGGAGAGCGACGAGAGCGCCGCACGCGCCGAACTGGACCGGCTGAGCAACAAGGTCCGCACGCGCGCGGAGCAGCTGCTCCAGTCGCCCGACGGTTCCGACGGGCCGTCCCGTCAGGCCGCCGCCGCCCGCGCCGAGGAGCTGGTGCAGCTTCTGGAGACCCGTATGTCGACCGCGAGCGAGCAGCTCGGACGGCTGCGCGGCGAGGCCGAGCGGCTCGCCCCCGAGGACGGCGAGGCCCACACCGAGCTGCCCGAGGAGCTCCAGCCGCGCGACGCCGAGCACGCCCAGGCGCTGCTGCGCACCGCGACCGCCGAACTCTCCTCCCGCGTCGAGGCTTTGGACCAGGCCCGCGCGGCGCACGCCGAGCTGCAGGAGGCCCACCGGGCCGCCGAGGACGCGGCAGGCGGCTTCGACGAGATCGCCGCGATGCTGCGCGACCTGCTGCGCGAGCACACCCCCGAGGACGACCAGCAGACGCCGGAGCCCTACCCGGGCACCCTGGAGGAGGCCCGTCACTCCGCCGCCGAGACCCGCCGCTCCCTGCGCGGCTGCGCCGCCGACCTCTCGGCCGCGGAGTCCGCCGTGCGCGAGGCGAGCGACATTCTCGTCCGGCACGCCAACTCCAACCGCTACGAGCAGGTCCGCACCCCCGCCCGGCAGCAGATCCGCGAACTGCCCGCCGCCGCACTGCCGGAGCACGCCAAGAAGTGGGCCGACGCGTTCGCTCCCCGACTGCGCGTCCTCACCGACGAGTTGGAGCAGCTGGAACGCAACCGCGACTCCATCGTGGACCGACTGCGGGGTCTGGTCGAGTCGGCGCTCGCCACGCTCCGCTCCGCCCAGCGGCTGTCCCGGCTGCCCGAGGGGCTCGGCGAGTGGTCCGGCCAGGAGTTCCTGCGCATCCGCTTCGACGAGCCCGACCAGGCCACCCTCGTCGAGCGGCTCGGCGAGGTCATCGACGAGGCGACCCGCGCGGCCGTGAAGAAGAACTCCGACCTGCGGCGCGACGGCATGTCCCTGCTGCTGCGGGGAGTGGCCGCCGCGCTCCAGCCGAAGGGCGTCGCCGTCGAGATCCTCAAGCCGGACGCCGTGCTGCGGGCCGAGCGGGTGCCCGTCGGGCAGATGGGCGACGTCTTCTCCGGCGGCCAGCTGCTCACCGCCGCGATCGCGCTGTACTGCACGATGGCCGCGCTGCGGTCGAACGACCGGGGCCGGGACAAGCACCGGCACGCCGGCACGCTGTTCCTCGACAACCCCATCGGCCGCGCCAACGCGACCTATCTGCTGGAACTCCAGCGAGCCGTCTCCGACGCCCTGGGCGTCCAGCTGCTCTACACCACCGGCCTGTTCGACACGACGGCGCTGGCGGAGTTCCCGCTGGTCATCAGGCTGCGCAACGACGCCGACCTGAGGGCGGGACTCAAGTACATCAGCGTCGAGGAACACCTCCGCCCGGGCCTGCCCCAGCAGCCCCAGGCGGGGGAGGCGGTGCGCAGCGAGATCACCGCGACCCGCATGTACAAGCGGCCCGCCGCCACCGCCTGATCAGGTGCGGCTCAGGGGTGGGACAATTGTCCCGCCCCGCCGCGCCGCGTACGTATCCGCTCCTGACCCCGCTCGGTGCGCGCGGCGGCCCGCGCCTGTCGGCGCGCACGCCGGCGCTCCTGGCGCAGCGCCCGCGCGGTGCTGCTCGGCGCCGACACCACGCCGTAGCGCTGGATCCACACCTGCCGGGTCACCCAGACGTCAAGCGCGCCCCATGTCGCCACCACCGTGCTCACCACGCTGCTGATCACCATGGGGAAGGCCAGCCAGGATCCGGCCAAGGTGCACAGGAAGGCGACCATCGCCTGGAACAGCGTCACAGCGATGATGATCACCGCCCGTACGGCGGCCGTACGGACCGGGTCGGGAAGACGACGCCGACGCGCCGGTTCCTCGACCCACAACGGCCGGTGGACGGGCCGCTCCCGCTGCTCGGCTCTCACGCCACCGCCGTCCGCTCTCCCCCCGCCGCTCCCCGCCCGCACAGAAGCACCGGACCGCGCCGTGTCCTCGATCGCCGTGCGCCTCTCCGCCGTGCCCATCACCGTGTCACTCCCCACCGCCGGCAGACAGCTTGCCCCGGCCCGAAAAGACCGGCTCCCCAGTTGGCTGCCCGGCTTGCGCTCTTTTACGCCGCCCAGGTACGGCGTGCGGCTCGTGTGGCCGGTTCCGCCCCCTGATCATTAGGACGAAGAACACGCGGCGAAGATTCCCTCGGTTCGGAAAAATTCTGGCCAACCCGTCCGCCGTGCCCGCTGGTTCCCGCATCGGCCTGGCACCGGGCCCGTCGACGCCCAACCCCTGTGATACCAGGACAACCCGTCACGCCTCGCCGTCGATACGGACGTTCAGGTTCCGGACACCTCTTCGAGTTAACTGTGTGTCGGTAGTAGGCTCGCGCCGTTTGTTGACGCACGAGCGAACCCCCTGACCGGACCGGTGGGGGTCCGAGCTGGGGGAGGCCATGCGCTTTCGCGGGAAGTCCATCCGCCGGAAGATCGTGGCGCTGCTCCTCGTGCCGCTGCTCTCCCTGACGGCGATCTGGGGCTTCGCCACGGTGCTGACGGGACGTGAGGCGAGCCGCCTGTTCACCGTGTCGCACGTCGTGGAGAAGGTCGGCTACCCGATCGAGGACACCGTCCGCTACGTCCAGCAGGAACGCCGCCAGACCCTCGTCTACCTGGCCGACCCCCGCGCCTCCGACGCGCTCTCGGCGCTCCGGCGCACCCGCAACGCCACCGACCAGGCCCTCGCCGAGATCCGCTCCAACGCCGAGGACGACGGGGTGCGCGACGTCCTCGACCAGGACGACGGCGACGGCCTGACCGCGGTGCTCGACGCCTTCGACGGCATGGCATCCCTGCGCCGCAGCGTCGAGGAGGGCAGCCTCACCCGCGCTCAGGCCCTGGACCTCTACAACCGCCTGATCGACCCCTGCTACGCGCTGCTGGCCAAGCTCGACGTGGTCGACAGCGTGGAGATGGACAAGCAGTACCGGGCCCTCGTCAGCGTCGCCCGCGCCCGCGAACTGCTCTCCCGCGAGGACGCCCTGCTCGGCTCCGCGCTGGTCGTCGGCCGGCTCAGCCGCCAGGAGATCCGCGCCGTCTCCGACCTCGAGGCCCAGCGCGACATCCTCTACGACATCAGCCTCGCCCAGCTGCCCGCCGCGGAACACGCCCGATACGACAGCTTCTGGAAGAACGCCACCACCGCGCCCCTGCGTTCCGCCGAGCAGGCCGTCGTCTCCGCCACGCCGGGCGAGATGCCGCGCGGCGTCACCGCCAAGAGCTGGGACACCGCCGCCGCGGGCGTCCTCGACGAACTCGGCACCCTCGACGAGCAGGCCAGCGACCGGTACCAGGACCGCGTCCGCCCCGTGGCGACCGGGGTCATCGTCAAGGCCGTCATCGCCGGCGTCTTCGGCCTGATCGCCCTGCTGCTCTCCCTCTACCTGTCGGTGCGCATCGGTCGTGGCCACATCCGCGACCTGCGCCAACTGCGGCTGGACGCGCACGACGCGTCCGGCGTGCGCCTGCCCAGCGTGATGCGCCGCCTCTCCGCCGGCGAGCAGGTCGACGTCGAGACCGAGGTCCCGCACCTCGAATACGACAAGAACGAGATCGGCGAGGTCGGCCAGGCCCTCAACACCCTTCAGCGCGCCGCCGTCGAGGCCGCCGTCAAGCAGGCGGAACTGCGCGCCGGCGTCTCCGAGGTGTTCGTCAACCTCGCCCGCCGCAGCCAGGTCCTGCTGCACAAGCAGCTCACCCTGCTCGACACCATGGAGCGCCGCACCGAGGACACCGAGGAACTCGCCGACCTCTTCCGCCTCGACCACCTCACCACCCGGATGCGTCGGCACGCCGAGGGCCTGGTGATCCTCTCCGGCGCCGCACCCTCACGACAGTGGCGCAAGCCCATCCAGCTCATGGACATCGTGCGCGCCGCCGTCGCCGAGGTGGAGGACTACGAACGCATCGAGGTCCGCCGGCTGCCGCGCGTCGCCGTGACCGGCCCGGCCGTCGCCGACCTCACCCACCTCGTGGCCGAACTGCTGGAGAACGCCACGGTCTTCTCCCCGCCGCACACCGCCGTGCAGGTCATGGGCGACCGGGTGGCCAACGGATTCACCCTGGAGATCCACGACCGGGGCCTCGGCATGGCGCCCGAAGCGCTCCTGGAGGCCAACCTCCGGCTCGCCGAGACCCCCGAGTTCGAACTCTCCGACACCGACCGGCTCGGCCTGTTCGTCGTCAGCCGGCTCGCCCAGCGGCAGAACGTCCGGGTCTCCCTCCAGCCCTCCCCGTACGGCGGCACGACCGCCGTGATCTTCATCCCTGACGCGCTGCTCACCGACGACGTCCCCGACACCAACGGCATCGGCTTCCGCCTCGACCGCCCCCGCCCCGCCAAGGAGGCCGAACCCGCGGACGCCCGCCGGGCCGCGCTGTCGCGGACCCCGGTCCAACTGCCGGGCGTGCCCGACGCACTGCTGGACGGCCCCGTCGAACTGGAAGCGCCCGTCGACCTGGACACCCTCCACGGCTTCCCGATCCGCCTGGAGGGCAACGACGCGGAACACAGCGCCTTGTTCGGCCCGCGCCGCTCCCTGCCGGTAGCGGAGGACGGACCGGCCGCCGAGGTACCGGACCAGCGCCGCGGCGCCCCCGGCCCGCAGCCGGCCGGCCCCGGCGAGGGCGCCGTCGCCCCGCTGTCCCTGCCGAACCGCCGGACGCCCAAGCTGGTCAGCTCCCACGGCCGCCCCGTCACCGGCCGGCGCTCCCGGCGCGCGGACGCCGTCGAGGAGTTCCCGAGCGGGCCTGGCGCACGGCGACCGCAGGACGACGCCCCGGCCCCCCTGCCGTCGCGCCGCCGAGGCGCCTCGCCCCAGATCCCCCGGAGCACCGGCCCGGCCGAACACCCCGGCCGTACCGCCGACGAACCGTCCCAGGCTCCCGCCCTTCCCCGGCGGGACCGGCAGCAGACCGCTGCGCCCGACGGCGGCGCCGTCGGCGTCCAGGGAGCCCTGCCGCGCCGCGTACGGCAGGCCAGCCTGGCCCCGCAACTGCGGCAGGGCCCGGCGCCCCGCACCGCTGACCGCACGACGGACCCGGCGGACCGGGACGCCGACGAGGTACGCAGCCGTATGGCCTCGCTCCAGCGGGGCTGGCAGCGCGGCCGCGCAGAGAACGCCGCGGGCGACGAAGCCCACAGCGGCACGGCACCACGAGGAACGACAAAGGGGGACGGTCGATGACCGCACCGAAGGCGACCGGTCACACCACCGGCAACGGCGAACTGAACTGGCTCCTCGACGACCTCGTCGACCGCGTCGGCAGCATCCGCAAGGCCGTCGTGCTCTCCGGCGACGGCCTCGCGACCGGTGTGTCCAAGGACCTGACGCGGGAGGACGGCGAACACCTGGCCGCCGTCGCCTCCGGCTTTCACAGCCTCGCCAAGGGCGTCGGCCGTCACTTCGACGCCGGCGGCGTCCGCCAGACCGTCGTCGAACTCGACGAGGCGTTCCTGTTCGTCACCGCCGCCGGCGACGGCAGCTGCCTCGCCGTCCTCGCGGACGCCGACTCCGACGTGGGACTGGTGGCGTACGAGATGACGCTCCTGGTGAAGCGGGTCGGCGCACATCTGGCGACCGCTCCGCGCACCGATCTGTCCTCGGGCGGGTAGTGGGACGGCATGAGCACAGACGGTCAGGGAAGCAGCCGCTGGTTCGACGACGAGGCCGGGCCGGTCGTCCGCCCGTACGCCATGACGCGCGGGCGCACGACCAGCGCGGTCCAGCACCGCCTCGACCTGATCGCGGTCGTCGTCGCCGAGCCGCACGCCGACGAGGCGGAGGACGACCCTTCACTGTCCCCCGAGCATGTGCACATCGTGGAACTGTGCCAGGAGGCGCCGCAGTCCGTGGCCGAGCTGGCCGCCGGACTCGACCTGCCCATCGGCGTCGTCCGGGTCCTCGTCGGCGACCTCGTGCACGCGGAGCTCGTCCATGTGAACCGCCCCGTGCCCCCGGCCGAACTGCCGGACGAGGGCATCCTCCGCGACGTGATCAACGGCCTCCGGGCACTGTGAACCCCTCGAGCAGGAGAAGCAATCGATGATCCTCGGGCGCTCCGAGCGCGGCAGGCCCCCGGTCGAGCCCGTCACGCTCAAGATCCTTGTCGCCGGCGGCTTCGGCGTGGGCAAGACCACGCTGGTCGGCTCGGTCAGCGAGATCAGACCACTGCGGACGGAGGAGTTCCTCACCGAGGCCGGCCGCCCGGTCGACGACACCACCGGCGTGGAACGCAAGCACACCACCACCGTGGCCATGGACTTCGGCCGTATCACCCTGCGCGAGGACCTCGTGCTCTACCTGTTCGGCACCCCCGGACAGGAGCGGTTCTGGTTCATGTGGGACGAGCTCTCCGAGGGCGCGCTCGGCGCCGTCGTGCTCGCCGACACCCGCCGCCTGGAGGACTGCTTCGCCGCCGTCGACTACTTCGAACGCCGTGACATCCCCTTCATCGTCGGCGTCAACTGCTTCGAGGGCACCGTCCGCCACTCCGTCGAGGACGTACGCAGCGCCCTCGACCTCGAGGACGACGTGCCCGTGCTGCTGTGCGACGCCCGCGAGCGGGAATCGGTCAAGGACATCCTGGTGGGCGTCGTCCAGCACGCCATGGAGTACGGCGCCGACCGCCGCAGCCCCGTCACCACCGCGTAGCCGGCGGCGTCCGCGCGGCGGCGCCCGGCCCTCGAGGCGCCGCCGCTCACCGTACGGCGACCACCGCCGACCCGTGCCCGAACAGACCCTGGTTCGCCGTGATCCCCACGCGCGCGCCGTCGATCTGGCGAGCGCCCGCCTGGCCCCGCAACTGCCAGGTCAGCTCGCAGACCTGGGCGATCGCCTGCGCCGGCACCGCCTCCCCGAAGGAGGCGAGCCCCCCGCTCGGGTTCACCGGTATGCGACCGCCGGGCGCCGTCACGCCCTCCCGCAGCAACTTGGCCCCCTCGCCCTCACCGCACAGCGCGAGGTCCTCGTACCACTGGAGCTCCAGGGCCGTCGACAGGTCGTACACCTCGGCCAGTGACAGGTCCTCGGGTCCGACGCCCGCCTCCTCGTACGCGGCCGCCGCGATCGACCCCCTGAACGACCCGCCGGCCGGGTCCACCGCCGCCGACGAGTCGGTCGCGATGTCCGGCAGGTCGAGCACCGTGCTCGGGTACCGGGGCGTCACCGTGGACACGGCCCGTATCCGCACCGGATCCGCCGAGCCGTGCCGCCGGGCGAACTCCAGGCCGGACAGCACCAGGGCCGCACCGCCGTCCGAGGTCGCGCAGATGTCCAGCAGCCGCAGTGGATCGGCCACCACCGCCGAGGCGGCGACCTCCTCCGCGGTGACCCGCTTGCGGTAGCGCGCGTTCGGATTCAGCGCCCCCATGGCGGCGTTCTTCACCTTGACCTGGGCGAAGTCCTCGGGCGTGTCCCCGTGCACCGCCATCCGCCGGCGCGCGTACAGCCCGAAATACGCCGGATTGGTCGCGCCGAGCACACGGAACCGCAGCCAGTCGGGATCGTCCGGCCGGTCCCCTCCGGCCGGACGGAAGAACCCCTTGGGCGCGGCGTCGGCCCCCACCACGAGCACCGTGTCCGCCAGCCCCGCGAGGATCCGCGTCCGCGCCGCGTCGATCGCCTGCGCCCCCGACGCGCACGCCGCGTACACGCTGGTGACCCTGGCTCCCTGCCAGCCCAGAGCCCTGGCGAACGTCGCGCCCGCCACATACCCCGGATAGCCGCCGCGCACCGTGTCCGCGCCGACGACGGCGTCGACGTCCCGCCAGTCCAGACCTGCGTCGGCGAGCGCCGCGCGGGCCGCCGCCACTCCGTACTCGACGAAGCCGCGGCCCCATTTGCCCCAGGGGTGCATGCCCACGCCGAGCACGGCCACGTCTTCGGTCATTCCCTCACCCCCGTGGGCCGCCACTGCCACGTCGTCCAGGTCGTCCCGTCGTCCTCCCCGAGCACGCCGGGGACGACCTCCACCTCCGCGCCCACCGCCAGATCGGCGACGGTGACCCCGGGAGCCGCCTGTCCCAGCACCACCATCCGCTCGGACTCCAGCTCCACAGCGATCAACGCGTACGGCTCCCACGGAAGTTCCGGATCGCTCACATAGGGTGACGGAGGCCGGTAGCGGCTGTCCGTGTACGACCAGACGCGCCCCCTCCGCGACAGCGGAACCTCCCTCAGCTCCCCGCCCGAGCAGCCGGGATTGCGGCAGAACGTGTCCTCGCGCGGGAAGAACACCGAGCCGCACGCCGAGCACCGCGTTCCCAGGAGCGCGAAGTCCTCGCCCTCCCCGGTGAACCACCCGGCGACCACAGGTATGCGCCTGCGTGCCACAACACCCCCTGCGGGTAGGTAATCTGATGGAACGTCAGAAGTGTGGCACGGCGGACCGGGAACGGACAGCCCCGCCCCGGGGGCCTGTCCGCCGGTGCGCCGAGACCGCCGCCGGCGTCACCCGCGCGCGACGGCGTCCCCCGATCGGATACAGTCCGCCGCGTGTCCGAAACTCAGCACTCCAGTTCCAACTCCCCGCGTGACTCCCACTGTTCGAGCTGTGGAGCGCCCTACGGGGAAGGCGTCACCGGCTGGCCCCGCACCTGCCAGGCCTGCACTCGCGTGGCCTACCGCAACCCCCTGCCGGTCGCCGTCGCCCTCCAGCCCGTGTACGACACCAAGGGCACCGCCCTCGTCGTCGTCACCCGAACCATCGCCCCCGCCGACGGCGGCACCGCCCTGCCCGGCGGTTACATCGACGACCGCGAGGACTGGAAGCACGCGGTCGTCCGGGAACTCAGGGAGGAGACGGGCATCGAAGCCGAGAGCCGCGACGTGCGCCTCGCCGACGCCATGAGCTCACCCGACGGTCACCTCCTGCTTTTCGGCCTGCTGCCGGAACGCCCCGCGGACCGCCTCCCCACACCGGCCGCCACCGACGAGACAGCCGGCTGGCACCTCCTGCGCGGCCCGGAGGAACTGTCCTTCCCCCTGCACACCCTGGCGGCACGCGCGTTCTTCGAGGGCCGCTACATCTAGGGCGCCGCAAGGAGCGCCTCAGGCCAGCCCACGCACGCGTACCGGGTGGGACGGCTCGCACATGCCGTCCCCGCCTGCCCGGCCCTCCCGCTCCACCACGACCCCCCGACCGTCCTCCCAGCGGGCGACGTACCGCTCGATCTCGGGCGCCTCCCAGCCGTCGCCCGCATCCCGCACCACCAGACCGCCGCCCGTCCGTCCCCGGGCCGGCGCCCACACCTCCAGCTCCGTCCCCCCGTCCTCCCCACGCACCGGTATGACGGCCCCCGCGCGCGCGAACACCGGCACGCGCCCGACAGGAGCGTCCACCACCACCCGCCCCGGTCCCGTGTGAGCCGTCCCGGTCGCCGTGTCGTACCAGAGCCCGCGCGGCAGCCGCACCGCCCGCCGCTCCACACCCGGATCGAGCACCGGAGCCACCAGCAGGGAGTCGCCCAGCAAGAACGCGTCCTCACAGTCCCGCAGCGCCCGGTCCTCGGGCGCCCCCCACCACAGGGGACGCACACAGGGCGCCCCCGTACGCCGCGCCAGATGCGCCAGCGTCACGAAGTACGGCAGCAGCCGGCGCCGCTCCGCGAGCACCACACGCGCGTCCTCCAGCACCTCCGCGCCGAACTCCCACGCCTCACCCCCGGCCGGACGGCCGCCCGCACGGGTACGCAACAGAGGCAGGTACGCGCCCAGTTGCAACCACCGCAGATACAGCTCCGCGGACGCAGTCCCCTCGACACCGCCCACATCGGACCCCGCGTACGGCACCCCGCACAACCCGAGCCCCATGACCAGCGACAGCGACGCCCGCAGCCCCGCCCAGCTGCCGGCGACGCCCCCGCACCAGACGCCCCCGTAGCGCTGCAGGCCCACCCAGCCCGACCGTGAGACGACCAACGGCCGCTCCTCGGGCAGCAGCGCCCGCAGCCCCTCGTAGCCTGCCCGGGCCATGCACAGGCCGTAGACGTTGTGCGCCTCCCGATGGTCGCCGCCCCGCCCCTCCAGGGCATGCCGAGCCGACCGCGGCAATGTCGACTCCCCGAACGCGGTCAACGACGTCGGCTCGTTCATGTCGTGCCAGAACCCGGCGAACCCGCGCGCCAGCCGCTCCGCGTACAGCCCGCCCCACCACTCACGCACACGCGCGTGCGTGAAGTCCGGGAACACCGCCTCACCCGGCGACGCCACCCCCTCGACGACTCGCCCCGAGGCGTCCCGCACGAACGCGTCCGCAGCCGCACCCCCGTCATGGACGGCGTCGCCCGCCGCCGCCTGCACCGCGGGACCGACCACCGACACCAGACGGATCCCGTCCCGGCGCAGCTCCTCGGCGAGCACCGGCAGCTTGGGGAAACGCTCCTCGTCGACCGTGAACATCCGCCGCCCGTCGAGGTGGCCCACACCCAGGTGGACCGCGTCGAGCGGCAGCCGGTGCTCCACATGACCCGCCGCCACCCGCCGCACCTCCTGCTCGCCGCCCGAACCCGGCGTCATGTGATGGTGCCCGAACGCCCAGGCCGGCGGCACCGCAGGCGCCCCCGTGAGCGAGGCCCAGGCGAGCAGCACGCGCGCGGGAGTGCCCACCATCACCCAGCAGCGCAACGGCCCGCCGTCCATCCGCAACTCGCACACCCCGGGCCGGTCATGCCCAGAACCGGCCCCCTCCGCGCCCTCCCGCAGCACCACCGTGCCGTCCCACGACGAGTCGTGGAACGCCAGATGGCACGCCGCGTCCGCCACCACCAACTGCACCGGCATCGTGACGTGCAGCGGATCCTGCCCGCGTTCGAACGCGCGACCGGGGTCGGTGTTCCACAGCCGGTACGTGCCCTCACGCAGACGCGGCCCGGACGCCCGGCCGCCCAGCCCGAAGAACCGCGCGTCCGCCGCCACCTCCGACCGCTGCATCCAGCGCCCCGTCCCGCCGTCCACCGGCTCCCACCAGCGCGGCGGCAGATCACGCCGCAACGTCACCCCACCCGGCGTGCACACCTCCACCGCCCCGTGCCGCGACACCACGACCGTCACCCGTTCGGCCACGACCCGCCAGCCGCCGTCCTTGTCCGGCTCCAGCTCCGCCCGGGGATCGGCCTGCGGGCACCCCCCGGCCAGCGCGTACGACGGCTCCGGACCTGCCCCGTCCCAGCCCCAGAACACGGCCCCGTTCACCGCCACATGAATCCGCAGCTCCGAGCGGCTGAACCGGATCGTCCCACCGCCCGGCCCCGGCACCGCCTCCACCACCTGCCCGGGCACCCGCGCCCGCTCGGCGCCCCGTGTCGGCAACCCGTCCGCGTCGGCGCGCCGCCTGCGCAACGCAGCCCGCACGGCGGCCAACCCGTGGGCCGCCCCCACGGAACCGACCGCCTTCATCGAACGCACCAGGTCACGACCGTTCATGCTGCTCACCCTGTCACTGACCGCCCCACGCACGAGCCGCGTTCAACTGCCGTTCACCCGTGCTCAGAGCACATGTTCATGACCGGGACTGTGTGGGGCACACCCTGGTGCAGAAGTCGATCACATGGCATCGTCCGTGTCAGCCCGCGTCACGCGCACACCCCAGCCCGTGCGCGGTCGACGCACACGACGCGCACACAGTCCCGGGAGCCGCCCCATGCCGACCGTGAACCCCGAGCCGCTCTGGCGGCCCGATCCGCAGCGCATCGACGAAGCACAGGTCACCCGCTTCCAGGCCTGGGCCGCCGAGCACCACGGAGCCCCGTCCGAAGGCGGCTACCCGGCCCTGCACCGCTGGTCCGTGGACGAGCTGGAGACCTTCTGGGAAGCAGTCACCCAGTGGTTCGACGTCCGTTTCTCCACCCCGTACACGCGCGTGCTCGGCGACCGCGCCATGCCCGGCGCCCAGTGGTTCCCCGGAGCGACCCTCAACTACGCCGAGCACGCCCTGCGCGCGAGCGCCACCCGAGCGGACGAACCCGCCCTCCTTCATGTCGACGAGACCCACGAACCCCGCCCGGTGACCTGGTCCGAGCTGCGCCGCCAGGTCGGCTCCCTCGCCGCCGAACTGCGCGCCCTCGGCGTCCGCCCCGGCGACCGGATCAGCGGCTACCTCCCCAACATCCCGCAAGCCGTCGTCGCTCTCCTCGCCACGGCGGCCGTCGGCGCCGTCTGGACCTCCTGCGCCCCCGACTTCGGCGCCCGCAGCGTCCTCGACCGCTTCCAGCAGGTCGAACCCGTCGTCCTGTTCACCGTCGACGGCTACCGCTACGGCGGCAAGGAGCACGACCGCCGCGACACCGTCGCCGAACTCCGCCGCGAACTGCCCACCCTGCGCGCCGTCGTCCACATCCCCCTCCTCGGCACCGACGCGCCCGAAGGAGCTCTGGAGTGGTCGGCCCTGACCGCCGGGGACACGGAACCCGTCTTCGAACAGGTGCCCTTCGACCACCCCCTGTGGGTCCTCTACTCCTCCGGCACCACCGGCCTGCCCAAGGCCATCGTCCAGTCCCAGGGCGGCATCCTCGTCGAACACCTCAAGCAACTCGGCCTGCACTGCGACCTCGGCCCCGAGGACCGCTTCTTCTGGTACACCTCCACCGGCTGGATGATGTGGAACTTCCTCGTCTCCGGCCTCCTGACCGGCACCACCGTCGTCCTCTACGACGGCAGCCCCGGCCACCCCGACACCGCCGCCCAGTGGCGCATCGCCGAACGCACACGCGCCACCCTCTACGGCACCTCCGCCGCCTACGTCATGGCCTGCCGCAAAGCCGGAGTCCACCCCGCCCGCGACTTCGACCTCTCCACCGTCCGCTGCGTCGCCACCACCGGCTCCCCCCTCCCGCCCGACGGCTTCCGCTGGCTCCACGACGAGGTCCGGGCCGACCTCTGGATCGCCTCCGTCAGCGGCGGCACGGACGTGTGCTCCTGCTTCGCCGGAGCCGTCCCCACCCTCCCCGTCCACACCGGCGAACTCCAGGCACCCGGCCTCGGCACCGACCTCCAGTCCTGGGACCCCGCCGGCCGGCCCCTCGTCGACGAGGTCGGCGAACTCGTCGTCACCAACCCCATGCCGTCCATGCCCGTCCGCTTCTGGAACGACCCCGACGGCAGCCGCTACCACGACAGCTACTTCGACACCTACCCCGGCGTATGGCGCCACGGCGACTGGATCACCCTCACCTCACGCGGCTCCGTCGTCATCCACGGCCGTTCCGACTCCACCCTCAACCGCCAGGGCGTCCGCATGGGCTCCGCCGACATCTACGAAGCCGTCGAACGACTCCCCGAGATCAAGGAATCCCTGGTCATCGGCATCGAACAACCCGACGGCGGCTACTGGATGCCCCTCTTCGTCCACCTAACCCCCGGCGCCGTCCTCGACGACGCCCTGCTCGACCGCGTCAAGCGGACCATCCGCGAACAGCTCTCCCCACGCCACATCCCCGACGAGATCATCGAGGTCCCCGGCATCCCGCACACCCTCACCGGAAAGCGCATCGAGGTCCCGGTCAAGCGCCTCCTCCAAGGCACCCCGCTCGACAAGGCGGTCAACCCCGGATCCATCGACAACCTCGACCTGCTGCACTTCTACGAGGACCTCGCCCGCAAGCGCGCCTGACCCCCGCGCCCCCGGCGCAGGACCCGTTGTCAGTACCGTCGATTACTGTGAGTGAGCATCGATCGACTGTGCACAACAGGGGGAACCATGGCACACACCGACCGCCAGACCATGCGACGCGTCCTGCGCCGCGAGATCGCCGGCACCATCGGCCTGCTCACCGACGACCACGACTTCCACGCCATGCGGCACTACCGCAGCTTCACCTTCGACGACCACGTCACCTACCTACGAGAAGTGGAGTCCCTCCTCAAAACCCGCGCCCTCCAAGGCATCCACACGACCGTCGCCCTCTTCGACCCCCAGGAGTACGCCGAGTTCTGCGCCATCCAGGGCCTGGACCCCGACGTCCCGGCCCACCGCGGCCTCTTCACCGCGGAACTCGCCACCACCGGGCCCACCCTCCCGTACGAGGGCCAGCCCCTCGCCGACCTCGTCCCCGCCCTTGTCGACGAAGCCGTCCGCCAGGCGACCTGGGAGTACGCGGCAACCCTCCTGGCCCGCCTCGGAACCTGCGCCACCTGCGGCGAGGACCTCGGCCGGACGGCCTTCCAACGGGCCTCCGACCTGCTCGCCCGCATCCTCGACAGCGCGCCGCCGGGCGACCGGCACCTCGTCTGCAGCGTCACCGGGACACCCGAAACCCTCGTCGCCGCACTCCACGCCGACCGGACGACGCAGGGCTCCACCCCGCTCGACGACGCGGAAGCCCTCGAATTCACCACCGTCCTCGCCGTCGGCCTCGCCACCCGCAGCCCCGGCGGCCTCGTCATGCGCACCACCGTCCCAGGCGCCCCCGACCGCGTCTACGGCTGGCGCATGCGCGACAACGGACTCCAGCCCCTGACCGCCGGCGAGGTCTTCGACGCCTACTGCACCGACGCCGAGTCCGGCGACCTCATCGCACCCGAGTCGGGCGTCGACTACTGCGCACCGCCCGACCTCGGCGACCACGAAGACACCGGACGGCAAGGACCGACGCCGGACCACCACCACTGAGACACAGCAGGGGCGCTCCCCCCGAAGGCGGAGCGCCCCTCCTCACCGACGGCCCTGCCTGCTACTCGCCGGACAGCACGGCCTGCGCGGCGGCGCGCGCCTCCTCGGCACTGTCCGCCGCCCGGGCCGCCGACGCGGCCCGCTCGCACTGCGCCACCGTGTACTTCGCCAGCGTCGCCCGCACATACGGAATCGACGCCGCCCCCATGGACAGGGAGGTGACACCCAGACCGGTCAGCACACAGGCCAGCAGCGGATCCGACGCGGCCTCACCGCAGACACCACAGCTCTTGCCCTCGGCCCTGGCCGCCTCAGCTGAAAGCGCCACCAGGTCGAGCAGCGCGGGCTGCCACGGATCCTGCAGCCGGGAGACCGCACCCACCTGCCGGTCCGCGGCGAACGTGTACTGCGCGAGGTCGTTCGTCCCGAGCGACAGGAACTCGACCTCCTGCAGAATCGAACGCGCCCGCAGCGCGGCCGACGGAATCTCCACCATCGCGCCGAACTTCGCCCGCAGCCCCGCCTCACGGCACGCGTCCGCGAACGCCTTGGCGTCAGCACGGTCCGCCACCATGGGAGCCATCACCTCGAGGTAGACGGGCAGCCCCTCGGCAGCCTTCGCCAGCGCCGTCAGCTGCGTCCGCAGCACCTCCGGGTGGTCCAGCAGCGCACGCAGGCCCCGCACGCCCAGCGCCGGGTTCGGCTCGTCCGACGGAGTCAGGAAGTCCAGTGGTTTGTCCGCACCCGCGTCCAGCACGCGCACGACGACCCGGCCCTCAGGGAACGCCTCCAGCACCTGCCGGTAGGCCTCGACCTGCTTCTCCTCGGACGGCGCGTTCTTGCTGTCGTCCAGGAACAGGAACTCGGTGCGGAACAGACCCACACCCTCCGCACCCGCCTCGACGGCGGCCGGCACGTCCGCCGGCCCACCGACGTTCGCCAGCAGCGGCACCTTGTGACCGTCCGCGGTCGCGCCCGGGCCCGTCGACGCCGCGAGCGCGGCCTTGCGCTCCGCCGCCGCGGCCTCCAGTCGCGCCTTATTCTCCGCGCTCGGGTTCACGAAGATCTCACCCGTGCTGCCGTCGACGGCGATCATCGTCCCCTCGGCCAGCTCACCGGCCCCGGGCAGCGCCACCACGGCCGGCACCCCGAGGGCACGGGCCAAGATGGCGCTGTGGCTGGTCGGCCCGCCCTCCTCGGTGACGAAGCCGAGCACCAGCGTCGGGTCCAGCAGAGCGGTGTCCGCCGGCGCCAGGTCCCGGGCGACCAGGACATACGGCTCGTCGCTGTCCGGGACGCCCGGCATCGGCACGCCCAGCAACCGGGCGACGATACGGTTCCGCACGTCATCCAGGTCGGCCACCCGCCCGGCGAGGTACTCCCCGGCGCCGGCGAGCAGCTCCCGATAGGCGGCGAACGCGTCGTAGACGGCACGCTCGGCGGTGCTGCCGACGGCGACGCGCCGGTCCACGTCCGCCATCAGCTCGGGATCCTGAGCCATCATCGCCTGCGCCTCGAGCACGGCCTGGGCCTCACCGCCGGCCAGGTTGCCGCGCGCGATGAGATCGGCGGCCACCGCCTCCACGGCCTTGCGGGCACGCCCCTGTTCGCGCTCCGCGTCCTCCGAGGGGATCTGCTTGGCAGGCGGCTCGAGCACCGCCGTTCCCATGTGCCGTACCTCGCCGATGGCCACACCGTGGCTCACGCCGACGCCTCGCAGCGTTGTCTCCATCTCACCCGTCTCCGATAGTGCGGCGGGTCCCGCCGCGATGGTTGTCCTACGTGGCCGGCGCCGTCATGGGGACGGCCTCGGCGTCAGTGCCGGGAGCCGGCGTCAGTGCCAGGAGAAGAGGACGTCGCCCGTCTTCACGTCGCCGTCCTCACGGAGCTCGGCCAGCGAGCCCGCCGTGGCTTCGAGCGCCACGACCGGGCACACCGCCGACTTGCCGGCCTCCTCGACCGCGGCCGGGTTCCAGCGCACGATGCCCTGCCCACGGGTCACGGTGTCCCCCTTGTTCACAAGGAGTTCGAAGCCCTCGCCGTTGAGCTGCACGGTGTCAATGCCGAGGTGGGTGAGCACACCGTGCCCGTCGGTGTCGACCACGACGAAGGCGTGCGGGTGAAGGGAGACGATGACGCCGTCCACGGGTGCGACAGCCTCGGAAGGCTCGCGCACCGGGTCGATCGCCGTCCCCGGGCCGACCATGGCCCCGGAGAAGACCGGATCCGGCACCGACGCCAGTCCGATGGCGCGTCCTGCCAGAGGGGACGTCACGGTGGTCATGGGAAGCCTCCCAGGGATGGAGATGTACAGGGGCCGTCATTGCCAGACCCGGACGGCGCACTGTCCAGCAGGGTATGTCACATGAACTACCGGTTCCGCATGACAGTGGGACGGTGGTCTAGACCAGTAGCCTACGGGATTTGCCCCCGCTCCGCCGCCCGCTGTACAGTCGTAGACCTGCCTGGGGGTGAGCGACGCCGACGAGCGCGCTCGACCGGGCGGCATCCAACTTGTCAGTGGGATCCATACTTCGGATCATCTTCCGCATGCCTGCGGGAGAGTGGTCAGGGGGCCGGAAAAACCCTGATAGAGTCGGAAACACCGAAGGGAAGCGCCCGGAGGAAAGCCTGAGAGAGTCTCTCGGGTGAGTACAAAGGAAGCGTCCGTTCCTTGAGAACTCAACAGCGTGCCAAAA